>NZ_BSPW01000076.1 GCF_030161235.1 Vibrio zhanjiangensis | reverse complement strand
GAATGTAAGGATACGACAGAGTCGAATGGTATTTATCCCGTCAAGATCCCTCAGTAATGACATAATTACGATAAACAGCATGATGTTGAGGTTTTTTACTCAACGGGTATCAAATGTGATTACAAGATCCGTTCAGATAAGACTAAGCTCGTGCAAATAATTAATAATTTAGGTTACAACGCGCTTAAGTTTACCGAGAAAGGGTTTGTTGATTTGTCCATCTCTATTGTCAATCAAGACCAGCAGGAGCAGCTTTGTATTCGTGTTAAAGACAGTGGTATCGGTATGACACCAGAGCAGCTTGATAGGGTGTTTCAGGAATTTACTCAAGCCGATGAATCCATTACTCGCAAATATGGTGGAACAGGGCTTGGCTTGTCTATCTGTCAGTCTTTAGTCTCTATGTTCGGTGGAACGATAAACGTCAACAGTACCTTTGGTAAGGGAAGCGAGTTTATCGTTAATATTCCGATGGAAGTCATAGAAGAAAAACCGCTTTTTGACCCTGCGCAGAAGAAGTGGGTACAAGTAATCGCTAGTAACCCTGATGTGCGTACATTGATTATTGAGGAATTAAAGGAGCTCGATCTCTATGATCCAAAAGGCTCAGTTGTGTTGTGCTATCTCAATAATGGTGAGCAGTTGGATGATAAACTTAGTCACGTTGTCGAGAATGAACCCAAGTCTATCTTAGTTTATGGCCATGTGAATACGCCTTTACCGCTAATGGATAACGCCAGGTTGCTGAGCAAACCTTATGATCTGTTGAGTTTGATTCGTTACTTGCAGGATGACCCACAGACCAAATCGGTCGAAGAAGGGGTTGATGTGGGAAATGAACGGCGAAAAGTCTCGGCTATGCTGGTTGAAGACATTCGTATGAATCAAATTGTGGCAGAAAAAATGTTGTCAACGTTAAGTGCGGAGACGACGACGGTGAGCAATGGTCAAGAGTGTCTTGATATGTTGCGCCAACAAACTTTCGACATTATTTTCATGGACATTCAAATGCCAGTAATGGATGGTCTCGAAGCTCTGAGGCGAATAAAGTCTGAGGGGCTTGCTCCCAATACCCCCGTGATAGCGTTAACGGCCAACACGTTTGATAGTGATGTAGAGCATTATTTGCAGCAAGGGTTTAGCAATGTGCTTAGCAAGCCATTTAAGCTTGAATGGTTGAAAGGCATACTTGATAAGCATGCCCTTAAAGAGGAAGGTAAAGATGCCAATTAGTGGGTTAGCGAGTTTTGATGCCTACCACCATTCCGACCCGCTGGTTTTCGATCCCAAGCATCCATTTCTTAAACGGATGTAAATTACCAAAATCGTAGCAATGAGCAGAGAAAACACTGCTAAAGCCTGCTTTTATAAGTTGCTCGCGCCAATATAATTCCGAGTTAAAACAGACTCCGACTCCTGCTGTGCGCGCTCCAAGCTGAGAGATAGGACGCTTGATAAGCCGTGAAGAAGTCAATTGATAGATTAGCTTACCTGGTGAGTTAGAGTGATCTTTGCCTTCATAAAAATTCTCAAAAATAATCACGATACCTTCAGGCCCAAGCATATCGTAGGCTGCCTTTAAAGCATTAAGCTGGAGGGTTTGGGTTTCTTCATAACACGGCGCAATAAAGTGATGCAGTGCCCAATTAAATTGAACCACATCGTAGTTTCGCAGAGCATTGAGTTGTTGATAGGTCTTATTGATCAGCAATTTGTTGCTATGTTGTTTACTCTTTGATGATTTGTGTGAATCAGGCTCAACGACGTCGACAAAACACCCCGGATATTGAGCAATGAGTTTATCGGCATATGAAGCATTTTCGCCACTCACGTCGAGAAAATGTGCTTGATGAGGGTTGTCGACATTCTGTTCGATGATGCTGCACACTAATCGAAACAGAGAACTATCGGAATATTCAACATCATGTTGAGCGGCTTCTTGCTGTGGATTAAGCAATCTAATATTTTCTGACATAACTAAACCCTCGCTGGTATCTGTATCTGATACGTTGCATATGTCATGCCTTAAGTGAAACAAGTTTAAGCTTTTGATTCTTAAAATAAATTATTTAAGATAAGAGTGAGTGGTAAGCGTATTCCTATTATGACTCTCATTTTGACCTAATCATCTCGTTTTGCAAACCCATCCTAAAGACTGCTATCAAAGGCTTTTTCACCCAAGATGTAGGTTTGATACACAGTACGATCATCTCCAAGAGTCATCAGTACAAAGAGTATTTCTTCGAGTGTATTGGCTTGCTCTGTTCTCACTTTTAGTAGTGGTGTTGCGTGTAAATCGAGTACAACAAAATCGGCTTCTTTACCTACAGCAAGATTGCCAATTTTATCATCAAGCTGCAAAGCCCGTGCACCACCAAGAGTGGCCAAATAGAGAGATTTTAGCGGGTGGAGTTTTTCATGTTGCAGCTGCATGACTTTGTAGGCTTCATTCATGGTTTGCAGTAAAGAAAAACTTGTCCCAGCCCCCACATCGGTCCCCATCCCCACTTTGACGTGATAATTTTCTAATTTAGACAGTTTGAATAAGCCTGAGCCAAGGAAGAGATTCGATGTTGGGCAAAATGCAATTGCGGAATCGGTTTCCGCTAGGCGTTGGCACTCTTTATCTGAAAGATGAACACCATGAGCGAGGATTGAACGATTATGTAACAGTCCATAGTGATCATAAACATCGAGATAGCCAGAGCGATCTGGAAACAACGCCTGCACCCATTCGATTTCTTTTGGGTTCTCAGAGATGTGCGTTTGCATATAAACATCCGGGTATTTTGCGAGAAGTTTTCCCGCCATTTCTAGCTGTTGTGGACTGCTGGTGGGTGCAAAACGAGGTGTGATGGCATAAAGGAGCCTATCTTTGTTGTGCCATTTTTCGATCAAAGCTTTTGAATCTTGATAGCCCGATTCTGCTGTGTCGGTTAGTTCAGTAGGGGCGTTGCGATCCATAAGCACCTTGCCCGCAATCATTCTCAAATGGCGTTTTTGCGCCAGTTCGAAAAAAATATCAACAGATTGCTTGTGAACAGTACCAAAAACCATCGCTGTGGTTGTACCATTCCTCATTAGTTGATCAAAAAATAGCTCGGCAGTGTGTCTTGCATAACTGGGATCGCTAAAGCGCATTTCTTCTGGAAAAGTGTAGTTTTCTAACCAGTCGAGTAATTGGTCACCATAAGAGGCGATAATTCTTGTTTGAGGATAGTGAATATGAGTATCAATAAAGCCAGAGGTTATAATTTTGTTATTATATTCCGTTATTTTTACATTTTTTGGCTGCTTCTTGAGTAGTGCTTGAGCATCGCCTATATCAATGACATATCCATTTTCAATGACCAGAAGGCCATCTTCAAAGAATTGATAACAATTGTCGAGCCCTACATCTTTGGGGTCGGCAACACAGTGTACAATAGTAGCGCGATAAGCTTTGCGTTGACTTGCCATATTTACGTCCTTTGTTGGCTTGTAGTCAGAAGTTAGGCGATCTTATCTTTAACGGATACGTCATCTTGGTGGCTGTGTTCTGCTGCCAGAGTATCGCGTTGATGCTCTTGGGCTATCCCTTGATAGTGCATGATAAGTTCTCCTGCTATCGACACGGCTATTTCAGCAGGGTGCTTACCATTTACGTTAGGCAGACCGATTGGACAAATAAGAGTGTTGATTTGTTTTTGCGAATAATCCCGTTGAGCTAAACGCATCTCGAATCTTTTTCTTTTTGATTGTGAGCCTATAACACCAAGATATTGACTATCACCTCTATCTAGTATGGCCCTTGTGAGCTCAAAATCTAATTGATGATTGTGCGTCATCACTAGGTAGTAGCTACCGGCGGGCTGGCAAGTTACATCCGATAGAGGATCGTCAGAGATCAACTTAGTCACCTTGCTTGGGATTGAATCTGGGAAAATATCCTCTCGTTGATCAATCCAAGTTGTTCGAAAAGGTAGGGTTGATACAATATGAACTAACGCCTGCGCGACATGACCGGCGCCAAATATAGTCAGATGCTTGCTATTGAATCCAATAGGTTCAAAGCTCAGTGTCACTGCGCCACCACAGCATTGACCTAACCTCGCCCCAAGATTAAATCTTTCTAGTCTTGGGGATGGGTTTCCCGATGAGAGCATTTCTCGGGCAATACGTGTAGCAAGATGTTCTAAGTGTCCGCCCCCTATCGTTGCTATTAGACGCTGAGTTGTAACCAGCATCTTAGTACCCGCATCTCTTGGTGCAGAACCCTTGGTTTCTAATACAGTCACTATCACGCAGGCTTCTCCTGTTTCTTGTAAATGACCTAGCATATGAATCCAATTGTCGCTGTACATGAGTTTCTCCCTTAATGATTTCCAGTTGTTGTGGCTAGGATCGGACATTCTTTACTGCCTGAATGGCCATTAGCACTCTTTCTGGGGTTGCAGGTGTATTTAGATGTGGGGCGGGACCTTTGGGGGATACGGAAGCAATGGCATTTTTCAATGCGCTCCAAACGGAAATGGCAAGCATAAATGGTGGTTCGCCAACGGCTTTTGAATGAAACACTGTGTCTTCTGTGTTGGCATGGTTTTGTAGGAGTTGAGTATTAAACTCAATCGGCATATCGGTAATCGTAGGTATTTTATAGCTTGCTGGTCCGTTGGTGGTGAGACGACCTTGCTCATTCCAGCACAGTTCTTCTGTAGTAAGCCAGCCAACACCTTGAATAAATCCACCTTCTATTTGTCCAATATCTATTGCAGGATTGAGTGAAGCTCCAACGTCATGCAAAATATCGACACGAAGCAGCTTGTATTCACCTGTTAATGTATCAATAACGACTTCCGAACACGCCGCCCCATAGGCGAAATAATAGAAAGGCCGACCTCGTGCTTTATCACGGTTATAGTGGATCTTTGGAGTACGATAAAAGCCAGTACTTGATAAAGACACTTGGTTCAAGTAGGCCAGTTGAATCAAATCCTCAAATGGTATGATTGCATTACCGACAGTGATAGTACCATTTTTAAATACGATCTCTTGGGGTGATACCTTAAAGTGGTGGGCTGCAAACTTGATGAGACGCTTCTTTATCTTTATCGCTGCATTTTGTGCGGCCTTACCGTTGAGATCGGTTCCCGAAGATGCTGCCGTTGGGGAAGTATTGGGTACCTTGTCGGTATTGGTTGCCGTGATTTGGATTTTGTTGACGTCAACTTGAAACTCTTGTGCAACGATTTGTGCCACTTTGGTATTTAGACCTTGGCCCATTTCTGTCCCACCATGATTGAGATGGATACTGCCATCAGTATAAATATGTATCAGAGCACCCGCTTGATTGAGAAAAGCAGCGGTGAAAGAAATACCAAACTTAACTGGAGTAATAGCCAAGCCTTTTTTCAGAATTGGGCTTTGCTTGTTGTATTGGTTGATGGCTTTACGGCGCGCTCTATATTGGCAAGTTTTTACCAGCTTGTCGGTAATAGTGTCTAAGCAGTTGTCTTCAACTCTCTGGTGGTAGTGAGTCGTATTTCGACCTTTTTCACCATAATAGTTAGCTTTGCGGATTTCTAAAGGGTCTTTGTCAAGATAGTGAGCAATCTCATCCATAACATGCTCAATCGTCATCATGCCTTGAGGCCCACCAAATCCTCGAAAAGCAGTATTGGACGCTTTATTTGTTTTGCAGCGATGGCCCGTGATCGTTGCTGCACCCAAGTAATAAGCGTTATCAGAATGAAACATGGCGCGGTCAACAATGGAGCTGGATAGATCAGGTGAGTAGCCACAGTCCCCAGAAACTGTGATATCCACACCTTCTATCACACCATCATCATTGAATCCGACTTTATATTGATTGTAGAAAGGGTGCCTTTTCCCGGTAATCATCATGTCTTCCATACGGGAAAGACGCAGTTTTGTAGGTCGTTTTGTGATGCTAGCAATGACAGAAACAAGACAAGCGGGTATGGCTGCCTGTGTTTCTTTGCCGCCAAATCCCCCTCCCATTCTGCGGATTTCGACCACCACCTTGTTCATGGGCAAATTAAGCACTTGGGAAACTTTATGCTGTACTTCCGATGGATTTTGTGTGGATGAGTAAACAAGCATTCCTCCATCTTCCATCGGGATGGCACTGCTTACTTGTGTTTCAAGATAAAAATGTTCTTGTCCACCAATTTCCAGTTCCCCTTCAATTCGGTGTGTAGCTCGCTTGAGCGCTTGACTAGAGCAACCTCGTTTTTGTTGGTGGCTTTCGGTGACAAACTGTTTGTTCTTCAACGCCTGTTTCACATCGAGTATGTAAGGAAGAGGTTGATATTCAATGATCGCTGCTTGAGCCGCTTTGCGGGCAATATCATAAGTATTGGCTGCGACGGCAAAGATAGGCTGACCAAAGTACTGGACTAAGCCGTCTGCAAGGAGCGGATCTCCAGGTAAAATTGCACCAATGTCCAGTTCCCCTGGGATGTCTTGGTGTGTAATGACAGTTTCAACACCTTCAAATTCATAGCAAGGAGACGTGTCTAACTTGGTTATATTTGCATGTGCCTGTGTGCTAAATCCCACATAGACATGAAGTTGGTTTGGGTAATCGAGCCTATCATCAACGTAAACTGCTTCACCAGCGACTTGTTTATCGGCACTTTCATGTTTGATGCTCTTGCCTACACCTGTCTTTAAGGTGTGCTTGTGTGATTTAGACATAGAAAGTCACTCTGGTTTCGACTTGGTTTTTAAGATAGTGGGTTTCAATAAATAAGCGTTGAAGCATGTTTGCGGCGACGGTTGCTCGATACTCTTTGCTCGCTCTAAAATCGCTGAGCGGTTTGAAATCTTGGCTTAGTGATGTCATCGCAGATGCAATAGTTTCTTGGCTCCATGAATTGCCGATAAGAGCGTTTTCGCAATGAATCGCTCTTTGGGGAGTTTCCGCCATACCACCGAAAGCAACACGAGCATTGATGACCGTATTGTTTTGAACTTCAATGTTAAAAGCACCACATACTGTTGAAATATCATCATCAAGGCGCTTAGACAGTTTGTAGGCGTGGAAAGTGTTTTTCGCTTTGAGTTTAGGTATTTGGATTTGCTCAATGAACTCGCCTTTTTCAAGAGCGGTAATTTTGTAACGTATGAAAAATTCTTCGAGAAGCAGTAATCGAGTTTTGTTTTTACACCTGAGTTTGAGCTTGGCATTTAGAGCGATGAAAAGCGGGGCGAGATCGCCGATAGGGGAGGCATTGGCTATATTCCCCCCAAGCGTACCTGAATTGCGTATTTGTGGCGACGCGAAGCGGTGTAAAAGTTCATCAAAAGCAGGGAAGTGATTGGCCAGCGTTTGAGCCGCGTCAGTAATACTCGAGTTGGCTCCGAGGTAGAGTGTATCGTTCTTTTCATAACATACCTTCATATCCTCAACTAAATGTAGGCAAATAAAGGACTTTATTTGCCGATGAAGCTGAGTGACTTCTAAGGCGAGGTCCGTTCCTCCAGCGACCAGTCTAGCACTTGGCTTTACATTGTAAATTTCTGCTAGTTCGTTAACGCTGCGCGGTAGATAAGCAGTCAGTCGCCCCAATTTGAGAGAGGCGGGTTTCTGGATAAGAGCCTCAAGCTGTGAAATGGTTGTTTGCTCTAAATGGCTAAAATGATCAGCCAAAACTTGCTCAGATGTAAGAGAGAGTGCGGCATCTAGGATACTTCTATACCCAGTACAACGACATAAATTTCCTGACAGGGATTGCAAAATATCTTGTTTGTCAGCATTAGGGATATTTTTTGACAGGGCAAACATAGACATGATGAAGCCGGGTGTGCAGTAGCCGCACTGAGAACCATGATAATCAACCATGGCTTGTTGCACTGGATGTAGCTTATCGTTTTCTTTTAAGTCTTCTACGGTAATTAGCTGCTTTCCGTGTACTGACGCAATAAATGTGATGCACGCATTTATGGACTGATACTGAAGTTGACCGTTTTTGACCTCAGCTAAAACGACCGTGCAGGCTCCGCAGTCTCCAGAAGCGCACCCTTCTTTTGTTCCCGTCTTTTTTACTTGCGTTCTCAAATATTGCAAAACAGTCATATTTGGTGAAATTTGATGTTCTTGTTTGACTTCTTGATTGAGCATAAAAGTAATCAAGAGACCTCCAATGTCTTGTGGCTAAATGGTTGTTCGCTAATAGGAAAAAGCTAGAGTTTTTGTGAGCATTTTTAAGTATATGAATACAATTGGTAATTTTCTAATGCGGCATTTAAGTTATTGCTGCTTGAATATGATGCCAATTGGTTTGGCTGTGAGGAAGTCAATCTTTTTAGTCAGAGAATGTTTTTTCGAAAAGTAGCAATGCCAGTCAAGCAAATCGACTGGCATTGTTATTGTGTTGGACGTTAACGTTTAGTAATTTGCTTTTAGTGTCACTCCGCTGTATGTGCTGTATGCGTTAAGCATGACGTGGTATCGTCCATTTTGTGTGTTGGAAATAGTACACACTTCATTGTTGCCATAGCGATAAGGGCGGCAATCCCAAGTTCCTGTTGTTGGCTGCGCGCCAAAGCGCACATATAAATCCGCATCGCCGGAACCACCACTGGTCGTTACTGTGAGAGTTTTACCCGCAGGAACATCGATGTAATATTGTTTCTGTTCACCACGGCTTGCGCTGAGATTGTTAACTGGGGTACCGTTGCTGAGCTCTCCGTCTGGTGTTGGAGTCGGTGGGTTACAATCAGGTTCACATCCGCTATCGTTAAGGCTATAAACCAGCTTGTTTACTGTACCTCGAGTATCACTTATTTTGCCAGTACTTGCTCTATTTCCAATTAGGCTAGAAACTTGAGCTGGCGACAAAGCGCCATTTTCACTTAGATAAAGCGCTGTGACCCCTGCAACATGAGGTGCTGCCATCGAAGTGCCACTGATAGTTCTATAACCACCATCGTACCACGCAGACTTGATATTTGAGCCGGGTGCAAAGACATCAACACAGCTTCCCCAGTTAGAAAAACTTGAACGGGAATCACTATTTGTTGTAGAGCCAACAGTGACACCACTTGGTTCACGAGCGGGTGAAGAATTACATGCATCAGCATTAGAGTTTCCTGCTGCAAGTACGAAGCTAACACCTGATTGTACGGCACTTGCGACGGCACTATCTAATGAACTAGACACCCCTCCACCTAGACTCATGTTCGCCACCGATGGGCCCGAAGCATTGGCTGCTACCCAGTTGACGCCACCGATAACACCTGAATTGGAACCAGAACCTTGGCAGCTCAGCACTCGAACACCCACAATGTTAACATTTTTGGCGACACCGTATTGGCTACCGCCTATGGTCCCCGCCACATGGGTACCATGTCCATGGCAGTCAGTGGTATCGTTGTCGTTGTCTACAAAGTCATAGCCAGACCTTGAGCGGCCACCAAACTCAGAGTGGTTATTGCTCACACCCGTATCAATAACATAGGCGGTGACACCTGTTCCGTCGTAGTTGTAGGTGTAGCTACCGCTTAGTGGTAAGCTTCGTTGATCAATGCGATCTAACCCCCACACTGCGTTAGTTTGGGTGCCTTCATCGGATAACACTGGATCGATAGAAACAATTCGGTCTTGCTCGATATAATCAACCTGTGGATCAGAGCGAAGTGCTTTCAGTTGCTCTTTGCTTAGTGTGGCAGAGAATCCACTTAGCACGTGATCATATATTCTCTCTGTCTGTATAGCGTGCCTATTTGCCAAACCGCTTACTGTTTGTTGCGTAAAGTCGACGAATGCTTGAGAGCCTTCAAGCATCATTGCTGGCTTTTTAAGTACGACGATATACTTATTTTTGATGGCTTTTTCATTTGCGACTGTGAGTAAAGGAGCAAGGTTTTGACCTGCGACAGAAATGGATTTGACCTCGCCTTGTTGTGCAAGCCCTGACGTTGAAATTAGTGAAAACGCTGAGGCAATACAACAACTTATAATCTTATTATGCATGTTACTTTCCTTTGAGTAGTAGAAGATATTGTTGAACTTGGCCTACGACAAACATCAAGCATTTGATTTGTTTTTGGGTTCTTGAAGAACCTATCTACAAGTTACACACAAATTACGCACATAGAAAAATTGGGGCATTTAATTGTGCTAATTAGTCAATAACTTTGCGTGTGATTTAGGGAAATTATTGAAAGATAAATACGCAACTACGTTTTTATTGAGACGCACTTCAATAATATGAGCTTTTACTCTCTGGCTTTGGGGTGACGTGCTAAGAGGACAGGAATAGTAAAAGAAGGATAAAAAAGCCCGCTCAAAGCGGGCGTGGGAAAGGGTTATACTTTAAACCGGCCGACCAAATCATAGAGTTCGTTTGCTCTGTGATTGAGTGCTTGGCTGCCTGATTTATTTTCGTTCGCCAGCTCAGCAGATTGAGAACTTTGGTCTGAGATAACCACAATCCGCTCGGAGATTTCCTGACCGACAATACTTTGCTCTTCTGTTGCTGTCGCGATAAGCGAGTTCATATCCATAATGGTACCAATGGATTCTTGAATTTGAACAAGTGCTCTGGCAGCTGCGTTGGCTTCTTCTACTGTACTTGCACCGCGTTTTCGACTTGATTCCATTGCTCTCACGGCGTCGTCTGAAGCGGATTTAAGCTGCTCAATCATTTGATGAATTTCGCCTGTACTGTCTTGAGTTCGGCTTGCGAGTTTACGTACCTCGTCTGCGACCACCGCAAATCCGCGCCCTTGTTCGCCAGCTCGAGCCGCTTCTATAGCGGCGTTAAGCGCCAGCAAATTGGTTTGTTCGGCGATATCTTGAATAACCTCAAGAGAAGATGAGATATTTTGAACGTCACTTTCTAAGCGAGAAATAACCCCATTTGCTTTAGACACTTCCTCGGCAAGGGCTTCGACGGATTTCGCCGCTGAGTTGACAATATTTTGTGCTTCTTTGGCATTGTCGTCGGCTTCTTTCGCTGAGTCCGCTGCTTGGCTTGCGTTGTTCGATATTTCCGAGGCTGTGGTTGTCATCTCGGTCATCGCAGTGGCGACTTGCTCTGTTTCTTCGCGCTGTCCAGAGGCCAGTTCATCCACTTTGGTTGCTCGCCCTGACATATTGGTCGTTTCAGCCACTACTTGTTGTCCGACTTCACTTACACTGCGGATGATGGTTTGAAGGCTAGCAACAAAGGCATTGAAGTTCTTGCTGAGTCGTGAGAATTCAGGTGCTTTAAAATCTTCCATTCGTGCTGTGAGATCGGCATCTCCACTCGCAAAGGATGTGATAGAAGCATCGAAAAGTTCTAGTGGTTTAAGAATGGTACGGTTTACCCCAACCGAAAATACTGCAACAATAGCCGCGATGATGATACAGAAAACAATGATAGCGGATAGCGTTTCTTGCAATGCTTCGGTGGTGGTGTTTTCCATGTCGGTGACAATAGCATCAATGTCATCGGTATAAAAACCGGTACCCAGCATAAGATCCCACTCGGAAATGTAGATAGAATAAGCAAGTTTAGGTAAAGCGACGGTTTCTCTGGGTTTAGGGAAGTAATAGGTAGTGAAATCCCCCGTTTTTGAATTGCGAATGAGATCACGTATGAGATAGTTACCTTGTTTATCCTGCAAATCCCATAAGTTGTCCCCAAGCCCTTGGGTGTTGTTGCCCTGAATTCGTTTAACACCATTAGAATTGTAGCCAAACATATAGCCAGTTTTACCGTATTTGAGTGCTTTTAAAATTGGCGTGGCCTCCTCAAGGCTGGCTCCTTTATCAAGCAAAGGTTGCACTGCAGACTGTGCCATTTGGAGATAGTTTTTAAGTTCCTCTTTTTTCATCTCCATCATGTTATTTCGAGTGACTTCAATTTGCTGAGCATTAAGCTCATTGGTTTTTACATAGGTAAAACCAAGCATACCCAATGCGATGATTAATAAAGGTACGAGGGCCAAAATGTAGAGGCGGCTTCGAATTGTAAGGCTCATACAAACATCCTGTTTTCAGTGGTTCTTAGGGCGCCAATGTTAGTGCCAAGTTACGTTAAGCTGAGTGTCGATCCACACCTATCTCAAAGTAGAGGAAGATTGGTAGTAGAGCTTACTCAACCGTTTACTATTTTAAGATTAGTCAATATGCAGATATAGGCACACCTTATTGATAAAATAATTTTTAATTTTTACTGAGTTTAGTGGGGGTGGGCTATTTGAGTTTGTCTAAATTACTGATTAATAAATATATTGTGTTAGTGTTCACATCCGTTATTGCTGATTGTCTGGGGAGCTTATAATCGAATATTGGATACGGGATGAATGGGTTTTAGTCAACACAAATAGCCGAATGTCGTGTGTCTAGTTTATTGAATTAGATAAAGCAGCGTAGATTTCACCAGCATTGCTGAATGATAGTAACAGCTCG
Organism: Vibrio zhanjiangensis; assembly: GCF_030161235.1. Lineage (GTDB taxonomy): Bacteria > Pseudomonadota > Gammaproteobacteria > Enterobacterales > Vibrionaceae > Vibrio > Vibrio zhanjiangensis. Next base: position 611 of record NZ_BSPW01000076.1, on the reverse strand, counting down.
AAGTTTATTAAAACTTGGTTGTTTGGCGATACAGAGCACGGCTTCTGTGGTAAGCTCGCTAACCTTTTTGTTTCCCAGAGAATCATGCAATGAGCACCAAGCAAGAACTGCAAAACATTACTAACCGCCTTGACCAATTCCAGCGTAAGTTGGATTCTGCTAAAACTCGTGGTGACCAAGAATTGGTGACAAAATTTGCTGATGAAATCGAGAAACTCAGCAAAAAAGCCCATGTGATTAAAAGTAAGCAAACATATGATTTAAATAAAGAGCGTAAAAAACTGAAAGCCATGGCTTTTTCTCGCGAAATTACCAAGGCAGAACAGGCTGATATTGGTAAATTAAAAAAATCGGTTAAAGGCCTAGTAGTGGTGCATCCCATGACTAAGTTGGGTAAGTTTCTCGAGTTAAATGTGATGACAGGCTATGCTCCCAAACCATTTTGATTTTTTGCTTAAGATGGACAAAATAATACTTGTATCTTGTTGATATAAATGAATTGTTATAATACGTTGACTTTCTTTTCTCTCATTTTCAGGAAGTAATATGTGTCATTACTGAGGGATCTTGACGGGATAAATACCATTCGACTCTGTCGTATCCTTACATTC
>NZ_BSPW01000075.1 GCF_030161235.1 Vibrio zhanjiangensis | reverse complement strand
CATAAGCTGGATCAACCACTTAAGGAATTAGTTTATGTGTCCAACCATTGGGGTCCACTTCTGATCTCAAGCTACCTGATATGGACGGCGAAGATATTTTGGACTGGATCAATGAAAAGCAAGTTCCGACTTCCGTCGTTATTGCCACCGCCCATGGTTCCGTCGATACCGCTGTAAACTTGCTGCAAAAAGGAGCCAAGGACTTCCTAGAAAAGCCGATTCAGGCGGATAGATTAAAGACTTCTATCAACCTGCATCTACAACAAGCAAAACTGGAACATTTAGTAGAAAACATCGAAGCCAAATTTGACAGGGATCGCTTTCATGGCTTTATTGGCGCTTGTTTACCAATGCAAGGTGTTTATAAAATCATAGATTCAGTCGCGCCAACCAACGCCAGTGTATTTATTATTGGTGAAAGTGGCACGGGTAAAGAAGTGTGCGCTGAGGCTATTCACCGAGAAAGTAAACGCAGAGATAAACCTTTTGTCGCCATCAACTGCGGCGCTATCCCCAAAGACTTGATGGAAAGCGAAATCTTTGGTCATATCAAAGGCGCGTTTACCGGAGCAACAACAGATAGAAAAGGAGCAGCCTCACAAGCCGATGGTGGCACACTGTTTTTAGACGAACTGTGTCATTACTGAGGGATCTTGACGGGATAAATACCATTCGACTCTGTCGTATCCTTACATTC
>NZ_BSPW01000074.1 GCF_030161235.1 Vibrio zhanjiangensis | reverse complement strand
TTAAACCGAAATGGGTGATCGGATAATCCCGAAATAACTGATCGGAATGCTCCGAAATATGCATCTACGACGTTGAATATATCGAAACATATTTTCCTCTCATCGAATACTTATTTAGCCCGGTTGCTTTTCTTTCAAACACACTACAGCAGTTAGAAAAAGTAAGTCAAATAATGGCCCTTACATACACCCAAAGGCCGCCCAATTATGTGGGGCGGCTTTCGTTTATATGTTGGCAATGTTTACACTATGGTTCCTTTTTTGTGATTAACGCCCATCCAAGCCGTAGCTATCGTAACCTGTGACTGGCTGTCTAGACCATCAATAAAGCCATTCTCACCCACCTGAGGTTCAAAGCCACTCATGGCTTGGACCAGCACGTCAATCGAACCCTCTGACAATGCCGTATACTCTCGCTCACCGACCTCGTCTTTTTCCCCCATCGCAACCACAATCTCAGCACGGTTGCTATTGAAGTAGTCATTAAAGGTAACCGAGCCAATCTGCTCAAACTTGGATTGGTCGCTCTGCCCTACAGAATCACGTAAGATAGACAATTTAAGATCGTAGCCACTGCGCTCGAACCACAGTTTCTGCCAGTCGACGCCATCGAAAACAATATTGTCTTCGCTGCGAATATCTTGTACAAGGTTATCAATGATGTCCCCACTCACCATAAAAGTGTCCACACCTGTACCGCCTTTAAAAGTGTTTTGGTAGCCGCCAAGTACCAGTACGTCGTGAGCAGCACCTCCATCAAACTGGCTGAACTTAGAGATAGCAGCAGCAATGAGGTGATCGTCGCCATCATCTCCGTTCAATACGGCGTGATACCCCATGAGTTTGACAACATCATTGCCCCTGCTGGCATTAATACGGTTAGCATTGCCAAACACATTCGCAAAGTCGTTTCCAGCCCCCAGCTCCACTTGGTTATTGTTGCCAATGGTAACGGAATAATCTTGATCACTCCCCGTATCCACGCGATTAAAATTGCCTGTGGTGACAACATAATCAAGACCTGAGCCAGTTTCAATATCACCACCTTCGCCAAACACAAATGACTGATCATCACCCGCACCAAGGAAAACATGGTTGATGCGGCCTGCAACGACTGCCGTGTCGTGACCATCACCACCAAACATCATGTTTTCACGTCCCATTAGAACGCCTGTATCATTACCATTTCCACCCGTAAAGATATTTGACGTGCCCATGGCGTAGAAAACATCATCGCCTCGTCCAGCCCAAAAATTGTTATTGTCTCCTAGATATGCTCCCAAGTCTTTACCATCCCCACCCCAATTGAAGTTGTAATTACCAAGGGATACATTGATGTCACCATCATCTTGCAGATGTCCACTGCTACGAAAGAAGTCAAACGTTTTCTCCTCCATATTGAGAAGATCAGCAGTAAGGTTATTTTTAAGATCCGCCACCAACGATTGCATCTCGTTCTGCTTGTCAGAGCTAAAAATAGTCGCAAATACGTTCGGTAAATTAAGTGAATGGAAACCAAAAGCACGATCTTGTGTTGTTGGCGATTCAGTGACTTTGGTATCTGTACTGCCTTGCGCACTATCTGTGTTATCACCATTGATGAAAACTGAGGAGATGTTTTCATCTTCTGCTGATTTCTCTCTTAGTCCGAGAGTTTGGGCGAAAGACTTCATACCATCGGCGCCCATATCCAGACCCGATTTGAGACTATCTAGCAACTTGGCTGGATCAAAAAAAGCTTGCAGCTGATCGCCGCTGAACTCACCAATGACTTCCAACATTTCTTTGAGTATCGATACACCATCAACATCTTCCCCACTGCGAGAAACTATTTGGCCTGATGCGGTGTAATCGACATCGAAAATGTCGCCAAGTGTCGTCTCTGCACCCACACCAGACCATTTCCCCAACAACTTATTCTTGATCTGACGGGGCAAATCTTGGAGGTTATAAGTGAAGGTTGTTCTTGCTTGGCCTGTGGATGAGAACTGCTGCGTCATTAAGCCAAATAGCGAGCCAAGATTGGTATCCAAAATAGACTGAACATTGTCGCCGAACATAAAGTTCCAGTTCCCAGTGGTCACTTGAATGTCTGACCCTTGGCCTCCTACGGCAAAATTAAACGAAAGCTGCTGATTGGCATTACGAAACTTATCTGCACGAGTATGGTTCGCAGTGCTGTTATTGCCACTTAACCATTGATTATATCGCTTATTTAACGCAGCTTCCGTGTCATATTTCAAACCACGGCTACTAGGTTGGTTCTGGGAATCTAATTCGACCAAAGTGGTGTAATCCACACTACTGCTTAGGTCCAACCCCGACATATCTTTAACAAATTTCTTTGCTCCCGAGAGTGTCCATTGCTTTTGTTGGGCACTCAGCCAGTCATGGCCTTCTCCTGAGATTGCAATACTTTTCAGCACATCTGAAATACGCACAGCACCATCAAATGGATTGACTAGCGGCGGAGTAGGCATTGACTTTTCCATCATCACAACTAAATCATTGCTTTGGCCCAAGTTAAAGCTTACGTTGCGATTACCAATGAACATCTGCGCACCTTCTAGAGCTTTGTAGCCACCAATATCGACGCTGTGCTTACTCTCACCGTTACCTATGTGGAGCATGACATTATTATCACCAAACGCTAATGACTTAAAGCCACCAGTACCGACCTTAATGCCTAAATTGGAGGTCCCCCAGTTGACTGCCGTATACTCGCCATCGCCCACGTTGACTTGAATGTTACCTGAGTAGCTGAGTTTATTTTCGCCTTCGGAGCTGACCGGAGCTTTAGTGTTAACCTTGTGTCCCTTGGGCGCTTCAAATACTTGAATATTACTGCCAATGGCACCTCGCGCTGGCTGTTCAAGATGACTCGCTCCGATATGGGAAAGGTTGATGTCTCCTTCGGCGACGCCGCTGCGAATAAGCTCATCACTAGCGATAGCTTCACCTTGCTCATTCCAACGCAATACCACTTTGTGGTGCTTAGCTTTCCTCACCCATTTTTTATTCTCGGCCAGAGTGTGTTTTCTACCCGAGTCATCAACGGCAAGATCTGAACTACGTAAAGAGATATCGCTTTGAATACCATTGGTATCCATGGCCTTAATAAAGCGATGACCGAAACTTCTCTGACTGTCTTCTTCAACCAAGGAACAGCCCACTACGCTGATATAACTTGGCGTGACATTCAGATTTTCAGAACGGCCAAATTCTTGATTGAACTTGATCAGTGCACTAGCCAAAGCCTCGGGATTATAACCACTTAAGTGAGTATTCTGACTCCCTGAACGATTGCGGCCATGACCCACGAGTTGCCAACGTAGGTTGCCAGAAAGCTGTGAAACATCGCCATAGACGACGCGGTACCGACCCTCATCATCGAGTTGAACAATCACACTATTGTCAGGATGTTTGGCAGCAAGATTGGCTGCCGCATTACCCACAACGCGATCATTTTCCAACTGGATGATAAGTTGGGCCTCAAAACGTGTCGAACCACCCTCTGGTGCCGGCGTGACAGTATGCCTGCTCCATGTACTAACATCCTCGGTTTTTGCTGAAGCTGGATTGATGCCATCTCGGTCTTGCTGTGCCAGTTTCTGAAGACTTTTCTCGAACATAACGGCATCGGCTTGGTGATTCTTAAGCTGCTCGCCCGAACTCAGATCAACCGCACTCTCAAAGTCAATTGGCCAAAAACGCTGGCTCGCGGCATCATACATCACATTACCAAGATGAAGATCCTTGTGATAGATATTGGCTTCAGTCAGATCTGAGACCATTTTTAGGAACATTTCTCTCGCATTGTGAGGAATATCCTCAGGGGCAAGATCCGCGACCGGAACTCCTGGAACTTTCAACATTCGGAGAAAGACATCGCCATTTGCATCTCGGTAGACCTGTGAACTGTCCTCGCCATAGAATTGATTGAAATATTGGGATTCGGCTTGCGCGCCTTCCAACCCTTGTCCAACGTCTTTAATGAGAACACTGGCATCCTCTGGGTCTCGAATCACCAACCCAAATGATCCAGACGCGACAAGAAGTCCTTGTCTTTCATACTCAAACTTGCGCCTTTCAAGGGGAGTCATCGAACTATCAATATTGAGTTTTAGCTTAGGCCGACGTTTTGGACCCAGTGCTTCAAGGCGTTGCGATGTCTCCTTTGATAGCCGCCTAATTAGCTCATCTCTGGCATTGAGAAATTCATGGGACAATTTGCGTTTGGTCGTAAATAATGGCTCTTCCAAGCCATGATTCCACTTATCGTTGAATGAGGCTCGATAGCTTGCATTAATTGCGACCTGTTGGAAATTGGAAAACTCCTGCGGACTGCGAATAACGACCGCCCCCCACTCATTGACATGGAAGTAGTGTTGGATCGAGCCTTTACCTTCACCTAAGCCGTCCTGAGCAAAAAAACTTTTTGGGACAAAAAATGTCGCAGGGAAGTTGTCTGCCATAACCGCATAAGGATTTGAATCATCGGCTCCATGATGAACCATTTCTAGACCATTGGTTCTTTCCAACCCGGCATTGATTACGCTCTTGAGCCTTTTTAGGCGATTACTGACATTGCCAAGGCTTGGCCCATCTTTTTTGTTGTACAAGGCTTCATTATCGTATAGTTCTTTGTACTTGGGCGTTAAATCTTCGTATGTAACAGACTCTTTCCACTGTTCCCAATTTAATGGCTGTTTGACCTTATCCTGTGGACCTAAATCCCCATAAGGATACATCACAGTCAGCAAGTCGTAGTCTGCTGTCATTGGCTGTTTAGACACGGGATCGCCCATGACCTTAAATGGCGCTAACTCACCCTCTTTCATGTAGTGAACATGCCATAGGTCATCGCCATTTACCGTCACTTTATTCAACAAGAAAGTGACGACTTGTTCACCATTGATTGCGGTTGTTTTATACATACCGCTGTTTGGATCCAACTCCAATGGCGTTAAAGACTGGTATTTTGAAATCAACTCATCAACTCGTCCCTGATTGAGGTACAAATCGGCACTTACTGCATTGCCCGATTGAATAGATTGCTCAGCGTGTCGATTAAATTTCTCAATGTCTCTTCTTGCTGAAGCTTTGGCAAACGCCTGATCCACTGGAATAAATCCCGACATTGGCCCCCAATCAGAACTTTTTGCCTTAACAAATAGACCTTTACTGCTATACATCTTTGAAGCGATCAGCGATTTAGACTTGCCGTCAATAGGACGCACCCCAATGATCACATTTTCACGCTCTGCAACATCAGCTAGTGCTTTTTGGTCAATTTCTGGCATGCCTAATTCGATGGTTTCTGATTGCGAAATTGGCTCTAGAACGAGGTCTCGGGATTGGTAGTTCTTAGTGTGTGTTTGCGTACCATCACTTGCAATATCGCCATTTTCTCTCTGTTTGCCTCTCTCTGCGTACTGCTTTTCACCTAAGGCTTGCAGTTCCTTGTTTTCACTCGCTGACAAAATGGGAGTATCGGTCTTCACGCCTGACAAGTGGATATATTTGCGATTCTCACCCTGAGAGGCGCTAGTTGGCAGAACAATACTATCTGTGTTTATCTCAGTGAACATTGAGGTGATCGTACGACTACTGTATTTTTGGCGAATACCTGCGCTAATTTGCAAGCGATTAACAGCATTCATCGCCTCTTCAAAAGCGCCTTGTTCATCCTCGTTCAACCCCTCACTGAACCTGCCGTCTCCATAAACTTTGCTTTGTCCGTCAACATGACTGCCTGTTTCATTGCCTGCTTCTACGGTATAACCGTTAGCCGAAAGACCACTACCAATTGCGCCCTCGCGGTCAGGACGATCACCTTCGTTTTGTTTGGCTTGTTTCGCATCTGTCTGCGCTTGGGTCGCTTTATTTTCTGCATTCAAGACGTCTCGCTCACCACGAGACTGCGCCGCGTTTGATGCCTTGTACGCATCAGATTCGGCCTGTTTCGCTTCGTTACTTTTCGCAAAAGCATCAACTTTACGTCTTTCTATATCGTCTTTAGCATCAGCAATGTCTTGATCTGCTCCTGTTCGATTTTGCTCACCTTTTGCTACACCCGCTTCAGACTTTGCAACGGTAGCTTTGACTTTGCTGTTATTGTTCGCCTGAATCTGCTTCGCCCCAGCAATCTTGTCATTGGCTAACTGCTTAGCACCATCAAGCTTGCTTTGAATATTACCGAGTAGGCCGTCTGCGAAGAGATCGCGCCATTGGTCACCCGACTCGCCTGTGTATATAGCTTGACCATCGAGGGTATTGAGACCTTTCGCGACTTTTGTCAGCTCGGCAATCACCTCTTCCGATTCATCTTTCATCGCGTCGTATTGAACTTGGCCATTGCTTGCCAAAGCTTGTTGATCGGTTGATTCTAACTGACTTTGCGAACCCACAACGACATCGAGCTGCGCCTTCTTTTCTTGCTCTAGACGTTGGCTATCCGCTTGTGCGTGATCCCTATCCAACAGAGCATTTTGTGACGCCTCATTTTGTGCTGCATGTTTGCTTATTGCATTGGCTTGTGGCGATGATTTTATTGCTAATTCTGATTGCCGACCATAATCGCCTTGCTCAACATCGCCGTTAACAATTCGGTTAGATGTTTGACTTGATGATACATCAAGGTCTAGATCATGCTGCATCTTGTTAAGATCAGGCGTATCTACCTTTGTCACGCTGCCAGTTAAACGACGACCTAAGTCAGAACTCACTTCCTCAATGGCAGCCATTTGGAAGCCATCCAGTTTGGTAATTTCTGGTGTTGCAATAGCACCACGACCTTTGCGCGTACCAGAAGATGAGCCTTCGTCACCTTGCACTAAGTAATTAATTGCCTGACTACCACCAACTCCCAAGACCGTTTGTTTGATATTGTCAAACAAGCTAGCAAGTTTGTTACTGCTGGTATTACTTGATGCCACCGCCAAGCTGTAGAAATCACCATTACCGATTTTGATTGCTACATTATTTTGCGCATAAGAGGCATTAATGCTTAAGCCATCCCCAACATGAATATTGGCGTTCGCTTTCCCCTTCATCACTGTGACATTCAGACCATCACCCACTTTATTGGTAATGTTGTACTTGCCCCAGACAACATTAGCCGAAACACCGTCACCGACTTTGGTGTTGATATTGGTATCACCAGAGGCAACAATCACACCCAAACCATGGCCTACTGTGGTCGTAATATTGGCTTTGCCTTGTGCTGCGGTCACCTGTATACCATCACCAACTTTGGTAACAATATTGCCTTTACTCCATAGTGCGTTATAACTATCACCGTCTCCTACTTGAGTAACAACGTTAGCCTCACCTTTTGCTAGTAAAACATTGCGACCGTCACCCACTTTAGTAATAACGTTTGCCTTCCCCCAAGCGCCAGTGTAATCATCACCATCACCCACATGGGTAATAATATTAGCTTTACCTTGTACAACAGTGATTTCTTCGCCGTCACCCACTTTGGTAATAATGTTCGCATCACCTTTAGCAAAGTTGTAGCGATCGCCACTACCAATCTGAGTAAACACGTTGGCTTGCCCCCAACCGACATTAACACCTAAGCCATCGCCCACTTTAGTAATGATGTTAGCCTTACCTTTACTAATGCCAATAGTTTTACCATCCCCGACATGAGTCATCACGTTACCCACATCGGAAATCAGCAAACCCACAGTGGTGCCTTGACCAACTTTGGTCAGGATATTGCCTTTACCCGCTAACAAAGCGGCTGTTGTCGCATCACCAACATGAGTGACCACATTCGCTTTTGCAGCTGCCACAACACCCATGAAATCATCGCCTATCTTAGTGACAATATTGGCTTCGCCCAGTGCCAAAACACCGGTTAAGCCATCTCCAACATGAGTCATGATGTTGGATTTACCAAACATCGCTGCCAAGGTTGTACCGTTACCGACCTTGGTCATCACATTTGCTTCACCCGCAAATAATCCTATACTGGTACCATCACCGACATGGGTGTAGATATTTGCTTTACCGAGCATTAAGGCCGCCGTGAGATCATTACCCACTTTAGTCATGACATTCGCCTGACCAATCATGGCTCCGAATGTACTCCCACGGCCCACATGTGTATAGATATTCGCGTTACCGACCATTGCCGCGAGTGCAGGTCCGTTACCCACCTTTGTTGCGATGTTGCCTTTGGCTAACATTAAGGCCACCGACGTACCATCACCAATATGAGTAAACACATTGGCCTCTGCCACCATCAAGGCAAGAGCGTCGCCATCGCCGATTTTAGTAAAGACGTTACCAAAACCTCCCATCACAGCCAATGCATTGCCTTCCCCGACATGGGTAAAGATATTACCTGCACCAATCATGGCTGCAATTGAAGTACCATCGCCGATTTTAGTAAAAATATTTCCTGCGGCGCCCATAACTCCATGTGTTTGGCCACTACCGATATGGGTTAGAACGTTACCTATGCCAAACATAATACCAGTCGTATCACCATTGCCCACTTTGGTCAGAATATTCGCACCACCGACCATTACGCCAGTTGCAGTGCCATCACCAACGTGTGTAAGGACGTTTGCGCCACCACCCATGACAGCAAGGACATTCCCTTTTCCTGTTTTAGTCAGAAGATTAGCACCGCCCAACACCACAGCCGCAGTGTTAGACTCTACTTCATCACTACCAACATGAGTAATCACATTCGCGCCACCTAGTGCAGCTGCCGTTAGAGCACCATTACCCAATTTAGTAACCACATTTGCCCCCCCTGTAGCTACCGACGTCACATCACCTTTGCCCATTTGTGTCATGACGTTGAAGCCACCGGTAGCCACCCACAGCCCGTTACCAGATCCAATTTGAGTATGCGTATTGTAACCACCAAACATCACTATACGGCTACTACCATTGCCCTTGTGAACGGAAATGTTGCCGTAAGCCAGCAAATGCGCAAGGTATTGACCATCACCAATACGAACCAATACATTGACTGCTCCGGCTGCGTATACATCCATTTTCCCTTGCTGACTTTTGTGCACAAGGACATTAGCCGAGCCTGCACCACGAAAGTTGAGCTCGCCTTGTTCGCCACTTTTAATGATGACATTGGCTGCCCCACTGCCGTTAAATTCTGTATTCCCGTATCGAGAATTATGTAAGATGACGTTGGCAATACCGCTGCCATTAAAATAGACGTTACCGTGAGTGACGTCCGATTTGATGACATTGCCACCACCAGCACCATGAAAGCGCACATCACCCGAACTTTCACCGCTATCAGTCGCTGACTTAAACAAGGTTTGGTCACTATACTCATCGATATCCGCAACCGTTTCGCTAGTGCTTCTGACCACATTAACACTGTAATTAAGGTCACTTAACGAGTAGCCACCTTTGCCCATAGAGTGGAATCCATTGGCAGATGTTATATCCTCATTGGCTAGGTTGGCGGTGTGATCACCTTCTTTGTACCAAGAACGAGCTTGGTATTTAAGCGCGCCTGTTGCGGTATCATTGGCAAGCTCCACGACCACTATTTTTGTATAGGGCCCTAGGACTTTAGCGTAAACATAAGTGTTCGGTTTTCGGTGCGATTTTACCGCTTTAACGTCAACTACCGTGCCATCAGTGTAAATGGCGTGGCCACCCATTTTTGCATCCGACAATGCCACGTCTTTTGCATCAATTACTGCACCATTTGCGTAAGTCACCCACTCATATTCTGTGAGATTTTTTTCGACGGCATGGACAGTTACCGATTGCTGATGTTCGAGTTTGATATTAGACAGGGTGTAACCACCATTGATCGGATTTGACTCAAAACCTCCAGAAAACGAAACATCGGAATGTGCAAGATCGGATAAATGATTACCCTTTTTGAACCAAGCTTCTGAGTAGTACTTAAGCTCGTTAGTTTCTGTATCGTTATAGAGACGAATTTTGTTGATTTTGGTGTAAGTGCCGTCTGCAATAGCAAACAGGTAGGTATTCGGCTCTCGCTCTGATTTTACGGCGTTAACTGCATGGAAAGTGTTATTGTGATCAATCGATGTGCCATGCATCTGCCCGGAGGTGAGAACAATATCCTCGGCTCTAGCATATTCGACTCCTTGAGTGTCAAAGCCACTGCCACTCCCTTTACGAGTGATCGTGTTATAAGCGCCACCTCCAGAAAAATGGATATCACCATTCGCCACGTCGGAGTATATACTATTGTATGCCCCCATCCCTTCAAAACGAATATTTCCGTGTGTTGCGATATATATATCATCCACTTGACGAGTACGTTCAATACGATTTGATGTACCCGCACCTTGCAAGGTAATATCACCCTGCTTGCCTTTTCGTATTATGTGGTTGTCAGCTCCCGCACCACGAAAAATGATACTGCCGCTTTCTACGCGAGAACTAATACTGTTTGCAGCACCCGCACCGTCGAACGTCACGTCACCGCGTGAACCCTTATATTGGTTAAACCACGTTCGATCCAATTTATTCCCTGCACCCGCACCAGTGAAGGATAAGTTGCCTTGGTTAGTTTCATGCCAAAGAGCATTGTAACCACCCACACCTTTGTAAGAGACATTGCCACTGACTCCTTTCCTTTTAACGCCATTGTAAGCTGCAGTGCCATCATAACTTACATTTCCATGATGACCTAAGTGATCAATTGACACAGCACCAGCAGCGCCAGAAAATGACACATGACCATCACCGTTTTTGTCAATATTTGCATACCCAGCAGAGCCTTTCACAAAAAGCTGACCTGTAGTGTCTTCTACTCTTAAAACTGCGGAACCTCCGACGACCGTATCGTTGCCGCTCGCGGTATATACAATTGCATCGACCGATCCAACTGTAATATGATCATCACCACCAAGGGCATGAATTTTTCCACCAAAGCCAATGGCGACAATATTGTTATTCCCTTCATCGGCGGAATAGTTCCCTGAGAAGAAGTATTCAACACTTCTCCAGAATGGTTTTCCCATAAGCCAGCCTCTTGTTTAGGAGTTAAATAGAAAACCACTGTATTTTTCGTATACAGCAATCATTTTGAGTATCCACTTTGCCGCGAACAGTACAGACTTTCTGTCCCTTCCACGGAACGAAGATACGGCGCCGAAGATCGTTAACCACTTCGCGGCCATGGCCGAACGGCGCAATCATCTCTGGAATATAAATGCACTGGCCTGAACGCCAGTCCGATGGAGATATTTCACGTACGCCAGAGAGTAATTCTTCACGAATTTGCTCAGAGACGAATGCCCAATTACAAAATGCAATTGGACTCCCATGTTCATCTTCGTAATAGCAAAATTGGTTTAATGTCAACGCTGGCATAATACGTTGCTGCCACTCTGCAACGAGGTATCGGCGATGAAGTGGCGAATGCTGACTGAGCAGCATCACTCCACCTATCACTTGTTGTATCTGAGCTAAAGGAAGATCGATTGATTGATGTGTGATAGATATTTTGTCCATATCAACCCAAACGTGTTATTTTTTCGCTTGGGGTGCGCTATTTTTGGCGGTAGTGTTCTCTTCCCTAACTGATTCTTGTATGGTGCTTTCAGCGGCATCACCAGCGGGCAAAAAACCCGCCGCGACGAGTTTGTCAAATTCCTCCCCCATTCGGGGATCTTCTAACATATTCTTAATCATAGATACCATGTACATAAAACCGGATGCGGGCATATGTACGACTTGTTTAAGCTCAAGCTCATTATCACTTTCTGCCATCACACCATTTGCCATACTTTTCTGATCTTGACCTACAAAATAAAGAGAAAAAACACCTTTATTGTAGTTAACACTAGATATTGTCTGAACAAACTTCTCAGTCATAGCCTCTCCTTAATGTATTTATATGAACATGACCAAAATCTTTTCATTAAAAAATGACATCTCACCAGCACACTTAATCAGGTGATCAGGTACACGAAAATATTGTAATTTTTACTTTTAGAAGAAATACTACATCCAAAAATCATATCTATCAACTAAGATTAATAACCAACATTGATATTTATGTCATTTTTGTTTATTTCTGTTTGAATTTTATATTCACTATTAGGCTATATATCAAAAGTGCAATCAGTTTCACTACATAAGAAACACATTGAATATCATGGGAAAAAGTGAAAGATCTATAACATTCAAAAGGTTAAAAACCAAAGCTAACTATTAATAAATCTGGCATTTTATTATCTTTAGTCAAAAAATAACTTGATAATATATTTCATCACAAAAATTCAGCGAAATATGATGTGAGTCAATATAAATTTAAGTGTTATTTTTGGCAATATGAAAGTACAGGTAAATTTTTAAAATCAACAATGTCAAATACAATACAAGAAAAGTTGACTTAGCATCAAATTTTACTCATATAAAAATGATAACATATTTGCATTATTCGCCTTCAAACAGAACTATTATTTTAGCGAGCGCTAATAAAGATTATGATATTATAAGAATTCTCGTCGAAATTCATTAAATGATATCTATTCATAGATGTGACCTGATTTTCTAGTTTGAACCTTTGCAAAAATTCAAAATACAACTCAGTATTCATACAAGTTATATAGAATGCGGTCAACTGATACTTATATTCCGACAGCATAAAACAGATACCGCATTTTTCGAAAATTTTTCAACAGATTACTTATTGAGAGGATTAAAAAACACAAAGCCCGCTTATCGCGGGCTTTGTCCATCAGCATGTAGCATATCAAGCTTGAGCTGGAGTAGAACATTCTTTCTCGATTGTTTTATCAAAATCTACGATTGAATACTCATCATTATTTTGAGCTACGGCGTTTTTATACCCGTCATAAGAACACTCTCCAATATCATTTCTCGGGCATATAGAGATCTGGTTCTTATCAATCATCTCTATTCCACAATTCGGGCAATATCTATCCATGGTATTCTCCTGACGTTTTTTGCCTTTTACATACAAGCATAAGTCCTGCTTTTAAAACTCTAACTGTTTTCACCGATGAAGCCAGTCATAGCACACTCAGACTTACAACTTTTCACACCTAGTTACACTATTCCGTGTATTTTATATTGGTTTTACAACATAAATATGACACTTAGCACAAATCAATTTTGCACTGCGAAATCTGAGTCTGGCTTACTATAGAGTGTCCTTGCGATATAAGCAATGATTCCAAGGTTTATCACAAGCAATGTTACGCTGACTAGACTCGGATGATGGATGGAAGCATAAATTTCAAAAGGTACATAGATTGCGCAACTAATCAGTGCTAACCATTCAGTCCAGCGAAACTCATTCCAAAGGCCATAGGCTTCAATCCATCGAATCAGTGTATAGCCCCCTGCTACCCCCATGAGTACATTCATGTTTAGCTCAGGCACACGCCTTGACAGATCTATTATCATTTCAGATATTGGGTGCACTGGGTTAAGATGAAAATATTGTACAAGGAGCTCCGTCAATTGCCGTAAATCCTTACTGGGAAAAAAATAAATTCCCAACACAACCGCAAAAGAAAGAACACCTTTCAACGCTTCTAAAATCGCTATGACCCTCAAGCCTGAGTTTGTTTCAACTTGCATAACGCTCATACCTCATACAACATCTGTGAGCATAACTTCAATGACATTAACACGTAGATTCAATCTTAAGTGAAAACTGTGTAAAATCTTCACCAAGCATAAATGATGGTGATGATTGAGGCTTCATTACTAAGTGTTTGATGGCGATATCTCAGCTAATCTAGAGTGAATGTTTGCTCTTACTTCATCTAACCATGCATATCGCTTAGTATACAGACGGCGTTTGTTCTTATTTAAAGCTCTCGGGTCTTTGCGAACAGGGTCTAGTGGAATCTTATACATATATTTGGATACCTGAGTACCACCATACTCGCTCCAAAGCTCAGAATATTGATAGCTGACGCTAGAACGCTTTGAGCCCATATATCTTAGCGCCTGATACACATGTCCTTTATTGGTTACTCCATAGATAGACTCAATTCTCCACTCTTTTGCTAGCATGAGCAAAACTTCAAGCATCAATGCTTTGGGTCGTAAACCATGCATGCTTCTTGTCAAAGACTTAATGACTTCCCCTCGATCAACAACGTATTCACTCGGCCCTTGCAAAGCGCCTATTTCAATACCTCTTATTGGTGTGGTTGATATATTAAAAGCAAGAGTAAACAAATCACGATTACTCGAATCAACCAGCTTCAAAGCAAGCGAACCCTCTCTCTCAGGCCCAGGGCATAAGACCATAGCGCAATCTTGTATTTCAATTAATTGCCAACCTCCATTCTCATAAAAGAGATGGATATTGGCACCATACATCTGATACAAACTTTGGAAATGTTCATGAATCTTCACTGCCCTTTGTCGGGGACGCCAGTTGAGACATACGTAGGGTTTTAGCGGCTTCTCAAAGATTCTTGGGTTATTCTTTCTTATTGAGCTCAGTTCTGGTTGTTCAAACAAGTGTTGCATCGTTTTTAGAACCGAAGGTTTGAGCATTGACCAGAGGCAAAACCTCGCATTATAGCGAAGTTTTTTTGCTCCCTTTATATCTGGGTAGACGCTCTTTGCAACTTTGGGTAAAGACTGAATAAAATGAATGTAATTGATAAACATAATAATATTTTACTAAACTTGGCACAAAGCAAGAAGCCTGACCAAATGGTCAGGCTAAAAACGAAAAGATAAGCACTAGAAGCTGTATGAAACGGTCGCTCCGACAAGCCACTGATTGGCGCTATCCACAATAGGAGAATCTGCAATCTCATCGCCAAGACGGGTATAAGTCGTGGTTTGAGTCAACTGCCAGTTTTCGCTAAGCGGTAAGATAACCTTATAGCCTACGTTGTAAGACACATCACCACTGCCTTGATAAGCTTTGCGTGTTTGTGTCGCCTCTTTATCTTTTACTCCAAAGTAGTAATCAACATAATCTTTACTTTGGTATGAAATGCCTGCAAACGGAACAAAATCAGCTTTACCAATGGTCAAAGGTAGGAAATATTTAACCCCTGTTAAATAGCCATCGTAAGTATCTAAAACATCATGCTGGTAATAGGTTGAAATCGTTCCTTGAGAGAGGTGGAAATCAGCATTAATACCAAGATCTAAACTGAGTCGACGTTTATCCATGCCTTTTAGAAAATCTGAAGTATCCTTGTCGTACATAAGACCAGAAGTCCCCAGATAACCACTCATATTAAAGAGATCACCCGTCTTCCCTAGAAAGCGATAGTTAATACTTTGAAGTGTGGCGTTAAAGTCTTCACCTTGGTAACCAAAATTAGCGAGTGGAGCAAAGTTATGTTTCTGATCTTTATAAAGATCTGTCATACCGACGGCACCAAGCTCCGCAACCCAACTATTTTCTTTTGTGTAAATGTTACCATTGCGAATGTATGAATCGCCTGCATAAGCAGCATTTGCCGCGGTAAGTGCCGTGATTATCAGAGTGAGCTTTTTCATCAATTTTGTCCTCGTGTTAACTCATAATGAACACTGTACAAAATTATTAAAATTGTAAATATGATGACTTTGTCTAATAAATGTCACGATTTGTCAGGCGAAGCTGACAAATGAGGGATACGGAGAGTAAACTTAGCGCCACCAAGGGAGCTCACACCGACATGTATTTCCCCACCATGTCGGTCAATTATCAACTTCACTATGGCAAGCCCAAGACCAAAGCCTGTACTGGATTTATTTCTCGAAGGATCTGCACTATAGAATGGATCGAAAATAACATTCCAATGTTCAACGGGGATTCCTGGCCCATCGTCTTCGACAAAAATCAAAATATCGTTTAAGTCTTGCTGTGCAGACAAGCGAATTTTTCGCTCAACATAACGTAATGCATTCGACAAAAGGTTGCCTATTGCTCGTTTGATAAGCGCACTATCTCCTGTAATTACGATCGAATCTGAAACATCCACTTCAACAAGGTTGCCATGATTACTGGGCAATTTGCTGACCAAATCCGTCAGATAACTCTGAAGCTCAATAGACTCGATATTCAAAATACTATCTGGTCTCTCAACTTTAGCAAAATACAATAGCTCATCTGCCATCTGCTCCATTTCTTCGGTATCCTCGATGATACTGGCTATTTTATCATGCTGTGCTTGGGTTAATTCTTCATCTTGTAGCATCTCTGCTTGCCATTGAATTCTAAAAATGGGCGTTCTTAAATCATGAGCGATAGAATTCGTTAACGACCGGTTACTCGTAATGAGATCAGAAATCTTATCCGCCATGTAATTAAAGCTATCGTTCAAAGAGCCTACTCGATAACGGCTACCCGTAGGTGCACGTGAATTAAAGTCACCTTGTGCAAACTTTACCGTTGCTTCTTCAAGTACTCTGACTCTTCTGCTGAGAAACCAAATCAGTCCGGACGTATAGATAAAGAAACCACCTAGAATGAACCCCCAGAGCAAATCATCATCAAAGGCTATGGCTTTACGAAGACTAGATTCAACGTCAGGTTTTACTCGATAGATGATATCCGGAGAGGAAAGCATAAACCAAAATTCGCGCTCATCATCGTAATAAGTATACAAATGAGTTCTATCACCACTAAAGTATTTTCTAACCTCAGTAGGTGCTTTTGATATAGGGTAAACAGATAACGTTTTGGCGGTTTGGTTGATGAAATCACGCAGTACTGTCAGCGCCTCTTTCTCTCCTTGACTCTCAGAGATAGACATAAGAACCTCTCTAAATGCCGCTCCCTCTAGGTCTTCTAGAATGTAATCATAGTCAGTATTTATCTGGTAAACGAGAATCTCATAGGCTGTTAAACTGAGCGTGAATAACAGTAACAGTCCGGCAAAAGCTTCTATATAAATCCTTCGCATGCACCTCTACCTACCTTTACCAACTATCCGGCACAAACAAGTAACCTTTACCTCTGACGGTAATGATACGTTTGGGTGTTGTAGAGCTATCACCAAGCTTCTTGCGTAGAGTCACGACTTTATTGTCTATAGTGCGGTCCAAACCATCATACTCAATACCCCTAAGTGACTTGGTTAGCACATCACGAGAGAGCACTTGATCTGGTGAGCTTGCCAATATCCAAAGCAAATCAAAATCACTGTCTGACATACTTATCTGTGCATTATCCAACAAACAAGTTTTACGCGAATGATTCAGGCTAAGTCGTCCATAATTTAGGATGTTTATCTCACTCGTTTCACTGCCTAAAGAAGCCGAGGACTCTTCACCACGCCTCATTAACATTCTTATACGAGCAAGTAAAACACGAGGCTTAATGGGCTTACTAACAAAGTCATCTGCACCTATTTCCAATGCGGCGACATGATCAAAGTCATCATCACTTGCAGTAAGCATTAACACTTTACCCATGTACTTAGATCTTATTTGTCTACAAATAGTCAAACCATCATTGCCGGGTAGCATAAGGTCAAGTAACAAAATTGTCGGCTGTAGCTCGATAATAGCATCAACCGCACTATTTCCATCTTCAAAGGTCTTTACATCAAAGTCATGCTTAACGAAATATTCGGCAAGCATTGAGCGCAGTTTCGCGTCATCTTCAACAATAAATAAGGATTGCAATGAGCTCATCTACCAATTAGCCAGAGTTCTTAGTATGAAGTGACCTAATAGTAGCGCAAACATTGACAAAATACCGAATAAATTATGTGCGTGGCATGAATATTTTGAACACTATTCAATTACACGGATACCTCCTGATGCTATATTGACCTATGATAAGTTAGCGAGTCACTCATCCGCTTGATCATAACTTCAACGACAAGCGCATTGCTTCATTTTATTTGGATGAACTAAAATAAGATTTTTGTTATTATTCGCTCATAGAAAAAGAGGAACTAAGAATGAATCGAAAGAAAAAAATCAATCAAATATTAAAAGCGAAGCAAAAGAAAAAGAACTCGAAGTTACATAAGAGCAACAAACCTCGCTATATATCAAAGGCTGAGCGTACAGAAACACAAACCACGCCAATGAGTGACAGCACTAACCTACCTCACTCTTTAGACGTTTCCGAGTAACAGCTCTTTCTCAATTGGAATATAAGTATCGCATGCATCAATAAGCGATTGTGCACAAAGTCCTGGAACAGCGAACACATCAATTTTAGTACCAAATCTCTGCTGTACCCTTTGTACTAAAAC
Source organism: Vibrio zhanjiangensis (assembly GCF_030161235.1). Classification (GTDB taxonomy): domain Bacteria; phylum Pseudomonadota; class Gammaproteobacteria; order Enterobacterales; family Vibrionaceae; genus Vibrio; species Vibrio zhanjiangensis. Next base: position 25,944 of record NZ_BSPW01000074.1, on the reverse strand, counting down.
GTCAAAATCGCCATCTCCTGACAGCAAAACCACACGATCAACTTTATCCGCGACCTCGTAGATATCCAACGCAATACCCACATCCCAGTCACCTTTTGAACTTCCATCTCGCCTTTGAATGAAAGGCTTCAGCTTAACGTTGAAGCCAATACCTCTAAGAATATGGTGAAATTGCCTTTGTTTAGGGTCTTGAGATGCAATGGCATAAGCATTCGCTTCTACTACTTTTCTCCCTTGAGTCGCTATGTACCACAATTGGTTATAGTCAAAATTTGCTTGGTACTTCTCTTTTGTTGTGTAGTAAATATTTTGAACGTCGACAAAAATAGCCACTTTTTCCACAAAGACCTCTGTACTCTTTTTGATAAGATTTACTGAATGTTATCATCGCTTTCAATACAAAAGCGAGACTAGGGAATGAGATATCAAAACTAAGTTTTACGTGAACTGAATTCCAATATGGAACAAATGCATTTCCCTTAGTGACACACTTATTTCCAAAAATTCAAAGATAATGGTATTTATTTTAAAGACTTACATTTATCAAATCTTAAATTGTCCTAAATAATATCACACGGAGTTACTAATGTGTGATCCTAGTTCAATATCTTGCTTGATTCCCCATGCGAAAAGCATACTATTATTCGATATTCACATAAACACATATTCATACAAGGCTGGTTTAATGGAGCTAGATATATTTAACCCTTCTAGACACTTGCGTCGAGCAGTCTTGTTCTGGCTAAGTACTTTACTTGGTTCTCTTTCAATAACTGGTATTATCATCAATGGATTTTTTGATAGCTACCCTCAAGTTGCTCTAGCACAAGGTTTTTTTTGTAGTTTCTCATGTTATGTCGCGTTCAAGAGCTACAAAAGTAGTACGTCTTTGATATTGTCAAATGGTTACATCTACTCCTTTATAGGTTTAATTTCCTTCAATACTTATATCTATACCATTGATAATGGCGTATTGGTGTGGAGCTTTCTCTATCCTGTATTGTCGTATTTAATATTGGGTAAACGATACGGTATGCTCGCGACCATGGTTGGCTTCGTCATTCAATTATGCTTAATCATTGACAAGTGTATCCTTAGTAGCTCTATCGTCGTTTGGGAGCTTCCACTTAATTTTGTCACTGCATTTCTGAGCGTCTGGTTAGCCAGTCACGTACTCGAAGTAAAAAGAAAAACATCTGAGGCCTCGCTAGGCCAACTGGCCTCTCGTGACGCACTAACAGGAGTGTATAACAGACATGCACTGATCCATAACTTCGAGCGCTTTCGCCAAGACAGCAAAAAACTGCCACTCTCACTCTTAGTGTTAGATCTCGACTATTTTAAGCAAGTCAATGACCAATACGGCCACGATGTTGGCGACAAAGTACTGATACAAACAGCGGCACTAATCGACTGCCTGTGTGGAGAACACCTTGTATATCGAATAGGAGGAGAAGAGTTCTGCATCGCATTAAATAATACCGACACTCAGAATGCACTCAATAAAGCTGAAGAGATCCGAAGTGCCATTGAAAGTTACAAATTTAACACTCCAGAACAACCCATTTCTCAAACAGCCAGTATTGGTATCTATCAATGTGATCACATTAACGATCTGAGTATCGTACTGAGAAATGCAGACAAAGAACTCTATAAAGCTAAAAATAATGGTCGAAATCAAGTCATGGTCTGCCATAAACAAGAGGAAAACTTAGCAGCTTGTAGCTAAGCCAAATCATCTTCTTCATCAAAAATGACATTATAGTTTTCCGTATAGGTGCATTGTGGCTGTCTGCTGCATGTAAAAAAACGTCGTCCCTTGAATTCCCCTTGTGTAGCCGTTTTTATCACCATTGGACTTCCACAGCGCTTACAGAATCGAACTTCTTTATCCGTTTCAATCAAATCGATATGTGTTGCCAGCAAACGCCTTAAACGACTCACTTGATAGCTATGCTTAACCGTCGTACCAATCAAAGGAATCCCCGATGATTTACAAACATGCATAAGCAGCTTTTGCCGCTCTACTTTTCCTTTATCGAGCTCTCGACCATCATCAAGTTCTATGGCCACCCTAACCTGAAGAGTTCTAGGGTCACACACAATATAATCGAAATAGCTCTTCGCAATCCGATTGTTGGCAATAAACCACTTTTTCTTATTGGTTTCCAAAGGGGCTACTACATTGGTCATGTTAACTTTAGACATCACAACGCCATGCTGCCCTACAGCACTTAACAAAGCGTTATAGAATGCGGTCTCTTTCATACTTAATAAAGCGCCCTTCTTTTTGTAGTGGCAGTCTTTTAACTCATCTTGCTTCGCATAACGTTTTTGAACGACTAAAAAGAAAAGCACGAGCAAAGCAACAATAATAAAAACACTTTCCATAATTCGTTATAAGTACTCCAGCTAATAAGGAATCGTATTTACATTTTCGAATTTATACGCCAACTTAGTCAATAAGTCAGTTTTTTATGACCACTCAACCCTATTTGTGGGAGCTCGCTTGAGGTAAACTCAGATTTATAACGACTCTCTGCTCAGGATTGATCATTTGATAAGTATCCTGCCAATATTTTTTGATGAGTTTATCCATTAATCCGCTTGCTTTTGCTTGCTTCAATGCTTTCTCGATAATGGGTTGATAATCAGCTGCCGCATCAGAAAGGTAAAAATAGAAATCTTTATCGTAAACAAGCATAAGGTTCTGCTCTACGGCAAGATGAGGGTTTTGCTTAGCTTCGCCGATAATCTCTGTCATCCCCCTAGGAAAGTAATTCACTTCGCCATCTGGTGCTAACTTGGAATACAGGGTTCTCCACTCTCCATCCTCCAAATAAACAGGCAATTTATTGGCTTTCCATACATCAACATCATACCAATCCACACCAAGCCCCGCAATCATGCCTGTCTGCTGAAGATCTATTAATTTTTTGACTTTGTTGAATTTAATCTGAAGCTCAGGTGGAATGAGCAAAATTCGTTTCCCTATCATCCCATCGGTTAATGGCACGTTTACCACAGTATATTTCTGATTTCTCTCCTGTGTACCAATCAACCAAGTTAAAGAAAGCTGCCCACTTTCAACCATTTTTATTGCGCGTTTTTGTGGAATGTGATCTTTAGGTATTTCAATTGTGACCGCGTAACCTAGATCAACTAACGAGCTATAAAGCAAGTCGTGATAAAACTTATGTCCTCCATCTTTCTGTGAAGGCAGTATGAGTGTTAATTTATCGTGTGAGAAAGCCGCATTACAAACAATCAAAAGACAAATTAATAAAGCGCGCATATTTTTGTTTCCTTGATGCAAAAGGAATAAATTCTAGCGATAGCGATCAACAATCTTTTGATATTCGGACACTCCTGATTCACCGACTGTCTCCCTGAGTTTATCGATTCCAAGCTGCAATTGCTCAACTAACTTTTCATCAACTTTTTTATTGAATGCAAAGTAAAGATCTGCCTCACTAAGAATAAATACTGGCTCAAAATCATCCGTGTTATAGCCCTTATTCTTTAACCACCACTTAGAAACATTTTCTTCGTAAGCCCAAATATCAATGCGTTCTTTGGCAAGCTGATCTGCTAACGTCTCTGGTAACGAAGTCTCTTGCATCGCCTCTCTAGGAACACCAAGCTCAAGCATTAACTGTTCTCCAACATCATCACGGATAACACCGATACGGTATTGAACAAAATCGAGCGCAGAATGAATTTTAATAGCATGAGACTTTTTGGCCATCGCCACGATACGAGTGCGGCTCAAAGGGCCAACCCAAGTAAAAAGGTGTTCTCGTAATCGCGTTCGTGTTGTGGAAAACAGTACAACATTAGGCTTGCTCAAGGCAGTGCGGTAAGCCCTAGCCCAGGGCTGAACTTCTATATCATCAAAAGAGATGTCGACACCTTGAGATTTTGCCGCTGCAATCAGAACATCGATTGAAATCCCTTTCTTCTTACCCTCTTGTGTATAGTTATATGGAGGATATTCTTCCGTTAGAAAGCGGAGTTCATTCAACTCCAATGCCCCTGCTGAAAACGGAAATATCAAAAAAGCTATCGTCAGTCTTAAGAATGATTTCATATCGGTCATCGTCTATTAAATGTACGTATATCAATAAAATGTAGAGCCCCATATACCATTCGTCTAGATCAACCAGTGCAATTATCTTGCTATATACACCGTATCGATAAAGCAAAAAGGGCCTTTCGGCCCTCCTTATTCATTAACCAGAATAAGCTCATGTAGAAGATTAGAAAGATCATGGCCTGTGATGCTACCACCACTGATATCCATACCAATGAGTTGATCGACAACATTTTCTAGTTGAATAGATTGCGAACACTGACCACCCTCTCTTTCTATAACCAGCTCAATCGTATTGTTGTCAACGCTTGCCGATATATCAGATAGAAGATCTTCCATACTTTCACCTCCGACAAGAAGGTCAGATAGGTTGATCTTATCTTCAGAGACTCTGAAATCACTAACAACATCAGTACCCTGATCTAAATCCTGATTTCTCCAGACAAATTGGTCATAGCCTATACCACCTGACAATATGTCATTACCTGACCCGCCAATTAGAATATCGTCTCCAGAGCCACCTAAAAGGATGTCACTACCAATCCCACCATCAAGTGTGTCGTTGCCACCTTGACCGAATAGAATATCATCGCCTTCTGCACCGGACATCATATCGTTGCGATCTCCATGGTGAGAGATATCAAAATCGTCGTAATTTTGGACAATAAAATGGTTCACATCTTTGGCTGAGATATCAGTTAATGGGCTATTAGTTTCAATGGCTACATATTTCTGAAGCGCTGAGACTCCTTGTCCATCAATATGCTCAAAGTTAATCAGATCTCCGAACAAAATATCATTGCCGATTCCTCCAGAAATACGGTCTTCACCCTGTTGTAAAGGTACCTCTTGACCAAGAATCGTCTCTGCCAGCGCATCAACATCAATATTGGGTGCGACAACAGCATCAGTATCATACTGGGATAGCGTCGCCGCATTAATACCATCACCGATACCAATCGCCTCAACAGATGATACTAACGCCAAGACTTGGTATGCGTGTCGGGTCTGAGTGGTAATAGAATTAATATCACTATATTCGAGGCCATTCGAATCCGTCAATTTACCTAGTCCTGCTCCCGTCAAAGGGGATATAACTATACCTGAACTGGATACTATCTCTTGACCTTTGTATGTCACCGACGTTCCAAACGTATAATCTAGTGGTAATACATCACGCAATGTTACGACATGTTTCGACAATGCATCATAGTCCAAAACAAGCTCATCAAATTGGCTCTCACCAACTTTGCTCTTTTGGATATAGTTCGGATACCCATCGGTGATAAAGTAAGTAATATTCTCAGCCTGAGTATTGGTGCTCGCATTGAACCATTCAACTACAGCGTCAAAGCTTGCTTCATAATTTGTATAACCATCGCCTTTGTTCTCTATTTTATCCAATTGCGTAATAAAATCAGAGCGTGCACTGGGTGAATTCAAGTCAACGGATATCGTTACCCCAGTATTCGTTGAAAATTCACTTAGAAGCATATTCACCTTGCCGGCGTTAGCACCCGAGTTTACTGTACTGTGTAACTGGTCAAACACCTGCAAAATTTCTGATTTCGCGTTTTCAACCGAGTCACCCATACTGCCGGATGTGTCAAGAACAAAAGCAAGATTGTAGTCTTGACCTGCAATGATCTGGATACCCTGAACATCTCCAACCATGATATCGTGCTCATCACTACCAGTAATGACATCATCACCATGTGAACCTGTAGTAAATTTATAGCTGTGAATATCATTGACTTTATTGACTGCAATCGTGGTGGTTGCTGTTTCAGAGCGTTGACCGTATGAATCGGTTACATATAGCTCTACTGAACGCTCGGTTTCATCAGGCCCAATACTCGTGTTTTCATATTGAATTCCTTTGAGAAAAGTTTCAAATTCAGCCGCCGATACACCATTAGGGTCATTAGTCGTGATAAGTAAGCCTAATCCCGTTGCTGTATTGATTTGAGTCACCGAGAAACCAGACATTGGTGTCCAAGTAAGCCTATCGCCTTCGTAGGCTGTTGTTAATAGCACTTGCATGGACAAAATAGAGTCTTTGTCATCAAATATGTCGACATCGGTATCCACAATTGAAATTGATCCAGTTCCCTCAGTAAACTCCGTGCTGTAGTCAACGTTAGTATCTTGCTTGGCAATTTTGATCACCAAATCGTCATAGTCGTTGTCATCATGAGCAATATTAACTTGGTCATCAAAGTTAATTATTGTATCCCCATTTTCGTTTACAGAGGTCCTCATAAGAGAGGCTTCATCATGGCTTAGCAATACTTGGACATGAGAGTGTAGATTACCGTTAATAATAAGCCTGCCATCATTATCAACCTCAAATCTTGCCCCTACGGGCGCTCTCTCCACTAAATGAGCACCATCAGCAATGAGGAAATATTCAACATTGTCTAAGTTGCCAAGTGTCGCGAGAACAGGGTCAAAACCATCTTGGCGAGAATCATGAGAATCTGACATCAAAATCTGCAGCTGTTGCGTGTCAGATTCTGGATCATAAACGTAATAGCCAAATACATTACGGTAACCCGCATCTTCACTAACAAACTCAATTTGATATTGGCTTCCATCCAAGTCTATTATTGGTTTTTCGTTGTCTTCAATCGTTGCTTTCGCGCTTACCTCACCAGACTGGTATTCCGTTTTTACTGCAAGCAGAAAAGTCTCATTATTTTCAGACACATCATCATCAACCGTTTTAACGACAACTGAAAAATGACTTTCACCAGATGGCAAATCAAATTCAAATAGACCATTTTGAATCGAAACAGTCTCGGTTTGTTCAGGATCACCATAGAGGATGGTCACTGTACTGCCATCAAAGTCCTCTGGTGACGATGCTTTTCTTTCTTTGAGCTCAAGTATCACATGTGTATCTGTTGTACTTTCACTAGACAGTTCAACATGAAAGACAGCATCATCCGCTTCCGCCACTGTTACTTCACTAATATGAGTAACAACTGGACGGTCATCATCCAAACCGAGACTGCCATCATCGATTATGGTTGAAATACTCGAATCATGGCCTTTAGCACCATCAACACCAGTTACGATGAGTTCGAATCGTTCTGCACCTTCATAAACGGGATGTGTATTGTCGTCTGCAGTTTGCACTGTCACTCGGAGCTGTGTTATTCCCGCAGGCACAACAAGGTCACCATTTTCTCCGAGCGACAGTGTTTGCCAACCTTGAGAATCTTGGTATGCCACTTCCATTTGAGTGATATCATCAGCATTGGTTTCTATGTGAGCGAGTGACAAATTTACTATCACTGGCTTATCGGTATTTTTACTCAGCGATACCATAAACTCTGAAGATAAACCTTCACCAATATTGTTGCCTTCAGAGATAGATACTAACGGGATATCAATATCTTCAATCGTACCTAAACCCGAATCAGTCAGATCAAAACTATCACCGCCGACTACCGCACTGGCTCTTACGTCAAGCGAAAAGGTTTCAGTACCTTCAAAACAACCATCGCTTGCAGTTTGTATGGATACTTGAATATTGCTTGCATTTCCGGGGAGTGTGTAACTGCCGTCACTATTGACCGCGGCTGTGTAATCGACACCTTCCACTTCATAACTCACCGTCATAGGATTGAGCACAAAGTCTTCCCACTCCGCACTATGACCATCTACATTCAGTGAAAACTCATAGGTTACATCGCCATCGACTTGATTGGATAGCTCAATATCGAACACTACCGACTCACCTTCGACCACAGCCTCTGAGCTGACTGTTAGATGAGGGGTGTCGGCGTTATTGATTCCATCCCGATCATCGCTAATGGTTCCCTCACCTGAATTGGTGACGTTAAAACTGTTCCCGCCAACCGTCGCCTTTGCTTTTGCTGTCAAGGTGAAGGTCTCTGAGCCCTCAAAAATACTGTCGTTAACTGTTTGTAGAGAAACTTGAATATTGCTTGCATTTCCGGGGAGTGTGTAACTGCCGTCACTATTGACCGCGGCTGTGTAATCGACACCTTCCACTTCATAACTCACCGTCATAGGATTGAGCACAAAGTCTTCCCACTCCGCACTATGACCATCTACATTCAGTGAAAACTCATAGGTTACATCGCCATCGACTTGATTGGATAGCTCAATATCGAACGATACGACACCACCTTCGACCACAGTCTCTGAGCTGACTGTTAGATGAGGAGTGTCGGCATTGTTCATTCCATCCCGATCATCGGTAATAGTGCCTGTTCCAGAGTCGGTCAGATCAAAGCTATTATCACCCACAGTCGCCGTTGCTCTCACATCTAAATTAAAGGTCTCAAGACCTTCAAAAATAGTGTCATTAAACGTCGGTAGCGACACCTGAATATTATTTGCATTACCGGGGAGTGTGTAACTGCCATCGCTGTTGGCCGCTGCCGTATAACCCACGCCATCGACCTCATAATTCACCGTCATAGAATTAAGTACAAAGTCTTCCTGCTCTGCACTATTGGCATCTAAGCTCAGTGAAAACTCATAGGTTACATCGCCATCGACTTGATTGGATAGTTCAATATCAAATACCGCTATACCTCCCTCAACCACATTTTCTGAGCTAACTGTCAGTATTGGAATATCATTGTCTTGAATGGTTGTCGTTAGCTCTCCACCACCCACCGTGCCAAAACCAGATGTCAGATCGAGCTGAAAATTTTCACTGCTTTCAAATACATTGTCATCGGTAGTGCCAACTGAAATGTTGAGGGATGTAACACCAGCAGGAACATTTACCGTTCCATCAGGTGAAACAATAAGTATTAAACCATCAGGTGTTGTCACTATCATCGATGAAAGATCGCCCGATTCGGCAGATGGGGTTGATAGAGATAGATTTATCTGAGTACCTTGTGTTGATGGTTTGTCAAAAGTAGCAACATATACCGCGGAATCACCTTCATTAACAACGCTTGGTCCAACTAGCGAGATTTCAGGTATCGGGGTGACCTGAAGGTTGACTGTGGCGGTATCTGTTCCACCATTTCCATCATCAACCGTGATCTCAAATGAATCTGCACCATCAAAATTGAAATTTGGTGTGTATATCCACACACCAGTGCTTGAGTCGATTGACACAACACCGTTTGCAGGACCCGATGTAATCACAAAAGACAATATGTCTTGAGAGTTAGGATCAGTTGCAAATACCTGACCACTCACCGGATTGTCTTCATCTGTAACAACAAAAAGATTATCGGCTAGGGGTGAATCATTTAAATCAGTCAAAGTAGGCGATTGTTGAAATGCGCGATATTGCTCGAAAAGCGTTAGACTTTGAGTTTCCGATAAACCTAACTCACTCAACAAACCTTGCGTATCAAAATTTGTACTTGGACGAGGCTCCCCAGCCAAGGGCTCAATAGTCCCCATTGACGAAATACTCGAGCTCAGTTGACTGCCTGCTGCAGTGGTAAATTCATCACCCAATCCTGCTGGGTCTTGCCCTTTCTCAACTGTGTTAATAATCTGGTCGACATCTTCGGTGATGTCTTGGATATCAGCATTTTCGTCAACCAGGCCAACCGAAAGACTATTGACAGAATTGACTTGAGAATTCGTTAATACAAGATCTCCAGGCGTGAGTTCTCGAAGATCATCCTTTACAATACGCGCATGACCATCACCGTTGATAATGACTCTTTCAGCCACTGACATAGTATTGCCAGCTACGGATAAACCAACACCCATGAGAACTCCTATTCATTTTTTTGACTTAGCGCATCACAATCAAGCTAATTAACTGACAAACGCGGCATATCCCCATGTACCAAACCAACTCTTGGGCACATGTATACAAGTGCGGATATTAGACAGCTTTCACCCATATGCAAGCAATTGAATATCAAGAGACTGCTATTTTTTCAATATCTTAAGCTCGCTCTCGAAAAACATTAGATCGCATTAACGGACTACAAAGCAGTCATTTGTCAGTGCAACCCGATCCAGACTTAGTGAAGTTATGCATTGCGGAGGAATATGACTGCAACAGGAGAAGACACAACTGAATTTGGAGAATACACTTAGCTAGAAGTCACTCATGCCTTTGAACAAAACTTAACCAAACACAATATTTGGTGTATAATTATTATGCAAACCAGCGCATTAAAAAATAATAACAACGCTGTTTAGTTAACAATGTCAGAGGGAAAGGCAATGAAACGGGATATGTTTGGTATTTGCGTGTCTAAATCTATGCTATCACACAACCTATCTAGCACATTTACACACGTTAGGGCTTATGAGAAATCTAAGCACAACGATAAAATCAAAGTCATGTGTTCGTACCCACAACTTTCAGGGCAAGAACTGCTTACCACAATTAGATCGTCGAGAAACCTATTATGGCGAGCTGAATTTATATGCCCAAGCAATAAACAATAAAAAAAGAGAGCGTTCCTCGCTCTCTATCTTTTTATACCGCTGTTGTTTTACGAGATGAAGCGATAAGCTCAGACAAAAAGGTTATCCACCTTTTAGCTTGATTTGACGGCTCAATCTGGTCTGCCTGTTTTGCTTCAAGCAAAGCGTTGTCGAGCTGATTAAGTTTATAAAACGCCAGACATTTGACCAAAGCAACATCCATTTCTCTCCCTTTTACTCTATCAAGTATTGGGATAGATTCGTCATAGAGGCCCTGCTGAACAAGCAGTTTGGCGAGGTTCCAATTGTATTTGGGGTCCTGTTGCGCTGCTTTGTTCCAGACTGAAATCGCCAAATCCCACTGCTTAGCCGTTTGCCAATAACTTGCCTGTTCAGCAAGCAGTTGGGAGCTGGTCTGAGCCCCCTCTAACTGACTGATTTCTATCGCGGCTCTCTCTGGAATTCCTTGTCTAGCATACATCTGAGCTAATAAGTGTCGATCGCTTTCACTTAGAGGCAATCCGTTCAGCTTAGCAAGCGATAGTGTACTAAGAGCCTGCCTTTGTTGCCCTAATTGCATCTGCAAAACCGATAGTTGCCTCCACCACTGCAACTTATCTGGTTCTATTTCTATGAGCAGAGCCAGTGTATCTATCGCATCATGGGAACGCTTCAAGGCTAACTGAGCTCCAAGCTTTATAGTAAGCGCTTGTCGTCGGTCCTTGATGTCAGTGTCTAAGTAGCGATCTATAGTGACAATAACATCTTCCCACTGCTCGAGCTGATAGTGAGATTGCGCAACCCGCAACCAAACATCTGGTTTTAATTGCGCTAGGGGAACCACTTTAATCAATTTATAATAGTGTTTTAGCGCTTGTTTAAATGCGCGTTCGTTGAGATAAAGGTCTGCCAGCATACGCTCACTAACCCAAGCTTGGTCATCTTTTAGCTGCTCACTAGACACAGCGTACTTCAACTGTTCAATCGCTTGCTGCGTTTGCCCATTTTGCCAGTAAAAAACACCCAACATTCTTGCAATGAAAGCTTTATCATAATCAAAAGAAGCCTCGGTTTTACGCAAGATATCAATCGCTTTTTTCAGGTTATCATCTTGAGCCAGCTGATTTGCTTGTTGTAACCGCCCCGCGACATAATGGCTGAGATCCCGAGAAGCTGCGACCGTTGAAACAAATAACATCACCAATAAAATAAAGTGTTTAATCATCTAAATTAAACTCCAATGTGGCCGTATGTCCTACTTGAGAAACGGCTTGTCCATCGACAATCTTTGGCTGATATTTCCACTTTTTAATCGCATAAATTGCTTCACGATCAAAGATATATTTGGGCTGTGATTCCTGAATCTGAATATCAATAGGTTTACCCGTTGGATCAATTGTAAACCGGACCATCACATAGCCTTCCACTTTCCTTCTGATAGCCTTAGGAGGGTAACGAGGATCGACACGATAGATAGGCATAGCTTGCTGCTGAATACCAAAATCACCAAATGTCGGTGCATTGATTGATAAACCATCAATACTAGTATCTAGAGCAAGCGAAGACATCTGCATCGCAGCAACTTCCGCTATATGGTTGTCGATACGCTCCGCAGGGGCTGACGTCGGCATTTTAGGGGGCTTAGGCTGCTCAGGAACACTTCGCTGACGGTGTTGTGGATCAGACTCATTTTCAACAACAAGCATATCAAATTGCAGTGGTGCTTTATCGACTAGATCAGGCCGATTAGCAAAATTGACCATCCATGCCATTACAGTGAAAACGGTTAGAGTACATATCCCTGCGATTGGAATTGCCATTAACCAACGCACCATCACTTTTTCTCCGCAGCCAGCGCAATACTTTTAACTCCCGCTGATTTGGCAGCGTCCATCACTTTCACGACGGTTCCACTATAGGCCTGTTCATCGGCTTGAATAACAAGTGCAGCGTCAGGCTTATCAAGAAGTAAGTGTTCCAAAGCAGCTTGTACGCGCTCTACATCAATCACTCTCTTATCAACATAGATTTCATTTGCAGAAGTAACAGCGACAAAAATACCCGCGTCTTTCTGACTTGCTGCATGACTTGCCTGAGGCCGATTAACCTCAACACCTGATTCTCTAACAAAGGAACTAGTGACAATAAAGAAAATCAGCATGATAAACACAATATCCAGCATTGATGTCAGATCAACCTGAGCTTCTTCTTGCTTATGGTGACGTCGACCCAGCCTCATCGCTGACTCCTTAATGATTTTTCCAATTTTATTTCTCTTACTTGGCAAGCTTTGAGTAGGCGAGCATGACAAAACATCCCAAATAAGGCTGCCACCATGCCACCCATAGTCGGTAAAGTGGCTAATGATATACCAGACGCCATAAGCTTGGGATTGCTGCTCCCTTGCTGTGCCATGACATCAAATACCGATATCATCCCCGTCACTGTCCCCAAAAGTCCAAGCATTGGGCATATTGCAACCAAGACTTTAATAATGGGTACATTTTGGTATAACTTGGCATGTGCTTGTGCCAACCATCCTTCACGAATTGAACGGGCATACCATGAATGTTGCTCATGTCTTTCGTGCCAAGCCTGAATCCAACGTTTTCTTTGCTTAGGAAATTCGACAAACAGGTAAATCAATCGCTCTATCATCAACAGCCAACACACAGCAACCACGCCAAATAACCACCAAAGTAACTGACCGCCCTGTTGCATAAAGCTGTTAAAGGACGCTAACCACTGGTTCCCTGCAATAATATCGGGCAATATTGCAATGAATGAATCCATTAGGCGACTCTCTCTAGAGAGGCCTCATTGCCAATAGAGTCTTTCTCTGCCTGCTGTGCAACCAAAGAAATACCCTGTTTTTCCAAAGTGTTGCGAATAAGCTCTGCTTGTGAACTGAGTACATTATGAGCGAGCAAAAGAGGCATAGCGGCAATGAGTCCAAGCACGGTTGTGACCAACGCCATTGAGATTCCACCAGCCATGACTTTAGGATCACCGTTACCAAATTGGGTGATTATTTGAAATGTCTCAATCATACCAATGACTGTGCCTAGTAGTCCTAACATAGGTGCTAAAGCAGCCAATAATTTGAGCATAGATAAGCCCTTTTCAAGCAGAGCTTGCTCATCAACAACAGCCTCCAGCAAACGTAACTCAAGCGCTTCAACATTTAATCGTTTATCTTTGCTATACACAGACAGAATGCGACCCAATGGATTATTGCCCAGAATATGAGGTGATTTAAGTTGGGATCGAATCTTTTGCCGAGTCATCGATAAGCTCACTCCTCGAACAGTCGCAATGACAAGACCAACCAAAAGTAAGCCAATAATAACTTGCCCAACAACTCCACCAGCTTTTACCCGATCCATGATACTAGGACGCTGTGCTAGCTGCTCCAACAGTTGACCTCGAGTGGGATCTAATATTAGAGAAGCACCCTGCTCCGATCTCAGTGTAGAAATTGACGTCATATTGTCAGGTTGCTTGGAATAAAGCTGAGCTTCTCTTTCCTGTGCATCCCACTTCAAATATCCGTGCTGTGAAATTAATCCTAGCGAGCCGATTCTAAAAGCTTCTTGTGGCTGAACTTCTCCGGCACCATTTACGAAATTTAATTTAACTGGTACAAGCTGGCTACTTGCTTGTACTTGTTCTTCAAATGCTCGCCATAAGCCGGTGAGTTGCTGCATCGATGGTAATTCCGTGGCGGCGGCTACATTATTGACAATATGGTTATAATTTTGTGCATCAACCGACGTTACAGAGTTAACCAGCTCAGATTCTAATTGCTTAGCGGTTTGCCTAACGACACCAAAGACCTCACCAAGACTACCTGTCTCTAAACGAAGCTTTTCTTCAAGCTTAGCCAGTTTTTTTTCATTCTCGGTGAACTGAGTCACCAGTTTATCATTACGTTTTTGTGTTTGTTCGCGCTTCTCAAGCAAAGAAGCCCTAAGTAAATTAAGCTCCTTTTCTGTTTGTTTGAACTTAGATTCTCGCTCTAAATTATGCTGCTCTTGTAGAGCACTTTCCGCTTTCGCTTTAATGACAAGATTATCGTCGGAGTGAGCCTCATGTGACAAAACAGATAAAGCCAACAAACAAAGGATTAATTGATATTTCATTTATTTAACCTCTGTTACATGTTGTGAAAGAGGTAACGTCAATAGACTTGGAGTCACTTGCTTTTGGGCAACATTGAAAGCGATATCCAGTTCTGGTTTTATCGAATGATCAAGAAGCTGCCATTGCTTCTGTGGCTGATTCCATGACCACGCTGTATTTCCATCTAAACTACGGGCCACCAAAGACACTCGCCCAAGGTGAAGGATTTGCACGTTACGCGCATTCTCACCCACGGTGATCTTTCCTTGGTACGCACCAAGCTTTACACCATACTCAAGTTCTATCTGATACGCTTCAAGAATACGGCGATACTTCTCAGCGTCGCTGACATCAGCACGAATCATCGTTTTTTCAAGTTTGGCAATACGCTCTAAACGCGCTTCACGTTTTATTGGCAGGTCTTGTTCAATAAAGGTTTTTAGTCCAGAGATCATTTGATACATCAAAGGCACAATACCCCGACGTGTGTTGTTTATTTCTTTTATCTGAGCTTCTATGTTCGATGCTTCTTTGGACTGGCTGTCTATCAAAGCAGTAAGATGGTTTTGGTAGACCTGTAGATTTTTGATCTCTTCCTCAAGCTGTTCTATTTCCTTTTGCAGAACGAGAGAGTTCTCAGCAACTTTATCTATTTGCTTTTGACTCGATGCCGAAGAAGCGTTCGTACTTTGTTGAATGGACTGCGCACTACCAAAGTTTGTCGCAACAGTATTTGTGCTTAGTGATACGATAAGCAACGCGAAGCAGGGTTTAATTAGATTCATAACGGGTCAATTTTAAAGCAGCTCATTGGATTATTGAGACGCAATCTCATTTACATTCAGTGCATATTAACGTGATTACAAAAAAATTCAATTATCTATCTGCTTATTACTTAACATAAACGCTCAAAGATGATGGATTTTACCTCAACTTTTGGCTAACACATAAAATAACAACATTTACTACACGTTGAATAGGCTTCTACTCGGTTAGCAAATCCAGCTATTTATCGGCAACGCCAAAAAGCCACACTGAGTTCAAAAGACTGCGAAGTTTTATTTTGGTCGCTCTCCAATGCGTGGTTGGCGTGCAAGGTGCGACGCTGACAAGATGCTGATATGAATGTTGATCCAATATCACTTCTCCTCCATGCGCAAGTAATAACGTTTTAGGTTCCAAGCTATAAATACGCTCTAATGATTGGCGATATTTATTTGGGTGAAATATCGGAAAAGGTGCGATTAAGCGCTGCTTTACTTTAACGATTAAGTCAGCAACATAGAGAATACCTTGCTGCTGATGATAAACAGACAAATCTCGGTCTGTATGGCCCGGCGTTTCTAATACCACCCAATCTTCAAATTGTGGAATCGACTGACCATCTTTCAACTTAACATCAGGCTGCAAATACCTTGGATACCAAAGATTTCTTTTGGGTTTTCGCAATCGTCCCGCTACCCACCGAGCAAGTATTAAATCGGTAAAATGCATCAGCATACCGTCAAACCCACCATACCACTGCGTACTTTTATCTGCTGACACTATGGTACAACCCGTTAAATCCCTCAATTTGTGAGCTGCCCCAGCATGATCCGGATGCATATGCGTGACAACCACCACTTTTAAGTTAGAAAAAGGCTGGCCAATGACATCGGTAATATAGCTTTCTATGTTGGGGATATCGGCGCGGCTTGCACCATCCAAAAGCATGAGTTTATTCTCATATTCAACGAGATATATTTTTTGGATGTAACCACGGATGTCATGCAATTTCATTTCTTAACACAATAGTAACAATTTCTGATTGGTTTAATTTAGCAACCTATGCTTAATTAAGAAGCTGACAAGCTTAATATCGTGAAGTCTGACCAGTTATTTATCTGTCCATCCCAAGCAAAAAATGAATTTTGTTAGAGTTGAATCTAACTTTTGCATATATACATATAAACTTGAGCTTAAAGTAGCTTGATATCGAAATAGAGAGGGGAAAATGAACATTATCGGCCATCGTGGTGTGGCAGGACACTACCCAGAAAATACCAAAGTAAGCATAGAAGCCGCTGCCAGACTCGGACTAGAATGGGTCGAAGTAGACGTCCAACCCACTAAAGACAACATTCTTGTTATTTGTCACGATCACACTATTGACCGCTGTAGTGACGGTACTGGACGCGTCGATCAACATACTCTGACTGAGCTAAGGCAATTTGATTTTGGTGCCAAATTTGGAGACTCTCCTCTTGAGCAACCAATAATGACATTAGCCGAACTTCTCTTATTGGCTCACAATCTAAAACTCAAACTTAACTTAGAACTAAAGATAGACCGACACAACAAGACCAAGGTAGCTGAGCTTTTAAAACATGATCTTGAATCTTCTAGGTTAGATAATGAGTCCATCCTGCTTTCAAGTTTTGACCATGATACCCTAATCGAACTTAATGCTGCATTACCCAACCATCGAATTTCAGTCCTAACAGAAAAACTACGGACGAAAGATATCCAGTTGCTGGAACAGATTTCAGCGTTCGGCTGCAATCTCAACTACCGATTTGCGACCCAAAGAGACATCACTAGGTTACAAAATACCGGCTATCGAGTTTGGTGTTATACCGTCAACAAGCCTGAAGATATTCACCATCTTAACGGGTTGGATGGCATTTTTAGTGATTTCCCCGAGCGATTTTTAGGCTAATAGTCTCTCGATAACTTAGATTCACGGCTTCTCGATACGGGATAGAATCACTTAGTTTCTTTATCACCCCATCCAAAATAAGATCATAATTATCGCTATTATTCAACGCCTTATAGTAACCAAACTAGAGTTCCTTCACGACCATTATGTCAATAGCAGAAATTTTTCCTTGAAACACAGCAATAAAACAACTACTGTATACTTATACAGCATGTATATAAGGACAGTGCTTATGTTTCATTTACACACAACCGATCACTCAGCCGCTACATATTCCCATAGCGCCAATCAGACCGAATCAATTAGGCGCTTAGCGGGGCTATCTCGCCAAAATCAATGGATTTTGTTTACCGCAGAGTGCCCTAGGCCAAGTTTAGAGTTATTTGTGGCTTATAAAGTAAGCTGCAACAACATTGTTCATATGAAACCCTCAAAAACTCTGCCAGAGATGGCGATTGTAGAAAAAGCGATTAAATCAGGTAACGCGAGTGCGGTTGTGGCTTCAGGTAACATCAGCTTAGCGGATCAACAATTGCTCACTAGCTTGGCCAATCAGCATCACTGTGAAGTGTTCTTTATTGACAAAGAATATGGCCACTATCATTAGTCAAATAACCAGATCTCTTCACCATGATGTCAATCCATGATGTGCTCATTTAAATACAAAATGCAAACGTTTGCTTTTTTGTGGCAGCTTGTAAGATTTCTGGTATGATTCAGTGAAAATCGGTGGTAACTCATATACAACCGTAAATTCATGACACAGATAGGATTATCCAGATGACTCTTGCGGATCAAGTTCTTGCTACAAATGATGACCTTCCCATTCGTACTGACAAACCAGTTCATAGCGGTAAAGTTCGTTCTGTTTATTGGCTAACCGAGCAAGATAGCCGACGTCTTATTCAAGAAAAAGGCTATGATGTCGCTCCCGATGCACCTCTAGCCATTATGGTGATCAGCGACCGCATTTCAGCCTTTGATTGCATTTGGCACGGGAAAGGTGGATTGAAAGGCGTTCCGGGCAAAGGTGCTGCACTTAATGCTATTTCGAATCATTGGTTTAGTTTGTTCAAACAAAATGGCCTTGCCGATAGCCATATACTTGATATCCCCCACCCACTCGTCTGGATAGTACAAAAAGCCAAACCGATCATGATCGAAGCCATTTGTCGACAATATATCACTGGTTCAATGTGGCGAGCTTATGAAAAAGGTGAACGTAACTTCTGTGGTATCGAGCTCCCAGAGGGGCTTGGAAAAGATACTCGCCTCCCTGAACTACTGATGACACCATCAACCAAGGGGGTTCTAAAAAACATTCCTGGGGTACCAGAAGCGGATGATGTAAATATTACTCGGCAAAATATCGAACAAAACTACAGTGCGTTTAATTTCTCTAGTATCAAGGATATTCAGTTATACGAAAAACTGCTCAGCGAAGGGTTTAACGTGATCAGTAAAGCGCTAGCAGAAGTTAAACAAATCTTCGTAGATACCAAGTTTGAGTTTGGCTATGTTCTAGACGCATCCGGACATGAGAAGCTGATTTACATGGATGAAGTCGGCACTCCAGATTCTTCTCGTATTTGGGACGAATGCGAATATAACAATGGTCGCATCGTCGAAAACTCTAAAGAAGGTTTCCGCCAGTTTCTGCTCAATTATTTTCCTGACCCCGATATTCTACTGAACAAAGAACGGATGGCGGAAAGAGAAGCGTTGGCTAGAAATAATGAACTGCCCTCTGAAGCTTTAATGGATATTTCTAGGACTTATATCAATATCGCGGAAAAGATAACCGGCAAAGAAATTCAGTTATCCAGTAATCCAAAACAAGAAATTATAAATATTCTGAACAATGATTATGGTCTGATTGACTAATAAGTTATTATTATTCGCCATAAAAGCGCTTTAGAACTGAATACGATTCTGACTCTTGAAGTAAATCCTATTTAAACTAAAGTGCTTTTGACTCTGCAAACTTCATTCAAATTTTTTATCTCTCGTGTCCTCATAATAATTAGCTTTCAATTGTTAACTTAGTTGCATAATGATAGCATTCTCCAAAAGGAGGAAGCTATGACATTATCATCCGATTTGATTGCATTTTGGGAGAGCTTTGATTGGCCATGTGGATTGAAAGATCCAAATTATCGCTTCGTTTACATTAATCCTGCATATCGAAGAATGCAGAACTTATCCAAATCTTATGATATTGAAGGACGTTTGGATGGTGAACTGCCAACTGAAACACATGAGTTTCAAGACGCTTTCCAAGCTCATGATCAACTGGTTATTGATACCAATGAAACCAAAAGCTCAATTGAAATTCATCCTTTTGGCAAAAACAAAATACTTGAGGGTTGGATCTTTCACAAAAAGCCTTTCTATATAAAGGATAAATTTATCGGCGTATTTTTTTGGGCTGAGCCAGCAAGAAAATTTGATACTGATATATACACAACTTTTGGTGCTAAACCGATTTCTATTACATTAAACCCTCCCACATCAACACTAACTAAGCGCGAATGGGAAGTACTATACTTCCTGCTAAAAGGTGAAAATACCAAAACTATTGCCACCCAACTGGCGCTGCAAGTTAACACGGTAAGAAAATACTTAGAGGGCATACGCTCAAAACTAGGCGTTTTTTCTCAAAAGCAGACCGTCGATTACTGTAAATCTAATGGATGGGATAGATATGTACCTTCAAAATACATAATTAGACACAAAATACTCAATTAAAGAAGTTGAGTATTTTGTATATTAATGGTGACAAGTTTTGATATTGCCACCACTAATATTGAATAAAAAAGTGGCACTCACACTAATATACGCCACAAAAATTGCAGTTATTCTTGGCAAGGAGAACTGCAACTGAAATTGGTAATATTTGTCACTTCTAATCCGATACTTGGAGCATGATCAAACTATTTCCATCAACTGAGTATGGCGTATTAAGCATATATAACTACATGCAAATTGCCCATTGTGCGTTTACTTGATTTGAGAGATACTTATAGATCTTTAAAAGAAAAATATTGTTAGTCTTGATAATATTATGGAAGTTAACTAGCAAGGTCATCACTTCCAATAAGCTAATCTCTTCATCAATTGAACGGATTAAGTTCCTCAACTTTAGCGAGCTCTCGTATGAGTATCACCTCCACTGCCTTTCATGTGATTATGGGAACACCAGCAGCCACATCACTGCCCTTAAAATCCTGATTTGGACTCACACAGACCAATACTTTATCTGACTCTCGATAATTAAATGTTGATTTTGATGCTATAATTTACTCTATAATAAACCCAGAATAGATAATAAAAAGTTAATTTAAAGCCATAATATTTGAGCGTAAAATCTATATTTTAAAATATTAAAATTAATTTGATTTAATTTTGGACAGATATTGAGAATGTAATCTTTATTTTGGATACAATCGGCACCATTCATACATGGTAGGAAATAAATGATGCCATTACATACAAGCCAAACAGTCAATACTTATAATACAAAAAATCAAAATATCTCTGCTAGCACAAATGACTTTGAAAGCTTTTCTCGCAATATAAAGCGGATAACTAATGTTCCAACAGGTGTAATATATAGCCCATTTAATAACCAGGATATGGTGGCTCAAGCATTAGGCATTAATACCGCAAGAGTGTTAAACGGCAAAGAGCCCTTCCCGATCATATGCTGCCCTCTCAAGCGTGATGCATTGAAAAATGCAATAAAAGAATTCAAAGAAAAGGAGCTACAAGGTCGTTTGAAAGAAGGCAGAATTTATGAGAAAAAGCTCACCTCATCGATTAAACAAAGCGGCATTAAAGCGGTACACAGCACTTTCCCTGTGGAAACGAAAATACTCGGTGAATATCAGACTATTAACCGCCTCTCACTGGTAGAACCCAAAAACTTACCTGATCGAACGCTCGAAAATATTTACGTGATTGGTCATGGTGCAGCGGGATTACCTCGCTTATATCAAACAACCCAGTCCGAAGATGGCTGCCGGCCAATCTCTGACGTGATAAAAGAGATCACTCAACTCGTCGGAAAAAAGGTCAAACCCGATGTTAAAATTAAACTCACCTCCTGTGAAAGTGCGGATAGGGAAACGCTACAATCTTTTGATCAGATAGGCGACATATCAGAAAGCAAACGAGGTACTGAACCACTCGCTAAAACGGCAAAAACCGAAGCAAATAAACACCTTCCTCAATCTCGAGTATTTGGATATCACGGTCTAGGTGTCACTCGCGGAAGTGGGTACATATCACAAGCCAGATGTCTAGAATCAGATTTTGATAAAACCGTCGGCAAAAGCCACAACTGGAAAAAAGCGAGCACAGTGAGAGAAGAGTTTTAGGCACTATGTGTTAGCAAAAATTAAAGGGCCTCTGCTAAAGCATGCCCTTTGTTGTAAGTTTTGAAGCGCTTGGCGTACAAAAACATCAGGTTAGAAAGCAAAATTCGGTGTATTAAAGCCAAAGTATTTCAACTCATCTTGAGTTAAATAGTGCATATCTTCCGAAGATGCAGAGTATACAGTAAACCAATAAAACTCTTCTGGCTTAGTCAGCTCAACCTCTTGGTAATACTTGATGTATTCTTGATGCTGAGGATCGTCAACGGGAACATCGGCACCCTCGACAATATGGCTATTGCCGTCATCACTTGCCCACGAATGCACCCCAACTTTCGCACCTTGCTCAACTTTACGCTCCGTACCCGACAAAAATAAGTCCGTACCACCAGACTCCACTCTACTGTCACTTTCTAGCAAAGTACTGATTCCCAAATCATGGACCTTAGTCGCCAAGCGCAGATTCACTTCATCATCCAGAGAGCCTGGCACATTTTGCAAGCGGAGAAGTTGAATGTCAGGATAAAACTCCATCATTGACTGGAAAGCTTGATACGATCCCGAGCATATCTCACCGTTGACATTGGCTTGAGACAAATTTCTATCGACAACAAAGGTCAATGGCATCACATTGCCCTCCCTCGCTTCTTGGCAATCGGATTGAAATACGTAAGGCTTCTGATAGTCAGGGTTAGACTGGCAACCTATCAAGGCCACGACTGAGAAAAGGGCTGGAAATAAAAGCTTCAAGGTAACTCCAAAACACATAGATTCTAGGAGCATCTTATTGTAAAGCGATAATTTTTATATATAGTCCTTGTCAGCAATTGTCATTTTTCTGTTATTCGCTCTTTGGTTGGTACAAGGCGTTTACCCTTTCCCAGCGTTCAGTGAAAACTTACTTGCGTGTTATGTCAGTAACTTTGCTCAAATCATGATAATGAAAGATAACGAGTTAGAGCCCAGCCCTAACTCGGCAATGCCCCGAACCTTTCTAGCACAGGAATCTTGACTCATTTCGTTTGTCATAAATTGGCCTATTTTTGGTAATGCTAAAAATGCCAACGTACTGGTGACCATTAGCATGATTTAAATAGAAACCAGACAATTTTATTTCTTATTATAGTTACTTAGTTGCACATGCTGATTACTTGTTACTACTATGTAATAAAAAATAAAAGGTGCAGTGTGCTAGAACTTAAGTTTAACAAACGCAGTTATTCAGAAAACGTTGTCAGACAGGCACTATATTGGATGTCACACATCTCATCATGGCAACTAACTGACAATGAAGCAGAATGGATTATCGAATTTAACAAAAACAGTACCGATGTCGTTCATGAGTTTAATCGACTATTGAACGATTATTTATTGAGAGAAAAGCTGGATAAAAAAACAAGAATCATTAGAGAAAGCATAACGTTAGCTGTACTTGAATCAGTTGAACGGAAGTTGTCCTAATGAACGTACTTCCTTTTAACTTTGAATATATTGGGGAAGATTTAGTTTTTCTAAGTAACCAAGCGGGGTTCTTCGATTACCTGACCAAGTCTCAACTTGAAACGCTAATTGTATCAGATTCATCTGGTTCTCCTGATAAAGATAGGCTACTTGAATCAAAACTCTTCATAGCATCTTCTGACAACGAAAAGATTTCGATAAGTGCTATTGCATCAGCAATGTCAAAGCGGTTGATGAAAGCACTAAATTCTACTCCCATTTTCATGATTGTCCCTACTTTAAGGTGTGATCATACATGCCGTTATTGCCAAGTAAGCCGAGCATCCATTCATGCTAAAGAGTTTGATATGGATGAAAACAACATCATACCAATGCTTAAACAGATTAAGTCTTTATCTTCAGCACCATATAAGTTGGAAATACAGGGTGGAGAACCGCTTTTAAGATTTGACCTTGTTCAAAAAATTTACGATAAAGCAGTAATCATTTTGGGTGAAGGGCAATTTGAGTTTGTTATCGCAACAAGTCTTTCATTATTGAAAGACGAAATGTTAGTTTGGGCACGTTCTAAATCTGTTCATTTTTCTACGTCTATTGACGGTAGTCATGTTATTCACAATTCTCATCGTATACTGCGGGGTGGCGATTCATTTGAACTGGCGAAGCGTGGTATCGAAAAGATTAGGCAATGTTTAGGTGATAGTTCCGTAGCAACTGTTACTACAGTGACAAATGCACTACTTTCATATCCAGAGGACATTGTTGCAACTCATATTCAATTAGGATTAAAGGATATCTTTGTCCGACCTGTTAGTCCGTATGGTTTTGCAAATAATAACGGAACTGATGAATATGACATTACTGAATTCATGTCGTTTTATGAAAGGCTTCTAACCATCCTGAGTAAGTACCATCGGTACGGTAATAAATTGGTGGAACATTCAGCGCTTATCCATATCAAAAGAATCTTAAATGCTGAGTATAGCGGCTACGCTGACCTTAAGTCACCGAGTGGTGTGGTATTGAACTCTCTAGTTTTCAACTATGATGGTAGAATTTACGGAAGTGATGAAGCTCGGATGCTGCAAAAGTCAAACCCAAAAATTGATTTTTCCCTAGGTACAATTCAATCTCCACAATTTAAGAATAGCCAATTTCATCAATCTGTTATTTCTCAGTCTTTCTCCTTGTCACACCCTGGCTGTTATCACTGTGCTTTTCAGCCATATTGCGGTGCTGATCCCTGCCAAAACATAAGCGTATTTGGTGAGCCTGTAGGAGATAAAAGTCTGTCTCGTTTTTGTCAGTATCATAAATCCATGTTCAAGTTAATCCTAAATCATCTACACAAAGAAGATGATGTTGGGCTTATGTTGAAGGAGTGGGTGTATGGATGAAGTTTTAAGACCCGATATGTTTGAATTGAAAGAGTGCGATTTTAACCAAATTGGATTCTATCAATTAAGAAAATCAATCGTTGATATAGATGAGTGCTATTTAGAACAAGTTCTTATAGTTGAATCTAATGATCGCACTTTGTCTAGCGTTCCCAAGGGTTACGCTGGTGTAATTTACAGTAAAGCTTTGTTTCTTGCCATCTGTGAAGGAGATATTGCTACGATTAATTCGTTATCACAATTGAGAGTGATCCTGTCGCGAAATGCAAATCACAATACACTTTTAGTAACGGAGCGGTGCAATAATCTGTGCTTGTTTTGCTCTCAGCCTCCAAAGAAAGATCAAGACCAATGGCTTTTAACCTATGCGGCACAATCTCTTGCCGCATTTGATTTTGATGGTGAGATTGGTATTAGTGGTGGTGAACCTCTAATTTATGGTTCGGACTTTATACGTTTTCTTGATTTTGTATCTGTATATGCTCCCCGCACTCGGCTACATATTCTCACGAATGGCAGATCATTTTCCGATTTGTGCTTCACTAAACAGATATCCCTTCGCAGCGAAACTATGAAATTAGTGTTCGGAATTCCTCTTTATTCGAGCCGAGCACATGTCCATGATGAGCTTGTCGGGGCCAGTGGAGCATTCGCAGAAACAGTTACAGGTATGATTAATGCCGGTAACTTAGGTATTAACATGGAAGTAAGGTTCATTCCGACCAAAGTAAATGCAGATGATTTACCTTTGGTAGTTGAGTACATAAGTCGAGTGTTTTCTAGTGTTGTACAGCTATCGATTATGAATTTGGAAGCCACTGGGTGGGCAAAAAAAAACTGGGCTATTTTATATCATTATGTAGATGACTACATTGAATCGCTTCGACAAGGTATCAGCGTTGCTGAAGAATCTGGTTTGAATCCGACTCTATTTAATTTCCCTTTATGCCATTTGCCTGAACAAGTTCGTCCTTATGCCGTTAAATCGATATCTGATTGGAAAAACTACTATCCCAAAGAGTGTGAACAATGCCAGTTGTTGGAAAGTTGTGGTGGATACTTTGTTTCATCTAGGGGGAAATATCATCAGAATGCTAGGAGAATCATATGAAAAATAAATGGAATTTGGTCGCACTGCTACCGGGGTTTTTAGCGATGAGCACCTCATCGAAAGCGCAGGATGCCGTATTAAGTCATAATGAAAATAATTATGATTTAGACCTCGACAATATTGCGCTCGCACCACTTAACGTTGACATCCCGCTCTATCTCGCTGCTCACCGAAGTCATAGTAGCCATAGAAGTCATAGTTCACATCGTTCTTCTTCTGGCGGCTCTTATTAGAAGTGGACCCCAATGGTTGGACACATAAACTAATTCCTTAAGTGGTTGATCCAGCTT
>NZ_BSPW01000073.1 GCF_030161235.1 Vibrio zhanjiangensis | reverse complement strand
GTCGGAGAGACTTTACTGGGAAACTTACAAAACTGTGGCCAATTTTAGTTGACCACTACACCTCGACATCTAAGTCACAAACCATATCCCCTCAACATGGTTTACTACTCTGTCAACAGATCTTCTTTGCCGATTATCACTTCAAATATATAAAAAAAATAAATTTTTTCCGTCATAATGAATGAAAGCCATTGATAGAACGGTCTATCACAATGTCGGTAATTTGATTTAATAAGGCTCTCTAATGACTAAGCTGACCACATTTTTCTCCTGTTTACTTATATCTCTTAGTGTTTGTGCGGAAACGAGCTGGCAAGAAATAGTGCAAAAGGCCAAAGGGCAAACCGTTTACTTTCATGCATGGGGAGGTAGCCAAGAGATCAATAACTACCTTCGCTGGGCAGATCAAACATTGCAAACTCAATACGGTGTAACACTCAAGCATGTCAAAGTTACCGATATCGCAGAAACCACAGCGCGCTTACTGGCTGAAAAAGCGGCCTCAAAACATACTCAAGGCAGTGTCGATTTGGTTTGGATAAATGGAGAGAATTTTAAGTCGATGAAGCAAAACCAATTGCTCTTCGGTCCTTTCGTAGAGCGTTTACCAAACTGGACAAAAGTGGACCAAACATTGCCTATAACAAGTGATTTTTCTGAGCCTACAGAAGGCCTTGAAGCACCTTGGGGCGTCGGTCAACTTGTATTTATTCACGACAAGGTAAAATTAAACAACCCACCAACTTCGTTCAACGAACTTCTTAGCTACGCCAAAGCATTTCCAAATAAGTTAAGCTACCCTCGCCCTCCCGCTTTCCATGGAACAAGCTTTCTTAAAGCATTACTTATTGAACTCACTAACAGTGACCCCTCTCTACAAAAGCCTGTCGAAAACGTAGACTTTGATGCAGTAACACAGCCTTTATGGAAATACTTAGATGAATTTCATAAAGTGGCTTGGCGTCAAGGAAAACAATTTCCAGTAAGCGCAGCGGAAACCGTACAATTACTCGATGACGGACAATTGGATCTCGCTATCACCTTTAACCCTAACTCCGTCTATTCTGCACAAGCAAGTGGAAACCTTGCAGAAAGCACTGCGGTTTATGCAATGGATGCTGGCGCTCTGTCAAATATCCACTTTTTGGCCATTCCATGGAATGCTAACGCCAAAGAAGGGGCACTTGTCGCGATCAATTTTTTACTGGGTTCAGAGGCACAATCGAGAAAAGGCGATATTTCCATTTGGGGAGACCCTTCTGTACTCAGCAACCAATTCCTTACAGGAAGTGCCCAAAAAACCACTTTGTTTAAGTCGATTTCAGAGCCACACCCAAGCTGGCAAGCTGCCTTAGAGAGTGAATGGCAAAAGCGCTATGGTAATTAGTGTTCAATGATTTAGCCTGATGTATAGAATTATCTACTTAATATTAATCGTTATTTGCATAGTGCCGACGATTCCTGGTTTATTGGGTGTATTCCTGTCGTCATTGGGATACGTCCCTCCTGTCGGTCTTTTTGAATTGTCACTCGATAATTATGTGGCTTTTTTTTCTTGGCCGGGAATCGACAAATCAATTCTACTGACTGTGTCTAGTTCCGTAGTTAGTACTTATCTTGCGTGCATTATCTGCTTTGCAATTTTGCAAAAACTGTGGCTGGGAAAACATTGGTCGAAAGCAGAGGCATTACTTGCTCCCCTGATGGCAATGCCTCATGTCGCATTCGCTATTGGCTTTGCGTTTCTTTTCGCTCCTACCGGTATGATTTCACGCTTAATTACTCAAGCCAGTTCCTATACTCCCGACACACATAGTCCAGCATGGTTTGTACATGACCCATACGCGCTGGGACTAACGATTGCATTGACGTTGAAAGAGATCCCTTTTCTGCTTTTAATGAGCATTCCTGTACTGCAGCAACTTAAAGTCAATCAAATCCACAAAGTGTGCACCTCTTTAGGTTACACCCCTACCCAAATGTGGTGGAAAGCCATGCTTCCTCTCTGGTTAGTGAAAATGCGCTTTGCTCTTTTTGCCGTGGTTGCTTATGGGGCCTCGGTGGTGGATCTCAGCCTTATCCTAGGCCCGACGAATCCTCCCACCCTTGCTGTTTTAGTATGGCAGTGGTTCAGCAACCCAGCTCTCTCTCTCATCCCCAGAGCCGCCTCAGGAGCCGTGATGTTATTTCTCATCGCAAGTGTGCTACTCATATTCGTGGTCACAATAGAAAAGACTTTGGTTGGACCTTTTGGTAAGTGGCAGTTCTCTGGCCGCTACGGCGTCAGTCTTCCAGGTAAAAGCTTGTTCTGTTTTTCACTCGTGTTAGCGGGCATAATGTTACCTCTAATGATCATTTGGAGCTTTGCTCAGCGCTGGCGCTTCCCCGACATACTACCAACTCGTTATAGCCTTCAATTTTGGATTAACGAGTGGCACAACATCCTACCCACCGTTGGCCAAAGCCTTTTTCTCGCTTTGACCACAGCATGTACCGGATTGGTATTAAGCATTATCGCACATGAATGTCGACTAAAACTTAAAGTGCACTTACCCAAGTACATCATCGCACTGCCTATGCTGATTCCTCAGCTTTCTATCTTATTTGGCATTCAAATCACGAGCTTGTATCTGTCGGATAGCAGCTATTATATCTGGGTGATGTGGTCACATGTGTTCTTTGCCTTTCCCCTAGTTTATCTCGCTTTAGATGGTCCGTGGCAAAGCTATAACACCCAATATACCCAGATAGCACAAAGTTTAGGTCATGCTCCTATCATGGTGTTCTTTAAAGTAAAAGCCAAACTGCTACTCCCTGCCATTTGGTATGCTTGGGCGATAGGTGCAAGTGTAAGTTTGGCTCAATACTTACCCACTCTGATGCTAGGTGGCGGAAGAATCACGACCATAACAACAGAAGCTGTCGCTTTGTCGAGCGGTTTTGATAGGCGAGTCACCGCTATCTACGCCGTTTGGCAGGCACTACTGCCGTTTATTTTTTTCACGATCGCTATTGGCATGAGCGCCATTGCAAACCGCCGCCCATGCATTGAGAAAGTCAAGAAGGATAAGGTTTCACATGACGCTGTCATTAGAAAACATCGCCATCTATAAAACTAATGGAGAGGTACTCCTATCAGATGTCACATTCTCCGCATCTTGTGGAGAAGTCATTTGTTTAATGGGGCCAAGTGGCTGCGGTAAGTCGACTCTTTTGAGCCTGATTGCTGGTCACTTAAGTTCTGAATTTTGCCATTCAGGGAGCATTGAACTCAATGGTAACAATCTAGTTGTGCTAGAACCGCATCAAAGAAACATCGGCATTCTTTTTCAAGATGATCTTCTGTTTCCCCATCTGAATGTCTGGCAAAACTTAGCGTTCGCGCTACCAAATAAAGTAAAAGGAAAACAAAGATATCACGAGGCAATGTCTGCTCTCAAAAAAATAGAACTTTCACCATTAGCCGAGTCTTTTCCAGACCAAATATCAGGAGGGCAGCGAGCACGTATTAGTTTGGTCAGGATGCTGCTCGCCAAACCGGAGCTTGCTCTGCTCGATGAACCCTTTAGCAAACTGGATAAAGAACTCCGACAGCAATTTAGAGACTGGGTCATGATGCAATTATCAGAGGCGAATATTCCAACCATCATGGTGACACATGATCATGATGACATTCCCCAAAATGGTCGAGTATTTGAGTGGCCGTGGAGTCAATCTCATGCTTGATAGATTCAGTATAAAAGTCATCCGTTCTCCATTATCCTTGCTTGCCGCGGGGTTGGATAAGCTTGGTGTAACGGCAAACCAAACCACACTTTTCGGCTTTGGCTTAGGTACTCTTGCATTCCCCGCTTTGTATTTTTCTCACTTTGAATTGGCTTTGCTTTTCATTCTTCTTAACCGACTATGTGATGGTTTGGATGGGGCACTAGCACGACGCCAAGGGATCACTGATGCGGGAGGATTTTTGGACATTAGTCTAGATTTCCTCTTCTACTCTCTGATCCCATTTGGTTTTGTCGTCGCAAATCCCGAGCAAAATGCGGTAGCGGGGGCATTTCTTATTTTTTCTTTTATTGGTACAGGCTCTAGTTTTCTCGCATTTGCAGTCATGGCTGGTAAACGGGGTATTGAAAACCCCGTTTATAAACACAAGTCACTTTACTACATGAGTGGTCTGACAGAAGGCACAGAAACGATCGCCTGCTTCATTGCTATGTGTCTATTACCTCAATATTTCCCACTCATCGCGGTTATTTTTGGTATTGCATGCTGGTTTACTGCATTGACACGTATTTACTCCGGCTTTCAAACTCTTAAGTAGGACTGCCATTCTGCTCAAATAACATCACCTTGAGCGCGGCATCACTGTCTATGTCAGAGAATTCCGCTGGATTATCAAGGCGGCTTCTATATTTTAACTGCGGTGCGGCTTCTTGCATGCTGGTGATCAAGAACTCACTACCTACTTGTGGTGAGTTTACGCAAGCAAGTACCTGGCCTGTCTCGGTGAGTAACTCAGGTAGCCGGCGCAAAATTCTAATGTAGTCTTTACTCAACGCAAAACTTCCTTTCTGAAAGGAAGGAGGATCGATAATCACTAAGTCATACGGCCCTAACTTCTTTATTTTTCCCCATGACTTAAAGATATCGTAAGCTAAGAACTTCACTTCGGTCAGGTTGTGTCGATTAAGTCTATGGTTATCGCGCCCCGTATTTAAAGACGCTCTTGCCATATCCACATTGACCACTTGGGTTGCACCTCCTTCAATAGCCGCTACCGAAAATCCACATGTATAAGAAAACAGATTGAGCACCTTTTTATCGTTTGCATGGCATTTAACCCAATCTCGCCCCATACGCATATCGAGAAACAAGCCAAAATTTTGGTTTCGCCCGATATTGAGTTGGTACTTCAATCCAGACTCCACTACAACAGGCCGTTCATTCAGCTGACCAACGACAACCTCTAACGGAGAACCATCTAGATAACGATGTTGAATGGCCGCGCACGTCACCCCCTTATCACACCATAACTCAGTTTGAGATAGCGCACGGATGCCCGCCTTTAACGTTTCAATAAACTGATTATCAACCTGCTTAAACACATTAATTAAAAGCTGGCTATCGACCCAATCGCAGGTTATCTGCTCTAAACCTGCATATACTCTCCCTCTACCATGAAATAAACGCCGAACTTCATCAGGTGCATTTAATAATTCTTGAGTAATATGTGAAAAAAAAGTGGGCAGCTGCGAAGCCTGCATAGACAATTCCTATTGTTATTTTATCTGTGGCCAAGGTAAATCCCATGGGCAAAGCCAAGTTTGTATCCCGATACTGACACTCTCAGACCGCCATTTATCTCCTTGACCAACATATTCTCTGGGATCACAGACAAATCTAAAGCTTTGTCCTTGAAAATCAAACCTCAGAGCGAAAGCATGTAGATATCCTCTATCCGCCTGATTGGTGGGATTGTAGATCCTATCACCAACAATGGGGGAACCTACGGATTTAAGAGCAACACGGATTTGATGTGTTTTCCCAGTATAAGGCTTGCAAATAAAGAGACGCTCTCCGGGTTCTGAAGGAGAAGAAAAGAATTGTGTAATAGCGGGATTTGTATGAGCATTCAGTAATTTCCATGAACTCCGACGCGAGCGCTCCATATCGCCTTTAACCAGCCCCTGCTTCTTTTTGGGCTTTTTACTACCAATCGCCAAGTAGTATTTTTCAATTTTACGCTTGGCAAAGAGTTCCGATAGTTCACGAGCTGCTAAATGATTCCGCGCCAATAACAGAAGACCAGAAGTCATCTTATCCAATCGATGCACCAGATATAACTGCTGTTCATCAATGGATTTGGCGACGTCTTGCAATAGCATAGAATCGCCGTCATCTTTATGAACAGATACGTTAGGGTGTTTATTAATGACAACAAAGTCTGGGTGGCAAAAAAGAATATCAAACATAAAACAAGGCATTCTACTGGGGATTAACGAGTATACCTGCTACACCACCTAATACCAGTGCTTGATACAAAAATGGGGAGCATCATGCTCCCCAACTTCCATTGCATATGACAATACTAGATTACATTTTCTTTGAAAATAAACCCGCAATGACGAACATGCCAATCCCAATTAACATAATGGCTCCCTTGCCACTGTCAAAGCCCGATTTGATGCCCATAACAGCAACAATCGCGATAGCAACAGGGATAATATATTTAACGAGGTTGTACCAAAGACCGAACAATGGAAATGCAACTTCACCATTGTTGGTCACTTCTTTTTCAAGATCAGCTCGGTTTAAGCGCCAGCCAGCAAAGATACAAACCAACATACCACCAACCGCTAGGAAAATTTTATCCGTCAGCAGATCGAACACATCAAAAGCACCAGTGCCAAATAATGTTGGGCCTACACCGCCCAATGATAGAGAAGCGAAAACGCACAGTACTGACATAACCGTGCTTGCAGAAAGCACAGCCGTTGAACGCTTCATTCCTTTTTCATCGATTAGATAAGAAACCACGACTTCCAAAAGTGATACTGATGAAGTCAATGCTGCAACGGTCAAGCCAATAAAGAACAGTAAGGCGAGAAGAATACCGATTGCGCCACCCATTTCAGCAAATAGCTGTGGTACAACAACGAACACCAGTCCTGGTCCTGCAGCTGGTTCCATACCAAAGGCAAACATAGCAGGAAACATAGCAATACCAGCTAAAATTGCCACGCCAGTATCCATAGCAGTCACCAAGCCTGTCGTTTGGACTAGATTTTCTTTCTTCTTAAGATAAGAGCCGTAGGTCATCATGCAACCCATACCAAGACTAAGAGAGAAGAAGGCTTGACCCAAAGCGGCCAGCACAACATTGCTATCCACTTTAGAAAAATCTGGAGTAAACAAAAACTCAAGTCCCGCGCTCGCTCCCGGTAGCATAAGACCTTTTACTGACACAATAACCAAGATCAGAAAGAGCAGAGGCATTAAGATTTTACCCGCCTTCTCAATACCACCTGAAATACCTTTCATTACTATGACAACATTCATCAGGAGATAAATGCCCATCCACATAATTGGCTGGATAGGATCGGAGATAAAGCCACCAAAGCTATCACCAATGGTACTTGGCTCATTAAGTAGGCCACCACCCACTTTGAAGATGTAAGCTAAAGCCCAGCCACCAACCACAGGGTAAAATCCCATGATAAGTAAGCCACTAACAACACCCATTACCCCAGTAAACGTCCATCTACGGTCAGTAGACTTAAAGGCACCTACCGCAGACAAGCCTGTTTTTCTACCGATTGCGAATTCTGTCAGCATGACACTAAAGCCGATAAAAATGACAAAAACCAGATATATCGCAACAAATGCACCGCCTCCACTTTCGCCTGCAGTGTAGGGAAATTTCCAAATGTTACCTAAACCAACCGCAGAACCAGCAGCAGCCATCACGAAGCCTAATTTGGAACCCCAAGTATCTCGGGGTTGCGTACTTGTAGTCGTATCCACGATTACTCCATTTACTCATTAAATTGTGTTTACATACGTTAGGCGTCGAAAATTGATTGTACAAATTATTTTACACACAAAAAAGTTTTATGTGACGCTAACAAAGTGGTAAGTAAAACAGTTTAGGATTACAATTGGAAGGCCATTCTATAAAAACTAATACATAATTAACATTAAAGACAGTTGTTTGGTTGTTTTTTAGCCATCTCTTCTCTGTTATATCTATTGTTAACACATTTTTAACATTTTAAGCAAGTCATCCTAGTTATTCATCTTCTGCATCGATCACACAACACAAAGCAATCAGGTATAAATAAATGTTTATTGTTCTGGGTGCCAACTCGCTTTACTATCTAGCATGTTTTCTCATTAACCCAATTGATTGATTTAAGTAGACATTGAATGGAAAAGTTTTATCACTTTTTAACCCTCGCGGGAGTGGCCATATATTGGTTACTCGTCGCTGGTGTTACGCTACGGGTTGTCTTCCAAAGACGGGCAGTCAGTGTTTCTCTGGCTTGGTTAATGATCATTTATATCATTCCCATCGTCGGAGTCATTTGCTATTTCCTATTCGGTGAACTCAATCTAGGTAGAAAGAGAGCGGAAAGAGCGAGAGAAATGCTCACCCCTTTTGTCAATTGGTTTACCAAGCTCAACGACTGTCATGCCCATGATCCGAAAAACTTTGGTCGGCATATCTACAGAATTGATGAACTTTGTAACAACCGTCTTGGATTGCCTGCACTCAGTGGTAATACCTTGTCACTACAAAGCTCACCAGAGAAAATTCTTCACTCCATCATTGATGATATCGAGAATGCGCAAGCGAGTATTCGTATGGTATTTTACATCTGGCACCCAGGTGGCTTAGCGGATGCTGTTTCATCGGCATTGATCCAAGCAGCTAAGCGAGGTGTGGAAGTTAAATTGCTTCTCGACTCAGCAGGAAGCCCTAGATTCTTCCGCAGCCATTGGGTAAAAATGATGAAGTCATCAGGTATTGAAATAGTTCAAGCCCTTGAAGTGAGCCCTTGGAGGATATTTTTGAGACGTTTGGACTTGCGTCAGCATCGGAAAATCATTGTGATTGACGACAAAGTTGCCTACACCGGATCTATGAATCTCGTTGATCCAGCTTATTTCAAACAAGGGTCTGGCGTAGGCCAATGGATTGATATTATGGTGCGAATCACAGGTCCTACGGTCAATGTGCTGTCTGCCATACATTGTTGGGATTGGGAGGTGGAAACAGGCTCACGTGCCCTTCCTCAATTGCCAACATCTCAGT
Source organism: Vibrio zhanjiangensis (assembly GCF_030161235.1). Lineage (GTDB taxonomy): Bacteria > Pseudomonadota > Gammaproteobacteria > Enterobacterales > Vibrionaceae > Vibrio > Vibrio zhanjiangensis. Next base: position 83,605 of record NZ_BSPW01000073.1, on the reverse strand, counting down.
TAAGCACGTATGATGCACCTCATCCGATACAGGTTGTACCGTCAGGGCCAGGCATGCCGGATCATTTGATTTCTCAAGTACTGACTCTCGCAATTAACCAAGCCAATCAATCAGTACGGATTACTACCCCATACTTTGTTCCCAGTGCCAGTTTGCTTGAAACTTTAAAGTTGACCGCCCAACGTGGCGTTGCGGTCGAACTGATTATTCCACACAAAAACGATTCGCTAATGGTCCAGTGGGCATCACGAGCATTTTATGCCGAGCTATTAAAAGTTGGTGTTAGGATTTTTGAATTTTATGGTGGACTGCTTCATACAAAATCGGTGGTGATCGATCAACAATTCTGCCTTGTTGGCACTGTCAATATGGACATGCGAAGCCTTTGGCTCAATTTCGAACTGACACTAGCAATCGATGATCAAGACTTCACGCAACAAATGTATCGCTTACAAGAAAGTTATATCAAGTCATCGCATGAAGTCATGCTAAAGGATTGGAAAAAACGTTCGTTCTATTCTCGTTTTCTTGAACATGTTTATTACCAATTTAGCCCTTTGCTCTAGGTATCAATAGCATTAAATAATTACAAATAGCGCAATAATATAGAGAAAACCTAGCTAGCCGCTTGATATTCATGCATTGCCGTGGTTTAAATAAAGCAATGCATTTATCGATAAGGACTTCCAATGCCTAAAGGCAAGCAAACTCAATTAATCACCGCTGGACGCAAACAAAAGTGGACCAAAGGTGTGGTTAATCCCCCTATCCAACGCGCCTCGACTATTGTATTTGAAACCGTCGCCGACAAACATCATGCAACGCTAAATCGAGCGAATAAAGAACTTTTCTACGGAAGACGCGGTACTCACACTCATTTTGCGTTTCAAGAAGCAATGGTTGAAGTGGAAGGTGGTACTGGCTGCGCTTTGTATCCATGTGGCACCGCCGCGATAGCCAATTCGATACTTTCATTTATTGAAACAGGCGATCACATTTTAATGGTCGATACCTGTTATGAACCTACTCGCGATTTTTGCGATAAGGTGATGAAAAAAATGGGCGTAGAAACCACCTACTACGATCCTGTGATAGGCGAAGATATCGAAAATCTCATTCAGCCAAATACCAAAATACTTTTCTTGGAGTCGCCAGGGTCAATCACAATGGAGATTCAAGACGTCCCCACTCTGGCCCAAATCGCCCATAAACACGATATTATTGTCATGCTGGACAATACTTGGGCAGCCGGTGTGCTGTTCAACCCTTTTGAACACGGGGTCGATATCTCTATCCAAGCCGCAACGAAATATATTGTCGGTCACTCCGATGTAATGCTTGGCACTGCAGTCGCCAATCAAAACTACTGGGATCAACTCAGAGAACAAAGCTATCTCATGGGCCAGTGTGTCTCACCCGATGATGTGTATCTGGGCCTTCGCGGTTTAAGAACTCTGGATGTACGCCTGAGGCAGCATGCTGAAAACAGCTTAAAGGTCGCTAAATGGCTACAAACAAGGCCAGAGGTTGATCATGTGCGCCACCCTGCTTTAGAAACGTGCCCCGGACACGCATTTTTCCAGCGCGATTTCCAAGGAGGGAATGGCCTGTTTTCTTTTGTTCTGCACAATAGTGTTCCTGCGGCCACCACTGCCCTATTAGACGGTATGGAGCATTTCAAAATGGGCTATTCATGGGGTGGTTTCGAGAGTCTAATATTGGCTAACGAACCAAAAAGCTTTAACAAACTGAGAAGTGTTGCCAATCCAAATTTTAAAGGAACCCTAATAAGGCTGCACATCGGCTTGGAGAATGTTGACGATCTCATCGCCGATTTAGAGCAAGGTCTAGAACGCTATCAGGCAAGCATTCAAGATCAATAAACCAATCAGCAAGATGGACATAGCGATTTTAATCAGCGGACCATCTTGCCCCCTTCCAATTGATCACTTTTCTAGCAAAATATCTTGATATTGCGCCACCTTACTCCGAGTGAATGCCCAATTTCACACCAAAGAAACGAAAGCAAATTCAAATTAACACCCTGATATTATTGAATCTTTTATCAAAAAGCAAAAAAGTTAAATTAATGTTAATAGTTTGTGTTGTTTTTGTTTTTCAATCCGCAATTATCAAGGCAGAATGAAGCCTAAACTTCGCATAACGCTTTGCCTCTTCTAATGTTTATTTACTCATCAGAGGTCAAACCAGAAGGGATTCATTTTGAAACACAAACTTATTCTCACTTTGCTCTGTTTATTGTGTATAGGGCTGCCCACTATCAGCCACGCAAGTGGTTATACTCAAACCAAATACCCGATTGTTTTAGTGCATGGACTGTTTGGTTTCAATACGTTAGCTGGCGTTGACTACTTTTATGGTATTCCGCACGCACTGACCCGTGACGGAGCGAGTGTTTATGTTGCACAAGTCTCTGCAACCAACAGCTCTGAGGTACGAGGAGAACAGCTACTTGAGCAAGTTGAACTCTTACTCGCGGCAACGGGTGCTGAGAAAGTAAACCTGTTCGGTCATAGCCAAGGCAGCCCTACGGTTCGTTATGTTGCTTCTGTAAGACCTGATCTGGTTGCTTCTGTCACCAGCATTGGTGGTGTCAACAAAGGTTCTAAAGTCGCAGACTTAGTACGCAATACAGTGCCTAGAGACTCACGACTAGAAGCTTTGGCAGTAAAGTTGTCGACAGGCCTCACTACCCTTCTTGGACTTTTATCGGGAGGACAAGATCTGGAACAAGACCCATTAGCAACCCTAGATGCATTGACAACACAAGGTTTGGCCAGATTTAATCAACATCATCCTCAAGGAGTACCAACAACTCGATGTGGCCATGGTGAGTTTCTAGAAAATAATGGGGTCTACTATTACTCTTGGACTGGCGCTTCTTCGTTCACCAACTTATTTGACCCGATTGATACTCCTTTGGCAATTCTCGGCCTTGCGTTTGGTGAGCCCAATGATGGCTTGGTTGATGTGTGCAGCTCGCACTTAGGTCAAGTGATCCGAAATGACTATCGCATGAACCATCTCGATGAAACCAATGGGCTACTCGGTATTCACCATCTGTTTGAAACTGACCCTGTTTCTTTATATCGACAACATGCTAATCGTTTGAAATTGCAAGGTTTATAGGACAGCATCGATGAAAGTCGCCACTCTAAACTCTCTTGGTATTCTCTCCATATTGGCTGGAGTGGCTTACTTTCAATCCGATTTCCAAGTCCAACCGCCTCAAACGGTTCAGTCACCATCACAAGCCGATACCCAAGTAGACACCTCATCAGCACGAGATCTTCTCGACTACACGTTAACCAGCATAGGCGAACAGGATCTTACCCAAATCAGAGAGCGTTTATTTTCAGCCTCACACCATGAGAAAGACTTAACCATTGATGAGGATTTGTTTGAAACCTTCATCCTTTATAAGACGGCACTGGCTGAATTAGAACCAAATGGATTCCAAACTCTCAATTTGTTGGCCTTAGAGCAAATCAATCAACAAATCCTAGATCTGCAAAACCAATATTTTACCCCGCAGCAAATCACCCTCTTGTTTGATGAAGAAAATCGCCTGCGCCAACTGGCCATTGACAAGATGGACATCAACACCCGCGACTTAGACCCAGATTCCAAAGCGCAACTGCTGCAAGAAACGCTAGCTAGTCAACCAGACTATATTCAACGCGCCGAACGAGATAACTTGCTGATGGCACAACTCAATCAATCTCTTAAACAAGATCAACAAAACAAATACTTAACCCGAGTGAATCTCGTCGGTGAAGAAGGTGCGCACAGACTTGAACAACTTGACCAACAAAGAGAAATATTTAACCAAAGCTTGGAAAACTACCTACAAAAGAGACAAGACATCCTTTCTTCGCCAAGCTTATCTGACGACCTTAAACACGACCAAATCGCTGAACTGAGGCAGCAAAGCTTTGATACTAAGCAATGGCGAAGAGTTGAAGCACTAGAGCGTATTTATGATCAGCAGTGATTTGGCCGCATGACCGAAAATGCCAATAAATATCGAAAAATCAATAATATAAACCATGAGCGATAACGTACTTTTTGCCCGTCATTGGTAGATGTCCTGTGGGTGTTCCAGCAAACGATATATCCCCTTTATCTGAGAGTACATGTGTATAGTTATATATCGCTAGCACACAAATAAGACTAACAGTAAGAGTTGTATAATCGCTTAGGCACGATAAAGTTTAAAGGCCTGGATTAGAGCTCCCTACAATTCCATCATGGGCTACAAAACTCACCCATCAATAGTAACAAAGTTTCATATTGATTATATACTTTATATTTGAACCTGTGCTGCGTTCAATTCCAAGTTTTTGCTAATGCTGGTCATAAGTTCTATCAGCTGTTGGTATATTTACATGCTCGTTCCAGAATGATTGGTGCTTCAATTGTTCCAGTTTCACTGTGGGGCAACGCTTGCTATACTCAAAGTGATAGAATAGTATCACTTTTATGTTTCTTTGGAGCTGCTGTTATGAAAGTAGAACTCGTTACCTCACTCAAACGTCAAGCAACTAAAATTCTTGCAGATCTCCACGATACAAAAGAACCTGTTTTGATTACCGAACATGGTAAGCCCTCAGCGTATTTAATCGACGTTGAAGACTATGAATTTATGCAGAATCGATTAGAAATTCTTGAAGGGATTGCAAGGGGTGAACGAGCATTAGCAGATGGTAAATTTGTCAGTCATCAAGAAGCCAAGGACAAAATGGCAAAATGGCTCAAGTAATTTGGACTGATCCTGCACTATCTGATCTGAATGATATCGCTGAATACATCGCACTTGAAAATGTTCAAATGGCAAAACGGTTGGTTCAAACAATATTTTCCAAAGTAGAACGCCTAGAAGCTTTTCCTCAATCTGGACGCATTGCTGCTGAGCTCAAGCATTTAAGCTATCGTGAGGTTATTGTTAATCCATGCCGTATTTTCTACAAACAAGAAGATGACAAGGTATTTATTCTGCACGTTATGCGCTCAGAAAGAGATTTGAGGAAGTTCCTGTTGGGTAAACGATAGCTCCAAGAGATAGAGGCAAACATGACCGGAACCTATCTACGCCTCATGGCTCTGAGTCTCTCAGCCCACTCCCTCTCTTTGGACATGCCACTAAGTGGTCGTTGACCATACCGACGGCTTGCATAAAAGCGTAACAGATGGTTTCGCCAACGAATTTAAAACCATGCTTTTTTAAAAATTTGCTCATGGCTTTGGATTGCTCGGTGGAGACGGGGACTTGTTCCATGCTACTCCAATGATTGACTATGGGTTTGCCATCGACAAACTGCCACAAGGCGTTTGATAGGCTGCCATATTCTTTCATCAGCGCCTTTGCCGCACGCGCATTACTAAAAACAGAGTTGATTTTTCCTCTGTGCTTAACCACATCAAATTGGTCGATGATCGCTTCGACCGATGTTTCATCACACTTGGCTAATTTGTCGATATCATAGTTTTGAAATGCCGCGCGGTAACCTGCTCGCTTTTTCAAAATCGTGATCCAACTCAAACCCGCTTGCGCGCCTTCTAGGGTAATAAACTCAAACAGCACTCGGTCGTCATAAACGGGAACGCCCCATTCTCTGTCGTGATAGTCTCTTTCGAGCGGATGATTCATCGCCCAAGCGCATGTGGTATCCATTTTTCTTTCCTACTTCTTATTAGTAGCGCCTCACTGCGGAGGCGCTTTTCTCTATCCATTCAACTCATTTGGCACTTGTACTTTATGGAAGATTCGATAAAGCACTGGCACCACAATTAGAGTTAATACAGTGGCAAACCCTAATCCAAACATTATGGTCACCGCCATGGGTTTGAAGAAGATATCAGGCAGTAGCGGGATCATGCCCAAAATCGTGGTGATTGCCGCCATGCAAACAGGGCGCACGCGGCTCAGCGAGGCATCTACTACCGCAAGGTAAGGATCTTTACCTGACTGCATTTCAATTTCTATTTGGTCCAAAAGGACAATACCGTTTTTCAGCAGCATACCGGACAGGCTCAAGAAACCCAGCAACGCCATAAAGCCAAATGGCGTATTCAGCGCAAGCAGTCCGGTTGTTACACCTATGATGGCCAGTGGTACCGTCAACCATACTATCAAAGGCTCTTTGACCGTATTGAACAAAAATACCGTGATCAGGAACATAAACAAGTACCCCATCGGCATGGTAGTAAAGAGTGAAGCTTGCGCGTCTCCTGAAGATTCATACTCCCCGCCCCACTCCAATGCATAACCTGAAGGAAGCTCGATCGCCTCAATTTGAGGTTGCAACCTCTTTTGCAGTGTGGCAGCAGTCTCTTCACCGAGTATGTCTGGATCTGCCATCACAGTGAGCATGCGTTTTCTGTTTTTGCGCACGATGATCGGATCTTCCCAACGCATGTCGTAACCAAGCGTGACTTGCTGCAGCGGAATGTATTCACTGAGTGCTGGACTCCAGATTTTCATCCCTTCGATATTGCGTATATCAATGCGCTCTTCTTCTGGCAAACGCGCCACAATCGGCATCAAAGTCGTTCCGTCACGATAAACACCGATAGACTTACCCGCAAACGACATCGCGAGGAACTCATCAACATCGGCCTTGGTTATCCCATAGCGCCTCGCTTGCCCTTCATTAAATTGCGGCTCTAGTACTTTAGTCCGCTCACGCCAGTCATGGCGAATGTTGGTCGCACCGGGATCGGCGTGTAAAATATCTTCGATCTGACTGGCTATACTGCGCAGCACCGTAGGATCAGAGCCAATTAACCTCGCCTCAATTTTTGCGCCGCCGCCAGGCCCTAGTTCAATTTGCTTAAGCTTGTAGTTAATTTCAGGGAAGTTTTTCTCAACATGTGCCCTGAAATTCGACATTAATGTGGAAAGCTGCTCATAGCTTTCCACTCGGGTGGTAATCTCACCGTATGCGGCATAGCTCTTTTCTGGCGAGTAGGTCAGCATAAAGCGTTGCAAGCCTTTACCCGCAGTGGTGGTAATATGCTCAACGCCTTCTTGAGCCGATAACCAAGATTCGAGCGCCTTAAGCTTAGTATTGGTAGCGCGGATATCTGTGCCTTCAGGCAGCCAAATATCGGCCTGAAATATTGGTGTGGTTGACGATGGGAAAAAAGACTGCTTAACAAAGGTAAAACCATAAATGCTGGCTGCAAGGCCGACAACCATAGCAATCACAGTCAGCCAAGCGCGCTTCATACAAAATTCTAGAAACCCTTTGTATAAGGTAAATACCATACCTTTGTACGGGTCGTTATCTTCGCCATCAGTATTGACTTTTTGCCCTTTAAAGAAAATATCGGCAAAAAATGGCGTCAGAGATATCGCGGTAAACCAACTGAGCATTAATGAAATAAGCAAAACACTGAACAAGGTTCCACAGTACTCACCGGTTGAATCTTCAGATAAACCAATCGGTGCAAAGGCAGTTACAGCAATCACTGTTGCGCCAAGCAGTGGCCATTTGGTTTGCGTAACGATATCGGTCGCCGCCTGCATACGTGAACGACCCTTTTGGGTGCCAATCAATATGCCTTCAACCACCACTATGGCATTATCAACCAGCATCCCCAGAGCGATAACAAGGGCACCCAAGGAAATACGCTGCAAATCGATGGCAAAGTACTTCATAAAAATGAAGGTACCAAATACGGTGAGTAGTAGAATAAGCCCAATTAATAATCCAGAGCGAAGCCCCATAAAGAACAGCAGAACAATAATAACGATGGCAACCGCTTGGCCAAGGCTTACAACAAATCCGCTGACCGATTTGTCGACCTCTTTAGGCTGGCTATACACTTCAGCAATTTCGACACCGACTGGCTGTTGGTATTTAAGCTCAGCAAGACGGCGATCAAAGCGCTTACCGACTTCAACAACATTCACCCCTTGGGCAAATGAAATACCTACATTCAGTGCCAAACGTCCATTAAAAGTGATGATGTTATCAGGCACATCCACATAACCGCGTTTGATCTCCGCAACATCGCGCAAATAAATCAAACCCTGAGCACCACTTTCAGTGATGATTAGGTCTCCCAATTGGTCAACGTTTTGAAATTCGCCTGTTGGTTGGATGCGGATGTATTCGTCACCCACTCGAATGGCGCCAGCGTCAGATACCACATTTTGAGTCGATAGTAAGTTGAAGAAAGTATTGGGTGCTAAACCAAGGCTGCTTAATCGTTTCATTGAAACTTCAATAAACACTTGTTCTTGCTGCTGACCAGAAACAGAGACTTTGCTTACACCATCAATTAATTCCAACTCTCGGCGCAAATAATCGACATAATCAAGCAACTCTTTGTACGAGTAACCATCGCCAGTTATCGCAAGCAAAATGCCATACACATCTCCAAAGTCATCGATCACCTTGGGCTCGTTGACTCCGGGTGGCAATTGAACTTTGAGATCATTGACCTTGCGACGTAATTCATCCCAAATTTGCGGCAAATCGTCCGGTCCATAATTATTTTTCATTGAAACCGTTATTTGCGACAACCCACGGCTGGAGATTGAATTCACCTCATCAACATAGGTTAATTGCTGAATGGCTTTTTCAATCGGATAAGTCACCTCTTCTTCAACTTGCTGTGGCGTTGCACCCGGATAAGAGGTCACCACCATCGCATCTTTGATGGTAAAGGCAGGATCTTCCAAACGCCCAAGGCCAAAGAAAGCAGATACGCCACCAATGAGGAAAATCAGCGAGATCATCCAGCTGATGACACGATTTCGAATGAAATATGCCGCGATACCAGTAATATTTTCATCCTGAGAAGACTGACGGTTATCATGTTCACTCATTTTGCCGTCTCCTGCTTAATCACTTCCACTTTCATTCCTTCTTTTAGCCTTGAAATACCGGCAACGACAACCTGCTGATTGATATCCAAACCACTGATAACTTGCAAATCCTTCTTAGTCACTTTACCCACACGGATTTTTTGTTTGGTCACTGTATTATCTTTATTCATGAGCCAAACAAATTTATTGTCTCTCGCTACGTCATCACCATCTGCATTGAATACGGCTTCAATCGGTATTAAAACGCCACCGTGCCTATTCATGCCAATTTCATAATCAGTCGTAACCTCAACCGCCATACCATCTAAGATGTATTCTTTTTCAGGCATAGGAAGCGCTAAAGTAACCGTATACGTGCCCGTACTCGGGTCAGGTTCGGTCGTAAACTCTTTAATCGAGGCGGGGTATTCGTTTCCGCTTGGCACTTTCACTAATGCTTTAATACGAGAAAGTGTCTCAGGCTCTGGTTGGTTGGTGTACAAACTGTCAGGAAGTTGAATCAATACTTCAACACTGTCAGTACTGTGTATGTTCACCACTTGCTGACCAACCTGAACATTTTCATATTGATCAACGTTTACCCGCGAGATAATACCGTCAACGGGTGCACGCAGTTTGGTAAAGGATAAACGTAATTTGGCTAATTCCAGCTCACTCAACGCTATCTGACGATTTGCAGCGATTTCATCGAATTGCGATTTCGCAAGCAGCCCTTTATCAACAAGAGGTTTGGAGCGTCTGTATTGACTATCAAGAACGCTGAACTTAGCACTGGCATTATCTACATCGAGTTGATAATCCGTGGGGTCCAGTTCAGCTAACACATCGCCTTTTCGAACTCTATCACCTTCTTTAACATTGCGTCGGCTTACTTCACCAGAGACCCTAAAACTCAAGGGGGCGCGCTCTGCTGCATTGGCAACCGCAGGAAAATAGAGACCATCTTGCTCAACATCACCAGTGACTTGCACTGTTTTGACTTTTGGCAAACCAAAGTCAACGTATTCTTGCTCCTTGCCACAACCGCTAAGAACCATCGCTAAAGCGAGTACACTAAGACCTATAGATAACTTCATATTACAGTCCCCGCTCCTTGATCCATTCTCTTACTTTGATGCCGGGTTCAATACCCTTTACACCCGAAACAATAATGCGGTCACCATCATTAAGGCCATTTTTCACTTGGCGTTTCTCATCCAACACTATGCTCACTTTCTCAACCACACCTGAGGAATCAACACGCCAGACACATGTTTTGCCATTTTCTTCAAACACTGCGGAACTTGGGATCTTAGTCGCGCCTGTCGAGTCCACTTTTACATTCACCTCTCCCGCCATTCCCGGTAGGATTCCCACATCCAGTGGACGTTCCATCACCATGGTCACTTTGTATGATCCCGTTTTAGGATCGGCTTCGGTATCAATTTCTTGGAAGGTCAAGGCATAGATGTTGTCAGGAAAAGCATCAAATTTCATTGTGGCGACAAGATTAATCCCAGATGCAAAGCGATTTAACAAATGATCCGGCAACTGAAATTGGACCTTCATCAAACGATTAGTTTGGATATTCATCACGCCTTGCTTAGCGGCGACATATTGATAAGTTTCTGCTGGAATAATTGAAACAGTGCCGTCATAAGGTGCAACCAGCTTGGTGTAACGAAGATTGGCTTTCGCCTGCTCTAATGTTGCTTTGGCAGAATTGTGATTGGCTTTTGCTTGGTCAAAGTCTTGTTCAGATACGACTTTATCAATACGTAGCTTTTTATAGCGCTCGTATTGCACATCAGCAAGGCGAAATTGCGCTTCAGCTCGCCTAGCGAGCAAAGAATATTCGTCTGGGTTTAAAGAGGCCAGCACTTGCCCTTTCGTCACAGGCTGACCAGATAGGACATCGATAGACTGAAGTAATCCAGGAACTCGAAAGGCTAATACCGCCCTATCACCAGCCTCAGAAGTGGCGGGAAAGTGTCTTTCAAATTGTGCATTGCCGACTGAAACGGTAAAGAGTTTGGCGGGCCGAGACTCAGGCTCTGGAACGGGGGGTAACTCTTTACCACAGCCACTCAACAGAGAGGCTGTAGCAAGAAGCAAAAGCTTAAATTGCATAATCAGTCATCCAATAGTCACATAGAATTATTAAGGCCCGTTCCCTTCGAGTGGATACAACCAGCACAGAGGGTAACAAGGCCAAAGATAGATGAATGATTATACGACTGCCAAATACTTACCAGTAAATTATTATAATAATTAGTTATTTTCTGTTAAATGTCACCTTAGCTCGCACAATTGCTTTATAAACGACTAAATTCTTTGTCCACTTTGAAGGTTTCGGACGTCACGTATGCTTCAATTTCCCTAACTTTCCCCTCCAGAAGCTCAAAGTCTTTTTCAAGCGTATTAAGCAGCACATCCGGTGCCTGACCTTGTTGCCAAGGTTTACTTTTTAGCTTGTGTTCCTGCTCTGTTTTTAGGGACATAACATAATTGTCAGGTTGCTTCTCTATCATCAAAGTCATGGCGATATACGCAAGCAACACGAGAAAACTACCACCCAATAAGGCTGCAGAGATGACCAAAATTCGAATTAACCAAACTTCACAGCCAAAATAGTTCGCAAGACCTGCACAAACACCTGAAAGCTTGCCGTTATAGGTATCTCGATACAAGTCTCTACTCATAACGACGCCTCCAACTTGGCGTTTCTGTATCGAGTATGCGCTCAAGAGTCTCAACACGTTTTTGCATCTGCTCCGCTTTTTCTGACAACGTCTGTAAACGCTCAAAGTCGTCTTCAGACAAACCACTCGCCGTTTTTTTCTTACTGCGATAATGCAAGATCAACCAGAGCGGTGCGACGAAGATCAGAAAGACAATTAAAGGGCCCGCTAAAAAAAATGATGACATATAAAACTCCCAAATGGTGGTTACTTAGCTAGGCCATTTGCCATTGCCAAGTAACTATAACTTTTCTGTGTTCGGTAGTGCCTTTGAAAGAAAATCCATTGCGACAAAGCCGTCATGTTTACGGACTTCTTTCGGTGTATCGACATCCGGTCACTTATTACCTTTTACTTGCTGTTTTAAACTTTCAAGCTCTTTTTCGATTTCATCTTGAGCTTTAAGTTCAGCAAACTCTTGATCTAGCGACTTGGCACTACCTGATTGCGCATAAACATCCGCTTCCGCTTCAAGTTCATCAACTTTACGAGAATACTGCTCAAACTTAGCCATAGCTTCTGAAGTACGGGCAGTATGCAAGTGTTTTTGCACATCACGACGACCCGTTGCAGTTTGAGAGCGAATTGCTAGTGCCTGTTGTTTTGCTCGCGTTTCTGTGATTTTACTCTCCAGCTTAGTGATCTCGCCGGTTAATTTTTCGATCGTTTCTTCTACCAGAGTCTGTTCTGTATGTAATCCTTTCAGCATATCTTGCAATTTTTGCTTTTCTATTAGCGCGGCTCTGGCCAAATCTTCACGTTCCTTGGTAAGTGCCAAGGTCGCTTTATTTTGCCACTCATCGATTTGTTCATCGATCGCCGCCACTTTGCGCGCCAGTTCTTTTTGGTCTGCAATCGCTTTAGCAGAATTAGTGCGCACTTCGACTAATGTGTCTTCCATTTCTTGAATAATAAGACGTATCATCTTTTCCGGATCTTCCGCTTTATCCAGTAACGCGCTGATGTTTGAATTCACGATATCAGCAAAACGAGAAAAAATACCCATGACTTAGCTCCTTATCCAAAACGTTGGCCTGTGAATGTCGGCCATATTAACTGTATCTATCAGTGTAATGTAATCCTATTCTAATAACCAAGATACGTGCCAACTAAAAATATCATTTAAAACAAATAGTTATAATATTTGACATCCAATCCACAACTCACCTATGATGAATTTAACTAACATTAGGTAAATTTCACCAACGGACTGTCTCAATGCAGCAAAATCTTATCGGCGAATCCCCAGCTTTCCTTGAAGTACTTGAGAAGGTATCAAAACTCGCTTCAATCAATCGTCCTGTGCTGATTATTGGTGAGCGAGGAACGGGTAAAGAGCTTATCGCGCAGCGCTTACATTATTTATCGAAACGTTGGGACCAGCCACTTATCTCACTAAATTGTTCTACCTTAAGTGAAGGTCTAATTGACTCTGAACTGTTTGGCCATGAACAAGGGGCATTTACTGGCTCAAAGGGGCGACATAAAGGTCGGTTTGAACGTGCCGAAAATGGTACGCTTTTCCTCGATGAGCTGGCGACGGCACCGCTTTTAGTACAAGAAAAACTGCTCCGAGTGATCGAATACGGCCAATACGAAAGAGTAGGAGGACACCAATTACTCAATGCGAATGTGCGTTTAGTGTGTGCCACCAATGCCGACCTCCTCGCAATGGCAGAACAGGGCAAGTTTAGAGCCGATTTACTTGATAGATTAGCATTTGATGTCATTCACCTTCCCCCTCTACGCGAGAGAAAAGAAGATGTTCTCTTATTGGCCGAGTACTATGCGATTAAAATGTGCCGTGAACTTAACCTCGAGTATTTTGTGGGGTTTTCTCAAACCGCTCAGAACGACCTCATCAAGTATCAATGGCCCGGAAATATACGTGAACTAAAAAATGTTGTTGAACGGGCTGTCTATCAACATGGGCTACAGGAAGACCCTATAGACACACTCATATTCAATCCGTTCTCAAATGAATGGGGAATAGACCCACAGCAAAGCCAAGACACCAGCACTTGTATCCACTCCAGCTCAACAACCTTTGATTTCCCAATGGACTACAAGACTTGGCAACAGGATCAAGATATAGCCCTATTAAAAGCCGCATTGACCCAGAGTAAGTTTAATCAACGGAAAGCTGCCGATATGCTGGGTCTGAGCTATCATCAGCTTAGAGGGATGATAAGAAAGTATGACATCTCGACTATGAGCTAATTTATTTTGAAGACCATGAACTAATAATGGTAAATTACTGAACTATTAGGGCATAATGCCGTGTTATACCATGCACTGCCCATAACAACCGTTCTCGCTATGAAAGCATTCATTCAACTGACATTGAGCATATGTGGTTTTACCTTACTCACAGGGTGTGGTGAAGGGATTGATCACAATAAGATTCGTAAAACTGGCTTCGTTTATTGCGGTCAGGGCGGCCCCGACAGTTTTAATCCGCAATTAGTCGATAGTGGTATCAGCTCCGAAACGCTAAGCCCACAGATTTTCGATACGCTTTTGAGCCTTGATCCGAACAATTTCAAGCCAGTGGCCAACCTTGCGACTGACTGGTCGGTAAACAAAGATGGCACAGAGTATATCTTCAATTTGCGAAAAAATGTGGCTTTCCAAACGACACCTTGGTTTTCTCCCACGCGTACATTGAACGCAAAAGACGTCGTATTTAGCTTTCAGCGCATTATTGATGAAGAGCATCCTTATCACAATGTAGGTAATGGTCTTTACCCTTGGTTTAGGGGTATCGATTTTCAAAATTTGTTAGTTGATGTCAAAGCGATATCTAAATATCAAGTGCGTTTTACTTTAAGTCGTCCAGACAACACCTTTTTGTCTAACATCGCCACTAGCCATGCTGTCATTCATTCGGCAGAATATGCCCAAAAGTTAATCCTCACCGATAACAAACCCAGACTCGACAGTTACCCCGTTGGTACCGGTCCATTTTATCTGTATGATTATCAAGTCAATGATCTAATAAGGCTTAAACGTCATGATAACTATTGGCAAGGCAAGCCCCAAATGAGCCAGATCGTATTCGATATTTCTCATCGTGGTACGGGTACATTGGCGAAATTGCTACGCAATGAATGTGACGTGTTAAGCTCCCCACTCTCAAGCCAGATCCCCGCAATTCAGCTTCAGGACAATATTGAGCTTATGATAAAACCAGCAATGAATATTGCTTTCATCGCTGTAAATACCACTAACCCAGCACTTAATAATCCTCTGGTAAGAAAAGCACTTAACTATGCCATCAATCGCCAAAACATACTGGATTCGGTCTATTATGGCATGGGCAGTCAAGCCTACTCAGTACTGCCTCCAAATTCTTGGGCGTATTTGAAAGATAATGTCCAGATCCGCTACGACAGAAACTATGCTATTGCTTTGATGAAAGAAGCGGGATTTGGCAAAGGCCTAGAACTCAATATGTCGGTACCACTTGAACCGAGAGCCTATAACCCTAGTCCAAGAAAAACGGCGGAATTAATCCAAGCGAATTTTGCAGATATCGGCATCAAATTAAATATCGTCACCGAGGATCGTTTTGATAGGGCGAATGTTGCTAACAATCAAGCGGTTGACCTTTATTTGACAGGTTGGATAGCCAACACAGGTGACCCTGATAACTTCCTAAGACCTTTACTTTCTTGTGACTCGAAAAAGGTAGGCCTGAATGTGTCAAGTTGGTGTAATGCCGATTTTGACTTTTTATTGGACTTGGCACTTGAAGTGGATAAACCGCGTTATCGACTCAATTTGTACAAGCAAGCACAAAACATCCTCAATGAGGAGTTTCCTGTTATTCCATTAAGCCATGGGATGCAATTTCAAGCTTACAGCTCTACATTAAAGGGATTTAAAATTAGCCCATTTAATGTCCAGCCTTTTGACGCAGTAGAGAGGATAAAATAATGTTTCTCTACACAGTGAAACGCATTAACCTATTTATAATCACTTTACTTATCCTCTCGATGGTGGGGTTCAGTCTACTTAGGTTAGCGCCCGATTCTCCGTGGCTCATGGACAATTTCTGGCATGGTTGGATGAACTATATCGGCGAATTGATGCACCTTAATTTTGGTGTCACTCGAAGTGGTGTACCTGTAGTGGATGAGTTAGCAATTGTATTTCCAGCCACTATTGAGTTGTGTTTTATTGCCTTTATTTTTTCTCTCCTAATCGGAATTCCAATAGGGACACTTGCAGGAATGAAGCAAGGTAAATGGATTGACACTGCCATATCTTTCACGTCCATGTCTGGTTATTCGGCCCCTATTTTCTGGGTAGCCTTACTCATGATCATGGCCTTTTCATTCCATTTTGAAATTTTCCCAGTTGCCGGGCGATATGACCTTTTGTATGAAATCGAACATGTTACCGGCTTTGCTATCATAGACTCGTTTCTGACCCAAGGTGAATATCGAGTCAATGCCTTACAGAGCGTACTTGAACACCTAATTTTGCCTTGCTTAGTGCTGGCATTAACTCCTACCACACAAGTTATTGGTCTCATGAGAGCTTCGGTCGCGGAAGTCATGAATCAAAACTACATTCGAGCCGCTAAAATTAAAGGTCTAACGACTCGTGAAATTGTCACTCAACATGTGTTACGAAATGCCATTCCACCCATTATACCCAAAGTCGGCATTCAGCTATCGAGCATGCTCACTTTGGCCATCATTACCGAATCTATCTTCAACTGGCCGGGGATAGGACGATGGCTGTTAGATGCATTATCAAATGAAGACTATGTATCAATTCAAGCAGGCGTTATGGTCGTCGCAACGTTAGTACTGACTGCCAATATACTGTCGGATTTGATGGGTGCTATGGTAAATCCATTGGTGAGGAAAGAGTGGTATGTTAACCGATAATATTTATCAGGAAGAGCACATCCCTACGCAATTTGAGCGATTTTGGCGCAGCTATCGTTCAAATGCTCTTGCCATGTTTGGTCTATGGTGTCTGGGTATTATCATCGTTGTCACCTTAACATCGCCTTGGCTAACTCCACACGACTCGCAAGCTCAAACCGGAGAGTTACTTATCCCTCCATCATGGGACCCTGCTGGTACAGTAGACTACTTCCTAGGTACAGACGACCTTGGTCGGGATATTTTGTCACGCCTTATTGTAGGATCACAACTTACCTTTGGTGCTGCAGTCGTCATTACCACAATAGCAACAATCATCGGCTGTTTGATCGGTATTTTCGCTGGTATGACAAAAGGCCTGCTATCAAGCGTTCTGAATCACCTGCTTGATACCATCATGTCAATCCCCTCCCTCTTACTCGCCATCATATTTGTCGCTTTCCTTGGTTTTGGCGAATTTAATATTTTGCTCGCGATAGGGCTCGCTTTGATTCCACGATTTGTTCGTTCTATCTATATCGCGGTCCATACAGAGGTTGAGAAAGACTACATCATCGCCGCACGCCTTGATGGAGCAAACGATTTTTATCTTCTTTGGAATTCGATTTTGCCCAATATCCTTGTCGCAATAGCTTCCGAGGTCACACTTGCTCTTTCTATCGCCATTTTGGATATTACTGCATTGGGCTTTTTGGGGTTGGGTGCTCAAGCACCCAGTACAGAATGGGGAGCCGTACTCGGAGACTCTGTAGAATTGATTTACCTCGCCCCTTGGACTGTCACCCTACCTGGGCTGGCAATCATGTTTACTGTCGTAGTAATCAATCTCGTCGGTGAAGGGGTCCGCCAAGCGCTCAATGCAGGAATAGAATAATGCCGCTATTGGATATTCGTCACTTAACGATAGAGATTGAGACACCTCAAGGACTGATGAAAGCAGTTGATCGCATGAGTCTTACCATGAATGAAGGAGAAATCCGTGGTTTAGTGGGAGAATCAGGGTCGGGTAAAAGCCTAGTAGCGAAAGCGATTGTCGGTGTCTGTAAAGAAAACTGGAGAGTCACGGCTGATCGAATGCGTCTCGGCAATGTGGATTTATTGCAACTCACACCCAAAGAGCGCCGCCGCGTGATCGCCAGAGATATTGCCATGATATTTCAAGAGCCTTCAACGTGTTTAGACCCATCAGAAGAAGTGGGTAAGCAATTGATTGAGTCTATACCCTCGCACACCTTTTCTGGAAAATGGTGGGAGCGTTTTAAGTGGCGTAAGAATCAAGCGATTGCCTTACTGCACAAAGTAGGCATAAAGAACCATATCGAAATCATGTCGCGTTATCCATACGAACTCACCGACGGTGAGTGTCAGATGGTAATGATTGCGATGGCCATTGCAGCAAAACCAAAACTGCTTATTGCAGATGAACCAACCAATGACCTTGACCCGATAACCCAATCGCAAATCTTGCGTTTGCTCAGTCGCATGAACCAAATTAACAATACTTCAATTCTACTGATAGGGCATGATCTCGCGACAATCACTCAGTGGGCAACCCGAATTACTGTGATGTACTGTGGCCAATCGGTTGAATCAGCGGATACACAAAAAATTCTCGCACAACCCAAACACCCTTATACCGTTGCTCTACTAAAAGCTATGCCAGATTTCAGCGAAATAATCCCGCATAAGCAAAAACTGGAGTCTTTGCCTGGCACCATTCCTCCACTGCAGCACTTACCTATTGGATGCAGACTTGGACCACGCTGTCCCCATGCGCAGCGCCAATGTGTCGAAATGCCCAAGACACGTCGAGTAAAAACGCACAAGTTTGCCTGCCACTTCCCACTGAATATGGAGAAGAAAAAACTATGAGTGCCTTACTAGAAGTCAATGAGCTGAGTAAAACCTTTATCACCCGATCTGGCCTTTTCCATAAAAAAGTGCATCAGGCAGTAAAACCTGTAAGTTTTCGGCTAGAGGCAGGACAAACTCTTGGAATTATCGGTCAAAATGGCTCAGGTAAATCAACACTAGCGCGTATGCTCGCTGGGGTGATAGAGCCAACACGAGGCGAAATAAAGGTCAATGGTGAACGGTTGGAGCACAAGGATTATTCTACTCGTTGTAAACTTATTCGGATGATTTTCCAAGACCCGAACACCTCTCTAAATCCACGCCTTCAGATTGGACATATTCTCGAAGGGCCGCTTAAGCGCAATACAGAAATGACTCCAGAAGCGAGAACATCAAGAGTAAAAGACGTACTACTCAAAGTTGGCTTGCTTCCTGAACACGCGTATTTCTATCCTCAAATGCTGGCTGCAGGGCAAAAACAACGAATATGCTTAGCCCGAGCACTCATACTTCAGCCATCGGTAATTGTTGCTGACGAAGCGCTAAATGGATTGGACATGGCAATGCGTTCGCAAATTATCAATTTATTTTTGGAGCTACAAGACGAAATGGGCGTCTCGTTTATTTATGTCTCGCAGCACTTGGGAATCATCAAACATATCACAGACCAAGTCATGGTTATGCACGATGGTAAGGTAGTTGAAGCTGGAAATACTCAAGAGATTCTAGCCTGTCCTAACAACATTATCACTCAACGCATGATTGAGAGCCATTTTAACAAAGCCCCTTGTTTTAAGTAGCGTTCTCATCAATGAATAAGAGTTGCACATGGACAATGATCGTATTGCTCGTTAGCTGCAGAATGATAAGCAGCGCTTTTGCTGTTACTGAAACTTGGTTGGACCCTGTCTTTGTCAAACAAGCATTTATTGAAGTCTCCTTAAAAAATGAGTATTCATCAGGTATTCAACGCCTAACCAAATGGAACCAACCGATCAAAATTTGGATCGAACACAAGGTTGCTGACAAGGCGTTACATGAACAGCTCGCCAATACTCATATTAAAGATTTATCGTTTATAACCGGGCATTCAATAACCCGAGTAACAAGAAGGGAAGACGCTAACATTGTATGGATATTTACCCAACAGGATAAATGGCGAGATGACATTAAAAGGGAGCTCGGAGCCAACGCCTTAAAATATGCCCACGGTGCAATCTGTAAAGCCGGATATAAAACCAATAAAGTAACCCATGAAATAGACTCTGCTGTCATCATCATTCCTGTCGATCAAGCTAGAGAGCATGGCAAATTACTTGCCTGCATTGTTGAGGAAATCACGCAAACACTCGGGCTACCCAATGATACTAAAGCGGCCTACCCCTCTATATTTAATGATGAGACACCAGAGGACTTATTGTCCCCCTTAGACATCATCTTACTCAAAATGCTTTATGAGCCTGAATTGAAATCAGGTATGGACTTGAGCAAAGTTCAACAAGCTATCGATACCATACTCAAGCGCTATCAACGTCTGGGAGTATTGAAAAAAGCCGCGGCCATGGCAAAATCAACAGAGCTTTATCAACTCACCTCTTATTAGTTCTCACGCCACGACTGCAAAAGCTTATAAATTACCTTTTCTTATCCGCCTTTTTAAGCTCAAATTCAAGTTCATCAGGGAAAACAACAACGCCCTCTTCATCGTGATTTGGAAACACCACGACTGACAAACCATCCTCTTCAAGACCTTGTGTCCAGCGGCTAAACCACTTCGCTGTTGATATAGGTTCCGCTTTGCAACTGTCCCATTCTCCCGTCGCCCAAAGACTCGCAAATTCTTGATTCGGCCATATAGGTACGCACTCCTCATCTTCGGTATTGAGCATGACACATCCGTGTTCATCCGTGAGAATCCATATTTTCTTGTGTTTGACGATTTCTTTTATGGTGTAGCTGAAACGTTCGTTTTCGTTCAATTTCAGCACTGACTCGACTTCTTTTTGTGAGAGCGAGTGCGGCATAGACAAACTCCTTCAATAAAACGCCCACATCTTCTGAGTGGGCGTTTTGGTGTTTAGCTGAGTAAATTAATTATGCAAGTTCAGTTTGTAGCCAAGGCCAGCCTTGCTTCTTGCGGCTTAGGGTATTTTCCATCATAAGCATACCATCACACTCATGATGAGTGAGCTTCTCTGCCCATTCGCCCTTATACAACAAGCGAGTTTTCGCTGTCGTAATATCCGTCAACATAACGGCAGCAAAAGCAAGGTTGTCCTCAACGCAACGACGTTCAAGATCCAGCTCTAGCGCATCAATCATTCCATCAACCTGCTCAAGCGTCGCCAGTTCAACTTGCCCCACGACCACATTACGACCGTTGAAAGGGTAGCCTTTAAGATCTTTCTCTACCAGCTCAGAAGCAGAGAGGCCTTCTATATTGGTTTTAGCAATCAATAGATCTTTGATGAAAGAGTCAATATTACAAACGTCAGCAATTTGGGCCAACTCTTCTACTGCATCTTTGTCTTTTTGTGTGCAAGTTGGAGAAGCAAAGCCAACGGTGTCAGATAAAATGGCAGACATCATTAGCTTAGCAATTTGCGGACGAATTTCATGTCCTTCAATTTTAAACATATTGAAAAGAACCGTGTTAGTACAACCAACAGGCCAGATCCAAGCTTCCATAGGATTAATAGTCATCACATCACCCAGTCTGTGGTGATCAACAATGCCTAAAATCTCAGCTTCAGAGACATCATCAGGCGCTTGAGCCAAATCTGAATAATCTACCAACCAAATTTTTTCGCCCGCAACAGAAGTACGAAGCTCTGGCAACTCAGCGCTAGCCACTTCAAGGATGTGCTGAGTTTCGCGGTTAATTTCGCCTTGACGAATGGGCATGGCATCGAGACCACGTGCTCTTAACAGCTCTGTCGCAACGAGAGCGCTACAAATACTGTCACTATCAGGGTTCTTGTGACCTACAACTAGAATCATCTTTTTTCCTACTACGACTAAAATAGCCCCATACTGGGCAATTACTCACAAAGCGAAGTACTTTACCTGAATTTTGAAATTTGTCATAGGTTAGAGAAAATAAATCACCAAATTACAGAATTTGGTTGCAAATAATTTCACTGAAAACTAAATTGATAACCATTATCATTTGCATTAAGTAACTAATGAGCACGATTCGACTTTCCTTATCTTTACCAAACTGGCTTACGATTTCACAATTTCAACCAGCCTATAAACGGCTATTTTTGCCAGCCACTTTGATAGCATTGATGCTCAATGACGCTTCCCGAATGGTCACAGTGACAACGCTTTCCGATGCCTTCTGGGCAGTTTCTGCCTACGTCGCTTTTACTCTTGCTATCTATCACTATTTCTCACTTTGGATAAGCAAAGACAGCAAAATGGTCAACCTCTATCAAAAGTCGCGAGGATACCAAGTCGTGTTTTCATCCTTACTTGGCGCACTTCCAGGTTGCGGAGGGGCGATCATAGTAACAACCCAATTTGTCAGTGGTAACGTCGGTTTCGGCGCCATTGTCGCGGTGCTGACATCGACAATGGGTGACGCTGCATTCTTACTTCTGGCAAGTAAGCCTGATACAGGCCTGCTCGTTGTCAGCACAGGCATTGTTGTGGGATGCTTGTCAGGTTGGGCAGTCAATGCGATTCATTCTGACCATTTTTTACGCCCAATCAGCAAGAACAACAGAGAAGACAATCAAACATGTCAGTCAAGTTTTCGCCAACATAGTAACTTTGAGAAAAAAGCCATTAACCTTCAAGGCACATTTTGGAAGTGGCTTATCATTCCAGCGACGGTTGTTGCTTTGTTAGGATCATTTCAAGTCGACATCAATCATCTGCTCACCCTACCCCCAAACACAATGGAGTGGCTTGGAGCGACGCTCATTGTCATGAGTATGTTGCTTTGGTCACTGACCAAGGAAATCAAGGATTACCGCTCAACGGTTTCTGAAGATACCAAACCCATCACCTCACACCCGTTACAAAAAGCGGCTCAAGACACTAACTTCGTTACCGCTTGGGTAATATTGGCATTCATGTGCTTTGAGTTGTTAACAACCATGGGCAATATCGACCTTGCCAGTACTTTCTCCGGATGGGGTGTATGGATGCCTTTGGTTGGGCTTGCCGTTGGGATACTGCCTGGATGTGGGCCACAAATACTCATAACTAGCCTTTACATCTCAGGTACCGTGCCACTTTCAACACAATTGGCTAATGCGATATCAAACGATGGTGATGCTTTATTCCCCGCCATTGCTCTCGCGCCCAAAGCCGCCCTTGTCGCCACTTTCTATTCAGCGATTCCCGCGTTACTTATAGGCTATGGTTACTACTTTATTTTTGAATAATAAGCCGACATACAAGCCATATGTTCAAAGCAATACTAAAATGCTTTAAGTCAGAATATTAGTTAATGGCATTAGAAATTTTTTTCAGTAGAATCTCAGCTTTAGTTGGCTTTACAACATAATCTACTGCACCAAGGGTTATACTTGATTGGATTACATCCTTGTCAGAATGGCTAGTTAACATAATTACTGGTATGTGGCTGGTGGCGCCAACTTTCTTGATCGTATCTAACGTTGCCAAACCATCCATAATAGGCATGTCAATATCTAACAACATCAAGTTTGGTCTGAGCACCTTTGCCTTCATAATCGCTTCTGCACCATTACTAGCGAGCTCGACCTTGTACCCCCTCGGTTCCAAAATTGACGCAATAATCTTCCTCATCACAGGCTGATCATCGGCAACCAAAACTAACGGACCTCTTGAAATAGATTTAGGTTTGGCTAAATCTAAAGAGTGAGTAATTTTATCGAGCATACCCACGCAGTTGTCTTTATATTTCTCAAGATCATCACGAAAATCTTTGATAGAAAACTGCCTCAATGTGTCTCTTTGAGCGGACTCTGGCATCGAGTTTACAATATTGTTGAATGCTTTTTCCCATTCTACTGGAGGTACTTTCTCCAAAAGCTGATTTAGCTGACTGGTTACTTGGTCAAACTCACTCGTTTGAGTACCCACTGAGTTTTGAACTTCTTTCTGTAACAAGTTAATGGATTCAAGACTGCTGTTAATGTTTTCTTCCATTTTGCGATTGTCTTTCTCTGCTTGCTGGAACTCAACTTTTATCGCCAAATGCTGAGCAAGCCTACGCAGCGCTAGCACAACTTTATTAGTATCATAAATGGGTTTGATGTTTTCATAACTGTGAAACAGTTCTTCGACACATAATTCATAGGCTCTATTTCGATATGACTTATTGCACATCAGAATATCGTACCTTGGTATACTGGCTTGTTGCTGTAAAGCTCCATGCTCATTCAGTAGCCTTGCTAAATTTGCTCCTTCATCTGGGTCATCAAACGAGTAGATTGAAATAATACTGAGATGGGGCTCTTTAAGTGACTGAGCAAATTTCTCTTGCTCTTTTTCAATGTTAATAGAGTAAATATTTTCAAACAAAACGGATACAACTGGTTTCACCATATCTAGTATCTCGGCAGAGCTATAGAATATATAGATACTTGTCTGCGAAATATCCATACTTACTCCTTCTTTGTCAAAATCAGCTTGATTTAGTACTTTTTATCGCGCTCATCACTGTAGTTTCAATATTATCTCTGTAATTGTGCTTTTCGACCCCGATAGCAACGTCTATATCAACGGCTCTAAAATGCATCTGCAAGTTACTTACCAGTTGTTCAACTTGTTTACTCATTATAGTGGTACACAGAATGGTAAAAATATTTTCATTAAGTCTAGCAACAAAATGGTGTTCATCGGCTTCTAATGAGAGAATAGATGTGGTCAATGATAACTGTCTCGAAACAGCTTCATTATCTTCATCCAGATTCAGCAATTTGATATCTAGTGCTACGACATATAAAGGCGTACCCAACTCACGGACTTTTTGAGATTCCTTTTCTAAGCATATCGACCACCCCATACGATTTAAAAATCCAGTACATTTATCTTTCAACTGTTCTGGCAAAAAGTTCATTTGCTTGCGAGCGATGGACAAATTATCGAGTTCTAACTGTAACAAGCTAGCGAGTAACTTTGACATAAGTTCAACCGTCTCTATACCGTCAGCCGGTTGTCGTCCAGTTGGCTCTGTATCAATTGCACACAAAGTGCCAAACACTTCACCATTGGCGTAACAAACTGGAACGCCTACATATGACTTTATACTGTGAGCTTGGTATATTGGGGCTTCAACGTATGAACTTATTTCATCGACGTTAGGAGCCCATCTTGGTCCTTCTTGTTTGACCATACGACTGCACATAGAGTCATTCCAGTTGATGACTGACAGTTCATCAATCTGATAACCATCTCCTTCAACCTGCAATATAACCCACTCATCTTCATTTTTGCGCGTCATTAACCAAGCACCATAGCCATATTTTTTTCTGAGGTACTTTAGCGTGTATCGACTGGCTTCCGAGAATGAAGAAAACGGCTTCTGGTCCATAACATATTGAATTCGGTGCAAAATGCGTTCCTCGCTGTTTAATGCTAAATAATTTGGTCTTTCTCCAACTGCTGTTGGATTTGAGTCATCATGTCATCTACATCATCCAGCGCTCGTTCTACATACTCGAAATCACTGTTGTTTTGTTCTATCGCACGGAAGAGTTCACTCAAGGCCAAAGCCCCGCTTGACGCTGCTGCCCCTTTAGCTCCATGGGCTAGCTGTCTTACTTGTGACGAATTACACTCAGCACTCGCTATTCTTAACAGCTTAATATCCTGACATACGCTCTCCCAAAACATAGACAGTACTGCCCTCACCATGTCTTCGTCACTACTGCCAATTATTTCGCTGAGATGGTTGATATCAAGTAATGCTGTTGAGCTTATTTCACAATGCTTCTGATCATTCGAGTTTTCTTGAGAGTTCTCAGCATGCTTAGGTTTGCGAAGCGCTTTACCACGTAGGCGAAGTGCTAACACTTTTCTAAGTGTAGAAAGCTCTACTGGTTTTGAAAGGTAATCATCCATACCCGATTCAATGCAATGTTCAGCCTCTCCAACCAAGGCATTAGCCGTCACAGCGATGATCAAAGTGCGTTCTTTTCCTTGTTCGGATTCAAGACGTCGAATTTCTGAGGTTAGCTCGAATCCATCCATCTCAGGCATGTGGCAATCTGTCAGCACAAGGTCGTAATAACGAGATTGCCACTTCTCAAACGCTTCACGACCATTTGAAGTCATATCGAAGGAATATCCCAGTTTTGTCAGCTGCTTAGATAAGACAACTTGGTTGGTGGGCTGATCTTCTGCACACAAAATGACGATGTCCTGATTATCCGCCCAGTCTGAGTCATTATTTTCTATCTCTTCCAAGACAAGTTTTTCTCCCCAGTCGAAATCTGGGCTCTCTTGTCCGGTCAATATCGCCAACCCAATAACAAATTCACTTGGTTTTAGTGGATGTACCCCTACTGCATATTTATTCGGTGAAATAAAGCCAATACTGGTCGATAAATTATCACTTAACACTAACATACGGCCTTCCAGAGTCGTTTCCACCATGTCTGTCAGGATAACTGTCGCGGCCTTTTCTTCGTCCAATTCTGCAGGCATATCAGAAACGATACTTTTCGCATTCAACCCTTGCAGTATTTCTGTAACGACTGCTTTTAAATTGACATTTTCAATATGCAACACAAAAGTCACGTGAGAGAAGTGAAATCTCCCAAAGACTGAGCCTTCTCTGCAAGCCTCCACTGGAATATCAAAAGCAAACTGACTTCCGACCCCATGTTCACTCTCAACATCCAGAGAGCCATCCATTAACTCAATGAACGACTTAGTAATACAAAGCCCTAGTCCAGTTCCACCATACTTTCTGGTCGTTGAACTGTCAGCTTGGGTGAAAGGTCTAAACAACCTGCTCTGCTGTTCATCTGTCATCCCCACGCCATTATCTTCAACTGCAATCCGTAGTGACTGCTGAATAGAATCGTAAGCTACCGTTACCTTAACCATACCTAGTTTGTTGTCATTTTGACTGAACTTGACTGCGTTACCGAGTAAATTAAGAAGAATTTGTCGGGTACGAACAGGATCAATAAGAAGAAACTCCGGTGTTTTTGTGTCATACACCAAATATAAGCCTACGCCTTTTTGGTTGGCACTAAGCCATAAAGCTTCAAGGGTTTTTTCAATCAAATCGAGTGGATTTGTCTCGGTCAAGTCCAACTCTACCTGACCAGATTCAATTTTAGAGAAATCAAGGATATCGTTGATTATGCCAAGTAATGAAAACGATGACTCCCTAATTGTGCTAATCATTTTACGTTGTTCATGATCCAATGGCGTTTCTTTTAGCAAGTCAACCATACCAATCACACCATTCATTGGTGTTCGTATTTCATGGCTCATTGTTGCAAGAAAACGCGATTTGGCTTCGTTGGCTTGCCTTGCTGCTACACTTTCGCTTTCTAGTGCATCTCGGATTGTTCGCTCTTCTGTAATGTCTAAGTTAATGCCGAATACAAAATGTCTACCCGTCTCCTTATCTGTCACTACATCACCAGCAACTTTTATCCAGTGAACAGCCTGTGTCGTTTTATTTATAATGCGGTACTCGGCATTGAATGGGCTACTCGTTTCTATTGCTTTGTGTAGCACGGCGATAGCACCATCCATATCTTCAGAGTGAAGACTGGATTTCCAGTCTTCGTAATTCAAGTCGGTATCCTGAGCAATACCATATAACTGATACATTGCTTCATCCCAATGCATGGATTGAGACTCTATATCAAGAGACCAATTACATATTCCCCCAGCATCGGAGGCCAAGCGCATTCCTCTTAGTAGCTCATCTCTCGCCGCTTTCGCTGAACGCAATTCCTTCTCAATTGCTTTTCGAGATGAGATATCTTCAATCACTGCCACTAAGTGCTTAGGTACAGAGTCGTTTCCAAACACGATTGAAACCGATAATGTCGCCCAAAACTCAGCGTAGTATTGGTTGATATACAAAGTATCGATGGTAAAAGATCTTTGATCGCCTTCTGTTAACGTACTTACGAGTTGCTGGCATTGTTCTCGATAAGTAGGATGAGTAACGTCGAGATAGTTAAGTTCAAGCAATTGAGCCTCACTATAACTAAAGATCTCACACATCTTATCGTTAACTTCAATAAATTTACCATCAAGCGAAATCCGGCATATCCCCACCGCCGCTTGATTGAATGCCGCACGGTAAATAAGTTCCCGCTCTCGTAACTCGGTTTGCAGTTGCTTTTCTCTTTGTTTCGTTTCTTCTTGAACGGTTATGTCTTTAACCACGCCAACAAACACTTGTGAATCCCCCAACCAAGTTTCACCCACTGAAACTTCAATTGGAAAAATTCTCCCCGTCTTATGCAGACCTTCGACTTGGCGAGGCGTACCAATCAGCTTTTTATTACCCGTTAAAAGATAAGTAGAGATAAACCCATCATGGATGTTTGCGTAATGAGGTGGCATCAAAATACTGACATTTTCACCCACTAACTCTTCTCTGATACGTCCAAATATAAGTTCTAGCGAGCGATTCACATCAATAATGATGCCACTATTATCAATAACCACCGTACCATCTAAAGCGGTATCAAAAACGGTCCTCAGGCGGCTTTCAGAATCACGAGCCTCTTGGGTTCTACGTGCCACCTCTTCTTCAAGTTTAACTTTGGCTTGATCTTCAATACGCTTAATTTCAGTAATATCGGTCTGAACACCAATATAATGCGTTAGCTCGCTATCATCGTTAAAAACAGGATCTAGTCTTAAATTGTTGTAAAATAGTGTTCCATCCTTTTTATAATTCTTAAGAACAACAGAGCATGATTGTCGATTTTCAATCGTATATCTTATCTTATCAATTTCTGGCTGTTTTTTATCCTCTGCCTGCAAAAAGCGGCAATTACGACCAATCACTTCATTGCGTGTATATCCCGTCAACTCTTCAAAGGCTTTGTTGGTAAAAATTATCGGTGAGTCAGGTAGGCGTACATCTGCTACCGTTATGCCTGTAGTCGTTGAGTCGATTGCACGGCGTTGAATGTCTAATTGCAAGCGCTGCTCATCGGTTTCTTTTGTCAACTTCTCTCGATCAACGACTATATCTTTCAGGTTTCTGAGTTCAGACACCATTTTCGCAATTTCATCTTTACCTGATATTTCTGGTAGCGTTATATCTTTTTCACCATTGGCCAAAGCATTAATAGATATTGCCAATTCATTCAGAGGTTTAGCGACCCTTTTGCCCAAATAGAAGGCCACTAAAATAATCAATGAGAGTAATAGAGCGGCAATAAATAGCGTTTTTTGATAGATCAAGTTCGACGGAGCAAACGCCTCATCCACTTCGACACGAACTAACGCTGACCATCCCAACCCGCGATAATCATATGCTCCGCTGGTATATGAATATCCAGTGACTTGATCGACTTGTTTCCTAAAATGGCGTGATATATTTGATCCACTTAGCCCTGCAACAGCAAGCCTTGCACCTTCTACGCCGTTAGTTGCCAGATTTAAGTTGCCGAGTACATTAAAGTCTCTCTCATACACAGCTTCATTTTGCCCTACAGGATCGTAATCCACGATAATCCGGCCTTTGTTATCTAATATCGTCAACTCGGAGCTGACAAAGCCACGCTTTGAGAGCAACTCATAGGTTTCGGCGACAATATTTTCAACCACTTCAAAATCAACCACATTTACCCACAGCCCAACGGCATTTCCAGAGCTATCTTGGATCACAGAGGCAAAAATCATGTCGTAAGATGTCGATAAATCGTCAATCAAACGCTGATCTGGACCATAAACATAACTGCTACGAGGTTTATCCTGATCCAACGTCATTCCTGAAATGGCCTCAGTAAACCATTTGGTACTCCTCACTTCTGAAGCACTAATCATGGGGGTTGGTAATGTTTTTCCTTGTGCATTTTGTGTATTGCTTGCCAGAATGTTGCCTTGGTTGTCCAAAATTAAGATGCGTCGATAAACCTTGTAGTTTTGGACAAATCGATTTAGGTTGTCAGAAATATGAGGATCAGTTGCCACATAATTGAGTTTTTCTTTATTTATAACGCCTAAAGACATGGGGAAAGCTTGAGCATCGTGATAACGCTCAAAAAGATTACGCTCAATAAGCCGCATCAGGAGTACCGCTTCTCGTTCTATATTAGTGAGCGTCGTATTCTCAAGGATGTCTTTGCCTTTCCATGATACCAAGGTCACTGTACCTAACATCAACACACCAAAGACAAAGAAAAGTAGAGGCAGCTTTGACGATAACTTCATTAGCCGCTCTCAAGCATATTTTGAGTCCACCGAATGTATTTAACGATGGGTTCTATGGTATCTGGCCGAGAATATAAAAAGCCTTGGGCTATATGGCAACCGATGGATATTAAGAAGTTCTCAATGTCTCTGTTTTCTACTCCTTCGGCGACAACACTGATCCCCATCGCTTTCGCCATGCAAATACTCTGCTCCAGAATAGCTCTAGATTTGAGGTTACTGATACAATCCAGAACGAAACGCTTATCAACTTTTATTTCATCAAATGGGATTGAATGCAGCTGTGCAATCGACGAATAGCCTGTGCCAAAATCATCAATTGAAATCTTAAATCTAAGAATCTTGAGCCTGAGTAACTGCGTATCAACGGTTGTTTGTTCGTGAGTTAGGGCCGTCTCGGTTAGCTCACAAATAATGTTTTCTTGAGGAATCTTATAGTCGACAACAACTTCATTGAGCCAATAGGGAAACTGCGGATCTTCCAATACTTTTGCAGAAATATTGAGCGCAAAAGTTATTCCTTGCAAAAATTGATAGTTCTGAGAAATTTCAGACAAGGCTTCTTTGATAATTACCTTTGTCAACGATTGGATTAAATCCAAACTTTTTTCCGCAGCAGGGATAAAACTGTCGGGATAAATAACTTCTGAGTCTGAGACGACGATTCTAGCTAAAACCTCTAGTCCACTGACTCTTCGAGTTGCCAGATCCATCTGGGGTTGAAAAAAGGCTTTAACATTACCCACATCCATATGATGAAGAATATCGTTGGCACTTAATACTGGGACAGGTGGTGCGTTCAACCTCGTTAGCCTTGAGGTTTCAATTTGAGCAATGAGTTTTTTTACCACGCCAGCGGATACTGGCTTTTGCACACTACCTAAAATGTCAAGCTGATACAGGCGGGCCAAATTGGAAGAGGAAGATAACAATTCTTCCTCTTCTCCACTAATCAGGATAACGCTGCCCTTAAAGCCAATCTCCCCCAGATAGCGTAAAACTTCAAACCCATCTTCTACAGGCATGTTGAGATCACAAAATATGATATCCACATCATTTTCAGCAATGACTTTTTTCGCTTCTCTTCCGTCGCGGGCCTCCACGACATTTTCATACTCGATATTTTTGAGGCAGAGTTTGAGTGTATGTCGTACGACATCTTGATCATCAACTATGAGCAATAACCGGTTGCCATCAGCCATTTCCAAACGGGCCCCCTTGTCGAAGTTTGATCCATTAACAGCATTGATTGCTTGTCGACAGAGCTAAAAATTCTAAGTCCGTATTAGTAGGGTAGACTATATGTGCAACAATTCTAGTATAATCTACAGCCGGTGACGCTCCTTCAACTTATTAACGATGTCATTGATTGACAGTCCTTGATCTTGCAGCAATACCATGAGGTGATAGATCAAATCTGCAGACTCACACACTAATTCCGCCTTGTCGCCCGACGTCGCCGCCAAGGCAACTTCAACCCCTTCTTCCCCCACTTTTTGGGAGATACGCTTGGTACCACGAGCATAAAGACTTGCCGTGTAAGAAGACTCTGGATCTGCATTTTTTCGATCAGCAATCAACTTTTCTAGTTGGCTAAGCCATACCATTTGTGACTCATCTTGAGAGTCAAGATCCCAACAGGTGGCATTTCCTAAATGGCAAGTGGGGCCAACAGGGTTAACGTTAACAAGTAGCGTATCATTGTCACAATCCAGCGACATATTGACTAGCTGCAATATATTGCCCGACGTTTCACCTTTCGTCCAAAGGCGCTGTTTTGTGCGAGAGAAAAAGGTCACGTTGTTTGTTTCAAATGTTTTATTCAGTGCGTCTTGGTTCATGTATCCCATCATCAAGACTTGGCTCGATTGAAAATCTTGTACAATGGCGGGTACCAATCCATCTACTTTTTCCCAGTTGATTCGCTCTATTAATGCGTTGGCTTTTTCGATGTTAAAACTCATAGACGCACCTCAATACCTTGTTGTTTCAAATACTGTTTTAATTCACCAATATTGATTATTTGTTTGTGGAAGACGGACGCAGCCAGTGCTCCATCAACCTTCGCAATTTGATAAGCCTGTGCAAAGTGCTCCATTTCTCCGGCACCTCCTGAGGCAATAAGCGGTAGCCGACAGACATCACGTACCCTATTGAGCTGCTCGATATCATACCCATTTCGTACGCCATCTTGGTTCATCATATTGAGCACAATCTCTCCCGCGCCTCGCCGCTGTACTTCTTCAACCCAATCACAGGTTTCCCATTGCGTTGCCTTGGTCCGTTTTTCATCGCCTGTAAACTGATAAACCTGATATTTACCCGTTACTTCATCAAAGTACGAATCAATGCCGACAACAATACATTGCACACCAAATCTGTCGGCAAGCTCAGTAATCAACTCAGGTTGTGCTAACGCCGGTGAATTGATAGAGACTTTATCCGCCCCAAACTCAAGCACCCGTGCCGCGTCTTGAGCTGATTTAATACCACCTGCAACACAAAAGGGAATATCAATGACTTCAGCAACTCTCGCCACCCATGTCTTGTCCACTACACGGCCATCACTTGAAGCGGTAATATCGTAAAATACCAGTTCGTCTGCCCCTTCTTCGGCATATCGCTGTGCTAAAGGTACGATGTCAC
Organism: Vibrio zhanjiangensis; assembly: GCF_030161235.1. Taxonomy (GTDB): domain Bacteria; phylum Pseudomonadota; class Gammaproteobacteria; order Enterobacterales; family Vibrionaceae; genus Vibrio; species Vibrio zhanjiangensis. The sequence continues at coordinate 51,260 of NZ_BSPW01000073.1, read as the reverse complement.
CAATTATCTCATGATTACGAAACTGAACACCTTTGACAACTTGCCCATCACGAACATCAAGACAAGGAATTATTCGCTTTGCCAACATGCTAAGGCCTCCTGTGCTGTAAACTTACCATCCAGTAACGCCCGACCAACGATAACACCCGCAACACCACTGCCTTTCAAAGCTTGGATATCCGCTAATGAACCAATGCCTCCTGAAGACTGGAATTGTACCTGTGGATACCGCTTGCATAGGTCGACATACAGCTCAACATTTGAACCTTCCAAGGTCCCGTCACGGGAGATATCAGTACACAATACATGCTTTAAACCAACCGTTAAGAAGTCGTTGATTAGCTCTTCAATAGTGGTACCTGAGTCTTCTTGCCAGCCCGAAATTGCAACGTTACGCGTTCCATTGTGATCAATGTTGATATCGAGCGCTAAAACGATCTTTTCTGCGCCGTAGTTTTCCATCCAACTTTTTACCATTTCAGGCTGTTTGACGGCGGTTGAACCAACCACAACACGCTGAGCCCCAGCCTTGAGCAAATCTATTACATCTTGCTCAGTTCGAACGCCACCACCAATTTGGATATTGGCTGGAGTGCTCGAAAGCAGTTTCGCAATCAAATCAAGTTGACGTGCTGTGGTGTCTTTTGCGCCAGTGAGATCCACTAAGTGAAGCCAGTTGGCACCAGCTTGGTGGTACAAATTAAATTGCTCCACTGGGTCAACTTTGTATTCAGTTACTTGGCCATAATTGCCTTGGTATAGGCGCACGACTTGGCCTTCAATTAAATCAAGAGCGGGAATAATCACAATCAATGCCTTTATAATTCTAAGAAGTTTTGAATAAGCTTGGCGCCTGCTTTCGAAGAGCGCTCAGGATGAAACTGGACACCATAATAGTTACCGCTTTGAACTGCAGCAGTAAACGAGTGACCATAATCACATTGGGCAATAGTGTCACCGCCAACAGGCATTGCAAAGCTATGCACAAAATAGAAATACTCGCCTGCTTCAATATCTTTAAACAGCGGATTATCCGCTTTAGCTGATACCGTATTCCAGCCCATGTGCGGCAACGGTAAATCTCCGGATTCAAGCTTTATTACTTCAGCGTCACAGAGGCCTAGGCATTCAACGACATCATCTGCTTTTTGACCTTTTTCTTGCGATATTTTGCCCAATAACTGCATACCCAAACAAATACCAAGCAGTGGCTTATCGACTTGTTTTATTAAGCGTATTAGATCACGCTCTTTAAGGTTTTTCATCGCCTCGCTCGCAGTGCCGACTCCGGGAAGAAACAGCTTATCCGCCGACAACACCACCTGAGGATCACTTGAAATAGTCACTTTGTAACCCAAACGCTCAATAGCGAATTTCACTGAAGATACATTGGCGCAGCCTGTATCAATAATGACAACTTTCTGTTCTGTCACTGCATAATTCTCCCTTAAAGAACGCCTTTACTGCTTGGCAATTCCGTCCCTTCAACTTTAATGGCTTGACGTAGTGTACGGCCAAAGGCCTTAAAGAGACTTTCAATAATGTGATGATCATTGTCACCGCAAGAAGACAGGTGTAACGTACAAGCAAGCGTATCCGTTAACGATCTAAAAAAGTGCCCGACCATTTCCGTCGATAAATCGCCGACTTGATCGCGGCTAAACTTTGCATCGAACTTTAAGTAAGGGCGGCCAGATAAATCTAGAGCACATTGCGCTAGACACTCATCCATAGGCAAACTAAAACCAAAACGGCCAATCCCACGTTTAGAGCCCAACGCTTCTTTCAATGCCTGCCCTAATGCTAACGCTGTATCTTCTATGGTGTGGTGATCATCAATGTGCAGGTCGCCCTGTACTTTACACACCATTTTAAAGCCACCGTGCGTGGCGATTTGATCCAGCATGTGATCGAAAAATCCTAAACCGGTTGAGATATCATTACCGCCTTGCTCATCAAGATTGACCGTAACATTAATATCCGTTTCTTTGGTGGTGCGAATCACTTCAGCAACACGCGCTTTTACCGTCAAATCTTTTAAAATCTGCTTCCAACCCATTGTTTCAGGATGATATTGGATTCCTCGAATGGCCATGTTTTGCGCCAACTGCAAATCCGTTTGTCGGTCCCCAATAACAACTGAGTGTTGAAAATCCACTTTTCCCGCTTGAAGGTATTCTTTAACCAGCCCCAGTTTAGGCTTGCGACATGAACAGTTATCGCGTTCAAAATGGGGACAAATCAGCACATCATCAAATGTCACTCCCTGAGATTCGAAAATATCCATCATCATATTATGGGGAGCATCAAAGTCTTCTTGTGGGTAACTCTCGGTACCCAAACCGTCTTGATTAGTGACCATAACAAGTCGATAGCCCGCCTCCTGCAAAGCTAGTAGGCTGGGAATAACAAATGGCTCTAGCGTCAATTTGTCCAATCGATCGACTTGAAAATCGATGGGTGGCTCGACGATTAAGGTGCCATCACGGTCAATGAAAAGGATTTTTTGTTGTTTGCTCACTCGAACTTCCTTATTGTAATTTCTCGCACTCACATTTGGTCAGCGCTACGCATTCTTTCTCTGGTTACGAATAATAGTTTCTGATAAAACCAAGTGTTTTCTCACATTCATCACGATTTCCAACGCTGATACGTACACAGTTCTCTATCGGTGAATTACGCAAGATAATGCCTGAGTCCCAAGCGGCTTTAAACAAGGCATCACCGTCAGGAAATTTCACTAATAAATAGTTACCCCACCCTTCAAAAACGTCGACACCTGAAATCATAGAAAGACCGACTTGTAGGTAAGCTCGATTCGCGTTTAGATCGAGAAGTTGAAACTTCGTTCGCGCTAAACCCGCTTGAGATAACGCTTGGATCGCAATGTCTGCAACAGGGACTGGCACTGGATACGGCGCAATAACCTTCAGCAGCACCTTAATAAGCTCCTCGTTAGCTAACGTAAATCCACAGCGCAAGCCAGCAAGAGAAAAAGCTTTCGACAAGGTACGTAAAATGGCCAAGTTTGAATACTGCTCTAGTAAATCGACCGTTGAAGCCTCAGGGCAAAAATCAATGTATGCTTCATCCATCACCACAATTGCTCTCTCTTTCGTCATTTCAAGTAGAGAAACAATATCCTCACGCTTAACGAGGTTTCCTGTTGGATTGTTAGGTGAACAAACAAACACTAACTTCACTTTATCAAGATTCGATTCAATACTGGCAAGATCCAATTGCCAATCAGAGGTTAGAGGTACGGTTTTGCGCTCAATACCGAAAGTTTCTGCGCTAATAGCGTACATACCGTAAGTCGGAGGGCAGTACAAAATGGCATCTTCATTTGGCTCACAGAAAGCACGTATCAGCAGTTCAATACCTTCATCAGCACCACGAGAAGTTAAAGTTTGCTCTGGTTTAACACCGGCATAAGCTGCATATGCCGAAAGAAGCTCGTTTGGTTGACACTCACTATATCGGTTAAGGCGTGCAAAGTCGGTTTTATACTCATTGTCAAATGGGGACTCATTGGCATTCAACCAAACATCGCCACTTCCTCCAATTCTGCGAGCAGACATATATGGCGTAAGAGTTTGGACTTGTTTTCTTGCTAACTTTTCCATTTTCATCATCTCTCGGATTTCAATTTGTCGATTCGAATAGTCACTGCACGTTTATGTGCATCTAAACCTTCTGCTTCTGCCATTGTCACGACTGTTGGTGCTAGATTTTTTAACCCTTCAGCTGATAGCTCCTGTATTGTCATACGTTTAGAGAAATCTGATAAGCCGAGGCTTGAGTGTGTGCGAGTGTAGCCATAAGTTGGAAGAACGTGGTTGGTTCCCGAGGCATAATCACCGGCTGATTCGGGGGACCAAGGACCAAGGAAAATCGATCCCGCATTATCAAGCAGAGGAAGGAGCTCTCGGGGAGCCTTAGTCTGAACAATTAAGTGTTCAGGACCATAGTAATTGGAAATAGACACCGCTTGAGTCAGCGACTCGGAAACAATCACTAAACTCGAGGCCAGCGCTTGCTCTGCGATGTCGGCTCGAGAAAGTGCTTTGAGCTGACGTTTCACAGCATCGGCTACTTGATCAGCAATAATTGGTGACGGCGTCACGAGTACCACTTGAGAATCCGGTCCATGTTCGGCCTGACTTAGTAAGTCTGCCGCGATAAAGTCTGCATCTGCCGTTTCATCTGCAATGACAAGAACTTCAGAAGGTCCAGCTGGCATATCAATCGCAGCCCCAGCAAAGTCATTACTCACCTGACGTTTTGCTTCCGTAACGTAGGCATTCCCAGGGCCAAAAATTTTATCCACTTTAGAGACGGTCTCTGTTCCATAAGCCATAGCCGCTATCGCTTGACCACCACCAATATTGTATACCTCATCTATTTCACACAATTTGGCGACATAAAGAATCTCATCTGCAATTGGGGGCGGTGAGCAAAGCACAACTTTGCGACAACCCGCAATTTTTGCCGGAACTCCCAACATTAAGACCGTAGAAGGCAATGGAGCACTGCCACCTGGAATGTACAGGCCTACTTTCTGTATTGGGCGTGTCACTTGTTCACACACAACACCTTGTTGAGTTTCGACTTTAATTGGCTGCGGCTTTTGCGCAGTGTGAAACTTAGAAATGTTAGAATATGCCTGCTCAAGTGCCGTCTTCATTTCAGGAGAGAGACGCTGTGACGCTTGCTCTATCTCTTGGTCAGACACCTTTATGGCATCAGGTCTAATACCATCGAATTGCTCCGTAAGAGCGAGCAAGGCAGCATCACCTTGTGACTTGACCATCCCTATAACCTCAGATACTGAGGCAGCAATTGTTTCTCCGTCGCGCATTGCAGGGCGCTTCAATATGGCGCTTTTCTGGCATTCACTCAAAGATTCCCAAACCACTGTTTTCATTATTACTACCCCATCATTTTTTCGATTGGTAAAACAAGGATTGAGCTTGCCCCTAACTCTTTTAGCTGCTCCATCGTCTCCCAGAACAGGTTTTCAGTACTCACAAGATGAATAGCCACTTTTTCTTTATCTGATGAAAGAGGAAGCACCGTCGGGTCTTCAGCACCGGGAAGCAACGCTTTTACTTGCTCTAACTGACAAACTGGGGCATGTAACATGATGTACTTTGACTCTTTGGCTTGCTGAACGCCTTGCATTCGAGTGAGAAGTTTCTCAATTAATGCCACTTTGTCTGAATCAAACTCACCGGTACGTTGAATCAATGTCGCTTTGGACTCAAAAATCACTGCGGCTTCTTTGAGTCCATTAGCCTCTAATGTCGCACCAGTGGATACAAGATCTGCAATCGCATCGGCTAAGCCAGCGCGAGGGGCCACTTCCACTGATCCTGTCAACATACAGGTAGAAAATGGAACGCCCTGTTTATCCATATAGGCCTTGAGAAGCTGAGGATACGTCGTCGCAATGCGCTTGCCTGCCAGATCTTGCGGGCCTTGGTACTGCGCATCTTTATCGACTGCAATAGATAAGCGACAACCGCCAAAATCAAGTCGGCGAAGTGAAATAAAATCACACGGTTCGCCAAGTGCCAGTCGGTCTAAACGCACCTCTTCCAGTTCGTTCTCACCGATAAAACCAAGATCGACAACACCATCCATAATCAACCCCGGGATATCATCATCGCGAACGAGGAGGAGGTCTATCGGCATATTCAACGAGTGAACAACCAAACGCTCTCCCATAATATTAAATTTGACACCGCACTTTTTAAGTAGATCTTGGCATTCTTTACTTAAACGGCCTTTTTTCTGGATCGCTATTCTCAAACGTTGTGTTGTCATTACTTGTGTCCCTGTATAAAACTAATTTCAATACGTAAAAATTAAAAAACCCTCGGAAGAGTGTTCTCCCGAGGGTTGAAATCTTGTGTTATTGATTTTTCCTCCGGGAGCTTTTGTTGCCTCCCGGGTATGCGTACATCTCCCGAAAGACTAGTCTGGGTGATGATGGTGATGAATGTTCATTAAAGAATTACGCATACTTATATAATGTTCAGTTGGCTTGCTTGGTAACCACACTAACTAAGGATTAATTTTTTTTCAACCAAAAATTAAAGATTTTTTAAATTTGTCTTATACAAATAAAAAAGGGAGCACTCGCTCCCTGTTATTCTTGCTCAAATTTATGTATCGGGGCAACTTGCCATCTTAGCTTTAGAAAGCGATGACAACACCACACACACTGCAACAAAGGCTACCGAAGAAGCCACAAATGAGAGACCAATCGATTCTGTCATCCCAAGGGCAATAAAACCAATGCATGATACACCCGCCACAGATAATGCATAAGGCAATTGCGTAGAGACATGATCGATATGGTCACAACGAGCCCCTGTCGATGACAAAATGGTGGTATCCGATATCGGCGAACAATGGTCACCAAATACTGAACCAGCAAGAACAGCGGCCAACATAGGTAACATCAGGCTAATTTCTGTCGCTGCGGCCATATCTCCTGCAATAGGTAGCATGATACCGAAGGTTCCCCATGATGTACCTGTCGAAAAGGCCATAAGCCCCGCAAGAAGGAATAGAATAACGGGTAACCAGTGAGTCCCTATATTTCCTTGGGCAAGGGTAGACAGGTATTTCCCTGTATTCATATCACCAATAATGGAGCCGATAGTCCAAGCGAAGATTAAAATAAGAATTGCACCAAACATAGATTTAGCGCCAATCCAAAGTGTACGGGAGACTTCGCCTAGCTTTATACCTTGCTTTAAAACCGTGATAAGAGCAGACACCAAACCAACAAGCCCACCGTATACGAGCGACGTGCCAACATCTGTGTTTTCAAAGGCTCCAAGAATTGTGAATGCTTTATTATCAGCGCTTAAAGACTGCCCACCAGTGTAGAGCATCGATGCAACAGTGGCGACTATCAGCAAAATGATGGGCAAGACTAAATCCGAAACCTTACCTTGTTCACTTTGTCTTATGTCTAATTCTTCATTGATATCGTGAGCCTGCTTGGAGTCTTCTGCTTCTTGGGGATCAAAACCAAGTCCCTGCGATGCCGCAATTTCATGCTTACGCATCTTGCCAACATCCAAACCAAACCATGCAACGGCAAAGACCATCAGCAAAGCAAAGACTGCATAAAAATTCATTGGTATGAGGCGAACATATGCCCCCAATGCAGAATACTCAGTAATACCATGTGACACTAAAATACCACCAATAATTGTGATTATGTACGCCCCCCAACTGGATGCGGGCATAACCACACACATAGGTGCCGCTGTAGAATCGAGAATATAAGCTAGCTTTGCTCGGGATACATAAAATCTATCGGTAACGGGACGAGAAATTGCGCCTACGGCGAGACTGTTGAAATAGTCATCGACAAAAATGAACACGCCCAAAAACGCGGCAAGCAACTTAGAACCACGCTTGCTTTTGACCCTTGACTGAGCCCACTCAGCAAAAGCAAGTGTCCCCCCAGACAAAGTAAGTAGTGCTGTCATCATGCCCAACAAAACCAAAAAAGCAAGAATACTCATATTCCAAGTATTAATGCCTCCATCCTCTATAAAAACACCCGAAACGGTCGTGCCGATGTAGCTCATTGCATTACTTATCGAGTAGTCGTTTAAAAGAGTCGCTCCCAACAGGATGCCCACTCCCAATGATAGGAGTACACGTCGAGAGATGATAGCCAAGCTTAAAGCCACCAAAGGAGGCAATAGCGATATAGGAGATGATGCAAAATCAATTAAATTCATGATCTTCAAAAACCAGTAATTAATGGTTAGAGATCTACTGCAGACAAATTGGAGGAATAATTCCAAAACAATAAGTGGTAAATAAAGCAAAAGGTATGTATATACAACACCTTAGCCCTACAGTAGCGCTCCATAGTGTTAAAAAATATAGACTATGGCAGTGTTACCCCTTTCGGGCGTAACCCCAGCAAGCTTCTTTTGATCTAAAAGCCCACTTCGGCAAAATAACCTTTCACACCCGTTCATTGGCATCACCCCAACAAGTGCTACTGATTTATTTTGCGCCTCTACCGCGATGATTCATGGCCTGATCTAAAGTTAACACCAGCTAACAATAATTTGACCAAAACATCGCATTAGGTGTCGGCTATTGTACTTATCTTAACCTTGATTTCAACATATTCAGTCAACGAATACTCGAGACAAACAATAAGACAAGAGTAAATTTGCGATATACCTTGCACTTCAAAAATAGCTGCTATAATAACTAGTTTGCGTAATTGATTAGGAAAACATCTTTGTTAATTATGCAATTCGTCCCTATTTCATATTTTTTCAGAGAAAAATATGAATAATAAGGTGATAAAAAGCAATTTACTGAAGAACTCTTAGTACGACGATTATGTTTGACAAGCTGGTAGCACTAATAAAGTGATTGTATAAATGAATATCACTTTATTATGAAACTTATTGGCAATAAGTATTGTCATAATCACAAAAGCTTCGATATTTTATGTAACAAATTTTAATCAGTTAATAAGAAAGGTCTCATTATTCTAATGTTAAGACATCAAATAATAACTTTTTATAAGAATTTAACTAGAAAATATTGTATTGCAGATAATACGGGTTTAATATTTATTCCATCGACTCCTTAATTAAGTGAGAAACTATATGTCGGAACTAACAAAAACTTTATTAAACATTCGCAGCCTACGTGCATTTGCTCGTGAGCTAACACTGGAACAACTAGAGGAAGCACTAGACAAATTATCAACGGTTGTCTCAGAGCGCAAAGAAGTTGAAGAAGCTGAACTAGCAGCAAAAGCAGCGCAAGAAGCCAAACTCGCGGATATCGCAGAGCAAATTAAACAGCTTGGACTAGATAAGAATATGGTTATATCCGCTCTAGCTGGTGAATCTGTAGGTAAACAAAAATCTAAGCGCGCACCTCGCCCAGCAAAATATAAGTATGTCGATAACAATGGCGATAAAAAGACTTGGACAGGTCAAGGCCGTACACCATCTGCAATTCAAGAGCAATTGGATGCTGGTAAATCTTTAGATGATTTCCTAATCTAGTTATATGTATATATGTTTTTTAAACATATAACGTTATAATATTAAAAGCCTCATAATATTGAGGCTTTTTTATTTGCATCAATAAGTTAACGCTCCCAGTAAGCTTCCTCTAAGCTATCTTCACGCTCTGGTAATCCTCTAGATAGGCGTGGCGAATGTTGCACTAACACTTCATAGCTCGCACGGTTAGAATATTTACATACCTGTGAAAATGACGAGTAAGTCAGAAAAGCATGTGCGTGTTTGCTAGAATTAGGCACATTTTTTTTATGGTGTTTATTTGCAGCCATATCATGTAATAAAGCAGAAAGTGCAGCATCCCCTGCACCATTAGTATTTTTAATTTTTTCTGGGCCTCCCATATAAGGAGATATATGAGAATAAACCTTAATTGGATTATCACAGGCGGCTTTTTCCGCTGGGCGGCTAAACTCAAAACGATTAAATTCCGCTATGCTGCCCGGAAGTAAAGGAAGGGAGGTTTCACGTTTCGCAGCATCTTCGGTATAACCGGCCATAAACAACCCTAATGGTCCCGCTGTACACAAAACTAAATCAACCCATTCTAATGTTTTATCTGAAGCCATTAAAGGGTCCGACTCTCCCGTCAGTGCTTCTGCTTCATCTTCATTCATGGCAACAACACTAACATGGTCATTCAAGAATTCCTGCCAAAATATGGGGTCACTTTGAATAACGAATTTTGTTCCTAAGGTTAATACGACTGGTACATTGTATTTTTTGGCGTACTCAATGGCTTGCATCGTTGCACTAGGCATAGGATCACCCTCTTTACAACGAACCAAATAAGCCGTGAGCACCAGTGCCGAAGCATTTTTAAAAATAGACTCAGGAATGCTGCTTGCGTGGAGCTGGTTCATTTGACCTTCACTGATTGCAAATGTCCGTTCGCCATCATCGGAAATTAATGCAAAACATCTTCCTATAGCACCATCAACACCTTGCAAATAGTTCAGATCCATACGACTGGAGGTATTGCATAAATAGCGATATCCATAGCTACCAATTTTGATATCTTGACTCATCACTCCCAAAAGTGTTGAACGATCGTCAGCAAGAACTGAATAGTTGTGCAAGGTATTACCTATGGTCCCACCGGCATGCTCATTAGTAATTAAATTCTTTTCTTTCAATTCGTTATATAAGCGTTCTGCTGCTTCATCATCAATTACCAGCGAGTGTCCTTTACTTAGATTATATCTATCAATCAGTTCGGAACTCACCTTAGCTTCAATATCAACTAAAGTCTGGTCAATACCTATAATATGAGTGCTCGACACCTTCTTGTTTTGTTGAGACTGACTCACCAGAGGGTCACGTGCATGGACAGGAAAATAGTGTTTAGATTTTCGTTGACCTGGGAACTTCATAGCAATTATTTCTGCGTAAGGGATGAAAAGGGTCTGGATTCTACCGTGCACACACAGATGCAGCAACTATTCAATTATAGCAAACGTTTGCATTGCTAATAAAATCAATAGCAACCCAAAATAAAGATCCTCTTATTACAATTTATATACTTTAAAGCCTCATCCTGCTTATAAATAATTCGTGATTTTTTCCTAGAAACTGTCACCTTCAAACGCTTTCTGTTAATATTTTGCCTCCGGTTAATTTGTGTGGTGTTTGAAATGTCTCAGAACTTTACTGATAACAGTAAAAAGAAAGTCATCGTTGGCATGTCTGGTGGTGTCGACTCATCGGTATCTGCTTACCTTCTTAAACAACAAGGCTTTCAAGTTGAAGGTTTGTTTATGAAAAACTGGGAAGAAGATGATAACGAAGAATATTGCACGGCAGCCGAAGATTTAGCCGATGCACAGGCAGTTTGTGACAAACTGGGCATCCATCTGCACAAAATTAACTTTGCCGCTGAGTATTGGGATAATGTGTTTGAGTACTTTCTGGAAGAATATAAAGCAGGAAGAACACCTAACCCTGATATTCTCTGCAATAAAGAGATAAAATTCAAAGCTTTTCTTGAATTTGCTGATGAAGTTCTCGATGCAGACTATATTGCCATGGGCCACTATGTACGTAGGACTTTCTCAGAGAACTTAGACGAAGTGAAAATGCTTCGCGGGTTAGATACAAATAAAGATCAAAGCTATTTCTTGTATACATTGAGTAACGAGCAGATTTCTCGTAGCCTTTTCCCTGTCGGTGACTTAGAAAAGCCAGAGGTTCGAAAAATTGCTGAAGAACAAGGCCTTATCACTGCTAAGAAGAAAGACTCGACTGGTATATGCTTTATTGGTGAGCGTAAATTTACGGATTTTCTCTCACGCTATCTCCCCGCACAACCCGGTAAAATTGAAACGCCTGAAGGTCAGGTTATTGGCGAACATCAGGGCCTTATGTACCATACACTTGGTCAAAGAAAAGGGCTGCATATAGGTGGCCAAAAAGGCGGTGGTGGGAACGAAGAGCCATGGTACGTAGCCGATAAAGATCTTAAGCGAAACGTTCTTATTGCAGTACAAGGTGCCGATCACCCCTTACTAAAATCTCAAGGATTAATTGCGTCTCAACTTCATTGGGTGAATCGCCAGGCTATTACTGCACCTTTTCAATGTACCGTGAAAACACGTTACCGTCAGGCGGATATCCCCTGCACCGTAATTCCAGTAGACGATAACACCATCAAGGTGGTTTTTGACGAACCTCAAGTGGCCGTTACACCGGGCCAATCAGCGGTTTTCTATCAAGATGATGTATGCTTAGGCGGCGGCATTATTAAAGAACGTATTTAACGCATTTGGGGAGTAACACCTGTGACTAATGCACTTTATAACCAAACTATCGCGTTTGCTGGCATTTGCCAATCGGTAGCACTCGTTCAGCAAGTGGCGAAAAATGGTTACTGCGACTCTGACGCGTTTGAAACATCACTGAAAGCCATCTTAAATACCAATCCGGCGAATACTCTAGATGTGTATGGCAACGAATTGAATTTGAAAGTAGGTTTAGAATGCCTTGTAAAAAGAATTGATAGCACCCCCTCTGGAAGCGAAGTAACCCGGTATATTATCAGTCTATTGGCCCTTGAAAGAAAACTAAGTGCCCGCAAAGATGCGATGTCCCAACTGGGAGATCGCATACAAATGATTGAAAGACAGTTGGATCACTTTGAGCTACTCGACGAGCAGATGTTGAGTAACTTAGCGAGCGTATACTTAGATGTCATCAGCCCTATAGGACCAAGGATACAAGTCACGGGGACGCCATCGGTATTACAACAAACCAGCAATCAATACAAAGTAAGAGCTCTGCTACTTTCCGGTATTCGAAGCGCTGTTTTATGGCGGCAAGTTGGGGGGAAAAGGCGGCACCTTATCTTTGGAAGAAAGAAAATGGTTGAGCAGGCCCAAATCCTACTAGCAAGAATATGAAAATCACGGCCTTTTTACGACAAGTTAAGTAGGCCAGCACACCCAAAGCCCATAAAAAGCAAACGTTTGCGCAATGTGCGTGACAATTGCATTGGTTATTGGTATAAAGCTCACGACATTTAGACACTCAATTCAGGAGAACATCATGGAACTGTCAGCACTGACTGCTGTTTCACCAGTAGACGGCCGTTACGGAAGCAAGACTACAGCATTACGCGAAATATTTAGTGAATATGGTCTACTTAAATACCGTACAATCGTCGAAATTCGTTGGCTACAGAAGCTTGCAGCAACGACTGATATTGCAGAGGTCCCAGCTTTCAGCGTAGAAGCAAATAATTTTTTGAACGACCTCGCTGACAACTTCTCTGAGCAAGATGCTCGTAGAATAAAAGAAATCGAGCGCACAACCAACCATGATGTTAAAGCTGTTGAGTACTTCCTAAAAGAAAAAGTGGCTGATATTCCTGAATTGAATGCAGTTAATGAATTTCTTCATTTCGCATGTACCTCTGAAGATATCAATAACACCTCTCATGCACTGATGCTAAAGGAAGCTCGTGAAAGCGTTATTTTGCCAGAAATTCGTAACATCATAGATGCAATCAAAGCATTAGCCATTGAATATCGAGATATCCCTCTATTGTCGCGCACCCATGGTCAACCGGCATCTCCGTCGACTATGGGTAAAGAAATGGCCAATGTGGCTTACCGTATGGAACGTCAGTTCAAACAGATCGCTAATATTGAGATTCTGGCAAAAATCAACGGTGCCGTAGGCAACTACAACGCACATTTGTCAGCGTACCCTGAACTGGATTGGCATCAATTTTCTGAAGAGTTTGTTATTGAATCACTGGGGGTCACTTGGAATCCGTATACCACTCAAATTGAGCCACATGACTATATCGCAGAACTGTTTGATGCCATTGCGAGATTCAACACGATATTGATAGATTTTGATCGCGATATTTGGGGTTACATTGCGCTTGGTCACTTCAAACAAAAAACAATTGCTGGTGAAATAGGCTCATCTACTATGCCTCACAAAGTCAATCCAATTGATTTTGAAAACTCTGAAGGTAACTTAGGCCTCGCTAACGCTATGTTTGCTCACCTAGCACAAAAACTTCCTATTTCTCGTTGGCAACGTGATCTGACTGACTCGACTGTATTGCGTAACCTAGGTGTTGGTGTTGGCTATTCCATCATAGCTTACACATCAACTTTGAAGGGTATCAGCAAACTTGAAGTCAATCGAGAGGCACTGCTTTCTGAGCTTGATAACAATTGGGAAGTGCTTGCAGAACCAGTACAAACGGTAATGCGCCGCTATGGGATAGAGAAACCCTATGAAAAGCTTAAAGAGTTGACTCGTGGTAAACGTGTTGATGGCAATGCAATGCGACAGTTTATCGATGGATTAGCCTTACCAGATAGCGAGAAAGATCGTCTAAAACAAATGACGCCTGCTAACTATATCGGGCAAGCCATTGAGTTAACCGATAAGCTATAATAGTAAGCTATTGAACCCAAAGGGCCACTTTTAAAAGCGGCCCTTTTTGTTGATCAATGACCCCGCTTTTTATTGAGAGATTTTTTGAAAAAATAACGTTATCTGCCCTACTTCAAGACCAAATTTCTTAATTTTGGTTAAATTAAACACACGACGTTTATCTTGGCGATATAACCAGTCATCAAATGACACCACCACCGCAGAGTCCTCTCGTTGAAGCTCAAAATCGTATTGCCAACGCAAAGCGTTTCCGACCTGCGTTCCTTTAGCGACTCCAATAATATCCTCTGCCTTGCCTTGATATTGCCCCTGTCCGATACGATCGATAGTCCATACTCGACTAGACCTCTCTCCATCATCAAACACAAAGTTCTCAACAAGCGTTAATGTATTGCCATCAACCGAGCCAGTAATCGCCACTTCAAAACGGCGTGTTTGAAGCTGACTATAGTCTTGCACCATACCCCATGCCGTTGATGTCCCCTCAAAGTATTCAAACAAGTCAAATTCTGGTTTAGTGTCTCTATAATCTTCTATATCCCCGCTACAGGCAATCACAGCAAAACAGAGAGCAGCGACGACTAGGCATTTTATCCACTTAAACATTATTTGTTACCAATAAGGCTTTGTCTTAAAAGAGGAAATTCTGTCTTAGGAGAAAGCCAGATGGCAAGAAATGCGTCATTGAAATCTTCTTCCTCAATATACCCAATCAGCTCTGTACCAGTCTCAGGGCGAGAATGATAAAATTTCCCCTGAACCCCGTCAGTGACATAAGTAAGCTGATGTCCCTTTTCAATGTCCGGAAATATCGCTTCCAAGCTTTGAGCCCATTTGGTGGTGGTATTATGCTGATAACCTAGCTTGTTCCACTGTGTGACCGTTGCCTTTACTAGCTGATTGTGGGATATATCTCTTTGATATGTTATCGACAAAGCCAAAGGATGTGGGGTGATGTCATCACCAACAATATAGTGTCCAGTTGGGGTAAGCAGCTGTGATTTATAGATATCGAAGAAAAACATCGTAAGTTGAGCCTGACCCACACTCGACCATTCGCCCCAGTTGCTTGTTACTTTTTCCGACACCACCGATGCATTAGTGCTCACTGTTAGAGTGAGGCAAGCTACCATCATTACTGCGTATCTCATAGCCTATAAACCCTCACTATCACCGATACAATAAGGAACCACTCAACCAGTAATATTCCCATCGTGGGGAAGAGCGGCACACCAAATGCGACTGCTCCAAGCTTCTCTCCCGCCAAATAGCTTAATGCTCCAGTGATCCCGCCTACAATTGATACGACCGACTGAGGGTATCGGGTCAAAAATGGGAGCAAAAAATGTGCATACCACGCAAATAACATCCAGAGCGCAGTAAGCCACAGAGGGAAAGTGTGTTTTTCGAATTGAAACAGGCCTAAAGATAGGTTGGCGAAATCAACTATGACACCCATGACTAAAATACAGGTCCAGAGTCGCCAGTGCACCCACCCTTTAAAAGCTGATATAACCAAAGTAGCGATCACCAAGCCTAGAGTGCCACTCTGCCAATCATAGTTACCGACAACGGCACATAGCCATATCACTTGAAACCATGTTGACGCTATCAATAACTGTTTCACCTACTTTTCTCCGACTACTAAGGTTTACGGACGCTGCAATGTCATGTGCACTGTACTAATTGACCTTGCTTTAAATCCTCCTTCACAATAGCAAAAGTAGTAATTCCACATCCGAATAAACCGTTCATCAAACCCTAGCTTCAGCACCTGCTTTTCTGCATGATTAAAACGCGTTTGCCAGTCTTTAAGAGTGCGAGCATAATCTTGCCCGAGGTCGAATAGATCTCTTAACACAAAATCCGTATGCTTAGTGGTTGATTGAGTAAGTGCGGTGATAGAGGGTAAAAAGCCACCGGGAAAAATGTACTTTTGGATAAAATCGACGCTATTGCTGTAACTTACGTAACGCTGATCCGCAATCGTAATAGCCTGAATCGCCATTAAGCCACCGGATTTAAGCAATGATTGACACTTTGCCAAATACGACTGCAAAAATTGCTTACCAACCGCCTCTATCATTTCAATTGAGACTAGCTTGTCATACTTGCCTTCAAGTAATCGATAATCTTTCTGAAGCAGAGTGATCTTATCTTCGAGTCCTTTTTGCTCAATCTGCTGCTTGGCATATTGATACTGCTGGTTTGAAATGGTCGTAGTGGTCACATGACAACCATAGTGCTCTGCAATATATATGGCCATCGCCCCCCAGCCCGTTCCTATTTCAATGACAGAGTCAGTTTCACTAAGTTTAAGCTGCTGACATAAACGCTCCATTTTATTGATTTGCGCTTGTTCTAAAGTGTCGGAATCTGTGTGGTAATACCCCGATGAATAAAGCATTCTCTTGTCTAAAAACGTCTGGTATAACTCGTTGCTTAGGTCATAATGAGCTTGTATGTTTTTGGCGGAGTTAAGTACAGTGTTACGATTTAACCAGTGTCCAAACTTATAGGCGAGCTTCGACAATATACTGCTTTTGTTTTCAATCACATCTATGGTCGATAAGTTCAGTGCCATCAGCTGCATCAAGGCCGTCAGATCTGGGCTATCCCACCATCCATCCATATACGCCTCACCTGCTGAGATACTGCCACCTTTCAAGAGTCGAGAGTAAAAATCTGGATGCTTAATCTTAATAACAGCACTACCCTTTTTATCAATCGCATTTCCAAATTGCATATGTGTCTCTTTTGACACTTGGGAATCAAACGACTCAACAATAGTTAAAGATCCATGCTGAAGTTTACTTAGACAACTAAACGCGATACTACGTGCTGCTTTCTGCATCGAGGTCAGTGGGTTTGGCATAGGTAGCGTCTGTGAATGAATCATTGCTTCAGCTCCTTGTTATTTTTCGATATTTGCACTGCGAGTAGGTTGTTTTTCATCTTGCTGCTCGTACTTTGGATGAGAGTAGAAAGGTGCACCTTTAAGCCAAAGTTTTAAAGCGTGCCAGTAAATCCCAGCAAGCATTTTGACCGCTAGAGCTGGGGTTAACACTAAGAGCTTAAGTAATGTGTGTGAATTAAAGGCTTTCTGTTTCATTTTCATCGTCGCGTCAAATTGTTTGTTGCCCTGATGACATTCAAGGTGGATAGATAAATGCGAGGATAAAGGTTTAATTTTCCAATGATATTCTTGGTCTATCGGGTTAAATGGTGAGACATGAAATGCCTTTGGATGCACCCAAGATTTGGAGTTTCGTGCGTCGAGTAAATAGTAGTGTCGTTCATTCCAAGGTGTGTTGCTCACTTCTGCCAGCAAGTAACGCCAACAACCTTCTCGATCATAGATGTAGTAAAAATTTACAGGGCTGAAATAAATACCAAAATATCTGAGATGAATAACCGCTTTGACACTCCCCTCAAGTCGCTCTCCTCCAAGCTCATATACTTTATCACATACCGACTGTTTCAAGTCTCCAGAGCCTAGATAATCACTACGCTTAAACCTTGCCCAATGCCACCATCTACGGCCAAAGCCCCACACTTGGTTTTCTAACGCTTCAAGTTCATCAAGATCTAAACACGGCATAAAAAGTGTATAGTTCAATGAATGCTCGATAGGGCTAAAGCGTCTATGCCTAACATCACCAACAAA
This sequence comes from Vibrio zhanjiangensis, assembly GCF_030161235.1. Classification (GTDB taxonomy): domain Bacteria; phylum Pseudomonadota; class Gammaproteobacteria; order Enterobacterales; family Vibrionaceae; genus Vibrio; species Vibrio zhanjiangensis. The sequence continues at coordinate 33,590 of NZ_BSPW01000073.1, read as the reverse complement.
TAAACAACTTTTTTTCTGCAACAGCATATTATGCAGCCCCTTTAGCACCAAGGTTTGAGCTGTAAGCCCTAATACCTGTCACTACATCTAACGCACTTTTTACTCCATCTTCATGAAAACCGTTGTACCAATATGCTCCGCAAAACCAAGTATTATTGACACCGTTAATTTCCCCTTTTCTCGACTGTGCATTGATGGACTGGCGACTAAATACAGGATGATGATAGACAAAACGGCGCAATACTTTCTCTTGGCTTATTTTTTCGCTGCTATTTAGTGATACACAAAATGTTTCTCGCGCCTTGATATGTTGCAATATGTTCATGTTATAGGTCAGCATTGGGGCCCGATCATGCTCCTTAGTACCACCAGTTAATCGATAGTTCCAAGAAGCCCATGCAGCCTTTCGCTTGGGCAGTAAACTCTCATCGGTATGTAAAACCACCTCATTTGCTTGATACGTTAATTTTGACAGTATTGACTGTTCACTTGTGCTTGAATCTTTAATTAAACTCAATGCTTGATCACTATGGCAGGCAAAAATAACATGATCAAAACGCTCACTTTTCCCGTTAGAGTGAATCGTAACGCCAGCCTGATCTCTGCTTACCGCATCGACTGGAGTATTGAGCCTTATTCGGTCGACGAACCCTTGCGTCAAAGGCTTGATATATTCTTTCGAACCGCCCTTTATCACATACCATTGAGGTCTATCGACGATATCAAGAAGCCCATGATTTAAGAAAAACCTTGCAAAAAATCCCAGAGGGAAAGCTCTCATATCTGCCAATGTCGAAGACCATATCGCCGCTCCCATAGGCAATATGTAGTTGTCACAAAAGAAAAGACTAAATTTTCGAGATGCCAGAAACTCTCCCAGAGTCACCTCAAGGCCAATATCTTGTTGCGCAATCTCTTTGACTTTTTTGTTAAAGCGCAGTATTTCAAAAATAAACGAGTAAAACTTAGGATTCAGCCAGTTGCGTTTTTGCGCAAATAAACTCAACAAGGTGTGCCCATTATATTCAAGTCCGTTAGCATCATTTCTTACACTGAAGCTCATTTGACTCGGAACTCGTTCAACCCCAATCTCTCGCAAAAGTTCAATGAAATTGGGATAGGTTCTATCGTTAAAAACAATAAAACCTGTATCGATGGCATAATGTCGTCCATCAAGATCGATATCCACCGTAGCTGTATGCCCTCCAACATAATTGTTGGCTTCAAATACAGTCACATCATGATCACGATGTAAATAATAACCACATGTTAAGCCTGAAATCCCTGAACCTATAATTGCTATATTCATGGCATTGTTCCTATTATTGGGCAAGCAACTTCGAGGTAAGAACATTTTGCCAACGATATGGCAGTGCTCCTATCAAACGCAGCATTGATGTAAATGTCTTGGGAAAATAGATGTGACTATGGCCCTTAGCCAAACCTCGCCGAATTTCCTTTGAAGCCTGTTCACAAGAGATGACCATAGGCATGTCGAAGGTATTTTTATCCGTAAGGGGCGTTTTCACAAAGCCTGGGTAAATTATCGATACTTCAACACCTTGAGGCTTTAAATCCAGCTGCAGTGCTCTTGCTAAATAACTCACTGCCGCCTTAGAAGCACCATAAGCTTCGGCGCGAGGCAAAGCGACTTCGCTCGCTATAGAGCCGACAATCGCAATTCTTTGACCCTTTCGAAAATAAGGCTGACAAGCCTCAATGGCATTCGTTAACCCAAGGACATTGATGTCAAAAATACGCTTTACTAGCTTAGAATCAAGATGTCCATTATTGATGTACTCACAATCACCAGCATTCAAAATCCATAAATCAGGGATGTATTCTAAGTTGTTCAACGCAACCTTGGTGGCTTCAAGATCGGTGAGATCAAAGGCTAAACTGTGAAGATTACCAAACTGTCGTTTCAGATCACACAAACGTTCTTGGTTACGACCACATGCATAAACAATTGCGCCACTGTTGGCATAATCCATAGCGAGTTGTAAGCCAATTCCGGAGGTAGCACCGGTAATTAATACGGTATTCATTTCCCCAGCCTCACTTTGATAGCCTTTATGACGGCCCCAAGCAATGGCAGATTTTCATATAGCATCTCTCCCAAATCGAAATAATCTCTATGGTATATCACTTTACCTTGAGAAAATTTCAAGTGACTTACCCCATTGACATAGACGGTAGCCCCCCCTGATAACTTTGGATGTACCAGCGCCATCTTCCAAGTCAAAAATCCACTGTCACCGGATTGCTGATGTTCGATAATATCGAAGTCACAGCGGTGTACGTTGCTGTATAGGGTTTGGAAGTAACTTTCTAATTTACACCAGCCTTCTAACTTATGGGCTGCATCTTCAAACACTACTTCTTCATGATAAATATCTGATAGTAGATGAAGGTTTGACTTATTGAGCTGCTGATAAACCTCACCAACTGTTTGCACATCCATTCAAGTACCTCGCAAATTGTTATACATAAAATTTTGTTGTACAACACAGAAACTCTAGGTGACTTCGAAAACTTGTACAACTTTTAATTTGTATAACTTATACGGCTCACAAACTAAAGAGATCAAAAAAGGCTTGGTTATAAGCCAAGCCTTTTCAATTTATTAGGACATCTGGTGGTCGGTAATTTCACTATAAGTTACGTAATGCTGAAATACGCTTGTCTAGTGGAGGGTGACTCATTAGCAGCTCGGTCATTGAGCGCTTACCATTAATTCCAAATGCCATCATTGAACCTTCTAACTGAGATTCATGACTCAGTTTCAAACGTTCCAAAGCCGCAATCATTTTATGTTTACCAACAAGATTGGCCGCACCAGCATCAGCATGAAATTCTCTATGCCGGCTGTACCACATAGTAATAAAACTGGCAAGGAAGCCAAACACGAGTTCTAGTACCATAGACACACCAAAGTAAACCAGCATGTTACTGCCTCCCTCTTCTTCATCGCTATTAGAAGAGACAATATTTGCGATAAAGCGCGACAGGAAAATAACAAATGTATTTACAACGCCTTGCATAAGTGTCATGGTCACCATATCGCCATTCGCAATATGGCTAACTTCATGAGCGAGTACCGCTTCTGCTTCATCTCGCGTCATATTGTGAAGCAGCCCCGTTGATACGGCCACTAAGGAATCATCGCGCTTTGCACCAGTCGCAAACGCATTGATGTCTGCTGAGTCATAAATGGCTACCGTTGGCATCCCTATTCCTACTTGCTGTGACTGGCGACGAACGGTTTCAAGTAACCAATGTTCCGTCTCATTGCGTGGACTCTCAATCACCCTTCCACCCACAGAACGAAGTGCCATCCCCTTGGACATCATTAAAGAAATAAACGCACCACCAAAACCAAATACCGCGGCCATAACGAGCAAACCAGATAGGCTACCCGGTTGCATACCCGTCACAGAGTAGACAATATTTAACACCACACTCAAGACCAATACTACGGCCAAGTTGGTTGCCAAAAATAACATTACACGTTTCATTACTTTTCTCCGACACTGAACTCTTTCTGATGTCCCAATACTTAGCCGCATTGACCTATGCTAAGTAACCCTATCAGGGATGGACAAGGCGGCTTGGGAACTGATTATCTCTCTATTAGATATAGTCTATTGCTTTTAATTACAAGTGGTAGGAACAAATTGAAACATTTGGTTTCAGCAAAAATTTGTTACTGAAATACGTTCATTGAAATGTATAAGTGAGTATTTACGAGATTAGACTTTTGTCTTATTGCTCCGAATTACACACATGTTAGATTGTGCCTGAATAAAATATCCATGTGAAAAAGGACAACATCATGGCTGAAACACATAACTACCAGATGGCAATTGATTTACTGTGTTGCCATCTTGGTATTTCAGAGGAAGAGGCAAAGCAACAACTTGGTATATGCGCTCAGCAACAAGTAAAAAAGCATGTTGCTGAGGCCCATCAAACTATAGCCAGTGCCAATCAGGACAACTAAAAACCTCTGTTTAGAATTAGAAAAGGCTGCATCACAAAGCAGCCTTTTTTATTTCTAGAGCAAAAATCATGACAAGCTTAAAAGCGAAGAAATATCTATATATTTGGCGAGATTTTTCTGCTTAATACTTGGCACATAAGGAATTTCTCCCAGTTTAGGTGCACCAATTTTGTTCTCTAGCATCGCTATAATATCAGCATAGTGTTCCGTACCTGGATTTATTCTGTTGGCAATCCAACCGACAATTTTCAAACCATCAGCTTCGATCGCATCGACCGTCAACATGGCATGACTTAAGCAGCCAAGCTTTATACCGACAACTAAAATCACCGGAAGCTTCTCTTGCTGAACCCAGCTAGAAAGACATTGCTTATCATTAACCGGTACTCGCCACCCACCAGCACCTTCAACTAAGACAATGTCTGCTTTCTTTTTGTGGTTGAGAAGCTTATCGCTAAGCACCGAGTATTCAATATTCACCCCTTCACGTTGAGCGGCAATATGCGGTGACGTAGGAAGTTCAAGTGGATACGGGTTAATGTCCTCATAACTCACTTCGAGCGTCGCAGCCTTTTGCAGATATAACGCATCAGAGTTGCGATATCCCTCTTCTGTTTTTTCACTGCCCGCTGCAACTGGTTTATAACCAATCGTTTTAATTTCCTTTAGCGCAAGTGCATTGAGAATTGCAGTAGAAGCCACTGTTTTGCCGACATCAGTATCCGTGCCCGCAACAAAAAATGCGTTAGTCATATATGAATCACTCCCAAACAAACCTGATACGTGGCAGGCACCAGTCCTTGATGATTTCTAAAACCTCGATAAGCCTGCTCGACTTTTAGCAACATACTACGGTTAGTAAGTCCATTGGAGCGTCCACTAACATAATTCGCACCAATCCCTTTTAGGTCCCTCATTAATGAAAATGCGGAGTCATACCAGACCGTAATAGTAGGCAAGTCTAACTGATGGCAGTGACAACCAGCTTGCGCTAACGCAATTTTTATCTGATCTAAAGTATGAAAATCATTAACATGTTGATATTTATCTGCCACATTCCATGATTGTTTGAGTTCATGCAGTGAGCCATCAAGTAAAGTAGAGAAATAAATCGTTCCGTCAGGCTTTAGTACTCTGCGCATTTCACGTAGGGGTCCTGAAAGGTCATTACACCATTGCAGTGCCAGACTTGAAAACACCACATCAATGCTTCGATCGCCAAAAGGCAAAGATTCAGCATCGCCTTGGTGGTATTGCATGTTTGTTAGTCCGCACCTTTGCCTAGCCTTGTCCAGCATTTTTTCAGACAAATCACAACAAACAACACGGGCCCCGCGATCCCGTAGCAGCGCCGCGAAATACCCTGTACCGCAACCTAAATCCAGAACTGTTTTGCCGCGCATGTCCTCAGGCAATAGTTTAAGTAGCCTAGCCCCAACTTCTCTTTGGAAAGCAGCATGGGAATCATAAGTGTCTGCTGCTTTACCAAATGCTACAGCAATGGCTGATTTGTCCACCAGTAATGAGGGATAATCCAAAATCATTTGTTCCATTAAACCACCTTATCCATTGCTATTTCGATTGATTTGGCTAGTTTCCTGACCTGCTCAATCGTGTGATTGGCTGTCAATGTGACTCTCAGGCGAGCACTCCCCTTCGCTACCGTCGGCGGTCTGATGGCTGTCAACCAGAATCCACGTTCAGCGAGCTCCTTCGAAATATGTAAAATATCAATATTATCGCCAAATAGTAGAGGTTTAATTGGTGTTCTGGTATCAACATACCCATTAAGAAAGGAAAAACACTGGTGATATTCGCATTGCAACTCATTGAGCTTATCACGCCGCCACTCTTGGATTCGTACTCTCTCTATACTTTGGGTAATGGCGTAAGCAAGTGATGGAGGCATAGCCGTCGAATACATATGATGTTTGGCAAATTGGGCTAAATAATCGCCCAAATTTTCACAGCACATAATGGCTGCGCCCGATAAACCAAGTGCTTTACCAAAAGTCACCACGAGTATATCGGGTTTAACCTCGGCAAAATCACAACTTCCCCGACCTTCACTGCCCAAAACGCCAAGGCCATGTGCATCATCAACCATCAGCCAAGAATGCAAGGTGGTTAACTTCTGGATATCCGCCAATGGTGATATGTCACCATCCATGCTAAACACGCCTTCAGTAACAACCAGTGCGCTTTTCGTGAGGATACGTTTAAGATGTTCAACATCGTTATGACGAAAGCGTTTCATTGTTGCCGGACAAAACATACCCGCTTCCATCAAAGAAGCGTGATTGAGCTTATCTTGCACCAACAAATCACCTTCTTTAAGCAGGCTGAATAGTAAAGCCTGATTGGCCGAAAAACCTGAACCAAACAAAATGGCGCGCTCAAACCCCAGCCAATCGCATAGAGATGACTCTAGATTCGCATGAGCCTTCGAAAAACCAGTCACTAAAGGCGAGGCACCACTGCCATTACCGTATAGGTCAATACCACGCTGCCATTCCAGTGAAAGCTGCTTGTCTGCTGCAAGCCCCAAGTAGTCGTTACTCGAGAAATTCGTCAATGTCTTTGCTTGATACGACAAACTTGGGGTATTGCCCGCTTCTATCGTGCGTATTGATCTTGTCAGTCCTTGGCGCTCACGTTTGGCAACCGCGTCTAAAATTCGAGAGTCAAATGGCAGCGTCATAAAATAAGTCGCCTTTTGCTGGGCGTGACGCCACTCGTTCTGCCACGCGATCAAGTAACGCATTCTCCTCAATTTCATCGGGCCGTTGTGAAACTTCTTGCCGATTGATTCCCAGTTTTTCAAACAACTGCATATCTTTGTCTTCGGAAGGATTTGGCGTGGTCAGGAGCTTACACCCATAGAAAATCGAATTAGCCCCAGCCAAAAAGCACAAAGCCTGCATCTGCTCATTCATATTCTCTCGGCCAGCAGATAACCTCACCGCTGCCTTGGGCATAAGAATACGAGCGACAGCAATCAAACGGATAAAGTCAAAGGGCTCAACGTCATCAACCTCTTCAAGTGGCGTACCTTTGACTTTCACTAGCATATTAATAGGGACACTTTCAGGGTGTGTTGGCAAATTCGCCAATTCGACCAGCAATCCAGCACGATCACTGGCACTCTCTCCCATGCCAATAATACCACCTGAACATATCTTCATTCCGGCCTCTCTGACATGTGACAATGTATCCAATCTGTCCTGGTAGGTTCGCGTAGTAATAATATTGCCGTAAAACTCTGGAGAGGTATCAAGATTGTGGTTGTAATAATCAAGCCCCGCATCGGCCAATTCCTTGGCTTGATCGGGCGTAAGCATACCAAGTGTCATACAGGTTTCTAAACCCATATCTTTGACACCTTTGATCATCTCTGTCAGATGTGGCATGTCGCGCGCTTTAGGGTTTTTCCAAGCGGCTCCCATACAAAATCGAGTTGAGCCGGCACTCTTTGCCTTTTGTGCAGCGTCAAGTACGCGCTCTACTTCCATCAAACGTTCCTTTTCAATGTCCGTTTGGTAACGTGCGCTTTGCGGGCAATATTTGCAATCTTCCGGACAAGCGCCCGTTTTAATCGAAAGCAATGTGCTGACTTGAACATAGTTGTGCTGCTGGTACTGACGGTGAACCATCTGTGCTTCAAACAAGAGATCCATAAATGGCTTGGCCATTAGCGCTCGGACTTCTTCGACAGTCCAGTTATGACGAGCTTCCACATGACTTCCTTATACGTTAGTTGTTAAAAATGGCTTGGCTAGTCTAACTTGACAATATACACTGTCAACAATTTTAAAAATCAAAAGTTTACATCTGATTAAATATCAATCAAATGGTTATTTATGGATCTCGAATTTGATCGTCGCCACATTTGGCACCCTTACACTTCAACATTGAACCCTCTCACTTGCTATCCTGTAGCTTCCGCTAATGGTGTCCACATTGAGCTAGACAATGGCCGGCAGCTTATCGATGGCATGTCTTCTTGGTGGGCCGCCATTCATGGCTACAATCATCCGCAGCTCAATCAAGCCGCTCACGAGCAAATCGGTAAAATGTCACATGTCATGTTTGGTGGCATTACCCACAACCCTGCGATTAGCTTGTGCAAAACACTGCTGTCTATCGTACCAGACAATCTAGAACAGGTATTTCTGGCAGATTCGGGATCTGTCGCCGTCGAAGTCAGTTTAAAAATGGCGCTTCAATACTGGCATAGCAAAGGTCAAAGGCGGCCTAAGTTTTTGACACTCAGAGATGGCTATCATGGTGATACATTTGCGGCCATGTCTGTCACTGACCCCGATAACTCTATGCACTCTCTGTATAAAGGCTTTTTGCCTGAACATATCTTTGCCGCGTCACCCAAGGTCGGCTTCCATCAGACATGGGATGAGAGTGACTTAGAGGACTTTACGGCAAAAATAACTGAGCACCATCAAGACATAGCGGCAGTGATTTTGGAGCCTATCGTCCAAGGGGCTGGAGGGATGCGAATCTATCACCCAAAGTTTTTGCAGGGAGTGCGCCGCTTATGTGATGAGTTTGGTGTGTTGCTTATTCTTGATGAGATTGCAACTGGCTTTGGCCGGACTGGGAAACTGTTTGCTTGTGAACACGCCAACATCAAACCAGACATCCTGTGTGTGGGTAAAGCATTAACAGGCGGCTATATGACACTCTCTGCAACACTCACCTCAAAAAATGTCGCCGACACGGTATGCGCAGGACAAGCTGGCTGCTTTATGCACGGTCCTACTTTTATGGCTAATCCACTCGCTTGCGCTGTCGCGGGAACAAGCCTTGAGCTTTTGGCGCAAAACCATTGGCAGGCTCAAGTGAAAGTGATTGAGTCAATCTTTGCAGAATACTTACCTAATCTGCTTGAGTATGAGCTTGTGAGCGATGTGCGGTGGCTCGGTGCGATTGGCGTGGTGGAAACCAAACGTGCAGTCAATATGGAAGTGATTCAAGCTCTATTTGTTGAGCAAGGCGTGTGGATAAGACCGTTTGGCAGACTTATCTATATGATGCCACCTTTTATCAGCCAAAGTGACCATATCAAAGCACTTATCACGGCAATAGAAAAAGCGCTGCAACAATCGAATTGTTTCGAAGCGTAGAGTTGAGCCATTTTTGTTAAAAAGGCCTCGTTTTGAGGCCTCTTTAGCAATTAATCTTGCTCAATCATCCAGCGTTTAAAGTTTTTGCGCTCTTCACTGCTGGCTTTTAGATACCAAAGCTTTAGCTGCAAAGTGCTTTCCGTTTCCGTCACACCAGCAATGGTGGTTGTTTTGCGCTCACCAGAGGCCACAGCCTCGCCTTGCTCAAGTTTGGCAAGCTCGGCTTTAAGCTCGATCACTTTCCCTGAATCAAATACCAGCCCACGCTCTTTGTTGAAGTTTTCAACCAGCAACGGAACATTTGAATAAGGAAATGCGCCCTCAGCTGGCGGCAGCATTTGCTGCGAATCTTGTACTTGCTTGCCATCAACAGTGAATTCAAAAATAGGCTGCTTTTTATTAACGTTGCGCTCAATCTTGCTCAGTTTATTTGAGATAAGGCCCACTTCTAAGGTCTTAGCGCCCGTCAGATCCAAAGTGACAATATAAGGGCGAGCAGAATAATATTTGCGTCTGTTATTGTCTCTTAGTTCACCTGCAAATTCAAACACAAACTGGTTTTCGCCTGCCACCAGCTCAAAGTTATCATCTTTGACTTTTTTGCCGTTTAATACTGGTGCTGAAATACCACTAGCAAGGTCCAATTCAACAGCCTGAGCAGAATAAGACATAGCAGATGCTAATACAGCGAGAAGAAGCGTGTTAATCGTTTTCAATGTGGTATTCCTATATAAATAACAAAAGCCAACGCACAAGCGTTGGCTTAAATAATACTCTAATTACCCGTTAATTAGAATGTGTAGTATGCACCTAGAATGAATGAGTCACCATCTTGGTTTGCGCCAGCACTAAAGTCATCAGATGTGTCAGCAGCTTGGTATTCAGCAAAAACTTTCACGTTTGCTAGTAGAGCGTAGTCAACACCAACCACTAGGTTAGTTAGATCGCCTTTAGCATTAAGGTTACTTCCGCCAGCAACTTGTACTTCGTCAAGTTCCATTACATCGTAAGTAGCGTACAAACGCGTTTTTTCGATAGTGTACTGAGCCGCAACACCGTACGCATCACCGTCAAAGTAAGAAGTTGTTGTGCCGAATAGGCCCCAATCGTTTACACCTTCAAACTGACCGTATGATGCAGCAAACAAAAATCCTTTATATTCAGCAGAAGCCGCAACACCTGCTAAAGAGTAATCGACATTTTCTGCTGATTCACCGCTTACAAAAGAACCACCTAGAGTGAACATATCGTTAATAGACCAATCTAGAGACGCACCGTAAGTGTTGTCAACTTTGTCGTTAGCCTCTGTATTTAAGTCAGCCACAAATACTAAGCTATCACCTAGCTTAGACTTAAATACGATGCCTTGGCCATCAGATTCTGAGCGATGACCGCCAGCTGCGCCAAAGAAGTTACCTTCGTTAGTGATATCGCCTTTTTCAATCGCATCTGTTGAAGCAGCCACATCACCAACTTCACCCACAGCAACGCCCCATACATCAGTTTTTACGCCAACGTAAAGATCATCAAATTTTGCATTGTTGTCGCTGTCACCAACGTAAACATCGCTAGCAGACTCAATTTCGAACGATGCAAAAGCCGTTAGCGCATCATTAACCTTATGTTCTGCATCAAGTTGGATTTTACCCCAAACTACAACATACGGGTCTTGCTTTGTGTTGACGTTAGATGCATTAGTAACGTCGGTTGTTGCAACGTATGCATCAACTTCACCAGATAGAGATACTTTAGACGCATCAGTTGCGTAAATTTCGCCTGCGTTAACGTTTGCTGCTGCTGCTAGCACTGAAAGAGCTACTAGAGTCTTTTTCATAATAATCCACTGCCTTTTCTATAGAATGAGGGAAATCCTTTTTTGGTTCCCTTTATGTTTTTTGATGACAACTCCGAACTCTTATCGGTCAGATGTTGCCGCCATTAAATTGCGGGACTAGATTGCAAAAGAATTACTTCGGTGTCAAATACTATAAATAAAACGGGTAAAAAAACATAAAGTACAATAAAAACAGATACATAAATTGATATGCAACCCTTATTAGGGTGGTTTCCAAACAAAAAAGGCAAATTATCATCATTGAGAAAAACGATGAAAATTAAAATTTAAATCCAATTTGTGTTTTAATAATGTTAATAAACAGAACATATAACTAGTAAGAAAACACTTATAAAGATATATCTTTTTAACTAGGTGCCGTGAGCTAAGTTTCTGAAGGTTCAGTTTTTTTTGTGAAGGAGATCTATTTTTGGAACGAAAGCGAGTTATTTAACCCACTACTTACCCACAAACCAAATGTGATAACATCGCCTTTCCTAATCTAAGGCTCCTTTATGACGACCAGTAAAATTCAAAAAACCATTCGTACTAGCTACCAAAACTTGCAGTCACAACTGGATAACTTCATTCCTCGCCGCGCGCAAAATTACCTCACAGCGGAAATCACAAAATCCTTATGTGGGGAATACCATAAAACCACTCGTATGATCGTTGCTGAAGCAGGCACGGGGATTGGCAAATCGCTATCCTATTTAATGGCAACCATTCCTGTCGCTCTGTTTAACCGTCGCAAGGTAGTAATATCGACCGCCACTGTCGCACTGCAAGAGCAATTAATTGATAAAGATCTCCCTTTGTATCGCAGACTGATCGACAAAGAATTTTCATTCATTCTTGCAAAAGGCAGACAACGGTATTGCTGCGCTGAAAAATTGGCTGTCGCGAGCGCAGCGAATGGAGAGCAAATCGCCATGTTCGACGCTAAACCAAAAGCCAAAGACATTGAACAACTGCAATTGATGCATCAAAAGCTGGCGGAAAATAAATGGGATGGCGATAGAGATTCTTGGCCAAAGCCTATTGATGATGGAATATGGCAATCCATAGTGAGTGACAAACATAGCTGTAATCTCAGCATGTCAGCCCACAGAAGCTGTCCGTTTCAAAAGGCGCGCTCTGAGCTGGATAAAACCGATATCATCATTGCCAATCATAGCTTGGTTATGGCAGATGCCGATCTTGGCGGTGGTGTGATACTTCCCGAGCCAGAAAATACCATCTATGTCTTCGATGAAGCACATCATCTGCCGAATGTCGCCAGAGATCATGCCTCGGCCGCCGCCAGTTTAAAAGGTGCTGCCAGTTGGCTCGAAAAACTCAACCAATCGGTGACAAAGCTTGCAAATCTTGCCGATGAAAAACGAGTCGCTCGGTTTCGGAATGAACTGCAAGCGTCGATTCAAGAACTGATTCCCTCGCTAACCCAACTTGCCAGCCGATTTGATGCGACACAATTTAAAGATGGCAGCTACCGCTTTGAACATGGTGAGCTACCCGATTGGCTACAACAAGAATCAAAACAGTTAAAGACACTCAGCCAAAAAGGCGCTCAATCGGTGGCAAAAGTGGCCGATCTTATCGCAGAGCGTGTTAAAGATGGGGAACTGGCCAGCCGACTAGCAGAACCTGCATTAGCAGAACTGGGCTTTTTTATAACGCGTATGGATAACCTTGCTCAAGTCTGGCATCTCATGGCACAGCCTCAGAGAGAAAAAGGTGCTCCTCTTGCTCGGTGGTTAGAGTTAGCACCGGAAAGAGAGGGAGACTTTGTAGTCAATGTTTCGCCGTTAGAAATCGGTTGGCAATTAGACCAGCAAATTTGGAGTCGCTGCATGGGTGCCGTGCTTGTTTCCGCCACTTTGCGCGCATTAAACTCGTTTCGTTTTTTTTGTCGTCAAGCTGGCATCAGCGAAAACCCCCAAGATGGGGTTAAATTCTTAGCCTTAGCTTCCCCTTTTGACTACCAAAATCAAGCACAACTCATCATACCGACAATGCCTTGTGAGCCACAAGAAGAGCAGTTTACGCAAGCGTTAATCGATACACTGCCCAAACTTATCGAAGAAAATAAAGCGAATCTTGTCCTGTTTTCTTCTTATTGGCAAATGAATCAGGTCTATGATTCAATCGCCACCTTATTTGAAAAAAGTGGCTGGTCAGTGCAGGTTCAGGGTAAAAATTCTCGCTCAGAAATTCTAAAAAAGCATAAAACCTTAGTTCAATGCCAAAAAACTAGCGTATTATTTGGCACAGGTAGTTTTTCAGAAGGTCTAGATTTACCGGGTGAATTACTGGAAAATCTGATTATTACCAAAATACCCTTTGCCGTACCGACGTCGCCTGTCGAACAAGCTCACGCAGAATATATAGAAAGTAAAGGGGGGAACCCTTTTATGCAGATAGCTGTCCCAGAAGCGAGCAAAAAATTGATTCAATCTGTTGGCCGACTGCTGCGAAAAGAACGCGATTCTGGTAAAGTGCTCATCCTCGACCGACGTCTTATAACAAAGCGTTACGGGCAAGCGCTGATCAACTCACTGCCACCGTTTAAACTAATCATCGAGTAATTAAGTTAAGATATTGTATGGAATTTTTTGAACCAACGGTGCTGTTGGTATTAGCGTTAGTTGCCTTTGCTGCCGGATTTATTGACGCGGTTGCCGGTGGCGGTGGTATGCTTACAGTTCCAGCCCTGCTTTCGCTAGGGTTGCCACCGCATATTGCTCTTGGTACGAATAAGTTGGCCGCGAGCTTTGCTTCCTCAACAGCCGCGTTTACCTATTATAGAAAGCGCCTATTTAGGCCCAAATGTTGGAAGCGTGCTTTCGTTGCCACCCTCTTAGGTGCCACAATCGGTACGCTAGTGGTTGACCTTATCAGCACCGAATGGTTAGAAAAAATTCTGCCACTTATTATCTTATTAGCGGCTTTATATACTGTTTGGCACAAAACCCCAGCGAACATAACCAATGAGATACCTGTGTCGTGCCCGAAGTTTAAAAGAAAGCAGTATATACAAGGCTTTAGCATAGGGTTTTATGATGGCCTAGCAGGGCCAGGGACTGGCGCGTTTTGGACAGTGAGCTCAATGGCTTTGTATCGCTTGAATATATTGCTCGCCTCTGGTCTATCTAAAGCCATGAATTTTACGAGTAACTTCACCTCTCTGGTAACCTTTGCAATACTTGGTCATATCGATTGGGTCTTGGGGCTGACGATGGGAGTCTGTTTGATGGCGGGTGCTCTTGTCGGTGCTCATTCGGCGATTCGTTTTGGCGCGACGTTTATTCGTCCTGTGTTCATCACAGTAGTCAGTATCCTAGCAATAAAACTTGCCTACGAAGCTTGGTTTATCCCTGTATGACGCCAATAAATGTTCTGTCTGATCTATTGGTTCAAATTGAATCTGAGGCCAACCACAGAGATCAGCAATATGGTGAGCATCATCAGCCACTGTTTGACCAAACTCTATTTCACTGCCAATCTAAGCGGCTACTTCCCTATACTGAAGAAGCAAAACAAACCTTTGCGATGCTGGAAGCTCAGCTCAAAATAAAGCCTTACTCATCAAGCAAAGTACAATACTTATCTGACAAACTGATTTGTCAGCTTGATGCACTGAAAAAGGAGCTAAGTTCGTTCCAAGTGAGACAACGAGATACTACTGGTAAAGGGTCAAAACGGAACAGTCTCGATACGCTATATCAAGACCTAGCTCAACATCAAAAATGGGAACAGCAACTGAAAGCCATGGTTTCTCAATCTGAACAAGAATACTCCCAAACAACAGAAAATGATAAAGCATTGGCTTTTCAAAAGCTTGAAGCAACACAAAGGCGTTTACAACGCTGCCAGCAAGCTAAACTCAGAATAGAAAAACACCTCACCTACAAAGAGCGAAATCAGTAATATGTCATCTCCCGACTTGGAACAAGCACCAGACGAAATCAAACTCGCCGTTGACCTAATTTATCTTATCGAAAGCCACAATATTGATCCCAAAGTGGCGCTTGAAGCGATTAAAATCGTCAAGTCTGATCTAGAGAAGAAATTGGAGGTCAATCAGTGAGCTATTCACTAACCATCAATGTCGACCAATTCCTCACTCATTATTGGCATAAAAAGCCCACCATAATCAAAGCTGGGTTTGCCCACTTTGTTGATCCCATATCGCCTGATGAGCTGGCAGGGTTATCCATGGAAGAGGAGATAGACTCACGCTTTATTAGTCATCAGCAAGGGCAATGGTCCGTAGAGCATGGACCATTTGACGATTCTCTGTTTGCAAACTTACCCCAATCCCATTGGCAATTAGTAGTTCAGGCCTGTAACCATTGGCATCTGGGTGCAGCAGAATTAGTGAAGCCATTTCAATTTCTTCCTCAGTGGCTGTTTGACGATTTAATGGTCTGCTACTGTGCACCAAATGGGGGGGTTGGCCCACACATAGATCAATATGATGTATTTATTGTACAGGGCAGCGGTCAACGCCATTGGCAAGTCGGGGCTAAAGATGAAGGTCAATACCAAGAATCCATCCAAGCAGGCGCTCTGCGCCAAATTACAGGCTTTGATGCCATCATAGACCAAGTTTTACTACCAGGAGACATTCTTTATATTCCCGCGGGCTTTCCGCATCAAGGAAATACGCTCGAAGCCGGTATGAGCTATTCCATAGGCTTCAGGTCGCCCAAAGAAAGAGAGTTACTGAGTCATTTCGCTGATTATGTTATCGCCAATGATAACGGCGATGCCCATCTTCACAACCCAGAGATGGCTTCTCAAACTCACCATGGTGAAATACAAACAAGCGATTTAGATAAACTGACTGCAATGCTCCGCTCAGCACTACAGTCTGAAAAAGACATCCATGATAGTCTTGGCGGATTGCTCAGTCAGCCGCGCCATCAACTTGATATTGTCGAGCTTGACTCTCCCGTCACTGCCACCGAAATCCAAAGCCATCTCCGCAACTCTGGTATATTACATAAGGTCTCTGGGCTCAAAACGCTCTATCGACAAGATCATATGTCTTGTATCTATATCAATGGTGACGTTTTCCCAGCCGAGTCTGAACATTTAGTTCATTTATTGTGCAACCAAACTTCGATAAGCCACCAAGATATAGATGATAAGCTATCACAAACCGATGTTGAACTGATTGTTTGTTTAGTTAATGCTGGGTTTTGGTATTTGAGTTAGAACCAAAACCGCAATACTTCACTACAGACTTTATTATCTGTTCTAGCATGGTAGATTAGACAAAATCGCTATACCTCTATCCTCAGCAGAAAAGTGAACACGTTCCCAAGGACAAAAATTCAATGAAAGTCATATCTTTTAATATCAATGGCCTAAGAGCCAGACTTCATCAACTTAAGGCTGTTATTGATAAACATCAGCCTGATGTCATCGGCCTACAAGAAATCAAGGTGCACGATGAAGCTTTCCCACTCCAAGAAGTGGAGGCCATGGGCTATCACGTTTATTTTCATGGTCAAAAAGCCCATTACGGGGTCGCTATCTTGTGTAAAAAAGAACCTATATCGATTCGTAAGGGATTCCCAACCGACAGCGAAAATCATCAAAAGCGTATGATTATGGCCACCCTAGAAGATGCTAACGGCTCGAAAGTGACCATCTTAAATGGCTACTTCCCCCAAGGGGAAAACATTGACCACGAAACTAAGTTTCCGTACAAGCGTCAATTTTACCAAGACCTCATGACCTACTTGAATGAATATCATGACAACAATGAACAGCTAATTGTCATGGGTGATATCAACATTAGTCCACTAGACTCAGATATCGGGATTGGTGAGCCAAACCGAAAACGTTGGTTAAAAACTGGCAAATGTTCGTTCCAACCGGTTGAGCGAGAATGGCTACAAACCCTTTTAAATTGGGGATTAGTCGATACATTCCGCAAGATTCATCCCGATGTGAATGATCGTTTCTCATGGTTTGACTATCGTTCAAAAGGGTTTGATGACAATCGTGGTTTACGTATCGATGTTATTTTGGCAACCCCCGCTCTGGCAGAGAAATGCATTGAGTCCGACATCGATTACCCATTGCGCGGTATCGAAAAACCGTCTGATCATGCGCCAATATGGGCAAGCTTTAAATAACCCCAAATCATAGCGCTACGGCCGTGAATAGTAAAAAGGCTGGTACAACCAAATGTGCCAGCCTTTTTTATTATTTCGTTATGAGTCAATTAGATCGCGATAAAGTCCGCATCAACTTCAGGGTTAACGTCAGCATCATAATCAACACCAGCGACACCAAAGCCAAATAGTTTCAAGAACTCTTCTTTGTATTCAACGTAATCGGTCAGGTCTTTGAGGTTTTCACTGGTGATTTGAGGCCACAACTCGCGACAATGCTGCTGGATATCATCACGTAGTTCCCAGTCATCTAAACGAAGACGGTTTTGGTCATCGATTTCCGCAGCACTGCCATCAACCTTGTATAAGCGCTCATTGAACATACGGAAAATCTGTTCCATACATCCTTCATGTACGCCTTCTTCACGCATTTTCTTAAAGACCATAGCGATATAAAGAGGCATCACTGGAATGGCAGAACTGGCTTGTGTCACCACTGACTTGAGAACCGCAACATTGGCACTTCCACCTTGAACAGCAAGCTTTTCATTCAAAGCGCTAGCTGCACGGTCTAAATCCATCTTAGCTTTACCTAAAGCGCCATCCCAATAGATAGGCCAAGTCAGCTCTGTACCAATATAACTATAAGCAACTGTCTTACAACCGTCTGCAAGCACACCAGCGTCGGACAAGGCATTGATCCATAGTTCCCAATCTTCACCGCCCATAACTGTGACAGTATCTTTTATCTCTTGCTCGGTTGCAGGCTCAACACTTGCTTCAATAATAATATCTTTATTGGTATCGACTGCGGTGGCTGTGTAGGTTTCACCGATAGGTTTCAGTGAAGAACGGACAAGTTCTCCAGTTTCTGGCATTTTACGCACAGGCGATGCCAATGAATACACCACCATATCAATCTGACCTAAGTCTTGTTTGATCAGCTCAATGGTTTTTTGCTTCGCTTCATTTGAAAAAGCATCACCATTTAGGCTTTTTGCATATAAACCTTCTTCACGAGCCAGCTTTTCAAATGCTGCTGCATTGTAAAAACCCGCTGTACCTGGTTTTTTCTCTGTCCCTTCTTTTTCAAAGAAAACACCAATAGTCGAGGCGCCACCACCAAATGCTGCCGCGATACGAGAAGATAGGCCATAACCACTAGAAGCTCCGACAACCAACACGCGCTTAGGAGCGTTCGCAATTGGGCCTTGCGCTTTTGTGTAAGCGATTTGTTCTTTTACGTTGGCTTCACAACCCACAGGGTGTGTCGTTGTACAGATAAATCCACGAATTCTAGGTTTGATGATCATATTCGGCTTCCTTTAAAAAACCCCGCTAGGATAAAAGGTTCAGCGCTTATTCGCATCTAATTTCTGTAAAAATGTTACCAAAATGCAAGTGGTTGGAGGTCTTTCATCCAAGTTTTAGATTTCGAGCAAAAACAAAGGCACCACTTGGGTGCCTTCAATCGCATTTTCAGCAACGCTTAGGCTGCACTATCGAGTTTTGCTTTACCTTTTTTGGGCTGGCCTTCAGTCAGAACTTGGCTTAAATCATGGCTAAAGTCGTCAACTTGAATTGCTCTATAGCGCAATGCTTCTGCAGCGACAATTTGTTCCACCTCGTCCTCAGTAAAGACGTCGGCTTCTACGGCTTGAACTAGGCGATCTTTCAGTAACCCCTTACGCTCGACTTTCCCTTCTTGAGCGGCCCGCATAAGCTTTCTCTCTAACCCTTTAATACCATACATGGCTAAGAAGGCCTCATCCATCAGGCCAACGGCATCATCTTGCTGTTTTCCTACGTAGCAAAGATGGGTGAGCCTGTCACGATGAGCTCCGGGGGTCATCAGGCTTTCAGCTAATTTGACGGTCAAATCATCACTGGGTTTGTTGAAATGATTCCCAAGCGGGAAGACCAGCCCTTTTAGTAACATACCGACCATTTTTTGCGGGTAATTCGTGAATACTTCCACGAGCGCTTGAGCCGCATGGTGCAGGCAGTGCTGAAGCGAGTAATGGACATAATCCAAGTCTTGCTGCTGTCGGCCTTCATCTTCATATTTCTTCAATGCTGCAGACCCCATATAAAGGTATGCGAGCACGTCACCAAGACGCGCTGAGATCATTTCCTTACGTTTCAGATCCCCACCCAAAGTTGCCATTGCAATATCTGCGCTTACGGCAAGCGCGCGGCTAAGACGAGTTAAATCCTTGTAGTACACTTGTGTGGGGCCACTCATATCTGCCTTGACGAAATAAGAACCTGTAAGCGCGGCACCAAATGCGCCAAACGTATTTTTGGCGGCATGCGCAATATGTTTAAACAACAACTTATCAAAGTCTTTTGCAGCCTGCTCTTGATCTTCATTTGCCGCCGCTTCCATTTCTTTGAGTACAAATGGATGACAGCGAGTTGCGCCTTGACCAAAGATCATCAAGTTACGAGTTAAAATATTCGCCCCTTCCACCGTTATCGCAACGGGAATACCAAGATAATGAGTCGCAAGGTAGTTCATTGGGCCATCTTGAATCGCTCTACCTGCATGAATATCCATTGAATCGTTCAAGATGGTACGTGCCATTTCAGTCATATGGTACTTGGCAATGGCCGTGACGATGCCGGGCTTCTCTTTCAAATCGAGAGAAGTCGTGGTCAGTGTGCGACTCGCCTCTAGAAGATAGGTTAATCCACCGATACGTCCTAGCGCTTCGGCCACCCCTTCAAACTTACCAATGGACATGCCAAACTGCTTACGAACATAGGCATAAGCCCCTGTCGTACGAGCGGTTAGATGACCAATCGCGGTACCCAGTGCTGGTAAAGAAATGCCACGTCCAGCGGATAAACACTCAACCAACATACGCCAACCTTTACCGGCGTATTCTTGCCCACCGATGAGCCAATCCATGGGGATGAAAACATCTTTACCTCGAGTCGGACCATTCATAAAGGCAAGCCCCATGGGATCATGACGCTCACCAATTTCGACCCCTTTATGATCAGCTGGAATGAGAGCGCAGGTGATACCAAGATCTTTTTTGTCACCCATTAAACCTTCCGGATCATACATTTTAAATGCTAGACCCAATACGGTCGCAACTGGCGCTAATGTAATGTAGCGCTTGTTCCAATTGAGACGAATACCCAGTACCTTTTTATTCTTGTACTTACCATAGCAAACCACGCCTTCATCAGGGATACCGCCAGCATCCGATCCCGCTTCTGGTCCAGTCAGCGCAAAACACGGAATATCCGTACCATCCGCCAAGCGTGGCAACCAATAGTCTTTTTGTTCTTGGGTTCCATAGTGCGACAATAACTCACCGGGACCAAGAGAGTTGGGTACCATTACCGACACTGCCGTACTGATGCTACGGGTTGCAATTTTGGTCACAATCGTTGAGTTAGCAAGCGCTGAAAACTCTCGTCCGCCATATTCTTTGGAAATAATTAACGAAAAAAAGCGCTCTTTACGTAAGTATTCCCATACGTCTGATGGCAGGTCACGATCGTGTTTCACTATTTTGTGATCATCTAACATTGCGAGCAGGGTTTCCAGCTCATTATCAATAAACGATTGCTCCTCAGTAGAAAGACTTGGTCTAGGGTATTTATGCAACTTTGAAAAGTCTGGGCGCCCAGAAAACAATTCACCGTCCCACCAAACACTACCCGCTTCCATTGCTTCCTTCTCAGTGCTAGAAAGGGGTGGCAGTACTTTTTTAAACATTTTAAAAGCGGGGTCACTGACCCATTTTCTACGTAAAGAGCACATAATCAATTCCTTTTGTTCATAGTTGGTGGTCCAACTTATAATTGTATGTTCTAGTTTTTACTACGCTGCTACACCCGCAGCTAAGTAAGGAATAAGCTGATCGACGATATACTTCGCATCCATCTGCTTTTCATAATCATTTTCTGCAATTTCCATCAATGCCTGACTGGACGCCATAGTGAAAACACAGGTTCCGAGCGTAAAATGAAGTCGCCAAAACAACGTTTCTTGTGTCAGGTTCGGGTTGGCTTTAAGTACAGATTGAGTGAACAAAGATAACGTCTCTTGATAACGAGTCGTGATGAACCAACGTAAATGGCCTTGAACGTCCGTATAGCCGCGCCCAATCAATAACATGAAGCGGCTGGTTCCATTTGGCCTGATGTCACCCAGCGCACGAAGTGGTTCTCTCAATGACTCGAACACATCTGACATAGTGTAAGTGTGATTAAGGTTTAGGGTAATCAAGGCATCTTGCACTGCTGGCATGAACGCTTCCAGATATCGGTTCAGCACCGCCCTAACTAAGGTCTTTTTGTCGCCAAAATGATAGTTGACCGATGCAAGGTTAACCCCAGCCTTACTCGTAATTGTGCGCAGAGAAGTGTCATTAAAGCCATGTTCTGCAAACAAAGCTTCCGCGACATCAAGTATTTTGTCTTTAGTCGTTAGTCTCATCGATATTTCAATCGCTCGTATTAAACATCTGTTTGAAATATACAACCGAAACATATATCCAACAAGTTATTAACATCACATTTTTTCAAATATGGTCTGACCAGATTAAAAGGAATACAGAGTCACTCAAAAAAAATTTGAATAAATTTTGCAAAATGATGGAACCGATTGGAAAGAGCAGAGTCTGACTCTATGTAGTTAGCCAATCTTTATTGAGTTTGCAGACCGATAATCCTGCCCACTTAACTTACGTGACTAATTTACTCTGCTTTTTCTTATATAACTCCTATGTTTTTGTATCAGCCCAGAGCCACATTGCCCTGGGCTTTTTTTATCCATGACACTAGAATAAATTGAGCGCAAACTCATGCAGGAAGAAGGTATACTCTTTAGTCTGTTGTCAAAGTAAGAAACTAATGAAACTCAGTCATTCACCAATCACTAAGCACACATTTGCGCACATTGAGTTTTACTTAAAACGGGATGATCTACTCCATCCTCAATTCAGTGGCAATAAAGCCCGTAAATTCATGTTCTTGCTGCAAAGCGAACTCCCTAAGATTAACACTATAATCAGTTATGGCAGCCCACAAGCTAACTCTCTTTATTCACTTGCAGCCCTTTGTAAACTGAAAGGTTGGACGCTTGAGTACTACGTTGAGCGTATCCCTGACTGGTTACGCGACAAACCCATCGGCAATTTTGGTGGCGCTCTCAAGCTTGGGGCTAAGGTGATTGCAGTGCATGACAAATCCCCTCATCCACTAGACTTTATTCAAACTGTCCGCAACCCAGATTCGAGCTGTTTAGTCATAGAAGAAGGAGGAAGGGAGCGAGATGCTCAACATGGTATTAAAGGATTAGCAGACGAAATTGTTGGCTGGGGCCAGTCGCAAAAATCTAATGATTTTGTTGTCGTTCTTCCCTCTGGAACGGGAACAACAAGCGCTTATCTGCAACACTTTCTTAAGCCTTATGGAATTGAGGTCATCACCTGCCCATGTGTGGGCGGTAAAGATTACTTAATTAACCAGATCCAATCACTCAATATTCAAACCCTACCTCAAATTCTGCAACTCAATAACAAACATCATTTTGGTAAGCTATACCATAATGACTATCAAACATGGAAAGCACTACTCGAACAGACCCAAGTGGAGTTTGATCTCTTATATGATCCTATGATGTGGCAATGTTTAGTGGATTGGCATTCACATAATCGAGATAAAACCATCCTATATATTCATCAAGGAGGTCTACTTGGCAATGAAAGTATGCTGCCCAGATACCAAAGAAAATTTGATTGATGGTGTCTATTTCTGGCATACGGTTTACTTTTGTGGTCGGTACTGTCGCCTTTAAAAGTAAACTTGATTACCCTTTAAAAGTAGGATCTCATCACTAAGGAGAACACATGCGTTTGTCTCTGTTAGCACTATTGTTTGTTGTATCAGGCTCTGTATCGTCCAATATCATCACAACCCCAGGTAAACCAGTGGTCATTGGAATCGATGGAAGTCATGCTGGAAAAAGAGTGTGTTACTACCAAGATCAAGCCTATTCACTCGGTGCTGTTTTGCAGGTGGGAGACCACTATATAACCTGTGATCGCGCTAATGATTTTGAAACTAATGGCGCGCTGAAATGGATTCCTCTAGAGCAAGCTAATCAAGTAAAACCTTCAACACAAACTCCTGACCCCAATGTTAAAACCTATTCAATAAAATAAGCGGCATGAGATACTTGGCAAATACTCAGTACCTAAAGTTAGGGACAAATAATGATTGAGCCTATTGTAATAAGATTGACCAAAGGGCAAGACTTGAAAACACAAATCCAGTCTCTAGTGACCAAACATGCCGTACAAGCTGGGTCCATTGCATCCTGTGTCGGGAGTTTAGAGCAAGTCAGCCTGCGCCTTGCTGGTGCAACACACTCAATCACGTTGACTCAACCCTTTGAAATTGTCTCTGTGATGGGAACACTCACGCCGACTCATCAACATATTCATCTATCGGTTGCCGACGAAACGGGAAAGGTCATTGGTGGGCATTTACTGGACAATACCATCATTGATACCACTGCCGAGCTGATCATTCATCACTACCCAAACCTGAGTTTTTTAAGGCAGCAAGATAACACAACCGGATACAGTGAATTGGTTGTGGGTATAAACAAGTAAAAAAATAGGAGCCAGTTAGGCTCCTAGTGGATGAGTGATAACTAAAGCTATCTATGGCAGATATTTTGTCCGATACGCCGAGAAATTGGCAATAACGTCTTCTATATAATTCCCAAGTATATCCACTTCAAAAGGCGTCATGGTTCCTTTAGCAATATGCTCCGGAACGCTTTCAAATAAAGTATCCGCGCCCTGCGATGCTATGTCGCGTAACCAAAGCCGAAGTAATTGCATATCCGCAGGATTCTGCGCCGCATAAAGACCCACGTAGTTTTCAAGATTTTCTCTTATAAAGTAAGGTAACCCACCCAAGCCGTCACCTTCATTAACAACACGGTGGGGAGCCGAAAAAGAGGCATCTAGCTGATACGCTTTTATCGACTCTTCGAGCTGAGCCACCTCTGCTTCCAAAGTCAGCTTGTTAGCTTCAAGCTTTTCAATGTTTTTTTCGATACCAGCAATACCGCGTTGGTTGTTTGAGTCCTTTGCTCGTATTGTCGATAACTTGCTTTTGTTCTTCAAAATATCATCATTAAACTTTTGTATTTGCTTTGTCTTTTGAGCTATTTTAAGGGCATCATCTTTTACTCGTTGGCTTTCATCAGCTTCTCTTGCAACTTCACCACCTCTGGTAACGGGTAGTAAACGCGCACTACCTTTGGCTGCATTATGTTCTTCAAGATAGAGAGTCGGGATCCCCATATAGGCCCCTTTTTCCATCTCACCAGAGCGTAATCCTACCTGTTGCAGTGGTATGCCATCTTCACTTAATTTTTTGAAAAGCTGCTGCAAGAATACACCTTGATTAAACTTTCCATGGTTTGCGTCCCTTAGCTCACTCGATTTGTTCCAATACTGGATTAGATTTAATGCATCAGAGACATCACTATTTAAATAGTATTGCTTAGTTGCCCCTGTAAGCGCTGAATGATACGGAGAATATTCAATAGGATCTCCAATAGGGATAGTGAGCATTTTTTTCTTGGTATTGACCTCCTTCAGCGTTTCGTATAACTGTGGCGTCATTAAGTGGTGAGGGTTTCTCTTTTGCTCATCAAGCAATTTAAAGGATTTAACTTCTTCAACCTGCTCCATTGGTGAAGAAACCGATAGACTGTTCCTGTCGCCCAAGCTTCTTAATTTACTAAACTCTTCGCCATTCAATCCTCTTGACCATACTAGAGAGACACCTTTCCACCCTTCTCGAGTTATACTGTCCTTGATCTGTCTGTAAACCTCATCAACTTGTTGAGTAACCTCAGCATTCACTGCTTGGTTTTGATAAGCATTCCAAGTTCGCGTAAAGAAGTTTTTGGTAGCCTGTGACTTACCACCCGCAATATCTTGAGCAATGTGTCTAGTACTTTGACCAACATCACTTGGTTCATCGACACCAAACGCCTTAAGCTCTTGTTCAAACTCTGTATAACCCTCCAGTTTGCCTATAAATTGGGACTTATTTTTCCCCAAAGAACCCGTAAGTGCATGATAAACTTGGTTGGGCTCAACTTCTATACCAGGCTGGCTGTTTAGGATTATTACCTTACCCAGAGCTTGTATATCATCTGGGAGTTGTTCGTCCCTTGGGTTGATATTGATAACACAGATTTGCTCACGTTCGACGCCCATGTCAAGGTAATAACGCAACGTCTTATGTCCCCTGTGATCACGAGGGCTTGTCAGATATAAGAGTTTTCTTTCTCGATTGTCACGTAAAGCAAGTGCAACACCATTAGAGTCACCACTTTGATTCGAATTTTGTGCAATGACATTCTTTGCTCTTCCGCGCTGCTCCAACCCAATGATGTTCCATTCTTCTCGAGTTCGATCCAGCGGGAATTTTAGCTTTCCATCTCTTACCCGAGTATGTGAGTAGCCCGCATTTTCCATCGCAGTTGCCAATGCTTCCGATGGTGTTGCCTTGATGTCTGTGCCACCAACAATGACCAAGTTTTCGCTGCTGAATTGGCGAGTACGATGATTCACCGACATAGAATCGTTTGCTGCACGGCGCGCATCAAGGTAGCGAATATCGATGTACCCTTTTGGTAGCGCGCTGAGATCAGTAACAATATTCGATGCAGGTACATCACTTTGTCCAACCACAGTAAGGGCACTATTTTCTATTGATAAGGCTGACAATCGATTAGGCTGTAACTCTTCGATTTCAAGGCTATCAAGCAAAGGCTTTAGCTCTGGTTTCGTAGCGGCTAGTGTTACGAGATCAGCTTGCAGCGCTGCTTTTTCTGCTGGACCCTTGACCATAATCGGTTGAATGAGCCTACCTTGTGAAACATCCAAATCAAGCTGGTTAACGGCAGCCATCAATGACTCCATTCCAGCTTTGGGTACATATATGTGACGAGACTCAGGACTCTTGGTTAACACAGTCAATAACAGTGGATTATCGCCAAGTTGTCTTGATACACCCTTATCATAATTGGACGCAATATAATTGAGTATATCAGCGACATTTTGCTTTTCATTGCCAAGTGGCCACTCAAAAAGCTGGTCTGCCGCTGAGTCAAATAAAGTCAGTTTGGCATTCGCTCCTATTCCAGATTTAGAAAGGGACACTGTATGAGTACGAGTGCCTATGACCATACTCAACTCATCATGCTTAGCTAATTGAACCAAGATCTCCGCATTCGCTCGTGAAAATGTCATTTCTTCATCTAGGCTAACAGAGTTACCTCCCCTCTCGGATGCTCCCACAGCCTTTCTTGTTGCAAGTCTTGCTTCTCGACTACTCAGTACTTGCGAACGATTTAACACCACAGGTTGAGTGCAATGTAAGACTTGAACATCATCTGCTAAGGATAAGTTTTGAGAAAA
Source organism: Vibrio zhanjiangensis (assembly GCF_030161235.1). Taxonomy (GTDB): domain Bacteria; phylum Pseudomonadota; class Gammaproteobacteria; order Enterobacterales; family Vibrionaceae; genus Vibrio; species Vibrio zhanjiangensis. The sequence goes on along the minus strand of NZ_BSPW01000073.1, from coordinate 7,005 downwards.
CTCTGTGGTTAGGTTATCAATAGGCGAACCATTTAATCGGCTGATTGCATCCTTGAATGCTAACCCTCGACACATCCCATTTGAAGGGACATTTGGAGTCCGTGTCGCGGTCGCAAAACTTGGATAATCAGAGTTATCACCAATTCGACCTACGATACCCACTATCTTATCGTTCACTCTCTTAGGCTGTTTTATCAACTCAACTTGCGCAAGCTCTATAAGCTTTCGAGTAAAGGCTGGAGAGTTTGCTCCGGAAGTCTGCGCAATATCAGTCAACATTTTCGTTGCTTTCGTGGACAAAGTTAAGATGTCTCCAACTGCACCAAGTGGTTCCAAGACTAAGTCAGCAATAGCCCAAGCCCTATCTCCTGTACTTGAGGTGCGATCGGCAAGCGTGACAATAGCTATGGTGATGTTGCCTGCAATCAACGCAAGACCAAGATAAGGGAAAGGTATCGCAGCGATATTTAAAATGCTGACAGCTAACATCAAGTGATCTCTTATCTCATCCCATCTATCTTGTAATGACACATGAGAAGCTGAGAACACCTCATCAAAGTACTCTGAAATAGAATTGGTGAGATAGAGGGGCGTTGTATTGTAATTAAACGTCAAATGTTCGCTATCCACTTGAGCGTCAAAATACCGTAAAGGCCCTACTGAAATGGGAGGGATCTGAACATATCCCCCCATCCCCATATAGCCCGGATATATCAAGCCTGTTGAGGGTAGGCTTTTTACCTCCATAGCGGCATCAAGCTCGGTCTTTCCTTGTATGCTCAATCCATTTCTCATTGCCACATATTGAGTATCGGTAAAACGGTCGGTTTCAAGCCAAACAAAACCATTGTATGGCGAATACAGAAGGCCGTTTTTACTCAAATCCGAACCGTATTCCGTTTGACCGTCGTCATCTGAATATGGAATAAATACTGACCCATAAACCGTGTGGCCTTTAAAGGCACATTTATAGGCTGGCTTGTTACCTTTTTTAAATTTTTCAACCAACTCTCTTTGATGTGCTGGATTCGCTTCATTATTCACAAACTGGTTGGCATGCAGCTCTAACGCACTTCCCAGCACACGAGTATAGTCTGCTTGTTTTGAACGAAGAACTTGGTCAAAGCGAAATGGAATTTCTGTGTCCATGTCATATCTGGTTTTGGTGATCTCATCCACGATGCAAGCCTTGTCCCTATTGGAAACTGACCGTCCATCTGGGTAATACCATTCGCCTCTTGGTATTGGCTTCATCAACATGTCAGAAAGTGACATCGTCTCCGTTGTATATGGATTTGAGCCAATTGGGTAAGACACTGCCCCCATTGGCCCCACCGGAGCTATGAGGGGAACCGACACGCTTCGAATCAAAAACGTCGAACCTTCGGTAAGAGGGATGCGGGGATACTTAGCTGAAAATCTAGCGACGAACTTTCTTACTTCTTCATCTAGCAAGTTTTTCATATTGGCATTAACAGTATCTAATAGACTGCCCGCGGTTAACGCTTGGGCTTTGACTTCCGACATATTTGATTTTGATGTCGCCAAATATCGCCTCAAACCTGCCAACAAAGCGGTAAACATCTTACGCAGATTCATGTATCCCACATAGCCCTCTCCTGCGGGATCTAGCTGAGGGTTGCTACCCGTGAGCACAGCATGATCATAAGCTAGGTATGCTACCGCACCTTGTAACCGAATTAGAGTGCTCAATATTTCTGGGTCTTGTGGTGTACGCTCAAATTCTCCCTGTGAGAAACCAAAGCGAGTTTGCATATCTCGCTCCAATTGGTCATAGCGATCTGAAGCAGTAATACTGCGTATCGCTTTGTCCGTACCCTCTGATCGTATTTGGTTATATGCCCACAGTAATGAGCTTTTTATAGCGTCAACCTCTGACGGTAAACCAGTTGAACCTGACGCATACCCTCGACGATAATCGTCCGATTTTTGATAGAGAGGTCGACAAGTAGCTCGTCCCCATGCGGCTTCAAGCCTCATTCCATCTGACGCTCCAAATATCTTTCCTAAAGGGAGTACATGGAATGCATCCCATGTTCCTGCTCCACCGTCATTGATCCGACTCACTAGGATCGCAGGGCTTGCCGCATTCACACCATTTGTCAATCCGGGGAATCCAACTGCCAACAGATCATTGAGTAAAACAGAATCTGTGTCATTGTGTAGGTTCCATTGCAGACATAAACTTCGAGTTCTCAAGTCACCATCTATATACCTCAATGCCTCGGGGTTAGAACTAAAATAACAACGAAGCCAGTTTAGCTGATCCATCATAAAGACGTCAGATGACAAGGAATTAAGATCTGACGTTGACATACTCGCTAGCCTACGACTTAGCCTACCATGAACTTGAGCTACTATATCAAGCTGAACGGGGCTCGATGCTGGATTAAATGCATACGTATCTCGACGTGTTCTCTTTGAACGGCTTGAAGTCTCATCCTCTGAAATACCATTCCAAGGCAATATAAGCGGTGTTTTTAAATGGTCAACATCAGGGTCAATGGACAAATTAGTATTACTGACTTCCCCGAAAACATAAGGGGGTTGTGAATGAAGGGGATTTATTTCTTCGGTCATAAACTGAAGCTCCTCATTATATTGGTTAATGTGAACTCTCAGCCTATCGAAAATACAAATATCTAGATTGTAAATAGCAATGGACAATACATTCAATTGCTATTAAAGCACTCCCATATTATTAATTTAAACTTCAATATAGTTTATATCCCTCCCCTAGATTTAGTCCCCTCTACCGTTTTGCCATTATTTAAAAACATCAAAGGCATGTTTCAAAGAATCAAAACTACTCTCGATTCGCTCATCCAATTGATAGTCATCCACTTTCTCTTTCATTTCATCAAACCAACTTGCCGATTTTTCTCTGGCATCCGTAATGGCCGAATCCACCTGTCTAGATATCTCTTGTGGAATAGTTTCTATGGTTTGCTTAACCTGTTCGAGTTCCGTTTCTACTTGGTCATGAATCTGATGGTATTGCTGGTTTACTTCCTTTTGGACCAAATCGACAGATTGTTCAAACGTGTCTTGCAATGATTGCCATAAATTTTCTCCTAGCGCTTTCATACGATTACTATCAATCGATGTCAGCCCTGATTCGGCCAAGACCAATGGCGTTGCAAGAGAAGTAAACGATTCGAATGGGTTGGATACTTTAGGTTCTAGAGCGTCATTCGACATGGTAATTTATCCTTAAACAATTAATTTGAAAAACGAGTGATAAGATAACCCAAAGAACGATGAATAGAGCGTATAAAATGCGTAAAAAAACACCGCCAATTGGCGGTGTCAATCTGATGACAAAGGTCTAGCTATATCTAAGCCTTTTATTTAGAGTAATATTAAACTTCGGCTCTATCTGCAAGTGGGTGTTGCTCTTCTTGCATTCGATTCCCATCTTTCCTTTGACGTTTTGGGATAGAACCCATCTCTTTTGGCGTAAGATCTTCACCTACAGCAAGCGTTGCTTCACTGATATCTGGGTCGAAGTCAACCAACTCCCTATTATCTATATCGAAATCACCTTCTAGCCACTTATCAAGCAACTCCCTATTATCTATATCGAAATCACTTTCTAGAAGCCACTTATTAAGCCTCATTAAGCGGTTTGCTTCATCGTTCCAATTATCTTCGGGATAATGATTTGAATCTTGATTATCTCTTCCAACTGGCCCATTAGACTCTTGTACAGAACTTTCAACAGGATCTGTAGAATCCATAGCTGCCCTCGCTCTTTTGACTTGAGGGTCGTCCAATAACTTTTGTTTGTCTATTCTAGCTTTACGAAGAAGCTCAAGCCGCTTCTGTTGCGGAATGTTTAGCTTTGTCATTGCCTCATCAAGCAGATCATCTGCACTTTTTAAACTTAACGCTTCAGTCGTGGCACCAGCAAGAGAGTATACAAACAACATCTTAGTTATTTGAAAAAGACCGTGCCCAGAAATTTCAGGGTCAAAGGCTTTTTCAACTTGAAGCATCAACTCATTAGTCAATCCGAGTATCGTAGCCGCCTTCAAGATGTCTCTAGGAGTCACTGTTTCTGACCAAATTGATTCGAACATACTGTAGGTCCTAAATTTGTGAGACAGTTGATTCTCAAATAGTTCAGTTTGCTGCTCTTCAGTCAAATCTCGAGTGATTGGAGCTTTTCTAGTTCTGACTTCAGGTTTCGCAGCTTTTGTTCGAGTTCTTATCCGCCCCCAACGGGTCTTGATAACCTGTCGAGATGACATTCCCCTTTCAATATCAATTCTTTCCTGCAGAGCACGAAGGTCCATATTGTCTATCAGTTCTGAAATTCCTTCAGCGGATTCACCTAGTATCTTGCTTGATACTGTCTTTGTCATCCACTTGACCAGTTTAGCCGCAGCTGGGCCAAGAACAGCACCTCCTAATTCGGCACCAAGAGAAATATAACACTTCCCTATAATTCCCTCGAGTAACTCCTGTCTCTTTTCAAGGTTATCTTCTGTTCCAAGCTGAACAATATCCAACACTGTATCGGTGAGAAAAGTCGTCACCATTCCTCCAATAACGGCAGCTCCCACACCAGGAAATGCAAAGCCAAGTCCAACAGCCAGACCGTAACTAACAATTCGAAGCGGCACTCGCAAGCTTTCAATAACACGCTGGGTTCTTTCCTCTGATGCTGATGTAACATGGTAATCGAAATCACTCTCTAGGTTCGCTTTCAAGTTTTGGGATATGTCATAAGACATGAGGTTCTTCTCAATTGAGACACCTTCTTCTACTACATTTACCGTATCAGAAATCCTAGTTAGGCGACCTCCATTGTCTTCAGCTAGTTGAGTCAACACCTCTTCTTTACTCATTCCATACAATCGTGCAAGGTGCTCAAGAGCGGTTTGGTAGTCACTCGGGTTAGGTTCTATGATTCCCAAAGCCGTCAACTCAACATATTGGAGAACAGTTTCCCTAACCCTTTGCTTGAGACCATTTTTATGGACTTCACCATAGCACTCTTTCTTGGGGCCTTTTGTCCTAGCTTGATCTAATGTCTGGTAACGAGAAGCTGGTGGCATCTCCTCATCTCTTTTAATGACTTCGTCCAAGTAATAAATCGAACCAGTGTACGCGCTGAAATTGTTTATCATGTTGTAAACAGATATATTACCAATATGGCGCCCATATTCATTCTTAGGGTTACTCGCGCTTGCATACCAGTTACTATTTATAGCCGCTTTCTCAGCCTCATCCCTTACTTGTTTTGAAATACCCTCACCAAAACATCTCCTAAACCGGCGCGTTTTATAGAGATCTATTTGTAATGCTGGGTCCCTTGGAACTGGGATCACTTCGCCTCTTTCCCAGTTGACCATTAAACCATCAAACTGTTCAGAATCATTCTGAGCAAGCGGTATATAAAAAACATTTGGGTTATCTTGTGGTGAAATCATATTTCCAAGCAAGGGTAAACTCGATAGTTTAGCTTGTCGTTCGCCGCGTGAGAATTCACTCAACCATAGCTGTATAGCCGTATGCTCTCCCTCCTCTGCGAGGATGTTCATAAGTGGTAAATAGCGCAATCTCTCTTTTATATTGTTTTCTACACTGGGGTTATTAAAAGATTCGTTTAGTTTCGACGTAAAGGCTGGAGTCGGATCCGAAGAGTCTATTTTATTGAACTGCGACTGATTTTCTAATTCATAAGGATAGAAAGCTTCATCTCGACGTTTCATTATTTCAAGAACCGTCGATTGAGTCTTGACTGGCAAGAAAAAGTCAAACTCATGTACCCGATCATCAGCCCCGATTCCTAGTGTTAGCTCTCTTATGTCGGTGGAATTTATAGTGCTTGTAGATTGGCCTTCCCCACCAGTCCAGACTTTTACTCTTGAGGTAGGTTCATCGCCAGTACGAGCAAAATAATACAGTTTCCCCGTATGCCTCGAATAGATAATATCTTGTCCATCTAGCCCCCGATAAACATATAGACCATCTGCTTTTTTTATTTCATCGCCAATACGCCGAACCGCACGCCCTGCTCCCGTCATGCCGTCACTGGTGAAAAATACTTCATCGAAATTCAGCTCCTTAAACGGCTTTTCAAGTCCTTGTCTTTCAAGAAGTAATTCAAAGTTTGCAATATCTCTAGACCAATTGCTATTGGTTGTTAATGAGCCATTCTCCAAATTATCAGGATTAAAGTCGGAATCGATTTTATATCCTATAAAAGTGTCTTTGGGTTTAAGTTCAATGCCGTTATCTAGCATAAATTGTGTAACGAATTCATCTGGTCGATTATTTTTGACAAGCTCACGTATTGGGTGGGATTTCCCCACACGAATATCATCAATTCGCTGAGCCACCGCACCCACGATCCGAGCCTCTTTCTTCCCTTTCCAAGAATCAATATTATCATCAGCAAATTTCTCTGGACCACCATATAGTTCAAGATAGAGTTGTATATCTTCAGACTCGATGACATGTCCATTGTCTAACGTTACATCAGATAATCTCTGATAAAAGTCACGTTCTAAGTCTTCGGTATTGTCATACCACGGCGTTAAGTTGTTACGGTAGAAATATTCAATAGTTTGTGCCAACTTTTCAGCTGAATATAGGTCAGAATAGTCTCTAATAAATCGACTCTCCGATAGAGAAAAACTAACCCAACCACTAGCTTTTGTAGGTACCTCATGAGAAAGTTTGCGCCAAACCTCTCGTTCTTTATTGCTGAAATCCCCCATTCGGGTTGAGCTTCGAGAGCCAGGATAGCTCGTTACTGCTTCTGGTAAAGGCTTAAGTTTAGGCCCCTGTGTAAATGGATCATGGTTTAAACCATCTGGATCATTAAAGTCTCGCTCAGAACCAAACCCATTGTTATAAAACCGAGCTTGATTCGCCCCCGTATTGCGCGCATCAAAATAATAGTCTTCACGTATTGGCTGGTTTAAAGCCCTGCGAAGGTCATTCTCATTCACATAGTTACCCATCTTAAGG
>NZ_BSPW01000072.1 GCF_030161235.1 Vibrio zhanjiangensis | reverse complement strand
CTTGGCCTGTTTAAGCTCTGTGATTAAATCGCGCTGAATATCAATGTTTTGCTCATTGTATCCCTGCTCAATAAAGGTTTTGGCTTGCTCGTATTTGTCTTGCCACGCTTGCCATACCGGCTCTAACGGGTCGGCACTGGTACTCCGTCTTTTTTCGAGTACTTGCGGCACATTCAGCTCTTCTATGGTAGCGGAGGGTTCCGACTCATTGCCAATCGGCCACCGTGGAGTCTGCGGGCTCTTATGCGCAGCACGTTCAGCCGCCGCACGATTGGTTTCAATCGATGTCAGGCCAGAGCCGGCATAAAGAAGGGGAGTCGCATCTAGCGAAGGGGTATTTAAAACGTTGTAAGGCACAAGCACTTTGGAGTCGTTAGGCACAGGGATTATCCTTAATGAGCAATTGAGAAAACTGTCAAAAGATAACCAATCAAAACGATGATAGAGCGTATAAAATGCGCAAAAAAACACCGCCAATGCTGACGGTGTCTAAAACTAACCAAAATCTTAAATGTCTCGTCTCACTCATCTGATGGACTGGTATCTAAACGGTCTCCTTGTTGTTCCCCCTGCTGCAACAAGTCAGCGATAGGCTTAGCATAAACGACTCTTGGGATATCTCCTGACACATCAACGGTTATCCACATAGGTCGTCCGCCTTTATTTGAGTAGTTGGGTGGGTTCGCCGCCGACAACTCATTTCTACAGCCGCTGAATGTGACGTATTTATAGTGTGAGTTTTTCAGGTCTAATTGCTGAAAAACATCACTTAAGCTCGCCTCTGAGAAAGCAAATGTTCGCTCACGAACGGTAAGCACATCTGTGGCCCTTGTGGTGCCTTGACGATTGTTTATTATCGCGTCTACTATGTCAGATTCTGTTTCTGCACCATCACTATGCCGCCCTTGATATTTAAATATTCGATAATCTTTGATATTGCCAACATCACCTGAACCAGAGGCATCAACGACATCATTTTGGTACATGTGTGGGCTACCTGTCGTGCCGGTTTTATGTGGATTGAAGGTATGACCTGAACTCGTGACCGTTGAGTGTGGACTGAAGTTAGGGTTGTTCATGATCTCTATCGAAGGATCAGATAATGTCCTTCCATGCGGGCCTAGGAACTCCATAGTGATCCCATCTGGAACTTTAATGTCTCCCGTTTTAAAAGCAAGGCTGGTTAAAGACGCATTCTGGTGATAACCACCGTGAACTGATATCAGCAAAGTATCTGCTTGAACGCCATCGTTGGCGGTGTAAAGCATAAAATCACTCCCCACCTTATTCCTCACAACAGAAGCAGTGGTACCACTGGGCGTGGTAAATGACTTTAGTGACTGACTATCAGGCTTTCTAACACTTAACTTTGGCCAAGAAAACCCATTCGGGCCACCTTTAGTAACCCGTGTTTGCTGTGATTTTAAATTAACCTTAAAACCTTCTTCAGTGTACCAGCGAGATTGAGAAAGTACTTTGGTATCGCCTGTCGTCACAGGGTCAAACGGCGACAGGAATGCGTTTGAGCGATAAGGGGCTTTGGAACCAAAGTTGTCTGGATAGGCCATTTTTGCCAGTACTTTTTTGTTTTTGTATCCACCAAGGGCACGTTGATATTCAGCAATCCAATTATTTCTAGTATCAAAAATAGGGGTTTGGATACCGTATTTTGCAAATTGAGCTGCGGTAGGATCAAACGCCATTTCGACCCCTTGGTATCGAGCAAATATCACCCAATGGTTATCGAACATATCCGCAGGCCTTCCAATAAACTCATCCCACATGGCAATATTGCCGATTTGTATGTTGTCGACATCTGTGTTGCGGCTCAGCACGCTAAAGATAGATTTGGCTGCATTTTCACAGTTTTCGTGTGGGTGCTGAATGTAATATTTTACATCTGATATCGACGTTATCTGGGAAGATATTTCATCAATTTTCGCTTGCTCGAGCGGTGTCGTTTCGATTCGGTTAAATTGCCCAATACTTGGATCGGCTTTAAACTGGGGGACAGGAATCTCAGCCTTTTTCGAGCGGTGCATAAAGCCAAGCAGCTTATGATGACCACCTTTTGTTTTCGTAATTTCGGTTTGAGCTAAATTCGTCAAACAACGTTTGAAATCAAGCGAATCGGCTCCTGCTTGCTTCATCGTCCCCATGAGTGCTCGACTGGCATGTTTTGACAGGACAATAACATCGCCGATCGCTCCGAGCGCTTCCAGTCCGATATCTACAATGGCCCACGCACGGTCACTCCCGCTAGATTCAGGGTCTGTTAACGTGACGATGCTGACAGCAATATTGCCTGCGATTAAAGCCAAACTCAGTTGAGGAATAGGTATCGCAATCAAAGACAAAATACCTATGATTTGTTTTAGGTTATTTTGGACTTCATCCCAACTCTCCTGAAGAGAAAAGTGCTGCTCATCAAACACGTCATCAAAGTACTCCGACATCGAGTTCTTCAAATATATGGATAGATTCACTGGGCTAAAGGATTCACCTCCAACCTGTGTCTCTAAGTGTTGTAATGGATCAACTGGAAACTTCAAACCTGTCTCTATATCGACGACAAATTTTGTGTTTATCCTCCGCTCAAAAGCACGTTTACCTGTAGGTGTAAGGCAACTGGCTATTGCCTCTTGCTGCACAGAACTCAAACCGTAATTGCGGCTTTGAATCCAAGTAAACCCTTTATATGGCGAGTATAATAAGCCATCTTTCTCAACCATCTCCCCAGCCGTTGTTTGATTATTGTTTGCGTCATAAGGAATAAATACTGAGGCATAAAGTGTATGTTCATCGTAAGCGCATTTATGAGCTTGGGTGTGACCAGCCAAAAATGATTCCAGAAGCGTTTTTTGATTTTTTGGGACTTCGTCACTGTATAGAAAAGTTTGCGTGTGCGCCTTAAAAGCGGTTTCCAATAATAAATTGAGCTCTGCGCTTTTTTCCTCTAATTGTAACTGGAACTGAAATGGGATTTCGGTATCCATATCGTAGCGAGTTTGAGTCACTGTTGAGCGAATGTTATCCCTATCAGAATTGGAAATTTTACCCTTAGCTTTGCAATTTTTTGCGCAATACCAATCCCCTGATGGCACTTTCTTCATCAGCATGTCAGATATTGACATTTTTTCTTTGATAACCCTTATCCTACCGCTACCTACATCCCTATATCTCCTATGTATTTCTATCTCGGAATTAGCATTGAGAATACTCGGATACTTATCCGCGACTTTTTTTGCCTCTTTAATCAGTAATGCACCCATACTATTGTTTGCCATGCTCGCTAAGCTGCTTTTCTCTAATTCTTTGGCTTGAGCGGCGAGCCGAGGGGCTAAGTATGCTTGGCCAGATTCTGATTGTATTAGGCCTCGCAGCTGAGTTTTAAGACTATTGACAGTTTTCCTCATTGTCATATAGCCAACATATCCTTCTCCATATTGCTCCAATTCTGGCGCGCGACCAACAAACAACGCATAGTCATAGGCAAGATAAGCAATCGCACCTTTCAGGCTATTTGTTGCTGCCACGATATCGGCCGAATCGGGTTCTCGATCAAATTGCTGTGGATCAATTCGAAAACGCTTATGAAGTCCCCGCTCTAAGTCTGTTAAACGCTTTTCTAAAGTAAATATGCGAGACACCCTATCTCTTGGCTCTGAGCGGATCTTGTTATAGGCCCATTGAAGAGCAGGTAAAACAGCGCTTAGGCTTGGTGGAAAACTTGATGCAAGATGAGTGTAGTGCTGAGAGAAATAAGCATCACATTCCTCTATTTCTTCAATCTTCATCTGCCCCCAAAGCATCGATAAACGAGTTTGCACTGTTTTACTAATGAACTCTCCGAGGGAGATAATCACTGATGTATAACCGCCTAAACGCTGCCCCTCATAATCGTCGTCATAGTTGCAAATACTGATCACGGGGCTGTGGGAACTTGCCATATGCCTCGTTTTAGGAAAACCCAACGTAAGCAAATCGTCGACTAGACTATGCTCGGCAATATTGGCGATCCCCCAACGATCGCTAAGGCCCTTTAAGACAAAATCACCTTCGATGTAGTCGATGCATGGTGGATAAGGACATCGACGTTTTAATTCCGCAATTAACTCAAGCTGCAATAGATCTGCAGTGGTATGGAATAGAGAAGAAATGTTCATTTCATTAAGAATATCGGTTTGTCTTTGGTGGACCCAATGGGCCATGCGTGCATAATCAGGATCTATGTTTGATGTAGAACGAGTGACACCAGTTCGGATTCCTGTTCTTGTGGTTACTAAGGGAGTACGAGAGTGTGAAGGTTGATATTGCCCAATATTCTGGTTACTAGATTGATTGTCCATAAGCTAATACGCCGCCATATTAAAATGATTGTCTAGTTACAGGCTATTACTGAGCGATTTGATTCGATTGGAAAAAGTGCGCCTATATTGGTAATTGGATAGTAAAACACCGCCGATTGGCGGTGTTGGTGATAACTAATAGATTAAAATATACTACCAATAATTTTTCGAACAAAACCTTCAGGCAGTTCCAATTACCTTATTAAGCGGTAAGGAATACTCTCCATTCCCATTTCTCTGGCCACTTTAAGTCGGTGATTTCCATTAATGACCTTAAATACCCCATTATCCCATCGTACATCTATAGGTGGTAAGTAATGACCTTGATCAAATCCATTTCGTATATTCTCCAACCTTTCGTTATCATATGAGGCACTCCTATCTGCAATCACCTTATCTGTATCCGCATACAAGGTTGCCGGATCACCGGTAAGCCAAGTTTTGATAGCGTTCGGACCAACCACACTATAACGCCTTGGTTGCCATGTTTGATCATTTTTTAAATCTATGTATTCTCCATCCTGTTTCCCAAGATATGTTATTTCTCCATCAGCAGTTTCATACTTGTATATTTGACCATCAAAATCTTCATAAAAGTACTCAGAATCTTCGCCAAACATTTCCACCTTATTCGGTATGCTGTCCCAATCCCCTTTACTTAGCTGTATTGGCTCATCTGCATGACCAGCTGAAGCCGCTTCTTGGTTTCTCGCACCAACAGCTACTTCGACGTCGGCTGGGGTTCGTTCTTCCATCAGAGTACTAAAACTGGCCTCTCCACGTTCATCGAGTTCCATGAGGTGTCTAAACCGTTGACTCAGTTTTCCCTCCACCCTGTTCACCAGATCGAGCTTATCTTGTTGACCGGCAAATAATGTTTTTGCTTGCTTTATAAGCACGTCCCTTATCGGAGTGTGCAAGCTTCTATACATTTGTTTATAGTGTGCATTGCTTACTGAATCTGAAATCGTTGAAGAATCAAAGTCAACCAAACTGAAGCGGCCGGAGCTTGGGTCATACAACACACTACCAAGGTTCAAATCTTCTACTCGGATACCATTATCTTGTAACTTACCCGCCCAATGAGCAATAAAGTCACCATCTTCGATTTTCTCAAGCATATCTTGCATAACTTGAGGGTCCTTAATATCTTCTATCGAGACACCCTTCATCTTGGGCATATTAACCGCATAATAACTTTGCCCTTCAAGGTCTGTGAGAGTAATCAATTCAGCATCTTGGCTGTACAGTTTATTCATGACATCTCTGTTGTTTTCAGCGATACCTTTATCACTTGGCCGCTTGTAAAATTTAATCAGCCTATCTGGGTTGTCAGGATCGTTAAATATCACCCCGTGGGCGCTGGTTCTGGGGGTGTAGATATTTTCTGCACTATACCAACTTGGTGAGGCCTGCATTTGAGGCAAGGCATTGAAGGCCATCTGCTTCGCATTACTGCCGCTTCCAGACCCAGCCTTTTCTAGCGATGCTCTTCCACTTGTGGAAGCCCCCTGACTTGAATCACTGCGAGGGTGATACACACGAGGGGTTGCAGGTTTAAAATCGCTTTGTGTAAGGAACCTACGTGGATCAAACTTGCCCATTTTACTACCAATTTGAACAGGGTTTTGTGTCAATTGCTGTAATGTAGGTAGCTGAATTCCACGGTTTGAGTACCCGATGACTGGACGATTAATGACATCTGCGAGTGCCTGTGCTGCGCCGCTGCTCTTCGAGTAACATGACAACAGGTGTACAGGGCCGCTCCCAGACTTAAGATCAACACCTTGAGATTTTAAATAATCAACAAGCTGCTGGGCGGTCATAGGATGGCTTTGCCTTGCGAGATAAAAATTACCTTGTCGATCCCCATGTATTGAAAGCGCTTCTTGGCCAGCCCTTCCTTGAAACTCTGAGGTATAACCTCGCACTTCTACCCTTCTACCTTCATTCATGAAAGGGATTCTTGCGATTTCTTGCGCATTGTTTCCGACAGAAAATACCTCTTTTTGTTCGCCCGCACTGACCTCAACATCTCCATTTTGCTGGACACTGATGTCGGCAACATTTTTTACCTGATTGGTTGGTGTAAATGAATACACTAAGTTAGGCCTTCTTCCTTGCTCTTCGGCCAGTTTCGTATCGGTTTTTTCACTCCATTCTATCTTTGTGAGTGACGATTGCCCAACCTGATTGTTACTAGGTTGTTGTATATCTCCGCCAAAAGCAGCATAAAAGGTTGGACTATTACTTTGGTATAGTGTGACTTCACCATTTTGGACATAGGCGTATATAACATGTTCATAGTGAACATTTCCATCCCCATCCTTAGTTCCAACATGAATAAAGCCTGATTCGGTGATATCTCCTTTACTCAATGGCCGCTCTACAAGAGACGAGCCTGGAGACTCGGTCACTGAAGTAGGAAGGCTGAATGCTTCGTTATAGATCAGTGAATTCAATCCACTCCCAGAGGCACTTCGCAGACTTTCTGCCACCCCTTTAGGCAGCTCTCCGCTGGCTTGTGCAGTATTAATCGCACTTTTATAGCAGATTTGATTGAAGTCTGAATTTTTTGCGACCGCCTTTAGGATACGTTTATCAAGTTCAGCTGAGCTCTGTACTCGACCCCCTCGATTTTTAAAACGCCATGTAAACTCTTCCCACCAATGCCCAGCTCGCCATTCATCACTACCGACTTTCTTAATCTCAAACTGGCCATCCTGTACGCGCCCCTGATATTGTTTGCCAAAGAAACTGAACAGACTTTGAGTTACCGCTGGCTCAGCCTCTTTTAGAGTCGCGTAATATTCTTCCGGTGTGCCCCCCGCGTCAATATAGGCAAAATAATCCGCATCTGTACCTGGTAGAGTACCTGATTGACCCGCCCATTCACCTCCATGTAATTCAGGTCTTCGGATGGGTACAGCCTGCCCATAAAGGGAACGCCCCGTTGTTCCAGGAACAGGGGAATTACCTTCAACACCTAGAGGAGGGCGCGAGCTTCCCCAGCCATTGTCGACTCCATTCTCAATCAGCCACTGGTTTTGCTTAGGTATATCCGCATCCGCCAAGTCGGGTTTAATCTGATGAGCACGCTCTATAACATCTTGCGCTTTCATTCCCGTACTCAATAAAACACTAAATAGGTCAAGAGGGTCTCCACTGTCGCAAGCTTGTTTGACTCCTCGACCAAGGTCGATAAGATCAACCGTTTCTTCACCAACTTTAAGTAATACTTTGACGCCTTGACCTCCTGTTTTACTAAACTTACCTATTTGAGCCCCAGCTCTTGAACCTGGAATAGAGCCCAAAATAGCGCCTGCGAGATCAACTGGGTCAGGATCTTTTCCATCCACCACATCAGCCGCAATACCGGCCCAACTTTGAGCCGCATTCAAAACAGCCCCTTGAGGGGTGAACGACGTCACAACACCTATACCTGCATCGATCCAAGCCCCAATATACTCCGCTTGTTGCTGATTTTTTTCTGTTTGTTGTAAAGTAACGCCATTACCGTCATCAATCATTAATTGGGTCTGTCTGGCTAATGAGGCAAACGGACGGCTTATAGATCTCAGGTATTCTGAGAAACTCGACGTCGCAAAAGTATATTCTAGCTCTAACTGTACCTGCTCTGCAGATACACCCAATTCCGGAACTTGCGCTCCCAGTATGCTCTTTGGTAATACATGCGAAATAAGGTCTGCAACCTCTTCATCATTATTCGCGTAGCTGTCGGTTATCGTTACTAGCTGTCGTGACAAGGTATTTAAACTGACTAAATCTGAAGGCTGATAGGTAAAGTTGGCCTTTCTTTGATAGGGCTGCCCCGGTTTATTCAAGTCGATATAAAGCCCCGATTTAGCACCAGGGCTGTCAGGCAAAAAGAAACTATTTGGCTTGGTGGAGTCAACCACAACACATGGTTCATTTTTGAGACGAGCATTATAGGCAGCACCTCGTGTACCCTGGCTAAGCAGCTTATCTCTACCAATCTGAAACAGTACATACTCTACTGCATTTGAATATAGCTCTTGTTTAGCATCTGCTGACATGCTTCTGTATGAAGACGCAAGCTCTGTCGCATCTTCACTAATGCCATCTTCGGCCATCGGCCAATTTAGGTGTGAAGATAAAGCGAGATAATCTGCAATATCTCCCCCCAGCGCTTCTATTTTCCTCCAAGTCAACCTGTAATTCAGGTACTCAGGATGTTCATCGACAAACTCTGAGCCTGATTCCCCAAAAGAGTCCAACTGCTGAGCGAGATCTTCCCGTGATTCAACACCAAGTTTATAAGGTGGCTCAATACCCAGAATCTCTTTATAAAGCAGTCTTAACGCTTGCTCTAGTGCACCCATCTTCTGGAGTGTGGATTTAAAAGCGCGCTCATCGTCAGGGTCGAGCACAGCTGAAAAGGTATTGAGATTAGGCCAAATAGCGCCTTCAGATATATATTCGATGGGGTCACGATATAACTGAACACTAGCTGAAGTGCGATCTGTGTGGCTACGAAAATGCTCATAGGTGCTGCCAATGAGCCTGCTCATTGACTGATATTGTTCAATAATATCAGTCAGCTCCTCTTTGCTGATTGCCCCCGTCCGGTCGGTGTACCCTGATAAGTAGCCAGAGCGAAGACGAGTCGAAGCCATGATTTTGTCCAAGCTGGAAACATATATAGAGCCTTGATCGTCCGACACAACAATCGCATGGTCAGCCAAACCAGCGTATCCTTTATCTTTAAGGACTTTTTCTAAAATATTCCTATCTATACCATAACCCGTCTGATATTCTGCCACCCATTCTCTGACAAGGTTTGAGACACCCTCAGAAAAACGTCCAGAATCAATAAGATTAAGCAACTTAGGTAACCCCAATTGGAAGCCATCAGGTTCATTGCAGAAACTGTGAATGAGTTGACGCGCACTATCAGATTCATCACTTGAGCCTGTTTCTAACGTTATATTAGGCTCTCTGTGTTCTGGAAGAATTTGATTATAATGACGTATTTTATCCTTGAATTCAGGCTCTGCCACATCGAGTGTTGGCTCTTCTTCAACAGGCGGATATGGGTTGAAGAATCTCGCTTGATTAGCACCCAGACCTCGCACATCAAAGTAATAGTCTTTGCGTATTGGCTGGTTTAAAGCCCTGCGAAGGTCATTCTCATTCACATAGTTACCCATCTTAAGG
>NZ_BSPW01000071.1 GCF_030161235.1 Vibrio zhanjiangensis | reverse complement strand
CTTGGCCTGTTTAAGCTCTGTGATTAAATCGCGCTGAATATCAATGTTTTGCTCATTGTATCCTTGCTCAATAAAGGTTTTGGCTTGCTCGTATTTGTCTTGCCACGCTTGCCATACCGGCTCTAACAGGTCGGCACTGGTGCTCCGTCTTTTTTCGAGTACTTGCGGCACATTCAGCTCTTCTATGGTGGCGGAGGGTTCCGACTCATTGCCAATCGGCCACCCTGGAGTCTGCGGGCTCTCATGCGTTGCACGTCCAGCCGCCGCACGATTGGTTTCAATCGATGTCAGGCCAGAGCCGGCATAAAGAAGGGGAGTCGCATCTAGAGAAGGGGTATTTAAAACGTTGTAAGGCACAAGCACTTTGGAGTCGTTAGGCACAGGGATTATCCTTAATGAGCAATTGAGAAAACCGTCAAAAGATAACCAATCAAAACGATGATAGAGCGTATAAAATGCGCAAGTAACAAATTGGCGATAGGTAATATTTGCCAAATAAATAACTTACTGGGTAGAAGCGATTTTTCGTAATAACAACGTCTAGATGAATAACACCTGATCTGGTTTGACCAATAAATTATATTTATCCTTCGTTGATAATTATTAGAATAAAAACGTTACTTTTATAAAATACACGGCGACCTGAACTTAAAACCATCGCGCATCATACTTTATTGCAAGCCAGTCAAATCAGTAGTAGGCATTTTAATGAATATAAGAACGTTATCTTATCTAGTCGTCTTTTTGGCATCTTCATCTGCTTTAGCAGAGACTACCTTTGTCATTGATGCAGGCAGCTCGGGGGCTCGGCTATTTGAATATCAATATCACCACGATACGTCATCAAATTCCGGATTACCTGTGATTGATGAAGAAGTCAAACACAGAAACATTAAAGGTGGCGTACACACTATCAAAGAAGCAAACTTAGATACTTATCTCGATAGCCTGTTTGAAGAAACCAAAACCATTCCAGATCACCTATATTTTTATTCTACCGCTGGGATGTGCGTATTTCGGTGATTGCGATCGCTCGTTTCGGTTTATTCCGATCACTTGATCCTGCCGT
>NZ_BSPW01000070.1 GCF_030161235.1 Vibrio zhanjiangensis | reverse complement strand
GAATGTAAGGATACGACAGAGTCGAATGGTATTTATCCCGTCAAGATCCCTCAGTAATGACACACAGTCCCTTCGCCAGAGCATGGTGCATCGATAAGAACAGCATCAAAAGTTTCGGGCAGCCAACCACCGAACACTCGCCCATCATAATTGCTGAGAGCTGCATTACGTATTCCACATCGTTCAATATTAGCGTGCAATACTTTAAGGCGACTTGAAGAAAATTCGTTGGCCACTAGTATGCCACAATTTTCCATTTTTGCGGCGATTTGTGATGTTTTGGAGCCAGGCGCAGCAGCCATATCAAGTACACGTGTGAACTCATGATTGGCCTCTTCAAATAAGGCAGATACGGGCATCATGGAGCTTGCTTCTTGGATATAAAATAGGCCACACATATGTTCTGCAGTATTACCTAGTGGAGTAATAGATTCATCTGCTTCGATCCAAAAACCTTCTTTACACCAAGGAATAGGCGATAGTTGCCAGCCTTTTTCTAAAGCTCGGTGAGTAAACTCTTCAACAGAAATTTTAATGGTATTAATTCGAATGCTTTTACGAAGTGGCCGTTGGCACGCGGAAATAAAGTCCGAAATATCCAAAGTATTTGGCATGATGGCCTGCATTTCTTGTAGAAACTCTTCAGGCAAATAGACATTTTGATGCAAAGTAAAGTCTCGTGCGCTTAAAGACTCAAGATTATAACGGATCAAATGAAAAAACGCAGTCTTACACTGCGTTTTTATTGTTATGTCTTTATGGCTTGGGAATGGGGGTTCGCCATTTTTTCCAAGTTTCTTCTGGCGTTGAGTACAAAAAGAAAGACTGACCCTGCACGGCGATAGGTTGAAGAGGAACATTCTCAGGTGTTGAAAAGGTGATCCCCCCTTTGATTATGCTGTCGATTGTTCCTGATTTGATGTTTGCACCACCAAGGCCAATGGAAACATCCACACCTGATGTATTCCAAAAAACACTGTTGGCTCTGACTAGATAGGCGTACTTGGGTTCTATTGAGATTGTGGATACCACTCGGTCAGCAAGCTCACCAAGTCCCACTTCGATGACACGGCCAACTTCTATTTCTCTAAATAAAATTGGCGTACCTATGGTCACGGCACCGAGCGTTTCACTTTGCAATGTGAATAGGATGCCGTCTGTTTCCGAAGGTTGTTTGTGTAAATCAAATTCAAATCTAGATTGACCAGTGCCTGGTTTTACGCTGATTGCCGGCGCCCAAAAGTTTCTCAAATTCTTAACACCACTTAACTCAAGTTTCGGTTGAGCTATCCAAAAGTAACTGCTTTCTTTCGTGATAATGTCCGCGTATTCAGGAAGCAAACGCAGTTTTATTGTCATTGTTTCTTGTTTGAAATTCGGAGTAACTGAGATGACTTCGCCCACTTTTATCCCATTGTACTTCACACTGGTCCCTTTTGAGACTTGGTTTTCACCTTTGGCTTGCAGTGTGATGGTCCGTCCATATTCTCGGGCAGTACGGAAATCTTGATACAATAACCAATGGTCACCTCGCTTGTTTTCAACACTTGGCAGAGAGTCGAAAGCAATACTGCCTTGAATAAGAGTTTTCAAGGGCGCGGCTTTTATGTTTAAGCCTTGCAGACCCGCATCAACTTCTACGCCAGAGTAATTCCAAAAAACGGTATTCTCATTAAGTAAATGTTGGTACTGTTTTTCGATATTTACTTTAACCAGTACGCCACTTTCTATAAGACTAAAATCCGCAATACGGCCCACCTTCAGATTTTTGTAGAGTAGGGGACTTCCTTTACTCACAGGTGGTAATTGTTCCGCAAATAACGTAATAGTTTTTGACCCAGAAACGTTGTATTGAGCTATATCTGCAAGGGATTTACTGGGGTACAAGACATATTCTTTTCGCGGATAATTTTTGCCCTCACTGGTGAAGCTTATAGAGCCAGTGAGCAATTGTTTAGCGGGTGGAACAGAAATGTTAAGTCCTGAGTCTGTTAACTCAGCCGTCGCACTACCTGTGACGAAAAAACGATTTTCTGTTTTTATCAAAGAAGTATAATTTTTGCTAATAAGCAGGTTGATATGAACCTTGTTTTCAACCAAATAAACTTTCGTAACTTCTCCAACGGAAATACCCTTGAAAAGAACGTTCACGCCAGCTTCAAGTCCAAAGGCATTATCTGCGACGAGCGTTATGGTGATAGAATCGGGCTGTTTTTGATTAAACTCATCCTTTTTTATCGCAGTAAAAAAGCGAGATTTCTCACCTTTTCCTGAGACTAAAGTTAGGTAGTTGCCTGTTAATAAGTTAGAGATATTTTTAACACCGGAAAGAGACACTTTTGCTTCTTCAAGAATAAAATGGCTACCCGTTGTCAACATATCAGAAAATGCAGGTTCAATAGCTGCTAGCGCAACAATGTCTTTACGACCATTACTAAATTGTAGGTCACTAATCTGGCCAATTTCGATACCACGGTACATGATAGGTGCGCCTGACGGGCTGATATCATTATCGTCTGGGAGTGTGATTTTTATCGGAATACCTCGACCTGCTGTTTTTAAGTCGCGATATAATCTGAATCGACTATGATCTGTGACAGGCTCGCCACCATCGGGAGAATCTACAGCAATTGACCCACCAATTAATGAACTCAGGCTATCGACTTTTAGATCAACTCCCTGCATCCCAAATGTCGCACCAATACCGCTGACATTCCAAAAGCGACTTTTATCGGTAATGATATTTTTGTATTCATCATGAATTGAAGCATGGATAAGGACATATTTTTCCTCTTCATCCAGTTGATAACTATAAACTTCTCCAATCGGAATTTTTTTGTAAACAATCTGCGATCCAATGGAGATTCCACCAAGGTCATCTGCTCTGAGAGTAATATTAAGACCTTCAGGTGCTCTAATGTCTGCAGGAGGACGTTCTAAAGCACTAAACTTTGTTTCTGGCTCACTTGGAATATCACTAGGTTGAATGGCTATATAGTTACCAGAGACAAGTGCGTCTAGGCCCGAAATACCAGATAAGTTTGCAGTTGGCTTTACCATCCAAAATAAAGTCCTCTGAGAGAGGAGCCTTGTGGCTTCAGGATAGATATCAGCTTCAACGTAAATACTTGATAGATCGTCGGATAATTTAACATCTCGCACTATACCAACTTCGAGCCCGTTATAGCGGATTGTTGTTCTGCCAGCAACAAGGCCCTGCGCATCTGAGAAATGAATTTGAATACGCTCACCCGCGTCCTCAATCGCTTTGAAAACGAGCCAGCCAGCTAATATCAAAGCCAAGGTAGGAAGCAACCATAACGGAGACACTTTATTGCTACGCCTAACTTTGGGTGAATATGAAGGTTGATTTGATGTTGAGTTAGCCATTTGATGTCTCTTTTCTATCTTCTACTTTGGACCCTATAGATTGATCATCCCAAATCAGCCTTGGATCAAAACTTTCTGCTGCAAACATGGTGAATAAGACAACCATACCAAATGCCACGGCACCTACACCGGGTGTAAAGTCGAGAATCTGTCCTCGGTCAATGACGGTCATCATGATGCAAATGACAAATAAGTCCATCATTGACCAACGACCTATCCATTTAATGATGAAATAAATAGTCATTCTTTGACGAGCGTACAACGAATTTTTGAACTTGATCGAGAGCAGTAGATAGGACAAGCCCAAAATTTTTGCTACCGGAACAATGATGCTCGCGACAAAAATGATAATGGCTATTCCCCACATACCACTTTTTACCAGTGATGCAACCCCTGAAAAAATAGTATCCTCCATCCGCCGACCATTGGTAATCAGGATTGATATAGGAATTAAATTAGCGGGAAAAATGGCAATAGCTGATGCAGCAATGTATGCGCAAGTTGCTTGAATAGAGTGTGGCTTACGCCGAAACATGGGTTTATGGCAACGAACACAAACCGTATTACTTGGCTGTGAAAGTTGACAATGAAGGCAATGCATATCTTTATGATGAAAATGGTAACTTTGCTCAGACCTATATTTCTCCCAGTAACTACGAACATTGACTCGACTGACTAAAAGTACTGTCATGAACTGAAGCAGAATAAAACCGTAGAGACCAACACCTATATGTATGTCTGAATAGTCTTGGAGTTTAAAGCAAGACACTGCAATGCTCACAAGAAATACGTCTATCATAACCCAAGCTTTCAGATGTTTAATCGTGTAAAGAGAATATTTTAATGCTTTAAAATGGCAGAGTTTTAGTGAGACATGTGCAGCCAACACAGAAACGCACAGCATAAAGGGAGCGACAGAGCAACAGAAAAATATCAATAATGAAAGGAAAATAAAGCCTTCGTTATAGAGTGTAAGAATTCCTAAGGGTAAGGTAGCGGGTATCATGACACCAAACAAACGAATGCTAATAAATGCAAACAGATGCGATGGTACAAACAACAGAAGACACGCTACGGCAATGGCCAAATTACCAGAGAGCGACGGAGCTCCGCCTTTATAGAGGTGCATACCACAACGAGGGCAGTATGCACTTTTACCTCTCTCTAAAGAGATAGAATCGATCGGAAGCTCACAGCCATGACATAATCGAGTGCGTGATACTCGCTGTTGAGCATTATTAAGCTCTGAGGCGGAAAGAACCATTATATCCACCTACAGTATTGACAATACATATGTTTACGCGTGAGATTGAGTACTACCATATAAAGTTTGATACAAGCCTTCTTGTTTAACCAACTCAACATGTGTTCCTGCCTGCGTTACTTGACCATCTTCTAAAACATAGATCAAATCAGCCTGTTTAACTGCTGACAAACGATGGGCAACAATCAAAGTCGTTCGACCATCCAAAAATTCGGTTAGCGCTCGGTGAAGTGACGCCTCTGTTGATGTGTCTAGTGCCGACGTCGCTTCATCCAAAATAACAAACTTAGGATTAGTTAAGACCATTCGAGCAATGGCTAGTCGCTGCCTTTGCCCGCCTGACAAACGAACGCCGTTGCGTCCTACCTGCGTGTCTAGACCTTCTCTTAGTTGATTGGTGACATCATCCAATTGCGCTACTTTTAACGCATTCCAGAGAGCTGAATCTTCGAACTCAGACCCGAGAGTCAAATTATGCCTTAAAGTGTCGTTAAATAGTATAGGTTGCTGTAATACAACAGCTATATTTTGCCGTATTATGTCAAAACCTATAGATTCTGTCGGTTGACCATTAAATCTAATGGTCCCAGAATCCTGACGATATACGCCGATTAAAAGCTGAATCAACGTTGATTTCCCTCCGCCACTTGCTCCAACCAGCGCGACCTTTTTGCCAGGGGGAATATGCAGACTAAGCTGATTAAGGACTTTGGACTCGTCATTGTAAGAGAAGTCAACGTTCTCTATATCTATGGTGATTTTCGAACTGCCAATAAATGGATTGACTGTACTTTTAGGGCGTTGTTCTTCATCCAGCTCCAATAAAGTGTTGATTCTTTGTAACGCTGCTTTTGCGCTATACCACGAGAATTGAATACTTAGCAACTCCTGAACTGGGCCTAGCATAAACCATAGATAACCAAAAACAGCGAATATTTGTCCTATGGTTAAATCGCTAAATAAAACCATCAGCATGGCGATGGCGCGAAATAGCTCGAACCCGATGAGGAATAAAAGGAAAGAAAGGCGTCCCGCTGCTTCTGATTGCCAAGTATATTTATCTGCATCTAGACGAATCTGATTGGCATGTTGTTTTAGCTCGGCTAAAAACTCACGTTCTCTATTTGCTGCTCTTAGCTGGTAAATTCCATCCAAAGTTTCAACGAGGCGGTTTTGAAATCGTTCGAAGGATTGATTCTCTCTCAATTTTAGATCCTTCACTTTATTACCAAGTTTGCGAGAGAAATAAATTACAATCGGATTAACCAGAAGAATAAATAGACCAAGACGCCATTCTAGCCACAGCAGTACGCAGGCGGTTCCAAGTACAGTCAACAGCCCAATTAGGAATTTGCTTAATGTCGCGCCAATAAACTTATCTATCGTCTCTACATCAGTTATCAAATGAGCATTGACACCACCACTACCGCGTGTTTCGTACTGCTTCATACTAATCCGTCCGAGTTTATCAAGCATTTTGCTGCGCATTTGATAAGTGATGTCTTTTGAGATCAGTGTAAACTGACGGCCTTGGAGAATATTGAGGGCTTGACTCGCGGTTCGCAATAGAACCACAAACCCTAGAGTCAAGAAGATGTAACCAGTAGGAGTGTGTAGATATTCTGGCAATATTACATTCATCACTTTGATACCTTTGCCAGGTTGATTCAATAATACTTCATCAACCATAAGTGGCATCAATAGGGGAATGGGTACGCTGAGCAAGGTTGCAAATAATGCGATAATATTTGCGATCACAAGTCGAGATTTGTGCTTATTTACTTGAGTAATTAGCCAAGAACGGCTAATGGTATTTGCTCTTTGAGGCATGCTGGTAACGCTACATTTTTTTGAAGAGGTATGATTAATTGTACGTTGTTCCATTAGCCAAGTCTTTTAAATTCGGAAACTAGTATGAAAATAGAACACTATGAGCGTCTCACCAAGCAGGCAATAGCTCTTTTAGAGAATGAACAAAATCTCATTGCTAACTTGGCCAACTTGAGTGCTTTGTTGAATATGGAGCTGGAAAATATCAATTGGGTAGGTTTTTATTTGTTACAGGGTAATGAATTGATTCTAGGTCCATTCCAAGGCAAACCTGCTTGTGTCAGAATTCCAGTAGGTCAAGGAGTGTGTGGTACTGCAATCGTCAAAAATAAGGGGTTAAGGATTGATGATGTGCATCAATTTGATGGACATATAGCATGCGATTCTGCGAGTAACTCAGAAATAGTCATTCCGTTTCAAATTGGTGGCAACATTGCAGGGGTCCTTGATATCGATAGCCCTCAACTGAGCCGTTTTGGTGAAATTGATGAACAAGGTTTAACATTTTTGATGAGTGAAGTAGAAAAGCTGCTTAATTCACACGCTATCAGTACATAAATTCAATATTGACGGTGGTTTTTCGTTTTCAGGTCACTATAATACCTGAAATATTTATCTGAATGCTCGCGGACGATACCGCACTAACCAGGACCCCCCATGGAAAACACTGAAAAGTTAAAAAATAGCAAAGAAGTGATTGCATATATTGCTGAATGTTTCCCTAAGTGCTTTACTTTAGAAGGTGAAGCTAAGCCGCTCAAAATTGGTATTTTTCAAGATCTTGCGGATCGCCTTACGGATGACCCGAAGGTAAGTAAAACCCAGATTCGTGCAGCATTGAGACAGTATACTTCTTCATGGCGTTATCTACATGGTGTTAAATCTGGTGCTGTTCGTGTGGACCTTGAT
This sequence comes from Vibrio zhanjiangensis, assembly GCF_030161235.1. Taxonomy (GTDB): domain Bacteria; phylum Pseudomonadota; class Gammaproteobacteria; order Enterobacterales; family Vibrionaceae; genus Vibrio; species Vibrio zhanjiangensis. The sequence continues at coordinate 26,320 of NZ_BSPW01000070.1, read as the reverse complement.
GGTAATCCAGCAGGCGAGTTAGAGGAAGAACATGTTGAACATGCAAAAACGGCACTAGCAGAGAGCAAGGCTAAAGTTCAGGCTCGTCGTAAAGAGCAGGCTCAAAAAGCGAGAGAAGAAAGCAAAGCAAAAGCAAAACCAGTAGCTAAAAAGCCACAAAACCGTCGTCCACAACAGAACAAAGTGAATGAAGTCAGTCCCCCCGCAGAAACAAGAGCTCTGACAGTGGAAGAGATTACAATTGGTAATCAAGTCAATGTCAATATGGGTAAGGGGAATATGGCTGCGACTATCGTTGAAATTAATAAGGAAGATGTGCGTGTTCAACTGCCAAATGGCCTACAAATGGTCGTAAAAGCGGAGCACCTGCGCGCTTAAAGGAGATACTCCTACGCATGAAATGCCGTTCAAAATTGTCGCTGATCACTGCCAGCCTATGGTTGGCAGTCTCACCAGCATATGCTCTAAAAGCAACTATCGCTTTAGACGATCTTCCAGTGCTAGAGCCCGAAGCTCAGCACTCAACAGCAAGTAAACGAGTAACATCTCGCTTTACTCGCTCTCACTATAAACATTTCACATTAAATGATGAGCTCTCCGAGGCAATATTCCAAAGATATGTCGAATCTTTAGATTTCAATCGAAATATATTTACTCAGTCTGACATTCAATCGTTTAAAAAGTGGGCGTCTAAGTTAGATGATCAGTTAAAATCTGGCGACAATCAAGTTGCATTTGATGTTTACAATATCTCATTGAAGCGCCGTTACGAACGTTTTGTTTATGCTTTATCTCTGCTTGATAAAGAAATGAAATTCGATATTGATGAAAGTATCCAGTTAGATCGAAGTAAGGCAGATTGGCCCAAAGATAACCAAGAGTTAGACGAACTTTGGAGAAAGCGAGTTAAATACGATGCTTTAAATCTAAAGTTAACTGGAAAAGATTGGGATGAAATCAAAGATGTTTTGGGTAAGCGTTATAACAATGCTCTAAAACGTCTAAGCCAGACTCATAACGAAGATGCTTTTCAACTGTACATGAACGCGTTTGCAAGGGAAGTCGACCCCCATACTAGCTACCTTTCTCCGCGAAATGCAGAGCAGTTCCAGACAGAAATGAATCTTTCACTTGAAGGCATTGGAGCAGTATTGCAAATGACGGACGATTATACTGTCATTCGATCTCTAGTTGCAGGAGGTCCAGCTTCAAAAAGCAAGCAGATCGATGAAGGTGATAGAATAATTGGTGTCGGTCAAGATGGTGAGGATATTGTCGACGTAATTGGTTGGCGTCTGGATGATGTCGTACAACTGATTAAAGGACCAAAAGGAACTAAGGTCAATCTACAGGTTTTACCTGAAGGTAAGGATGCAAAAGCACATATCATCACTATCGTTAGAGATAAAATTCGCCTTGAAGATCGTGCAGTTAAGTCAGAAATTATTGATCGAGACGGCAAGAAAATCGGAGTTTTAGAAGTACCAAGCTTCTATGTTGGTCTTGCCAAAGATACTGATAAGCTCATTACTGAAATGAAAGCAAAAGGTATTGATGGCATCATAGTGGACTTGCGCAACAACGGAGGCGGGGCACTTACGGAAGCTACCTCTTTATCCGGTTTATTTATTACTAGTGGGCCGATTGTTCAAGTACGTGATAGCTACGGTAGGGTAAATGTAAATAGCGATACGGACGGTGAAGTGAGTTATGATGGCCCAATGACGGTTTTGATTAACAGGTACAGTGCATCCGCATCAGAGATTTTTGCAGCTGCGATGCAGGATTATGGGCGCGCAATCATTCTAGGTGAAAACTCTTTTGGTAAGGGTACGGTACAACAACATCGTTCTCTGAACCACATTTACGACTTGTTTGATAAAGAGCTAGGATACGTTCAGTATACAATACAAAAATTCTACCGTATTGATGGTGGCAGCACTCAGAACAAAGGCGTTATTCCTGACATTGCTTACCCAACGCCTGTTGAGCATAGTGAAACAGGGGAAAGCGTTGAAGATAACGCTCTACCATGGGATAGCATAGATAAGGCAAACTACAAGGTGTTACAGCGTAACGAAAAGCTAATCAAAAAGCTTAATTCGTTACATCAAGCTCGTGTCGCGAGTGAACCTGAGTTCAAGTTTATAGCTGAAGACATTGCTCGTTATAAAGCTGAAAAAGATGACAACAAATTATCTCTCAGTGAAAAAGTGCGCAAGCAAGAAAGTCAAAAGGCTGATGATGACCGTTTAGCACGTATCAATCATCGGCAAAAGACACTTGGAAAAAAACCATATAAGTCTCTTGAAGATGTACCCAAAGACTATGAAGCTCCGGACGTATATCTTGATGAGTCTGTAGCAGTAATGGTCGACATACTTAAAGCATCGAAGAAGAAGACCATTTAACCTCAACTGATGAGAAAGCGGGCTGTAAAAAGCTCGCTTTTTTCTTATTTATCGTGAGCTAGATCCAAATTTTTCGCATATTTGTGCTTCAGAGCCTAAGCTTAAAGAAAAGAGCGAGGTGCACTATGAGATGGATCGGATTTTTGCTTACATGTTTAAGTCTATCTTGTCTTGCTAATGAAGTACGCGATAACAGTGACTTAACACAGTTTGATCAGCCATTTTTGCTCGGTGATTGGTATCTTGTTAACCCTAATCCAGAACAATCTGAAGAAAATTTTTTGGCTATCAAATTGAACTTGGATTCAACATACAGCTTTAAGATAGATATCCAAAAACGTGATTACTCAGTTGACCATTGGGAAGGTTTATATATGGCCAACGATGATACGCTTATCCTTGGAATGAATACGCCAGAGCCTCAGACTTACAGCTATTCAAGTAATCACAATATGCTTAATTTAAACGGTGTTGTATTTACGAAAGCGTTATCAAATGCTTTGGCTGGAATGTGGTCTAGTGCCCAGTTGAGTGGCGAAGAGTTTGTCACCAGTGAAGTTCAGCAAATGGACCTGATTTTACAACCTGACTTTGTGTTTATGTTTAGGGTTAGCAACGATGATGGTGATGAAGCGATTCACAAAGGGGTGTATTACACCGAAGGCGAACATCTTGTATTACTGTACGAAAATGGTGAACATGAGACGAGATACAGTTTAAATAGCGATATTCTCACCTTGGAGATGGAAGAAGGAGCACTCTATGCAGTGCTTAACCGCGTGAGATAACACCACCACAAATTGTTTCTGTTGGAGACGAGGTATTGGTAAACAATATCTCGTTTTTTTGTTGTGATAAGGGTAATCTGTTCTTCACGTAGGAGAATAAATTTCTGCCACCTATTTCAGCATACATAGAATTGTCAGATTATTCTTTTCCTCTTAATTGTCTAAGTCAGAGCAAAGCCGAATTTTAGGATAAATGTTCATCGGATGACCATTTACTTGCACATTCTGGTAAGAGACCTCACATTACATGACATATTAGTTAGAAGGATTTCGAAATGGCTCAAACACCTCAAGCCAAGTACCGCAAAGATTACACACCACCGTCACACACAATTTCAAGCATTGATTTGGTTTTTGATCTTTATGACAACAATACTAAAGTAACAGCGGTTTCAAAAGTTACCCAACTTGAACAAGATAATGTTCTCCATCTAGATGGTGAACACCTCAAACTTACAAGTATTGAGGTAAATGAAGAGAAATGGACGAGATTTGAACAAGTTGAGGGTGGGATCGTTATCTCAGGGCTTCCGCAGGAATTCGAGCTAAAAGTGGTCACTGAGATTGATCCGGAGGCCAATACGGCTTTGGAAGGTTTGTATAAGTCCGGCGGTGCGTTTTGTACTCAATGTGAAGCAGAGGGCTTTCGTAGAATTACCTACTATTTAGACAGGCCGGATGTACTCGCAAAATACACAACAAAAGTCATCGCAGATAAAACACAATATCCGTATTTGTTGAGCAACGGCAATCGTATTGCAGAAGGGGTACTAGAAAATGGCCGCCATTGGGTACAATGGCAGGACCCTCATCCCAAACCCGCTTATTTATTTGCTCTAGTCGCGGGTGACTTTGATGTTCTACGCGATAAATACGTTACTAAATCAGGACGTAATGTTGAACTTGAAATTTTTGTCGACAAAGGGAACCTTGACAGAGCCTCTCATGCAATGACATCGCTCATCAATTCTATGAAGTGGGATGAGGAGCGTTTTGACCTTGAGTATGATCTTGATATCTACATGATTGTGGCCGTTGACTTTTTCAATATGGGCGCGATGGAAAACAAAGGGTTAAACATTTTTAACTCTAAGTTTGTTTTAGCGAATGAGCAAACGGCGACTGATACAGACTATTTAGGCATCGAGGCGGTGATTGGCCATGAATATTTTCACAACTGGACGGGCAATCGAGTAACCTGTAGAGATTGGTTTCAGTTAAGCCTTAAAGAAGGGCTAACTGTATTTCGTGATCAAGAGTTCTCATCAGATTTAGGCTCTCGGGCTGTCAATCGGATTAATAATGTCCGTATTATTAGAGGCCCTCAGTTTGCTGAGGATGCGAGCCCGATGTCTCATCCCATTCGCCCTGAGAAAGTCATTGAAATGAATAATTTTTACACCTTAACTGTCTATGAAAAAGGCAGTGAGGTGATAAGAATGATGCATACTCTACTGGGTGAAGAAGCTTTTCAGAAGGGCATGAAGTTATATTTTCAACGTCACGATGGTACTGCAGCAACGTGCGAAGATTTTGTCGCGGCAATGGAAGACGCCTCCGGCGTTGACCTGAAACAATTTAGATTGTGGTATAGTCAATCGGGTACTCCAACAGTATCGATCGAAAGTGAATATAACTCGGAAAAACAAACTTATTCTCTGGTCGTGTCTCAGAGTACAGAAGCTACCCACGACCAGCAAGATAAGCAGCCATTACATATCCCCTTAGATATAGAGCTCTATACAAACAATGGCCAAGTTATAGAGTTACAATGTAACGGAGTGAGGGTGGGCAACATCCTCAACGTCACCGAAGAAAAGCAAACTTTTGTTTTTGAAAATGTAACAGAGAATCCGATACCCTCGCTATTGCGCGATTTTTCTGCTCCCGTAATATTGGAATACGACTATAGCGATGACGAGTTAGCCTTCTTAATGACGCAGGCTAAAAATGATTTTTCCCGTTGGGATGCAGGGCAAACTCTGTTGGCAAAATATATTCGTAGCAATGTCACAGCCGTGCAAGGCAACAAAGATATTACGTTACCCCCGTCTTTAATCGATGCTTTTAGAGGGGTTTTACTGTCCGAAACATTGGAACCTGCATTGATAGCTGAAGTTATGACTCTTCCAAGCCATAACGAGGTGTCGGGTTGGTACAATCGAGTCGATGTGGATGCCATTGCGAAAGTGCTGAAAGCGATTAAAGTTAAGCTAGCGAATGCATTGGAAGACGAATTCAGTTCGCTTTATCATACTTTACAACAAGCACAATACAGCATTACGCATCAAGCAATAGGCATGCGGTCACTACGTAATACAGCCTTGTCTTATCTCGCCTACACTGACAATGGTAATCAATTGATAAATAGTCAATATTTCTCAGCAAACAATATGACAGACACAATTGCGGCAATGAGTTCAGCAAACAGTGCTCAGTTAGAATGCCGTGAAACATTGATGGCTGATTACAGTGAGAAGTGGAAGCACGATGGGCTGGTTATGGACAAATGGTTTGCTCTACAAGGGTCTAACCCTGCTGATAACGCATTAGAAGTCATCAAATCAACAATGGATCACGAATCATTTAGTCTCAAAAATCCAAACCGCATTAGGAATTTAATCGGTTCATTCCTAAACATGAACCCAGTACAGTTTCATGCAAAATCAGGAGAAGGATACTTGTTTGCGGGCAAAATCCTTAAAGAGTTAAATACAAGTAATCCTCAAGTTGCTTCTCGTTTAATTGATCCTTTGCTTAAGTTCCGCAAATATGATGAAACACGACAAAGCATGATAAAAGTGGAGCTAGAAAAGTTAAGAGCCATGGATAACCTTGCAAATGATCTGTTTGAGAAGGTAAGCAAAGCATTGGACTCATAGTCTCAAAGCATAAAGCAGTGGTACTGTATGTGCTGCTGCTTTACTATACGTTGCTACAAAGCTAAAAAATCGACTGTGTAAATGAACCAGTACTATTTTTCACTTAACATCTCGTACCAAACTTTCTTAGCTCACTACAGTGGCGTAGCGAGTAATGTCCTTGTCACTACCGAAAATGGATTACGGCTGCAGCTTTCTGCGATTAAATTTCGTCCATTTCTTAGCCAAATTGGTCTCAATGGACGCTTTCGCCTGACAACTGACCAAAATAATAAGTTTATAAAGCTGGAAATGCTGTGAGCAATTGATTCTATAAGACTTTAAATAGAACCTTAGTCACATTATCAAACATTTCACCTCTTACCACTCCCAAAAGAATTAACCATTTATCAATAAAGCTTTTACAATAAAGCGGCATTACCCGTGTTAAGCACTATGCTTACAACAGCCCTCAAAAATATATAAAATTCTAATTGTGGAGTGTGATTATGACCGCGCGTGAAACTTTAATGCCGGTTCTGCTTGAAAAGGTCTACAAACTGATTCAAGACAAACTCGAGCTTGCTCATCAACCCCTTGTCACTCAACTTGCTCAGCATTTATTTAGCAATATTTCTCATGACGACCTTGTCGAAAGGAATGAATCTGATCTTTATGGTGCAATTATCAGCCTTTGGCACCACATAAACGAGAAGAAACCCGGCGAAGTCTCTGTAAGAGTGTTTAACCCAACTGTGAGTCGTCAAGGATGGCAATCCACCCACACTATCGTAGAAATCGTTGTTCCAGATACGCCTTTTCTCGTAGATTCTGTAAAAATGGCCCTGAGCCGATTAGATTTAGCATCTCATTTGATGCTTCATGGCCCCACTCAGATTGAGCGTAACAAGTCTGGCGATGTGACTTCTATCAATCAAGGAAAAGGAACACTTAAGTCTTTGTTCCATATGGAAGTTGATAGACTTAGCTCTAAAGAAACGATGTCCTTGCTGCGTGAAGAGCTTAAGAAAATTATCACAGACACGGCGTTAGTGGTGCATGACTGGTTGCTGATGGTTGAGAAACTTGAAGATGTGACTAATCAAGTTGAAGCGCAGAAAGGTCATGTTGCGATCGACAGTGACCGCTACGATGAAACTGTTAAGTTCCTTCGCTGGCTAGGTAACCATAATTTTACATTTATGGGCTATAAAGAGTATGACTTAGTCAGTGTTGATGGTGATACAGAATTAAGACCAACTGAAGATAAAGGGCTTGGCCTATTTGCCAATAGTAATCGTGTTCGTAGCGTTAAGCTATCTGATTTCCCTGATTCGGCTCGTATAGAGGCTACCAAACCTTTCTTGCTCATCATGACGAAAGGTAATACTCAGTCACATATTCACCGACCCGCTTATACCGATTATATCGGCATCAAAAAGTTCAACAAGAATGGCAAAGTCATCGGTGAACATAGATTCACGGGACTATACACGTCAGCAGTATACAACCAAAGCGTTGCGAGCATACCTCTGATCCGAGAAAAAGTAGAACGTATTTTGGCTGCAAGTGGGTATCGTGAAGGTTCTTATGCATTTAAGGCCTTACACAACATTTTAGAAAACTATCCACGTGATGAACTACTTCAAGCTAACGAGGATGAATTGCTAGAAGTCGGCATGGGCGTTGTTCAAATGCAAGATCGTGACATGCTGCGCCTCTTCGTTCGTAAAGACCCATTTGGGCGTTTCTTCAGTTGCATGGTCTATGTCAACAAAGACCGATACAACACAGAGCTCAGACGTCAAACTCAAAAAATACTTAAGCAATATTTTGGTTGTGATAATGATGTTGAGTTCACGACTTATTTCTCTGAAAGTCCACTTGCCAGAACACATTATATTGTTCGTGTTGATAACAACAACATGGACGTTGACGTCAAAATGATTGAGCAAAATTTAATGGAAGCATCTTCAACTTGGGACGACCGCCTCTCTGATGCGATCGTAGCGAATTTTGGTGAAAGTAAAGGTCTTCCACTAGCGAAAGAGTATTTACATGCATTCCCACGTTCATATAAAGAAGATGTTATGCCTGGCTCTGCAGTCTCTGACATCGAACGAATTGAATCACTGAGTGATGATAACCGACTAGGGATGTTGTTTTATCGTCCCCAAGAGCTGGCTTCAGATTCCAAATCGGTTCGATTAAAGCTGTATCACCGTGATGAGCCTATTCACCTCTCAGATGTTATGCCGATGCTTGAGAACTTAGGCCTACGTGTCATTGGTGAATCTCCGTATGAAGTGCGTAAAGCGGATGGTCACGTATACTGGATTCTCGACTTCTCTATGTTGCATAAAAGTGAGAAGAGTGTCGATCTTCGTGAAGCACGGGATAGATTCCAACAAGCCTTCGCTGCAATATGGGCTGGAGATTTGGAAAGTGATGGTTTCAATAGGCTCGTACTAGGAGCATCGCTGACTGGTCGTGAGATTTCTATTCTTCGTGCCTACGCAAGGTACATGCGTCAAGTTGGTTTTCCATTCAGTCAACAATATATAGAAGATACATTAAGTTACTATCCTGAGTTAGCAAAAGGGCTAGTATCTTTATTTACTAAACGTTTTGACCCCAAACATAAGGGGAGCCAAAAAGGTCAGACAGAACTCATCAATGCCATGACAGAACAACTTGATCATGTCGAAAGCTTGGATGATGACCGAATTATCCGCCGCTATATGGAAATGATTTCTGCTACCTTAAGAACCAATTACTATCAAGTGGATGAGAATAAGCAACCTAAGCCTTGGTTGTCTTTAAAGATGAAGCCGAGAGATATCCCTGAGATCCCACAGCCTGTCCCTGCATTTGAAATCTTTGTTTATGCACCCGATATAGAAGGTGTCCACTTAAGAGGCGGTAAAGTAGCACGTGGTGGTTTGAGATGGTCGGATCGCCAAGAAGATTTCCGTACCGAAATTCTCGGTCTAGTAAAAGCTCAGCAAGTTAAAAATACGGTTATTGTGCCTGTAGGTGCAAAGGGTGGTTTCGTTTGTAAACGTCAACACAATTTAAGTAATAGAGACGAAATTTTCGCTGAAGGACAGCGTTGCTACAAGCGCTTTATTCGTGCGCTTTTAGATGTGTCAGACAACATTATCGAGGGAGAAGTTATACCTCCGAAAAATGTTGTACGTCATGACGAAGATGATCCGTACTTAGTTGTCGCTGCCGACAAAGGGACAGCAACCTTCTCTGATTTGGCGAACTCAGTGTCTGAAGAATATAACTTCTGGCTTGGAGATGCCTTTGCATCGGGCGGCTCAAATGGTTATGACCACAAGGCGATGGGTATCACAGCTAAAGGTGGATGGGAATCCGTAAAACGCCACTTTAGAGAGATGGGTATCGACTGCCAAACGACCGATTTTACTGCCGTGGGCATTGGTGATATGGCTGGTGATGTATTTGGTAATGGCATGCTGCTATCGAAACACATTCGTTTGCAAGCCGCATTCAACCACTTGCATATCTTTATTGATCCCAACCCAGATTCTGCGAAAAGCTGGAAAGAACGTGATCGTTTGTTCAAATTGCCACGTTCAAGTTGGGAAGATTACAACGCCAAGCTGATTTCCAAAGGAGGTGGTATATTCTCACGTAGAGCTAAATCCATCTCACTTACACCCGAAATTCAAAAAATGATCGGGACTAAGAAAACCTCTTTACCGCCAAATGATCTGATCAAGAAAATCCTGAAAATGGAAGTTGATTTGTTGTGGAATGGCGGAATAGGTACTTACGTTAAATCGGCAAGTGAAACCCACACTGATGTTGGCGATCGTGCTAATGATGTTCTGCGCATTGATGGTCGAGACTTACGAGCAAAAGTTGTTGGCGAAGGTGGCAACTTGGGCATGACTCAACTCGGTCGTGTTGAATATGCCCTTACCGGCGGGCGTGTGAACACAGATTTTGTTGACAACGTAGGGGGAGTAGATTGCTCGGATAACGAAGTAAATATTAAAATCTTCCTCAACGGACTTGTTGCCAATGGCGACCTGACTGTGAAACAGCGCAACAAGATTCTGGAATCCATGGAAGACGAAGTGGGTGAAATTGTTTTAGATGATGCCTACTGTCAATCTGAGTCTATCTCGGTAACAGAGCAACGTGGTACTGGTATCGTTAAAGAGCAAATTCGTTTTATTCATGATATGGAAAAAGCGGGTCACTTAGATCGAGCGTTAGAATATATTCCTGATGATGAAACGCTCCTTGAGCGTGAGAAACTCGGTCAAGCTTTGACACGTCCTGAGCTAGCGGTATTGGTCGCTTATGGCAAAATGGTGTTAAAAGAAGATCTCGTTCATGATGATATTGCCAATGACGATTATCATGCTCAGCAATTAGTGAATTACTTCCCAACTGAGTTACGACGTAAATACAGTGACCAAATGAATAACCATCCTCTGCGAGCCGAAATTATCGCAACGGCACTAGCAAATCAAATGGTTAATGAGATGGGATGCAACTATGTTACCCGTATGCAAGAGGAAACAGGTGCACATATTGTCGATATCGCGAATGCTTACGCTGCTTGTCGAGAAATTTTTGGTTTAGATAAGGTATTCACATCAATACGTGAACTCGATAACAAAGCTTCCACTACAGCTCAATATGATATGATGTTTTATGTACGTAGAACAATGAGAAGGTTATCACGTTGGGTGCTGCGCAATAGAACAGGACGTCAATGCGTAAAAGAGCTTGTTGAACTTTATCAAGGTGATGTAGAAACCATCAATGCAAAATTGAATGAGATCTTGGTACCTGCTGAAGTCGAAGAACACAAGCAGATGGCGCAGTCTTGGATTGAGCAAGGCATTACACCAGAAACCGCGATCTACGTATCTCGCTTATCAAGCCTGTACTCAGTGTTCGATATTTCTACGGTCTCTCGAGAAAAAGGCATTTCCGTCGAACAGGTTGCAAAACTTTATTTCCATCTAGGTGATAGACTTTCTCTGCATTGGTTCCTAAGCCAAATTAATGCACAAGCAGTTGATAACAACTGGCAAGCATTGGCTCGTGCGGCGTTTAGAGAAGACCTCGATTGGCAGCAGCGTCAGCTTACTGGACAAGTTCTTAGCTGCAACTGCACACCTGAAAAGCTAGACGTGATGAAAGCATTAGATGACTGGATTGCTAGTAATGAGGAGTCATTACACAGATGGGAAAACATCCTCAATGAATTCAAAGTTGGTTCTGTGCACGAGTTTGCTAAATTCTCAGTTGCCTTACGCGAGCTTATGCTTCTTAACTTAAATTGTGCAGCGAATGAGTAGAGAACATATTTCATTGAATTATGCGGTAAAACAGTAAATAATAACGCCCCGTTTATACGGGGCTTTTTTCTATCGGAGGCACAATGCTTTACCGTCTAGCCAGAGCTGGCTTTTTTCAACTCGATGCCGAAAAGGCACACGATCTCGCAATCGAAAACTTTAAACGTTTTACCGGAACACCTCTTGATCTTTTATATCGCCAACAACTTCCTGAAAGGCCAGTTGAATGCATGGGCCTCACATTTCGCAATCCGGTAGGTCTTGCCGCTGGATTGGATAAGAATGGCGAATGTATTGAAGCCTTTGATGCTATGGGGTTTGGTTTTGTAGAAGTTGGTACAGTCACTCCTAGAGCTCAACCAGGTAATGATAAACCGCGCCTTTTTCGTTTGGTTGACGCTGAAGGGATTATCAACCGCATGGGGTTTAACAACCAAGGTGTTGACCACTTAGTCGAGAATGTGAAGAAGGCGAACTTTAGTTGCGTTCTTGGTATTAACATAGGGAAAAATAAAGATACACCGATTGAAAAGGGTGCTGAAGACTACTTGGTTTGTATGGAGAAGGTTTATCCATACGCAGGCTATATTGCGGTAAATATCTCTTCGCCAAATACTCCCGATTTACGTTCACTTCAATATGGTAGCGCCCTCAATGAACTTTTATCTGAGTTAAAGCAAAAGCAGTTGGCTCTGGCTGAAGAATTTCAAAAGTATGTTCCGCTAGCACTAAAAATTGCTCCTGACTTGAGCGATGATGAAATTGCTCAAATATGTGACTCGCTACTTAAACATAATATCGATGGAGTCATAGCAACTAACACAACCTTAGATCGTAGTATTGTCGAAGGTATGAAACACGCTAATGAAGTAGGGGGCCTGAGTGGTAGACCTATTCAATCAAGAAGCACGGAAGTTGTGCGTCTACTAAGCCAATTACTTAAGGATCGTATTCCGGTGATTGGGGTAGGTGGTGTTGACTCATATGTCGCTGCTAAAGAAAAAATGATGGCAGGAGCCCAATTAGTTCAGGTCTATTCAGGCTTCATTTACCATGGACCTAAGCTTGTTCGAGACATCGTAAAAAACCTATAGTAATAAGTGACATTGTCACAATAAATTAAAGTCTATTAATTTGGTTTTTAAAGAGGGGAAGTGATATATCATTTCCTCTTTTTTTTCACCAAATAGTACATAAAATTTGATCAGCAGTTATTGAGTAGAAGATGTAATTTACTCAATAAAGATTGAATTTTACATGAGACTGAAATGATGCTTAAACCGAGCGATAAGTGGACTTGGTATTACGATGACACAGAGCAGCACCTGATGCTAGATCTGGGTGATGACATCATCTTCAGAACAAACCTGTCAAAAAAACTGATTGTGGATTGCGCAATTGGTATAAACGAATTTTCGGTTGATGATGCATCTGCCTTCCAGACGTATAGAGAACAAATCTCATTTTTGAATCTTTCTGAAGCAAGGCAAGCAGAATTAACCTTGTACTGTACTGCAGCCAAACGATTCCACAAACCCGTTCAGCCTAAAAGCTGGTTTTTTACTCCGGTTATAGATGGTGGCTATATCCCTCAAGAAGGCGATTTTGTCCAGCTTTCAAACGACCACAATGACGGTTTCTTTATTGTGCTGGAAGTAGGGGACAATGCCAGCTTGTGCGCTCTCGTCTGCACGGATGACTTCATATTAGACGGTATGAAGTTACTCGAGTTTGGCCAAGCTATCAAAGTAATGCATGACAGAATGTCTAATGCTAACTCTGTTTTGACTCAGGGCCTCCATTCAATGGCACTAGTCAGTTAACACTTTCGTTCCTTTCGTTTCATTTTTGTCGGCCTTGAGCCGACTTTTTTTAGCTCTAGATCTGCCTTACAGCGAAACAAATTAAAAAATAATCACTATTATTGTTAACAAAAATCATCCGTTAACGCCTTCCCACTGCTCAAAAAATACCAAATATTCCTCAATTCTGGCTTTTTTGTAACTAAATTACACAAAACAAATCATCTGGTATATACCAGTTTTGACGTGAATAAGCATTCACTATCGTCAAAAGGCTTTTGAATTAGTTAGCTTGATATTGACTGGTATCCTGTTAACGAAAGTGGGTGATAGCGAGCCATTAACAAGTTAAATCTAAGTAGGTTTTTATGTGGGCAATCGAGATATCGATGATTTAAGGAGAAGTTTTGCTCAGTTAGCGGAGATAATCATAAGATTACACAGGAATTGGCTAACCATATGAGTGCGATGTGGGTATAATCGTCAGTTGGTTATCATTTATGTTAAGAACACTATGCATCAATATCTCGCGGTCACATCCAACGGACTAGAAAACTTATTAGTTGAAGAACTAACCAAGCTTGGGATTGACAACGCTAAACCCGTGCAAGCCGGAGTAAAGTTTACTGCTTCGAACGAACAGGTCTATCGCTGTTGCCTATGGAGTCGCTTGGCCTCACGCTTTGTTCGCGTACTTTCAGAGTTTTCATGCAATGATGATATGGATTTGTATCTCGCCACTTCCGCTGTCAATTGGGTGAGGCAATTTCATAGCTCGAACAAGTTTATTGTTGATTTCAAGGGGACTAACCGCGAGATTCGCAATAGCCAGTATGGCGCTATGAAAGTGAAAGATGCAATAGTGGATAGTTTTGGCAAAAGAAACCTACCAAGACCTTCGATCAGCAAAGATCAACCAGATCTTCGTATTCATGTTCGCTTGCATAAGGACAAAGCCTTACTGGGTATTGATATGGTTGGCGGGGGATTTCACCAGCGAGGCTATCGATCTGAATCAGGTAAAGCTCCTTTAAGGGAGAGTCTCGCTGCAGCCCTTATTTTGCGTTCTGGCTGGGAAGCCAATCAACCTTTGTTAGACCCGATGTGTGGTTCTGGGACGATTTTAATTGAGGCTGCAATGATGGCAGCAAACATCGCACCAAGTATCAAACGTGACAAATTTTGCTTTGAAGCTCTTGAAGATTTTGACTCGCAGGCTTGGGCTGAGATTAAAGCCGAGGCATCAGTTCAAGCTAGAAAAGGTGTCAAAAATACTGACAGTAAATTTTTTGGGTTTGATAATGATGCACGCATAATTCAAGTGGCAAAAGATAATGCTCGTAGGGCGGGAGTCGATACTCTGATTCATTTTGAGCAAGCTGATGCCGCTAACCTGAAGCGTCCGCAAAATTTTGAGTCTGGGGTCGTTTTGTCCAACCCACCATATGGCGAAAGATTGGGTACTCATCCTGGCTTGATAGCGCTTTATACCGCTTTTGGTGCTCAGTTGAAATCAGAATTTAAAGGCTGCAGAGCCTCAATTTTTTCAAGTTCTGAAGAGTTACTAAGCTGTATACGTATGAGGGCAGACAAACAGTATAAGCTCAATAATGGTTCGTTACCCTGTCACCAAAAGAATTACTCTATCTCTAATCGGACATCCTCTTCAGATAGTGACGCTGTCACTGATATGAGTGTTGCACCAGATTTTGCCAATCGACTCAAAAAGAATATCGCAAAAATTTCCAAGTGGGCAAAGAAAGAACAACTAGATTGTTATCGTATCTATGATGCTGATCTACCCGATTACAATGTTGCTATTGATGTCTATTTGGATCATTTGGTTATACAAGAATACGCCGCACCTAAAAATATTCCCGAAGAAAAAGCCAAACGTCGATTGACGGATATCATACGTGCTACGATTCAAGTTACGGGAACCGAGGCAAATAAAGTCGTTTTAAAAGTACGTGAAAAACAAAAAGGCCGTTCTCAGTATCAAAAACTGTCTCAGCAATCGCAAACCATCAATGTATTTGAATATGGTGTTAATCTAATTGTAAATTTGCATGACTACTTGGATACAGGCTTGTTCCTTGATCACAAATTGACTCGTAAAAATATTGGGCAATGGGCGGCTGGGAAAGATTTCCTAAATTTATTTGCCTATACAGGTTCAGCGACTGTTCATGCAGCTTGCGGAGGGGCCAAATCAACGACAACAGTTGATATGTCCAATACCTATTTGGAGTGGGCGCAAGATAATATGAAATTGAATGGTCAAGTCGGCCGTCAACATAGGTACGAGCAAGCAGATTGTTTACAGTGGCTTGAAAATTCGGACTCTTGCTATGATTTGATATTTATTGACCCGCCGACGTTCTCAAATTCAAAACGAATGCAGCAGACCTTTGATGTGCAGCGAGATCACATTCAACTAATGACCAACCTTAAGCGACTGTTACGTCCTAGAGGAATGATCATTTTTTCAAATAACAAACGCCAGTTTAAAATGGATATGGAAGGAATAAGAGAGCTGAAGCTTGCGGCAAAAAATATTTCTTCACAAACGTTACCACTCGACTTTGAGCGAAACAAACATATTCATAATTGCTGGATAATTTCGCATAGCGAATGATGGGATTCGACATGATTACACTATACAGTACGCAGGGATGCCATCTATGTGAATTGGCGTTTGATTTATGCGAACAGAGTGGTGTAGCTGATTTGGTAAGTCACGTCGATATTGCATTCGATGATGAACTGTTTATGCGTTACGGCGTCACTATCCCTGTCCTGTCCATCGATGAGCAGGAGCTTCAGTGGCCGTTCGATTTGCAACAATTACAACTATGGTTAGACAACAATGGCATTACTTACCATAAATAATGGATTATTGGCATACGGCGATCATCCTTTACTCGATAACGCTGACTTTGCACTTGAAGAAAATGAACGTGTTTGTCTTGTTGGCAGAAATGGGGCCGGAAAATCGACACTAATGAAGGTGTTGGCCGGAAAGGTGACTCTTGATGACGGCAAACTTAACGTAACACAAGATGTGATTGTCTCTCGACTTGAGCAAGACCCGCCAAGAAATCAAGAAGGGACCGTTTTTGACTATGTTGCGGGTGGCCTTGCTGATGTGGGTGAACAACTTAAGATTTATCAGGATTTACTTGATTTGGTTACGACTGAACCAACGGAACAACATATCAATAAACTTGCTCGCATTCAGGAACAACTCGAACATTCTGGGGGTTGGCGCTTTGAAGAACGTATTAAGAATGTGCTTGGTGAGCTTAAATTAGATGGCCATGTAAAACTTTCCGAACTCTCTGGCGGATGGCAACGAAAAGCCGCATTAGCACGAGCTTTGGTTCGCGATCCCCATGTTTTGCTTCTCGATGAGCCAACCAACCACCTTGATGTCACGACCATAGAATGGCTTGAGAATTTTTTGAAAGATTTTCGTGGCTCTATTATATTTGTTTCACATGATCGTGCTTTTATCAAATCCATGGCAACGCGCATTGTCGATCTAGATCGAGGCAAACTTGCATCATTTCCTGGAGACTATGAAAACTATCTCGTCGAAAAAGATGAAATGCTTCGTGTGGAAGAAATGCAAAATGCGGAATTCGACAAAAAACTTGCTCAAGAAGAAGTTTGGATTAGACAGGGAATTAAAGCACGTAGAACTCGCAATGAAGGACGGGTGAGAGCACTCAAAAAGCTTCGCGAAGAGAGAAGGGATCGTCGTGAAGTCCAAGGCAAAGCCCAAATTCAAATAGATGATGCCTCTCGTTCAGGAAAGATCGTATTCGAGGCAGAAAATCTCTCTTATAGCGTCGATGGAAAGCAGATTGTTAATAATTTTTCATTCAATATTATGCGAGGCGATCGTATCGCGCTTATTGGCCCAAATGGTTGTGGTAAGAGTACATTACTTAAGCTGCTACTTGGCGATCTTAAGCCGGACTCGGGAAGATTGCACTGTGGCACCAAATTGGAAGTGGCCTATTTTGACCAATATCGAGAGCTCTTAGATCCTGAAAAATCTGTCATCGACAACTTGGCCGATGGTAAACAAGAGGTCATGGTTGGCGGACGTCAGCGACATGCATTAAGCTATCTTCAAGATTTCCTTTTTGCCCCCAAAAGAGCAAGAACTCCAGTTAAAGCTTTATCTGGCGGTGAAAAAAATCGCCTACTGCTTGCTCGTATCTTATTGAAACCCAATAATTTACTAATATTAGATGAGCCAACCAACGATCTCGATATTGAAACATTGGAACTTTTAGAAGATTTACTTGCCAATTATCAGGGTACGTTACTTTTGGTTAGCCATGACCGTCAATTTGTGGATAACACAGTAATGACCAGCTGGATTTTTGAAGGTGAGGGAAAGATAGAAGAGTTTGTAGGTGGTTACCATGACGCACAGCAGCAGCGAGAGCAAAGTCGTAAAGTGCGTAGCAGTGCTCAAATATCGGCTCCTAAAACAGACCAAGATCAATCTGCTAAAACAAAACCAGTATCAAGTAAGCCTAAAAAGTTATCTTATAAACTTCAGCGCGAGCTTGAAGAACTGCCCGCTAAACTGGAACAGCTAGAGGCTGACATAGAGTTAACCCAAGAGAAGGTCAATTCTCCAGAGTTTTTCTCAAAGCCAATTGATGAAACACAACCTATTTTAGATTCGCTTGCTGCTTTAGAGCAGGAGCTTGAAATTGCTTTTGAACGTTGGGAAGCGTTAGAAGCAATGCAACAGGAAAGTTAATATCACATGAGCAAGACTATTTTTAAACTGTCATCTGTTACTCTCGCCCTTATGGGTTCTTTTGCCGCAAATGCCGCTATTTACCAAGTTTACGACTATCAGCCAGTAGTAAATGCAAATGCAAAAACTTATGGCGTAGCCATTCAGCCAGCAGCACTTGGTGCAAATTGCTGGAGTACAGGTTGTGGGCAGACTGACTACGATATTGCATTTGAAGAAAAGTTATATAATGAAGGTTTTGAGTATAGAGACGAAGCTCCTTTTCGTTATAACTTGGGATACGATCTAATAGATAATGATGGCACGTCAATTTATGATGGTTTTAAAAGTTATTGTAATAGCTTTTTAGGTTATAACGATGCTGGATGCTCTCGCTGGGCCGATGAACAGTATAACCAGGGATATGCGCAAGAGCTCAATGGTAATGTTGATGACTCATCCACTTACATCGAGAATTCTTCGGTACAAGTACACCCCACCGAAAATAATGTCATTGTCAATAATTTTACTACCAGTAATGCTGATGCAATTGGCACATACTACGGTGGCAGTTTATTGGAAAGGACCATTGCTTTTTCAGGTGCAACACTGCTAGCAAACCCTAACACTTATAAACAGAGTAAGGCTTGGGCAAAAACGTCAACTGGAACAAATGATATCATCGTCGGAAGTGTTAGCAAACAGTCAGCGGAAAACACAAATGATTATATATCTTCTGCTGCTATTTGGAGCACTGGCGGTGGTGCTCCTGCTGTCATTCTTTGGGATGGAGCCGCGGAGGAAAACCGAAGAACGCCTCAAGGTAGCGCACGGGACGTGGCCATTGTAGGAAGCAAAACATACGCGGTAGGCTACAATTCAGATTCAGAGGAAAGACCTGTTGCAAGTGTATTTGATGTAAACAGAGCCACCTTAGCTGCAACATCGTCAATAATCAGCAGATATTCATCTACCAGTTATTTAAACTCGCTCCTAACTTCAATCAATAATAATGGTTATGCCATTGGCGAAGCTAAATACGCAACAGCAATTAATGGCGCTTACGCTAATAGCTTGTTCTATATCACTAATCCAGCCGATCCAAATGGTAGTTTTAATGAGTTCTCGGGAACAATATTTTTCTCGGGTGCTAATGGAAAGGCCGGAGCAATTAATAATAATGATGAAGTCGTTGGTGCAATAGACTACCAGACTCATGATGAAGTAGGTGGAGATGGTAAACAAAGAGGTCAACGGGGCTTCATTGCACCATTATCATCTCAAACCAAAGCGCCTTTAAATGGTAGAGCTTGGTATTTGGATGACTTAGCCAATGATGGAAACGCTAATTCAGCTAATAACCAGTATAGAATTATTGACGCAACAGACATTAATGATGCCGGCGTCATTTCTGGTACAGCATACTATTGTGCGGGTGGCTATGATACAACCTACCTTGATTCTAAGTGTAATGGTGGAACTCAAGGTTCAGAAAAAATTGTTGCTGTCAAACTGGTTCCAATCCAAGGGGCAACGTCATCAAATATCCAAGAGAGAGGTGTAACCCCTGTCGCAGTCGAGCGTAAAGGTGGGTCTATCAACTGGTTTGTCTTATTGCTCATGGGTTTATTGGGATTCCGCAGGAAATAGGTTAAATTGTAATCTTACGCACAGGTTCAAGTTTTTTGGATCTGTGCTTTTTTATACCTTGAGAAAGGTGGTTTTTTGAACGATCCTTAAGTGTGGAGTAACAAAAGCTCCACAAAAAGTTAATAGTAGTACGTTAGAAAAAAGATATGTATGAGGACGACACTATGAAGAGACAAAAGCGTGACCGCATGGAGAGAGCTCAGTCGCAAGGATATAAAGCAGGCCTAAATGGCCGCTCTACGGACTCATGTCCATACCAACAGATGGACGCTCGATCTCATTGGCTTGGTGGTTGGCGCGATGCCAGGGAAGACAGACACTCTGGTCTCTACAAATAAAATACACAATCCACATACGAAACAAAGCCCCAACATTTGGGGCTTTTATTGTTCTAATTGAGAGAAAATTAACAGTTAGAAAGAAGAGGTGTCTTGGAACAATCCTACTTTTAGATCCTTAGCAACGTATATTTCTTTATCATCAACCAAAACACGTCCATCGGCTAGGCCCATCACTAATTTACGATTAACAACTCTCTTCATGTGGATTTCGTAAGTCACTTTCTTTGCGGTGGGTAGAATTTGCCCCGTGAACTTAACTTCTCCCACGCCTAACGCACGGCCTTTCCCTTTACCACCAATCCAACCAAGGAAGAATCCAACTAGCTGCCACATAGCATCTAAGCCCAGACAGCCTGGCATGACAGGGTCACCAGGAAAGTGACAATCAAAAAACCAAAGATCTGGAGATATATCAAGCTCAGCTAAAATCAAACCTTTGCCGAAATCGCCTTCGGTTTCAGACATTTTGGTTACGCGGTCCATCATCAGCATATTAGGCGCTGGTAACTGTGGATAGCCTGGGCCAAATAGCTCACCTTGGCTAGAGGCCAGTAGATCGTCACGGTTATAAGAATCACGTTTATTTTGCATCATCAATCACTCCAAATTTTTATAGCTGCATCTTAGTGAACAGGTGTACGCTAAACAACTCCGATCAGTCCAATAGTGAGCAATGTTTGTTCTAAAGAAACCAGTTTTTGATGCGTTCCACAATTCCCTGTGGATGTTCATGTTTTTCATAGTTTTCTATACGTTGGGCAATTTTATGAATTACGCTGGTTTCATCATCACCACGAAATGGTTTGCCCATAATAATAGGTATTGTCTCATCAACGGTTTCTACGGACCATATATGAAACTCATCACTCTTTATACTAGCAACAACTTCTTTATTTAGTGCGAGGTGCTTCAAATTAGTTTTGGGAATAATGACACCTTGTTGGCCAGTGAACCCTTGGTGTTTACAGACTCGATAAAAACCTTCAATTTTTTCGTTGAGGCCACCAACCGCTTGAACACGGCCAAACTGGTCAACAGCCCCGGTAACGGCAATCTGCTGATTGATTGGGTACTCGGATAATGCACTCACGAATGAACAAAGTTCAGCCAATGTGGCACTATCACCATCTACTTCACAGTATGACTGCTCAAACACCACAGACGCAGAATAGGGAAGAGGTTCTTCTAGTTTTAAGGCACTGGCTACGAATGCTTGCATTATCATCATACCTTTAGCATGCAAATTTCCGCCAAGCTCTGCTTTGCGTTCTACGTCAGAGATATCACCGTCACCAAAATGTATCACACATGATATACGTGCAGGTTCACCGTATGAAAGCGGATGTCCTGAAACATCAATCACGGTAAGTCCGTTCACTTGCCCAACGCATTCACCTTGGGTTTCGATAATGACCTGACCGTCCAAAATATCTGAAAGTGCTCTTTCAGGCAGGTAAGACTCTCTATTATGTTTGGCTTCTAATGCCTTATCAATTGCCTGTTCGTCAAACTGCGTCCCACTCAAATAAAGAGATGCTTCGTGGAATATGGACAAATACCATAGTGGTTCAATAGGCATATAGCGTTGATCTTCACTATAACGAGCGCCTGCAACCATCAGCCGATGTATAGCCTCAGGTGAAAGAATGGGTAAGTCAAAATCTTTCAATAACGATAGCAAATAACCTAAATAACAGTCTATTGAATCTTGATCAATCGCTATATCGTGCTCAACTTCCGTAAAGTTCGCAAAGCCACTATAGAGATCCCCGTCAAGGTAGTCTAAATCAGCAATCTGATCACGATGCCCCACAACAACAAGCCTAACCGAATATGAATTGATAGGTACTTCATTAGCTAAGTTTTTGGGCGTTACAGAGACTGGGCTATATGCCTGTCCCAAAAAAATAGATTTGAATATTGGCCAGCTACTTGGGTTAGCAAGTAACATATTTGCTGAAACAATTAGAAAGCCACCATGTGCTTTTTCAACTAACCCCTGAGTTTGAGCTGTAATTTGCCCAGACTCGTTACACGCGTAAGTCCCTAGCAAATCGTTTATGTTAATACTTTCTGTGGTAATTGCAGCTTTGCCGGTTAAGTGAGTTAAGCCTTTTGAGATACAAGAGCGGTAAAAAGCATTATCTGGAGAATTAACAATAAGAACTCTATTGTAACCTTGGGTATTAGCCAATGTGGAAAGTGCTTGTTTAAGGCGGGGCTGTATATCTAAAAAGCTGACTTTAGGTAAACATTCAAACTCGGATATGACGTCATCAAACTCTGTATATTGTGGGGTGACTGATTGCCAGCTTTCTTGATTCATCTGCACTATTCATCTACTTGTAAGGTTCTAGATTATATAAAAAAACAGCGATAGATAATACAGCAAATTTGTCAGTCACTCTGAGTCGAATAATTCTACAATTTATGTTGTAACTCTGGCTAAGGTGAGTTACGCTGTAACCATAGTTCAAGTGGAATTTATCGAACCATGAAATACCAACAGCTTGAAAATTTAGAATGTGGCTGGAAGTGGAATTACCTTATCAGTAAATGGAAAAATGGAGAGTCCATTACGCGCCATCTTGATTCTAGCGAGGGGCAAACTGCTATTCGTGAGTTACAAAAACTTGAGTCTGAACCGACAAAAGTGATGGACTGGATAGAAAAGCATATGTCGCCAGAGTTAGATAATAAGCTCAAGCAAGCGATACGTGCAAAGCGTAAGCGTCACTTTAACGCAGAGCAATTGCACACAAAGAAAAAATCCATTGATCTTGATTACCGAGTTTGGGAAAAGTTATCAACCCGTGCTAACGAGCTTGGCTGCACTCTGTCTGACGCGATTGAATATCTGCTTTCGGAGGCATCACGGAGCGAAAAAGCGAGTAGGGCGGTGAGCAGTTTGAAAGAGGACTTAAGTAAACTTCTCGACTAAGGAGACTAGATGCTATACGTTATTTTGGTTGCAGCCATTATCATATTTTGGCTTGTTGCCGTAGACAGACCCATATTACTTGTTCAGTTTAAATCAGGCCAAATCACAAAGCACAAAGGGCATTTCCCAGCGACTTTTCGACACAACATTCTCGATATATCTAAACGAACTCCATTTGATGGTGAGGTCAAAGTTTACCAGCAAAGAAATGGAACCAAAATTATGTTCTCAAAAACCATACCTAAGCCCACACAACAACGCATTAAAAATGTCTTCCCTCACCAAAGTTTTTCTTCCAATGGTAGAAAACGAGCTAGGTAAATCTGCTCTATCTGCAAAAATGGGAAGACCACATCCAAAAGTTTAGCTCTGTGGAAGCTGTGCTAAACTTTTTATAGGCATCCAACGTGAGTGGCTCTGTTTTGTTACTGTCGAATAAGGTTTATAACCAAGAAGCGAGTGAAATTGCGGCCAAAATTTCAGATATGACAAGAACTCGCTATGCAAAGTGGTTAGTCAGTATAAAGTATGTACTTGATCAATCTGATGTTGACTCTGCATTAAGCAGACAAAGTGAATTCTGTGACACTGTAATTCTTAATGAAAAAGAGCGAGTGATGGAGAATCAGCGTCTGTTGTTGGAATGTGAAAGCAGCAAAGTGCAGGAAAGAAGAAAAGCAGCAGAGGAGAGACAGCGAATATACGAGAAAGTCGTTGGAGACATATCCAAACATGCGGTGGAACTGTTGATTGATAATCTTTCTGACCGTGAAGCTTTCAGGCTATTTGGCCGTTTTCCTGACTTCTCATATTTTTTAAGTACTGCTTATTCACCTTCTGTTACGTACAGCAAGCTAGATGTATTGGCTGTTAATGATCATCTACTGAAAAATAACCTTATTGATTTATGCCGTAACCCTAAGTTTTGTGACCGAATTGGGAAAACAGTCAAAAGTTTCACTGATACTAAAATGGCGATTGGTTTACTCGGTATCGAGAATTGCCGACTCCTACTGCCGATTCTTATGGTCAAGCCTTTGCTTCGTTGGGATGAGCCAACAACCAAACTTATTGCTCCAAAACTATGGCAGCACATGATCTTAACCGCTAATGTCACTAAGCTTCGTCTAACCGATTCTGGAGTGAAATCTCCAGAGCAAGGGATTGCTCTGGGTATCATACGCACGATAGGCCAGTTTGCGATCGTGAATAACTTTCCACTTATTTTTGAAGATGCATTGGTTGAACGTATGCAGTTTTACCGAGAAGAAAATCGCCGAGAGGAATACTATGCATGTGCAGAAATAAAACCGACAATGGAAGTACTTCCCGAAGCCTTATTAAGTCTAGATAAAGTTTTAACAAGAAAAGTTATAGAATTCATCGATTGGTGCCCAAACAATATCCATCTAAGAAATGCTCTACTTGAAGACTTGGATGATGTTCCAATTTTGGAAAGAAGCCCCTATGGTGCAGCTCTTGCTCAAGGCCAAGCTTACTCGATTTTCGATTCACTCGAAAGAAGTCATGTCTTTGTAGAGAAACATAAACCCATTTGGTTTGCTAATGTTCAAATGCCACCCGATGCGCTAAAACAAATCCACAACAGCCATCCTGGAAGGATCGATCTTGAGAGCTAGATGCTATTGATACCTTTTACAAAACTCTTCACCATATAACGGTATGTAAAGCATAAACATAAAGCGAATGATAGCTCCCTTAAAATGTTGATATTATCATGAGGGAGCCAAACCAGCAGCTTTACATCTCTATTACAATATCAGAATCTTCTGTTGTGAAGAGATGAGCTTTGTTTTGTTTAATAAGTTGGGCAGCATAAGAAGGCGTTACGGCATGAAGATCACCTTTCGCTCTCAACATATATGCTTCCCACGCTTGATCACGGTATTTGCCAGTCTGAGTATATTGAATAAGTACTTTCATCTTGACCTCTCTATTCTACGATTTGTGAAACTAATCTCAACATTACTGACATAGATCAAATTTTACACCTGTTAATTTTGAAACCTAAGATTAACTCCCATAACAACGTCGATGGCATAAGATTAGCTTCAAGGCCCCCAGTTATATTTGCCGAGAAATAGATTTATTCACAAGAAAGTCATAGGTTTAAAATTTCTACTTAATTAAGATATTTTGCAATGATTCTCGCCATGATTTTGAATTTAATGAGGTTAAAATTTTTTATAATGAATCTAACCGCAGTAAAATCACACATAAAAGTAAAAAATAATTAACAAATTAGGCAATTTTTTCACTTATATATACTTTAATGTTTATAAATCAAATTAATTGCTAGCAATCCATCACAGACACAAGTACTTTGGGTTTCACAAAACTAAATTTTTGTTACCTTGTTCACGCTTTGAGGTCATATCTCAATGCCTTACATTTCTGTTTCGGGTAACAGACCGGCTCTCACGAGCCGGTATTTTTATAGAAATACATGATGTTTTCGTAACTTAATCACTGCTCGTATCAAGAAAAATTTTCCTATGCTTTAAGGTAGCAACCAGAATAAGAGAAAAGCATGAAGCAGCTAGCGATAAAATTAATAGTTATTGTATTGTTAATTTTACCTGTAGAAGGAATGACTTTAACATTAAAGCTTGCATATTCCGATGTTGAATCATACCCATTTCAAATGGGAGATGGTGCCGATGTTGCTAACCCACCAGGCCTTGCTTTAGATATAATTGATAACGTGGCATTGAAGCTGGATATTGAAGTTGAATATTCTCGCTTACCGGGTAAAAGAGTATTGGAAGCAATCGCATTAGGTAAAGTTGATGGAGGATTTATTTTTTCCTTTAACGATCAACGAGCAAAGCATGCTCGTTACCCGATGACTGGAGACATGCCTGATAGTGCCAAACGCATCGCCACCATTGGCTATTATTTTTTTTCTCTCGAAGAACAATCAATTGAATGGGACGGTGAAAATTTAGCAACCCCAGACTACAAAATTGGAGCACATCTAGGTTACTCAATAGTGAAAGATTTGCAAAAAAGCAGCTAAAAGTACATGAAGTAAAAACCACCGAACAACTGTTTAGCATGCTAGAACTAAAACGACTACCCGTTATTGCCTTACAAGATACGATGGCCCAAAAGTTCATAGCAGAACAAGGTCTCACCAACATTAAACAAATTCGTCCCGCAATAAAAACGAAAGATTACTTTTTGGTTTTAAGCTATCAATTTGTTGAACGTAACCCACAACTTGCATCCGATATATGGCAACAAATTGAAGAGTATCGAGATAATGTAGTTAAAAGAAAGGGGCAGCAGTACTTCAACTAACTGCAGTGAGTTATTGCGAGTTATGTGCGTATTTCGGTGATTGCGATCGCTCGTTTCGGTTTATTCCGATCACTTGATCCTGCCGT
>NZ_BSPW01000069.1 GCF_030161235.1 Vibrio zhanjiangensis | reverse complement strand
AATGTAAGGATACGACAGAGTCGAATGGTATTTATCCCGTCAAGATCCCTCAGTAATGACAAGGAACCCGCAAACCGAGCTTCTTCGCTTCTTGAATGGCGCCAATTGCCATTGCATCATTATGACAAAAAATAGCTGTGGGCGGCTCGGGAAGAGCAAGTAGTTGTCTCACTGCCTTTGCGCCATCTTCAAAAGAAAAACGGCCTTGAATGCAGTAGCTAGGATTCATTGTGATCCCCGCTCGGCGAAGTGCCTGCTGATAACCTTGATGACGAAACTGACATAGCACTGCCGACTCTGGGCCAGACACCTGAGCAATCCGCTTGTGCCCCATTTGAGTTAAGTAGTTTACAGCTTCGAATGCCGATGTCAGATTATCAATATGTACTGTTGGGAGCTCTAGCTCAGGCGCAAACTCACAGGCCATCACCATTGGAGGCAAGTTTTTCTGCTCTGGTTTACTCACATCAAACGGCAAATCAGTGCCAAGCAGTAACATGCCATCTGCTTGCTTAGTGAATACCAAGTTAACAAAAGAGCTTTCTCGTTTTTTTTGTTGTCCACTATCACCCAGTAACACTATGTATCCATTTTCAACCGCCGCATCCTCTATACCACGAATGATTTCGGTGTAGTAAGGATCACAGATGTCAGGAATAATAGCGATGATGGTCTTGGATTCATTTCTACGTAAATTACGTGCCAATGAGTTGGGAGAATACCCAGCCTCTAACACTGCATCCTCGACTCGCTTCCTTGTGGCTGAAGATACTTTTTCCGGATTCATCAGCGCCCGCGATACAGTCGCAGTTGAAACGCCCGCCAGCTGAGCAACATCCTTCATTGTCGCCATAAATTTATTACCCTCTTCATTTTCCAAACATGGTAGCAGCTTGTACTACCTAAATCGATAGAGATAGGCTACCCCCTATCATAAACGAACATCTTCCAGATAAATCGTTTGTCTACCGCGTATCATTAAAATAAATCAATCAAATCAATTCATAGTTTATTCATTTCAGCGCAGAATATTACGGGGTGATTAACAAAAATCAGACTAGATGCGAGATATGAATCACAATTAAATGAAAAAGCTGAAATCAGCTTAAATCTTGCGGTTCAATATCAACCGACCAACGAACTTTTTTTGAGTTTGGTAGCATATGAATAGCGGGTTTAGCGCTAGCAAGTAACTTTTGCATCGTCAATCGACTATTGGTCTGCAGCATTAATTGCCAACGATACTTGCCCGCTTTTTTCGCTAATGGCGCTGGAGTGGGGCCTAACACTTGACACTGTTGCTTGAACAAAGGGTGGACTTCGAGGGTATAACGCACCTGACGCAGAAAATGTTCAACATCATGAGACTGATTCGCTTCCGCGCGAAATAAGGTCAAAAACGAATAGGGTGGCAAATTGGCTTTTTTACGCTCTTGTAAGGCCAACTCAGCAAAATGCCGATAGCCTTGCCTGAGTAAGATTTGCAGTAGATTATGCTCTGGATGATGGGTTTGAAGTATCACTTCTCCCGGTTTGCTAGCGCGCCCCGCCCTACCCGCCACTTGAATGAATAATTGGGCCAATCGCTCTGACGCCCTGAAATCGCTACTGTATAGAGAGCCATCAACATCAAGTAAAGCAACCAAAGTGACATCAGGGAAATGGTGCCCTTTTGCTAGCATCTGGGTACCAATTAAAATCTGAAATTCGTTTTTGCGAATAGAGCTTAATGCGGACTCCAAGCTTCCTTTACGGCGAGTGCTATCGCGGTCAATTCGTATGGTTTTAAAGTCAGGGAAAAGCAGTGATAGCTGCTCTTCTAACTGTTCTGTGCCGACCCCAACAGTGACCAATTGAGAAGATCCACATCCTTGACATTGTCTGACAGTTTTTTGCTGAGAGCCACAATGATGACAACGTATCTCATCGCTAAACTGATGATAAGTATAATAAGCATCACATCTTTTGCACTCCGCAATCCAACCGCAGTCATGACACATCAGAGCGGGAGAAAAGCCGCGTCGATTGAGAAACAGCATCACTTGGTTACCTGCCTCAAGATGCTTTCTCATCTCAGCAATCAAACCAGCAGAAAGGCCACTTTCTAAATACTGCCCCTTAACATCGATGACTTTATTTACCGTAGGTAAAGCTTTGCCTGCCCGAGCAGAAAGTATCAAATGATGATATTTGCCTGACAAAACATTATGCAAAGTTTCAAGTGCCGGGGTGGCAGAGCCTAGTACGATAGGAATGTTTTCTTTATTTGCTCGCATAACAGCAACATCACGGGCGTGATAGCGAAGACTGTCTTGCTGTTTGTAGGAAGCGTCATGCTCTTCATCGACAATAATAATGCCGAGATCAGCAAAAGGGGTCATCAAGGCTGAACGAGTGCCAATAACAACGCCTGCCACTTTATCCCTGGCACTCAACCACGCATTCAACCTTTCACTGTCATTTAAACCTGAGTGAATGACCTCAATAGCAAGGTTAAAACGCTTTCTGAATCGGTTGATGGTTTGCGGTGTCAAACCAATCTCTGGCACCAAAACTAAAGCTTGTTTACCATTTTCAAGCACTTGTTTTATAAGGTTAAGATAAACTTCTGTTTTCCCAGAGCCGGTGACCCCTTCGAGCAAAAAACAGCCAAAGCCGGCAAAATTATTCACCGTCGCAACGGCGACAGCCTGTTCTTGATTGAGAGTTTGCTTATCGCCTTCGGCTTCTACGTTAAAGGTCCAATCTATCTTAGGCCTAAACTTGACCTCCACAGATTCAATCCAACCCTTATCTTCAAGCTTTTTTAAAATATTGGCTGGCACATCTTGGTCAAGTAAATACTGATGATCAGCAGGCCCTTTCTCAAGCATCTGCATTGCTTGCGCTTGCCTAACTGCACGACCAAACCCTTGCATGAACTGCTCACGTCCAAGCGATGTAATACGCCATTCAATAGATGGATTGAAAGAAGCAGGCTTTCCTTTACGCAACATGGCTGGTAATGCATTTGCCAAAGTTTCTCCAAGTGGATATTGATAAAACTGACTGCACCAGTGAAGAAGTTGATACAGGTTTTGCGGCCATAGGGGTTCAACGTCGAGGACTTGGTGGATTGACTTTAGTTTATCAAAGCCAAATTCAGACTCAGTATCCAGCTCTATCACTATACCTATCATGGTTTTAGGGCCGAATGGTACGGATACTCTCCCTCCAACAACTGGCGTTAAATGACAAGGAATTTTATAATCAAATAACCTGTCAAGAGGAACTGGCAGAGCCACTCGGGCAATCGTCGGACGCATAATGAGATGAACACTAAAACGAAGAAACTTGGTTAGTCTATGTGAAAAGTGCCCAGCGGGAAAGTAAAGCACTGACATGACCATGTCATTCTGATTAACGATGAAAAAAGTAGCAGTTTTATATGTAAATTGGTTGATCATAGAGCCTCTATTCATTAGAATATCGCGCCTTAGTGGTATGGCTTGCAGCGTCTAGCGGTACCCAAAGTGACATTTTATTAACTTACGTGTGGTGTCCGGCTTAGCATCGGATAGCGACACGGCCTATATTTGAGGTTTTCCATGAAAGTTGGTATCCACCCAGAATACAAAGCAGTTAAAGCAACTTGTTCTTGCGGTAACTCTTTTGAGTTCAACTCAACTCTAGCTAAAGAATCAATCCACCTAGACGTGTGTGACAAATGTCACCCATTCTACACAGGTAAGCAACGTATTGTTGATACCGGTGGTCGTGTTGATCGCTTCAACAAGCGCTTTGGCGCACTTTCTTCTAAGAAATAATGTTTTCTTGGAAGTAGAAAGGACGCCACGGCGTCCTTTTTTGTTTGCTAGCATACCCTCATTCTATACGAGCTGCACAAAGCCATTCAGTTGAGCTATCTCTCACTATCTGGTCTTATCTCCCATCATTTAACCAGTTTTGTTACTTTGGCTCGCTCTCTCACCTTTGCAGGCTGACTGACTTAATCTAGAATGATTTTTCCCTATCTAAATTATTATTAATGAGTATCTACCCACATGTCCGATGACAATAGCCAAGTACTTTCTCCTGAAGAGCAATTTCGTCAGCAAGCCTTGGATTACCATGCCTACCCAACAGCGGGTAAAATTTCTGTAGAGCTATCCAAACCAGCAGAAACCGCCGGTGACCTATCGCTAGCATACAGCCCCGGTGTTGCTGAGCCTGTGCGTGAAATTGCACAAAATGCTGAGAATGTCTACAAATACACAGCAAAAGGCAATATGGTTGCTGTTATCTCAAACGGCACTGCCATTTTGGGCCTTGGCAACTTAGGGCCTCTTGCTTCAAAACCTGTCATGGAAGGGAAGGCGCTATTGTTTAAGCGCTTTGCAGGTTTAGATTCAATTGATATCGAAGTGAAACATCGCACCATTGAAGAGTTCGTTGATACGGTCGCCAACATCGCAGATACCTTTGGTGGCATAAACTTGGAAGACATCAAGGCACCTGACTGCTTTGAAATCGAGAAACAGCTCATTGAGCGCTGTGATGTACCCGTCTTCCATGATGACCAACATGGTACCGCTATTGTCACTGCAGCAGGCATGCTTAATGCTATCGAGCTACAAGGGAAGAAACTCGAAGACGCTATCATTGTTTGTTTGGGTGCAGGAGCGGCGGCGGTTGCCTGTATGGAACTGTTGATCAAATGTGGTGCCATGCGTGAAAAAATTTACATGCTTGACCGCAAAGGCGTTATCCATACTCGCCGTGATGATCTCAACCAATATAAACAGTTGTTTGCCAACAACACAGACAAACGCACTCTAGAAGATGTGATTGAAGGTGCGGATCTCTTCCTTGGGGTTTCTGGGCCTAATTTACTTGATCCAGAAGCACTGAAGTTAATGGCCGATAAACCTATCGTATTTGCTTGCTCAAACCCAGATCCAGAAATCAAACCCGAGCTGGCTCATCAAGTCCGCAGCGATATCATTATGGGTACTGGGCGCAGTGACTATCCGAACCAGGTGAACAACGTACTTTGCTTCCCGTTTATTTTCCGCGGCGCTTTAGATGTAAGAGCGAGCGAAATTAATGACGCAATGAAACTTGCCGCAGTAGATGCTATTCGACAATTAGCCAAAGAAGCGGTGCCAGCTGAAGTATTAAAAGCAGCAGGTGTCGATAAGCTTGAATTTGGACCAGAGTACATCATACCAAAACCCATGGATCCTCGCCTGTTGCCAAGAGTCGCCAAAGCAGTCGCCAATGCTGCTGTAGAATCAGGCGTTGCTCGTATCGATATGCCGGAAAACTATATGCAGTCGTAGTAGGCTTTTGCTTCTATGAAAAAAACAGATGACTATCAATTTGTGGGTTTTTGAGCCCATCGCAGAGAAAAGTCCAATATAAACCGCCAGCCCTTTATTTATAAGGGCTGGCGGAAATAGCTTATTTTCTAATATCCTTCTTAAGCCACCTATCTATCACGCTCTCGTCCCCCAAGGGCTCTAAGAACCTATCCCAATAGATGTTGCCTGAATTAAATCAACACCTAATTGAAAATACTGTAAATAAGTTCACCACAATACTTAATCTCTGATGTTCTCTAAGAAACATTGGGCCACCGCTACCTGTCCATAAGACTAATCATCCTCTCGGCACGTATCGAAAAAAAGTCGATAACCGTGATGCAATAAACGGTATTCTTTTTGTTCTCAGATCTGGTTGCTTTGAACTACATTCCTCATGTTCAATCACGGGCAGAAGAGGCCGAGAGCTCAAAACAATCTGATGATTTTAGGGCTCATCGTTGAGGAGTAGCGCGAACCCATAGCTGGTTAAACCGTTATCGTAGGTTTCTTGTTCGTTGGGAAATGAAAATAGAAAATTACCAGGCGATGCTGCATTTTTCTTGTGGTCTCATTGTTTGGAATAAATCCCTTTGGGATAAGTTCTTATTATAATTTCATCTTATATTGTTGACATGATTATAATCGCTCGCTTATCATTATGCTCATTGTTGCACATGGAGATAAATAACCCTTTGAATAAATCACTAACAAGAAAAAGTAGAAACAATACTTCTTTGTTCATTTTTGCAAACACAATATCTTACCTTGGTGACCTTGTTTTTTTGATGGTCATTAATTTATGGGTTGTCAGGGTTTCAGGAGATGCGAGTGTATTAGGACTTGTATCAGCGATATCTGCAATAGGCTTATTGATAGGAAACCCTATTGGTGGCTATTTATCTGATAAACTAAACAAAAAATCACTGCTAATAATATCCGATTCATTTAGTGCAATTGCAGTATTATTTCTTTATTTGATTTATCTGCATATTTCGGAGCATTCCGATCAGTTATTTCGGGATTATCCGATCACCCATTTCGGTTTA
>NZ_BSPW01000068.1 GCF_030161235.1 Vibrio zhanjiangensis | reverse complement strand
CATAAGCTGGATCAACCACTTAAGGAATTAGTTTATGTGTCCAACCATTGGGGTCCACTTCTCAGCATAAGCAGTAAGACTCTCGAATACTTGCTGTGCCAACTCTCTTGTAGGCACAACCACCAAAGCCATTACATCATTAGACTGAATATCTCGTTGATTTTTATCTTCCAATATTTGGGTTAGTATGGGCAAGCCAAAAGCCGCTGTTTTTCCTGTTCCTGTTTGTGCTCCTGCAAGCACATCTTTTCCTTGCATGATAATAGGAATGGCTTGCTCTTGAATGGGTGTCGGAAAATTAAAACCAAGCGTATCGAGCGTGTGGGTTAGAATTGGAGATAAGCCCAATTGTTGAAATGAAGGCATGCTAAATGTCCAGATGAAACAGGGATTAGCATTCTATCAAAATCTTTGTTAGGCGTTGAGTGTCTCAGGGTATAAATTTTAAAAATGGTTTTCCTCGCCCAAGTGGGAAGGTTATCTAATAAACTTAGTTGAAAACGGGATTCGATACGCGGTTTGGCGAGGTATAACTCTGTTAGCTAACAAGTTCTTCTACAAGCTCATCGGTAATTCGTTCATAATCTGATAAAATGAATCCGATTTCCATTGCGTCTATAAGCTCAAGACTTTCGTCGTTTACGATTTGGTCATTCATTCTGACCTCCTTATGTACAATAACATCTGGGATTTATCTTTATCCCGACCAGACTATAAGATGCGCCTCTCATTTTTACACCAACTTTATGACAATTTTTTGAAAGAAATATTCATCCACGCAGAATAGGCGGCATATTGTCCGTGAGATTGAGTCCTGTTATCAGCCAAGCACAATGATGGATGTAAATTTTAAATTACAGTCATGGGCAAATGATATGTACACTAAGCTTGAAATTGTCCGTTTTTTTTTAGAAAATATTCGACACAACATGGTTTAATGAGATATTTGTCATATTCAGATAGCATTAATACCCCCACCCCAATTACTGTAAAGAAAATAATACATGAAGAAATCAAAAGTACTGGGCAGCACTTTGATCATTGCAGGAACAACCATTGGTGCAGGAATGCTCGCTCTACCACTTGCTTCTGCTGGGATAGGATTTTCGGCATCCCTAATTATTATGTTCGCGTTATGGGCATTGATGTCATACACCGCACTATTAATGGTTGAGTTACATCAACACGCTGATTCAAGTGCCACCTTGCACACGCTGGCTAAACAATTTTTAGGCAGCAAAGGAAAATGGATTGCCAGTTTTTCTATGTTTTTCCTCTTCTATTCTTTGTGTGCTGCATATATAGCAGGAGGTGGCGCTCAATTTGGGCAACGTCTATCCCACTTTACAGGGCTAGAGCTAACCAGTACCTCGTCAACCGTCTTGTTTACATTCATTGTTGCTTCTGTAGTCACAATTGGGACAAGTACAGTAGATAAAGTTAATCGTATCCTGTTTACAATTAAACTGGTTGCCATGGCAATTGCCCTGAGTTTTTTGGCACCTAATGTGACCGAGTCATATTTACTCAGTATGCCAATAGAGCAAGGACTCATCATTGCCGCAATTCCGGTTATTTTTACTTCATTCGGATTCCATGGCAGCATTCCTGCGATCGTTAACTACTTAGATGGGCACACTTCTTCGCTACGTAAAGCCATTATTATTGGTTCTTCTATACCTTTGCTGGTTTATGTCTTTTGGCAAGTGGTAACGCTGGGAGTCGTAAGTCAAGATGCCTTATTGGAGAACCAAGGCTTAAGTGGTCTTATCGCGACTTTATCAACCAAAGTACAACAGTCAAATCTCAGTCAGGCTATCGGTGTTTTTGCCGACCTAGCACTTCTGACCTCATTTTTGGGTGTGAGCTTAGGCTTATTTGAGTTTTTAGGAGACAGCTTTAATAAGGAAAACGCAGCTTCTAATCGTGTGATCATCGGTGCTGTAACCTTCTTGCCACCAATGGGATTTGCGCTTTTTTATCCACAAGGCTTTATTATGGCATTGGGATATGCAGCAATATCGCTCACAGTTCTTGCGATTTTCTTACCCGTTTTGATGATTAAAAAGTCGCGTGTTATTCAAACCAATCAAGAGACTTACCAAGTAATGGGTGGTAACTGGGGACTCATGGTTAGTGGTTTTGTTGGGGTTGTTATCATTGCAGCTCAGATCCTCATTACTACAGGCGTCCTCCCTTCTTTGGGCTAAGAACCTATCTTTTAAATCAAGGCAACGTTAGGTTGCCTTTTTTGTATCTTACGATTCGTAGTGTAAAAACTCACTTTGATTGCAATTTTTTCCAGTGATTGCCTTTCTTATTAATCAAAGGCAAAGCATTATAAGAGGTTGATATGAGAGTTAAGTCAAAGATAGTCCTTTCTACTCTAGCTTTAATCGCGATTTTATTATCGTTTTTTAGCACTGCGAAAACTGAAATAAAGAAAGAAACCAAGAATCAATATGAAACAGCAACGCTTGCTGGCGGTTGTTTTTGGTGTACTGAGTCGGATCTGGAAAAACTGGAGGGTGTGATTGACGTGGTATCGGGTTACTCAGGTGGTGACTTGGAAAATCCAACATACAAGCAGGTTTCCTCCGGGACATCTGGACATATAGAAGTAATCGAAGTGAAATTTGATCCAAATACCGTCAGTTATGAGCAAGTGTTGGATCAATTCTTTCGTCACATAGACCCTACGGATAATAAAGGCTCGTTCGTAGATCGTGGTCCTCAATATCGTCCAGCTATCTTTTATCACAATAATGAGCAAAAACAGATAGCGCAAGATTTTATGGATGAAATAGAAAACCTTGGTATTTTTAAGAAACCTCTAAAGACGGAATTGATTGAATTTTCGAAATTTTGGCCAGCTGAGGCCTATCACCAAGATTATTACAAACATAATAAGATTCGTTACAACTACTATCGTTATGCATCAGGTCGAGACCAGTATCTCAATGAAATATTTGGCGACGACAGGGAGAAAAACCCCAAGACACTTCGTCAATTGATTGATGAACGCAACGCAGTTACCAAGATAAAGCCCTATACAAAGCCAACAGATAAAGAAATTAAAGCAACACTTACCGAATTGCAGTACTACGTTACTCAGAAAGAAGGCACTGAGAAAGCCTTTAAAAATGAGTATTGGGACAATAAAAAAGAAGGTATCTATGTTGATATAGTCTCTGGTGAACCGTTGTTTTCCTCAACCGATAAATACAAATCTGGTACCGGATGGCCTAGTTTTACCAAACCTATTAACGAAGGATACATAGTCACCAAAACAGATTACTTTCTTGTTTATCCGAGAACTGAGGTTCGAAGCCGCTTCGCTGATTCGCATTTAGGGCACGTGTTTAAAGATGGCCCTGCTCCAACGGGATTACGTTATTGTATGAACTCCGCAGCAATGAAATTTATTCCCAAAGAAGAATTAAAGCAACTGGGTTATGCTGAGTACTTGTACTTATTTGATTAGTTAAGAAGTACCATTGGCCTTACTGGTGTTTATCATGTAAGGCCTTATGCTATCGGATACTTAGAATCAATAACGCTACTTCATGACTCGCGCTTTAAAGTTTCGACCTTTCATCTTTCCGTTCTGGAGTTGTTTGAGCGCTGGTTTTACAAGCTCATGTTCGACAGCAACATAAGAAACCATAGGTAAAATCTTTATTTTGCCTATTTTCTTTCCATCCAGCCCTGCTTGCTTTGTGAGGGCCCCTAGAATATCACCAGCACGAACTTTTTGCTTTTTACCACCCAAAATCTGGATGGTTTGCATCTTGGGGTAAAAAGGTCTTTCATTGGGTTTGCTAGGTAAGGATATAGGTAAAATTTCAATATCCATATATTCATCAATTTGCGCGACACGATAAGACTCTTTGGCATTAAAAAAGCTAAATGCGACACCTTTTGATCCCGCACGCCCTGTTCTTCCGATGCGATGCACATGCACTTCTGGGTCACGAGATAACTCATAGTTAAAAACCGCGTCTAGGTTGTCTACATCGAGACCTCGCGCTGCTACATCCGTTGCAACCAATACAGAGATACTCTTGTTCGCAAACATGGTTAATGCTTGTTCACGATCACGTTGTTCCATGTCACCGTGGAGTTCTGTAACACTGAAACCTCGATGGCTGAGTTCATCGGCGACATTCTGAACTTCTTTTTTTGTGTTACAAAATACAACCGAAGACTCAGGTTTGTGCGTTAAAAGCAACGTTTCGAGCGCTTCATCTCGCTCTTCTACTGTGTCAAGTTGGAAGAATTGCTGTTCGATGGTACTCATTTGATGTGTTGATTCAACCTTTACCATCAGTGGTTCCCGCATCACTTTCCCTGCCAACGCCTCAATATTGGCAGGGAAAGTAGCACTAAATAGTAGAGTCTGTCTTACTCTAGGTGCTCGCCTAGTAATGGCATCGATGGCATCTTCAAAACCCATTTCTAACATTCTATCGGCTTCGTCCAATACTAGAGTGTTGAGATCATCTAAATTGATACGATCTTTAGACAAATGATCAAGTACTCGCCCAGGCGTACCCACTAATATATGTGCGCCATGCTCAAGCGAGCCAATTTGTGGCCCCATAGGCATTCCACCGCACAAGGTTAATACTTTGATATTGTGAATTCCGCGAGCAAGTAAGCGTATCTCTTGTGCGACTTGATCCGCCAATTCACGAGTTGGGCACAAAACCAGTGACTGAACCCGAAAATGCTTTACTTTTAGGTTGCTCAATAGTCCAAGCGAAAAAGTAGCCGTTTTACCTGAACCCGTTTTACCTTGTCCTATAACATCTTTTCCTTCCAGTACAACGGGTAACGCTTTCTGTTGGATCGGCGTCATCTCAATAAAATTTAAACTGTCCAATGTTTCAATTAGTTCATGTCTTAGCTTCAGACTCTTAAATGTGTTGGTCACAAGGAAACCTCAAAAATGACCTGTGTATAAATTTACCTAGGTCGTTCAAAGCAAAAAACCGCTTCGAGCGAGAAGCGGTTCATACATAGTTAAGTTAACTAGATTTAAAATCTAGCGGATGCCATGCAGAAATTCATGGCGCGTGGCTGGATTACTCTTAAAAATACCACCAAGAGCTGTGGTGGTTGTTTCGCTGGTTGCGTCCATAACACCACGAGATTTAACGCAATAGTGAGTAGCATCAATAGTCACAGCCACATCATCAGATTCAAGCAGGGTTTGCAAAGCAACCAAAATCTGCTGTGTCATTCTTTCTTGAACTTGAGGGCGCTGAGCAAAAAAGCGAACAATACGGTTAATTTTGGATAAGCCAATGATCTTACCTCTAGGAATGTATCCAACGGTGGCTCGACCATCAATAGTGACCAGATGGTGTTCGCAAGTACTGGTGACCGTGATGTCTTTGACACGAACCATCTCGCTCATGTCCATCTTGTTTTCGATCACCGTGATTTTGGGGAAATTTGAGTAATCAAGTCCAGAAAAAATTTCATCCACGTACATTTTGGCTACTCGATGCGGCGTTTCTTCTAGGCTATCGTCCGTAAGATCGAGCTCTAAGAGAGACAAAATTTCGCGCATATGGTGCTGAATTTTTTCTTTCTTCTCTTCTCGATTCATCAGATTAGGTACCATTGGCGTCTCTAAGCCCCTGCTTTCTAACGCTTTCTTTACCAATTTTGCGGATTCGCTCAGACCTGACATCCTACTTCCTCTCAAATTCTATTCGCCAAACAAACATTCATTCACTTAGAGTGATTACACTTTCTGTCGTGAAAGGGATCAGTAGCTTTTTCTGACAGACAAGGATACTCGTATTTTTGCACAATTACACCCATATTTTATCCGTGGCTATTATTGTGACTACGATTATGTGTGATACCATAATAGTCATTGAAATATATACCGACATTACAATTAATTAGGGGTAATCTAATGGGTTGCTGCGACGCACTAAACTTAATGCCAGTTGAAGAAGCAATAGACAAAATGCTATCGTCGGTTAAACCGATTCAATCAAGCTTACTACTTCCTCTCGTCGACGCTATCGGTTATGTACTTGCAGAGAACATCCACTCTCCTATTTTCGTCCCTCCTTTTGCCAACTCCTCTATGGATGGTTTTGCTGTACGTATCAACGAAGTGAGTCGTGACCAACCTCTTCCAATTGCAGGGACGTCTTATGCGGGGCAGCCCTATACTGACCGATGGCCTGAGAATACTTGTATAAAAATCATGACAGGAGCACAGATTCCAGAGAGTTGTGATGCTGTCATCATGCAAGAAGAAGCCAAAGAAACAGCACAAGGTGTTGTATTTGAACAGGCCAAGATCAAGCCACAAACCAATATTCGACCTAAAGGTGATGATGTTTGTGAAGGTGACTTGGTGTTACCAAAAGGCGCTCGCTTGACCGCTCGGGACATACCGATGATCGCAACCTTAGGCATTAGCCATGTGAGCGTTTTTAGAAAGCCACGTGTCGCTTTTTTCTCAACAGGAGATGAGCTGGTCGCACTTGGTGAGCCTCTTCAAACCGGCCAAATATACGATAGCAACCGCTATGGGATTAAACCTCTTATAGAGAATTTTGGTTGTGAGGCCATCGATCTTGGTATCGTTCCAGATTGTCCATCCCAACTACGTTTGGCCTTTGAAAAAGCACAAAACCTAGCAGATGTTTTGATTACCTCAGGTGGTGTGAGTGTCGGTGAAGCTGACTATACGAAAGATATATTATCAGATATGGGTAAAATTGATTTCTGGAAGTTAGCAATAAAGCCCGGCAAACCGTTTGCGTTTGGCTCTTTACCCAATGCATGGTTCTGTGGACTTCCTGGAAATCCGGTTTCTGCGGTTGTCACCATGTACGTTTTGGTCCAACCTTTCTTAGCAAAATTGGCAGGACACACTCAGTGGAAATTTCCCGAATCGATACCCGCCACAACTCGAACTGCCTTTAGAAAGGCCCCTGGACGTACAGACTATCAACGTGCGATATATAGCATCGAAGATGGCCAGTTTTTTGTAGAAAGTACAGGAAATCAAAGTTCGGGAGCTTTTCGTTCGATGAGTCTAGCCAACTGTTTTGCTGTTCTTGAACAAGAACGTGGCAATGTTGAACTAGGTGATACCGTAAATATCCAAGTATTCAATTCGTCACTCTACTAGGAAGCCATTTGAGTATTCTTTCTGATCAAGAAATCTTGCGCTACAACCGCCAAATTATTTTAAATAACTTCGATTTTGAAGGGCAGGAAGCGCTAAAGCAAAGTCGACTCCTTATTATCGGACTTGGTGGTCTCGGCTGTGCGGCTAGTCAATATTTGTCAGGAGCTGGTATTGGTCACTTGACCTTGGTTGATGATGATATTGTTGAGCCATCCAACCTTCATAGGCAAGTTTTACATCATGACATGAATCAAGGGCAGCACAAAGTATATTCTGCTGCACAGTCTCTTAGACAACTCAATCCGAATCTTGATATCTCCTCGATACCTAAGCGCTTGGACGAGCAAGAGCTTGAAGCCGAGATCAATCAGCATACTCTTGTTGTTGATTGTTCAGACAATCTTGAGACTCGTAATCAGCTAAATCGTCTTTGTTATAGGTTAAAA
This sequence comes from Vibrio zhanjiangensis, assembly GCF_030161235.1. GTDB lineage: Bacteria > Pseudomonadota > Gammaproteobacteria > Enterobacterales > Vibrionaceae > Vibrio > Vibrio zhanjiangensis. The sequence goes on along the minus strand of NZ_BSPW01000068.1, from coordinate 50,667 downwards.
GTCCCTTTAGTTTCGGGTGCAGCGATAAGAATGGAGGGGCAAGTGAGTGTCTTTACGTATGAAGATGACAACCAGCCATGTTACCAGTGCCTCAGCTCACTATTAAACCATACACCTTTAAGCTGTGTTGAGTCTGGTATCATGTCCCCAATAGTGGGTATCATCGGTGCTGTCCAAGCCTTAGAGGCAATCAAAATTGTTGCAAAATTTGGACAATTAAAACTGGGGAAACTTTTGCTGATGGATGGAATGAGTATGACATGGCGAGAAATGAAATTGGTCAAAATAGCACACTGCACTGTTTGTGGCCGCAATCCTAGTTAAACATCTGATTTTTGGAAGGTTTTGTATCACACAGTAAAACTCGACACATTTAAATAAGGAATATTTATGTCACCGATCGTCACGCCACAGCAGCTACAAGAGTTACGTAACACGGGAAGATTAATTATCTTAGATGCAAGTATAGAGTTTCAGATTCCATCCGCTCCTATAAGTGATAAAGATAATATTATTCCCGATGCGATTCGCTTTGATTACGACAAAGTCTTCTGCGATCCTAATTCTTCACTTCCCCATATGATGCCCAGTGAAGAACGGTTTAATTCACTCGCCCAAGAGATTGGGTTAAACCAAAATTCGATCATTGTTGTTTATGACAACAGTGGAACTTTTGCTTCACCGCGAGCGTGGTGGATGTTTAAAGCGATGGGGCATAAAGAGGTTTATATCCTAGATGGAGGGCTGACTGAGTGGAAACGCTTGGGTCTTGAGATAACAACATCTTATCGAGACATCTCCTCTAAGGGTGACTTCAGCGGGCAACTTAACCCGCATTATTTTGCCGATTTTCATGTTGTCTTAAGTCATTTAAACAATTCAGATTGTCAAATCGTTGATGCTCGTTCTAAAGAGCGATTTGAAGCAAAAGTTGCTGAGCCAAGGGCTGGTATACGTTCAGGCCATATTCCCAATTCAATTTGCCAGCCGTTTATGGATCTAATTGATGGACATAAGTTTAAGTCTCCATCCGAGCTAAAGCAGGTCCTTTCTTCGAGCCTTGGTGCTAACAAGGCAAAGTACATATTTAGTTGTGGTTCTGGCGTTACCGCTGCGATTGTCTTAGCGGCTGCTCATATTTCAGGTTACCAGCATCTAAGCATATATGATGGCTCTTGGACAGAATGGGGGGCAAATTATGATTTGCCGATCGAAAACTAACACCTTACGAGTCAGGTGTACCTCTGTCTTCCCTATTAGTTTGAAATGAATTATCCTGCCAAAGTCCAAATCTTGGACTTTATATTATTCTCAGGGCGGGGTGAAATTCCCCACCGGCGGTGAATCTCAATCAGATAAGCCCGCGAGCGCTCGATTATTCGAGGTCAGCAGATCTGGTGAAAAACCAGAGCCGACGGTGATAGTCCGGATGAAAGAGAATGAGTGTCCGCATTCACTTCAATTCTTTTGGAGCGTCTAGTGCTGCCTCTTATCCCATACAGCCCTGATTCAGGTTCACAACCAAGGAGTATCCATGAATCAGAATCATCAAATCAGCAATTATCTAGTGACAAAACATCCACAATATCCGCTAGCTCTAAAGGTAAAGCAACCTCGCTTGGTTTTCAGTTTATTCTCGATTTCAAAGAATAGGAGAAAGCGCTAATGTTTACCGGAATTATTTCGTCAATAGCAGTGATTCTAGATATTAAGGATCACAACGGAATTAGAACTTTTGAGATTGAATTTGATAGAGATTTTTGCCGCGATATTAATATTGGAGCAAGTGTTGCTGTCGACGGAGTATGCTTAACTGTCACTGAGCTTAAATCTACATCCCGTGTCACTTTTGACGTAATGCTCCCGAGTATTAAGATCACCACTCTTGGAAGTTGCAACGCAGGTGCACGAGTCAATGTTGAACGAGCAGCCAAAGACGGCGCAGAGATCGGAGGTCATCCTCTGTCTGGTCATGTTGACGATAAAGCAGTAATCACCGAGATAGAAGCAATAGAAGGTAACTACAGGGTCAGGTTTGACCTGCCTCAATCACTTAAACCCTACGTTTTTTCAAAAGGATACATAGCTATCAACGGGGCAAGTCTTACCATAGCCGATGTAAATAAATCGAATAATTGGTTTGAAGTTTGGCTTATCCCAGAAACGAGACGCCAAACAACATTTGAAGATAAGCAAGTTGGCGAGCATGTTAATATAGAAATTGAGCGTGGTACCCAAGTTGTGGTTGACACAATAAAAGACACACTGAACGAAGCTATAGGGCCGCTTTTGCCTGACTTTGAACGTTACCTAAAAACAAAAAATACCGATATTGATTCTATTGCAGGGGCAACCGTTCACCACCTTGCCAAGAAATAAAAGCTAGAGATAAAAAAGCCAACAATAAAGTTGGCTTTTTTATTTAACTTTCAGTTAGCGGTATAAACCAATATCTTTTTGCAAATGCCCAGACATATCAGTCGCATAATATGCTCGAGGGGTATTGTCTGTAAAAAGAATATCTAACAGGTGTGCAATCAATCCTTTGAATGAAACCGTGTAGGTTTTCTTGTCCATAGAGATGGGAGCTTCAATAGTTCCGATACGCATTGCTTGTGCCATGATTGCCTCTCTATAAATTTTGGGTAACTGTTTTCAATGCATGAATATTAGGCAATATTTCATTGTTCAAAAAATGACTATTTTTTTGATTTGACATTAGTTTTTCTAATGAAACACATTATTAACATTACAGAATGGGAAAATTCACTAAAGCATCAAAAATGTGGATATAAAGCTAAATTTAATACATATTTAGTCTATAGATAGAGCGAGATACATTTATCTTAACAAACTATTTACAATAATTTTTTTGTAAAAGTTCATCTATAAAATCAATATTTAAACGAAACCACCCCCCACTGACAACCCACCGAAAGATGACAATATAATGACAAATGGATTGCAGCTAGTCATTAAGCAGTATTTGGGACACTGAGTACACAGGTAAGGAAAGATTGACGTTATCTTTTGAGAATTTTGGAATACCTAAACTTATAGATATCTGTCGATAATCAGGTCAGAGCGTTTTGTAAAAATTTGAGAGCAAAAGGTTGTATTAAAGCCCATGGGGATAGCATCCCCATAAAGCTTCTATCGGAAGGCTATATCCCTCCTGACGGGATAAAATAAACCAGTGCTGACCAGACGCCGACCCAACTCACTACAACGACAATATCGAACCAATTTCTCTTTAACATAGGTCCCCCAGAAAGTAATATTAGCTCGATAAAAAAGCTAGCAACCTTTGTGCCACCATGTTTGCTGAGTTAGCTGAGTCCGATTAAGTTCATCAGGCTTATCTGTGAGTAGCTCGATAAAACAGTCCGTCATCGACTTGTCTGTAACAATCTCGTCTCCAGAAATATTGAGCAAGGCTTCATAACCTTCCTTGCCTTTCATCGTATAAGCTGAAGAACTGCCCAGATAAAATTTATTTGGATCAATTGGTTGCCAGCCTAACTCAGGGGAATATATCTCAAAATCGACAACCCTTTGCCCTTTTGGAGCGTCACTTAAGTATGTGAAGTTGAGATTATAGGTATATGGATAAGAGCCATCACCTGTACCTTTTACGCCATTATTGAGAGCATTGTTAATCGCCCCTTCAAGCGCTGCGGCAATATCCTTCCCTTTTATTTTATAAACCCCAACTGGAACGGCAAACGGAAGTAACTTTCCGGCAATATCACCCACAGAAACATTGCCCTGATGAAGTGAATTTCTCACGCCACCGGCATTGTGAATCGCAAACTCCACTTCATAACCGAGTTTCTGCATAGTATACGCAAAAGACTCTGCGACAAACGGAGCCAATTCGCTTGCTCCTATTTCATCAGGGATACGTACATGTCGCATGGGTTTATTTGCTATCGCTACGATCCTATCTTGTAGCTTTCGAACCATAGGGACATACTTAGTATTCAATATTTCCTGAACATCCGGATCTTTTTTGCAGACAACAACATTGGGATGACTGTCGATAAATTGACGGGCATGGGTGTAAGGTATTTGATCCGTCGCTTTTGTCATGCTTGCATCAAGAAAAACCCTTCGTCCTAATAGCAGTTCATTTTTTCCGTTGAAACGTACAATTTTGCCATTCGCGTCAAAATCAATGTCACAATGTCCCATGCTAAGTGAATGATAGCCAGCCTGCACAATATAGGTATCATTTACCACCATCCCATAGTCATCGTCTTTTTTAAGGCCCAAAGCACTAAAGTCACCTTGCAGGCGATGGCTGTGCCCGCCAACTATAATGCCAATTCCCTCAACCTTTTCAGCGAGCTCAAAATCAGCTTCATAGCCCATATGACTAAGTAAGATAATGTTGTTGATTCCCTGAGACCGGATTGCTTTCACCGTATTTACGGCTGTCTCAATTGAATCAACAAAAGGTGTATCATGATCTGGATTTGAAATATCGAGCATTTGGTCAAGCGCCAAAGAAAAGATGGCTATAGGCTCTCCCTGAGCATACTTTACAATCCATTGAGCCGTGCAAGCTAATGGATCATAAGCATAAACATTTTCCCTGCCTCTTATTGTTAATTTTTTGTTACTCGCTTCTTGCGAAAGGTCCCAATTCCCTGCAAGCAAAGGGAAATTGATTTGCCTAACAAATTTTGCAACAGGTAAGTTACCCATGTCTAATTCGTGGTTTCCCAGAGCCATAGCATCAAGATTGAGTGTATTCAGCATTTCTGCGTTAGCTTCCCCTTTAAACAAGGAAAAATACAAGGTGCCTTGGAAACAGTCGCCCGCGTGGAGAAAGACCATTTCTCTTGTGTCACAAAGTGTTGCTTCAAGCTGCTTTTTTCTTGCGGCAATACGGGCAAACCCACCCGCACTGACATAAGGGGCTAATGTTTGTCCTGATAGCGAAATTGACAATTGCAGAGAGGTTGGCTCGAAGTGTGAGTGGGTATCATTAATGTGTATAAGTCTTATTTTGGCCATTTTATTATTTTTATCGTGCATAAATTATTCTCATTATCACACATATGTTATCTCATCACTTATGACAATTTCATTAACTTTCAATTTTTTATACATTTTAGCTTTGCAAATACCCACAGTACCACTGCATAAAACAGCGTGCGCAATTTTAAAATTCGTAACTTTGTGAGCTAACCTTCTGCTTATTCGAATGTTTTCTATTATGCTTTTATGAATAATAGCTCATTTGGAGTCTGTCAATGCTTCTAGAGCGGATAGAAATTTCCGGCTTTCGTGGGATCAAGCGACTTTCCATCGCATTTGAAGAGCTTACGACCCTTATCGGGGAAAATACATGGGGGAAATCGTCACTATTAGACGCACTGGCGGTCGCTTTGCCCCCCAAAGGTATACCATATCAATTCGAAATGGCAGACTTTCACGTCGATTATTCCGTTGCGCATCCACAGACTCAACATCTACAAATCGTACTCAGCTTGATTTCCACTGACAAAAAAGAAATCAATTCAGGTCGATATCGCAAAATTAAACCAGTGTGGATTCAAAATGCACAAGGCGTCAATAATATAATATACCGCTTAAGTGCCAGTCGAGAAGGCCATGAGGTAAAAACTCGTTACGCATTTCTTGATAATCAGGGGAATCCCCTACCATTACATCACTCTGAAAAGCTTGCCCAAGAGTTAATGTCACTTCACCCCGTGATACGGTTGAAAGACTCCCGCCGTTTTGAACGACCGATAAGAAACGGTGGGGATACCAGTGACAGGATAGAAAAGCGAATCAATAACACTTGTAGGCGTTTAATGGCTGTACCTGGGCATGTCAACAAAGGAGAAATGAAAAGCAGCCTAAATTCAATGAATGCTTTAGTTGAACACTATTTTTCCTTTAAATCCAATACGCGAAAAAACCTTCGCAAACAAAGAGACGGCATCTTTTTTAACAGCTCACCGAGCAATAAAAGTATTTCTCAAATCGTCGAAGAGACACAAAGTAAGCAGACTCGATTATTGTTTATGGGATTACTGAACGCTTATTTGCAAGCTAAAGGCCCTAACAAGTTACGTCGGTGTGCAAGGCCACTGCTTATCTTAGAAGATCCTGAGGGACGTCTGCATCCTACGCATTTAGCGCGAGCTTGGAGCCTGCTTCAGCTATTGCCAATGCAAAAAATACTCACAACCAACAGCGGCGATCTGCTTGGGCAAGTGCCACTGAATAGCATTCGACGTTTAGTTCGCCAATCAGATAAAACCATAACCACTTACCTTCCGGCTCAAGGTTTTTCCAAAGATGAGCTTAGACGCATCGGGTTTCACATTCGATTTCACCGCTCAGGAGCACTGTTTGCTCGATGTTGGCTATTGGTAGAAGGAGAAACAGAGGTATGGCTGTTTAATGAGCTCGCCAACCAATGTGGTTATAATTTAGCAGCCGAAGGTGTACAAATTATCGAGTTTGCTCAATCTGGCTTAAAATCATTGGTCAAAATAGCAAAAGCCTTTGGTATTGATTGGCATGTCGTCACAGATGGTGATGCTGCGGGGAAAAAATACGCCTCAACCGTCCGTGCTCAACTTGGTAACGATCAAGAACGCCATCGGCTAACAGAACTTCCAGACCGAGACATTGAGCACTATCTATATAACAATGGGTTTGAAGCGTTTTTTAAAGACATGGTCCGAATACCCTTAGACCACCCCATCCCAGCTAAAAAAGTCGTCACTCGAGTACTTAAAAAGTTTGCTAAGCCAGATTTGGCACTGGCTATTGTCTCCTACTGTGAAACTCGCGGTATGGATTGCATACCAATCCTACTCAGATGGACCTTAAAACGCGTAGTCACAATGGCCAATGGTAATACGTGATTCATGGATATATTTTAATAACGTAAGCCCCCAACACCTATGCTGGGGGCTGCTAGTTACTATTTTTTAATACCTTCGACATGCAGCTCCATGTCTACGTAACTGGAAGAACCCATCACCGGAATTTTAAAATCGGCAAGCTCAAGTCGAACAGTACCATTAAAACCTGCTCTCTCTCCACCCCATGGATCTGCACCAGATCCTATAAATTCAGCATCAATCGTTATAGGTTTGGTTACACCATGAAGATTTAAGTCACCATTCACTTCCAATTTACCGTCACCCTTGTCTACCACGCTTGTACTTTTAAACGTTGCGGTCGAAAATTTTGAAGCATCAATGAAATCACCGCTTCGTATATGTTTATCGCGCTCTGCATGGTTAGAATCTAAACTGGTTGTATCAACAGTGACTGAAACCTTTGAGGCACTGACATTGCTAGGATCATAGGAAAAATCACCTTCAAATTTATTAAAACGCCCCTTTATAAAACTGTATCCCAAGTGGCTAATCTTGAAGTTAATTGATGCATGAGCACCCTTGGTATCAATAACATAATCCGCAGCACTAGCGCTAAACGGCAATGCAATAGCTAAAATAGCCAGTCCAGTGGCGAATACATTTTTTCTCATTTCGAAGCTCCTATCATCTTGCGTAGAGTATTGTCTTTGGTTATCACGTGGTGTTTGATAGCTGCCAGCGCATGTGCTGCAGCCATAATAATAAGTGCCCAAGCGCAGTAAAAATGTACTTCCCCAGATAGATCGGCTTGGTTTTCAAATAGAGCTCCAAGGCCGGGGATAGAGAACCAATCAAAAACGTCGATACTGCGGCCATCTTCTGTGGAAATTAAATACCCTGAGACAAACAGTGCAATTAAAATCAGGTACATAAAACTATGGGCTAGTCTAGCGGCTAAAATCTCATACGGTTTACCTTCTATTTCAGGTGAACGAGTGACTTTTTTCCAAACGATACGAAAAAGGGTTAAACCAGCTAAGAGCATTCCAATCGATTTGTGCCAGTGAGGTGCCGTTCTGTACCACTCACTGTAATAACTCAGGTCAACCATCCACAATCCAACGGCAAACATACCGACCACCACAATGGCAGACGTCCAATGAATAGTTCGGGCTACTAGGTTGTAGTTTTTTACTGCTGAAGTCATTGCATGTTATCCAATATTAAATACGTCTCTTTATCAACTAGATTATCCCCGAGTTGATACCTAGAACAGATTATTTACCCTTCTTTACATTCATAAAATAGGTAAAGTTTGGTCAAGTCATTCAGAAATTTTGAATGACATTTACGCACGTCATACCTTTCCATCGACGCTACTGATTTTCTCGCGGCTTCTAAATCAAATCAGAAGACGTTAAACGTTTAGTTGATCTTTTTGAGATAGCAACAAGCAAGAATGCAATACTTGCTTGTGTTGTGACACAAATTCAATCTTAACGATCAGCCTCTAAATATCTTCATAGTTTCTATATTTAAATGTAACTAAATAAGAACTTAGCATGCTAATCTTTTTGATAGCACCATAACCTTGGAGAGAAACCTCTTGCTTCTAGATGTGCTAATCCAAAGCGTTAATGAATTTCAGACGGATTGTATCAAGCTTTGTCAAGAGCATTTTCCGACGATACATGACAAAGGAATGAGTCAACATCATTTAAGTTTGGCGTTCTCTCAAAGACTTTCGCATACGCTGACCGAATTTGGTCATGATTGCGAGTATGTCGCTTTGGACTTTAATACAAATTTACATCCTATTCATTATTACAGAGTGACTTCAGATGTGGGCACCATTTGGGTTTTGACATCCCATTTAGCCACAGGGGGTAATATGTGCAGGAAAAGGTTTATTCACGCCATTAATCATTGGCAAGAAGAGTACTCTTTTGCGATCCAACCAAATGATCTGTTGCTATTAATCGGTGACCATTGGTTTTCACGCAACAAGCTAAGCAGGGAACTGCTGCATTGGTGGACAGGCCAGCTCCCTGATGATGTCGAACAGTATAAGGTGCAAGGCGTAAAATTGTCAGAAGGCAGCACATTATTAAGTAATTTACTAGAGGACTGCTTTTCACTTAGTCCATATTTTGTTAAATGTACTCACCCACTGCAACGTTCATTAGACAAAATGGCGGTTCGAAAATATGTCCAGCTCTATTGTGTAGCCCAACTTAGTTAAGAATACCATTTCCTTTTCTCGTCCCATTGTACTGTAATGAAGACCTTCGAGCATTAGGTAACGGGTTCAGTGATCTGGATAGCCATTCGGGTTATTGGACTGCCAATACCATGTGTCTGTCGTCATTTGTTGTAGTGTTCGTTCGGCTTTCCAGTTTAACTCTCGCTGTGCTTTTGATGGATCAGCCCAACATTCGGCGATATCGCCAGGACGTCTCGGGGCAATTTTGTACGGGACTTTCTTTCCAGATGCCTTTTCAAATGCCGAAACCATCTCCAATACACTATAACCGTTTCCTGTTCCTAAGTTATAAATATGTAAGCCACTGGTTTGTCCCACCTTATTCAGTGCACAAACATGCCCATCAGATAAGTCCATAACGTGAATATAGTCTCGCACACCCGTTCCATCCTTTGTTGGGTAATCATCACCAAACACGGATAAATACTCTCTCCTTCCAACAGCGACCTGAGAGACAAATGGCATCAAATTGTTCGGAATGCCCGATGGGTCTTCGCCCAACTGACCAGATGGGTGAGCGCCGACTGGATTGAAATAACGCAGCAGAGTAATGCTCCACTCGGAATTGGCCTTTTGAAAATCAGTTAAACACTCTTCTACCATAAGCTTACTACGGCCATAAGGGTTGGTTGCACTGGTTGGAAACTCTTCGGTAATAGGGACACTAGCAGGATCCCCATAGACTGTTGCTGATGATGAAAAAACCAACGATTTCACGCCAACTTCACGCATTGCATCTACTAATACCAGAGTACCGTTTACATTATTGTCGTAGTATTCAAGAGGCTTCTCTACCGATTCACCTACCGCTTTTAAACCTGCAAAATGTACTACAGCACTAATACTTTGCTCTTTGAGTACCTTAATTAGCTTCTCTTTGTCACGAACATCACCTTTAACAAATATAGGGGATGCACCTGTAACCATCTCGATACGCCCTAGCACAGATTCGTTGCTGTTGTACAAATTATCAAAAATCACTGGTTTTATACCGGCTTCCAGCATTTGGATACAAGTATGGCTCCCGATATAACCAAGGCCACCAGTTACTAATACATTCATATTAAAAACCTTATTATTATTTTCAAGCACATACTAACGGGTGTTAGATTAAAAATATAGCGCATCTATTTAGTTACTACCTGCGTCTCTATGTTGAATGTCTTCAGTGTCATGAAATTCACGGTAAGCCTCAACGAATTACAAAAATAATGAAAAAGATCGCCGATTGTTTGTTATTTTTATAACATATTGAATAAGCTTGGCTATTGGAACCTACTCGATGACAAAACGAACAATTACTCTCAATTGCGATATGGGTGAGAGTTTTGGAAGGTGGAAAATGGGTAATGACGAAGCCGTGATGCCATGGGTGGACATGGCGAACCTCGCCTGCGGATTTCACGCTTCTGATCCTGATATTATGCTGCACACGATTAAGCTCGCAATTCAACATGACACCCAGATAGGAGCCCATCCAAGTTACCCTGACCTACAAGGGTTTGGCCGGCGTAAGATAGATATGGATAAAGAGTCCATTACCAATATGGTTATCTATCAAGTCGGGGCTTTGAAGGCACTAGCAGAAAGCCAAAATACTCAGATTAGCTATGTAAAGCCTCATGGGGCGCTCTATAACGACATGCTGCGAGACTTGACTATTTTCGATGCCATTGCGGACGCTGTTGCATGCTTTGGTGTTCCGCTTATGATGTTAGCTATCAAAGACAACGAAAGGCATCTTGAAATTGCTGATAAGTATGAACTGCCTATTTTCTTTGAGGCTTTTGCCGATAGAGCTTATTTGTCCTCTGGAGAGCTTGCCCCTCGCTCAATGTCTGGTGCAGTGCTGGATAAAGAAGACGATATTTTGGATCAAGTCAAACAGATTGCCCACTACGGAAAGGTAAGAACAATTGACGATTTCCTGATACCAATCGAAGCCGATACCATTTGCGTCCATGGTGATAATAAACAATCAATCGAGATGATACATAAGATAAAAAATGTCCTTTTAGGAGACTGAGAGTGAATATAGAAACGTCCGTTGATCCCGTGGCTGAATGCTCAATACTTATTCGATTTGAAGCAGAATGTAGTCATAAACTTTCTCTATTGATTGGTGAGATTAGCAGATACATAGCCAATCAGTTAGGTGCAATGATTATGAACGTAACACCATCAATGGATTCGATATTGATAGACTATCTACCCCATCGAGTATCTATATTCGAGTTTATTCCCTATTTAGAAACCCTGGTGACTGAAGCAATAAAAGCCTTACCTGATGATACCGATTCTGACGTGATAGAGCTTCCTGTGTACTACCACCAAGATGTAGGCCCTGAACTTGAACAATACCATTCAGCAGGTCTTAACCTTGATGATGTAATCGGCCTACATACAAACAATGAGTACACCGTAGGAGCCATTGGCTTTGCTCCTGGGTTTGCTTTTTTATCATCTGTAGCAAAACCGCTTCGTTTGCCACGAAAAACGACCCCTAGACTACAAGTGCCAAAAGGAAGCGTTGGCATCGCAAATCGCAATACCGCCGTTTACCCCTCCACTTCTCCCGGTGGGTGGAATATCATAGGCAATTGTCCTCTCAACTTATATACACCTGAAAAGTCACCCATTCTACCTTTTAGTATCGGTACAAAAGTGCGCTTCAAGCCCATTTCTAGTGATGAATTTATTCGTCTTGGTGGACAGATTATAAGGGGATGGAACCAGTGAGCGATATCCACGCAATTACAGCCGTTAAACCAGGCCAGCAAACACTTATTCAAGATTTTGGACGTTTTGGATTAGCCCACTTGGGTATAACTCAAGGAGGCCCCGTTGATGATTATGCCTATAGCTGGGCTAACCACTTACTTGATAACCATACAAACTGCCCCTCGTTAGAGATTACGTTGGGACAAGCTGAGTTTCTCATTCATTCCAGCTGTGAAATGGCAATAGCAGGTGGTGATTTACAAGCCAAATTAGATGGTCAACCTATTGAAAATTGGTCTTCATTTAATACAAAAGGGGGACAGACTCTCACTTTTGGGTTACCCAAAAATGGACTTCGTAGCTACTTAGCCGTCAAAGGGGGCTTTAAGGTTCTTCCTCATTTAGGGAGTACAGCAACGGTGGTACGTGACCAACTTGGTGGGATTATGCATGGGAATCCAATTAAGACTGGGGATGTGATTCATTTTGGCCCACACAATCTTGGCACAAAAACAAGGCAGATGACTTTCAGATACAAACCAGATTACGATCTCCCCCTAGAACTAAGAGTCATTGAAGGCTATCAAGCAAACGATTTTTCACCTGATGCTTTACATTCCATGTATAACCAAACATTTAGTGTCAGTAAACTGGTTGACAGAATGGGCTACCGTCTATGTGATGGCCATATTGCTCCACCAAAGAAAGAGTATTTGAGTGAAGGTATTGCACTCGGTGCGATTCAAATTACACCCGACGGTCAGCCCATAATCTTGCTCAATGACCGACAAACCATAGGCGGTTATCCCAAGATAGGGTGCGTCGCGCGTATTGACCTCCCTAGACTGGCACAATCAAGGCCAGGTCAAAAAGTTAAGTTTGTCAGAGGTGACTTGCTTGGACTCCAGGAAGTTTGGTGTCAATGGGCAAAGTTTTTTGGCTACTAATTTGAACCCTGTTTGTTTTCAAATTTTTAACTTAACTATGTGTATTATGGTACTTTAAAAGCCATAAACTTTTGCAAGTTCAGGCGGATAGTTACGCAACCGTGCAAGATCTTCTGCCTTTCGTTCCACTTCACAAGCTGTCAGAGACATACTCACTGGGTGCATGGATTCAATACTGGTATTGGCATACTCAAATAATTGCCATTTTGTAACGACTTTCACAGCCGCTTCCAACGCCGAAGAACCTTTAATCACTTCAACTCTAGCATAATCGTTTCCTTCAAAAGTCACATCAGCTGCTCGGAGGGTTTTATCAGTTCCCGGTATCTGCTGTGCACCAAATAAAGGATTTCCCAACTCATGCGCAGTCTTATAGCTTGGAATGAATTTCGCCATATGCTCAATAGATCGATGGGTTCTCTCAATCATCACTGACGCATCCCATCCGGCCTTAATTTTACGTTCCAATTTCTGTGGTAACTTGGGTTGGGATGTCTGTTCATCGGATGAAACAAACCCATCATCAAATAAGGTAATCTCTTTGGTCATCCCATGAATTTGAAAAACACCATTGGCGTACGGCGTTAATTGAGCCATACCGCTCGGTGTACCCCTTGGACCATGAAAAACGACCTCTGGCCAAAACTCATTACATTCATCCCAACGAGTAACATAAGCGGCTTTAAATTCAACCATTCTCTGACGAGGCGTATGTGCCAAGTCATCGATTATACCTGTTTCGTAGCCACAGGCATTAACCAAGTAATCAGCTGAAATATCAAATTTCTCACCGCCTGATTGCAAACATTCTAACTGCCATCCTGACACGCTCTTGTGTAAACCAATCACCTGTGTTTTTGTGTGCAGCTTACAATTCTCCATCGACTCCAAAGCGAGTGTCGCTGATGCCGCAATACGAAAAACACTCCAACCGTACTCTTGGACGACGACAACAGGGAATTGCAATGAATCCATATCCGTGGCTTTAGCAAATGGGATAACCCACTCGTCTGTAGAAACGGGCTCAGACTCTTGCTGATGTTTAGACAATTGCTCAAGGTCATCGCGGTTATACAATTTGTAATATTCAGAGGGTGGCCCGAGAACCTGATTTTTCTCATCCGCATCAACCAAGCTCTGGTAACAAGATTGAATGATATCTAACCGCTCTATAAGTTGTTCAGGGCTTCCGCTATCCGCTTTAGGTACAGCGATTATCGTTGGGCGTCGATTAATAGTATGAGGATAAAGACGCACAGAATCGATTGATTGCTTTAGTAAATCGACACATTGAGAGATAGCAATATCTCTGTATAAATTCCCTCCCGCATGCAAATGACAAATAGGTGGACCGCTAACTAAGCTAGGTGACTTTTCAAGCAGCACAACATTGAGACCAATTTCGGCTAGGTGCAAAGCGCATGTTGCTCCAGCGATCCCACCACCAATGACCGCGATAGTCGGTATCTCCAAATTTTTGTTCTCTACTAACATATGTGCTGCTAATTTGTTCATTGTCAGTACATTTTACTGAGTTTATTCGGCGAAAAAAATCACATTTTTTGAATGGGATAAATAGGACAATTTCAAGTAAAAAAAATAAAAAAAGCACTTGACTAATATCTTATGAAATCCACAAAAATTACTACTGTGAATAACAAAATATCTCGACACATTATGCCAACTGGCTTTAAGAGACATGACGAGTTATCTACAGGCTAAGTTATCCCAAAGTTTATCCACTGTTTTTGTGGATAACTAGATAACTTGCCTAGAAGAGGTCTAAGTAAATTCTTTATTTATCGGGGATAGCAGCTGATTCAACAAACTATTAATCACTAGGAAAAGTGTGCAAAACGTTAACGCAGGGAGAACAAACCACATGGAAAAATGGAGGCTAGGAGAAAGTTCAAAACCAAACGAAATGATGCCGGCTACCACTAACTCAGCTCCAACCACAGCAATCAAACCCGCCATGACTGACAATAATCCATATTCGGCCCAAATGGTTCTTGTGACGCGTTTTTTACTCGCACCTAAGGTTCTGTAGAGTCGTACTTCCGATTGACGTTGACCTAAGCTAAGACGTAACAGAGTAAAAATAAGTAATATTCCAGCGATAACACCCAATCCAGCCAGAAGGGTAATAGACGACACCATTTGCCGCAACAGTTGCTGAATCTTATCCCCCATCTGCCTGATATCCATTAAACTGACAGTCGGATAGCTTCTTGATAAATCGTTAAGAAATGAGTCTTGATTCTCATCCACCCTAAAACTGACTAGGTAGGTCGCAGCAATATCTTTAAGCACGTCGGGGGTGAAGATAAAATAGAAATTGGGCTTCATATCTCGCCATTCTACCTGACGTATGCTGTTTACTTCGGCAGTGATGACTTGACTATTGATAACAAACTCTAAGCTATCACCTATTTTTAGCCTCAAATCCTTGGCCACATCGGCCTCTACTGACACGCCGTGTTTTGATGTCCAATCTCCTGTTAACACAACATTGTGTTCAGGGATCTGTGAGGAGTATGTAAAATTAATCTCTCGCCGGAGAACGTCGGTACCTTCCCCTCCCTGAGCCGCATTTTTCGCTTCCTTACCGTTTATTTTACTTAATCGACCTCTAATTATCGGGTAGGCTTTAGAGCGTTCAATACCATTATCATCAATGGCTTTGAGGTATCCGTCTTTTTCATAAGGGGCAATATTGAGTGCAAACGCGTTGGGAGCATCTACGGGGACAGTTCTTTGCCAATCCGAAAGTATATCGCTGCGCACCAACCAAACGACTGCAACAAGCATCAAGGAGAGTGCCAGTGCACCAAACTGTAAACCAGTTGATATTGGCGAACGATTCATTCTACTTAATGCCAGTTTAAAAGAAGTCGGCAACGCAATTGTTGCCATAGCCTTCATCATGCAAACACTCACAAGTGCGAGCACAATAAGCAGCCCTATAATACCACCCAACACTACCCATATTAGGGCATTGTCTTTATACACCCAAAGCATTGGCAATGCAGGAACTAAAAGTAGCCACAATGTCCAGCGACTTCTTTTAGTATGAGTATTCGGCTGCATCACTTCCAAAGCACTAATAGTTAATAATCGTTGCAAGGGGATGCCAAGCGCAGGTGTGGATATCAGCACACTTGTTACAATCGCGATAACAAAAGGACTTAGGCCATAGTCTGGCAAAGGACTTGGCAGCAAGTCAACCAATGGGATTCGCAACAAAAATTCAAGCAGAATACCTACGCCAATCCCCACCACTACAGCTGCGATAAGCAAAATCATAATTTGCATTGAAATCCAGCGGGTTAACCAAGTTTTGCTGGCACCCAAACTTTTGAACATAGCAATCGTTTTTCGTCGAGATGTGACATAGTGCTGACACGTAAACACTAATGTTGTCGCTGCCATGATAACGACAATAGCGACAGATAAAGATAAATACTGTTCAGTACGCTCAAATACCTCACTCGTTCGACTTGATGTGTTCTGATCTTTCCACCGATCACTAGGAGTCAACTTCAATGTTTGCTTTATTTTGTTAATGGCTTCTTCTTCACCATTGATAAAGAGACTATAACGTACTCTGCTCCCTAGCTGAATGGCTCCTGTTTTGTCGAGGTCTGAGCTATGGATATACACCGAAGGCATTTGTTGAAAGGGATTGAAACTCATTCCTGGTTCTTCAACGACACGTCCTGATACCTGTAAGTTGGCATCACCTATTGTGACGTTGTCACCTATCGTAATATTGAGGATAGCAAACAGTCTTTCATCTAACCAGAGTTCACCAGAACGAACATTGACGTGTGTGTCTTGGTCATTTGACAAGATAAGATTACCGCGCAATGGATAACGATCATCCACTGCTTTTACCATAACCAATTTCATACTTTGATCACTAAACGCCATGGTTGCAAAACGAGTTTGCTGGGCAGTGATTAGCTCCCCAGAATCCGTCATTTGAACAAGTTCACTTGGTATTGGATTGGATGAGACAAACACCGTATCTGCGGTTAGCGCTTCTTTTCCTTGTTTCACAACCGCTTGTTCAACCCTTTCTGCAAGTGCTGTTATCGCAAAGATACAGGCGATAATTAAACTGATTGCTACGGAAACAGGCCATAAGTTAGCATGACGTATTTCAGAGATGCTCCATGATAACTGCCGGATAATCGTTGTTTTAGAGCGCATCACAGCTCCTCCAAATGTCCGGCTTGAATATGTAATCGACGATCGCATAGATTAGCCAATTGCATGTCATGAGTGACTAAAACGAGTGTGGTGTGATGCTGTTTGTTGAGTTCAAACAACAAATGAATCACCTTCTCCGCCGTTACTTGGTCAAGATTTCCTGTCGGCTCATCAGCGAATAACACTTTAGGTTGAATCATAAACGCGCGAGCTAAAGCAACACGTTGTTGCTCTCCTCCAGATAACTGTGTGGGGAAATGATGTATTCGATGCTCAAGACCCACTGAAGTGAGAAGCTCTGTAGCACGCACCTTGTTTTCACTTTCACCTTTTAGCAAGCAAGGTAGCGTCACGTTATCTAAAGCACTTAAGCTGGGAACTAAGAGAAAGCTTTGAAAGACAAACCCTACTGACCTACTGCGAATCGCGGCTCTCTCTTCATCATTCATATCACTTATTTGTTGGTCTAGCAGAGAAATTTTTCCTGATGTCGGAGTATCTAAGCCGGCAAGCAGTGTCATTAGCGTCGATTTTCCAGCCCCAGATGTCCCAACAATAGCAATACTTTCACCTTCTTTAATATCCAAGTTTACGTTTTCTAGGATTGTCAATCGCTCCTGTTTAGTAGAGACTAACTTAGACAATGACTCTGCTTTTATGATGGATGGGTACATGATTCGACTAGTTTCCTTAATGCTTTTTATCTTTTATATGAATCCGTTGAGCGCTGCTAAGCTTCTAATTTTAGGTGACAGTTTAAGTGCAGGCTACCAGATGTCGATTGATAAAGCTTGGCCTACTTTGTTACCAAATGTCATGGTTCAAAACAACAAAACAATAACGGTCGTTAATGCCAGTATATCTGGTGATACGACAGGAAACGGTTTGGCTCGATTGCCCAAATTGCTAGAGACACATAAGCCAGATGTTGTCCTTATTGAATTGGGAGCCAATGACGGCCTGCGAGGCTTTCCTCTCAACCTGATACAAAATAATTTACGTCAAATTGTTCATTTAGTTCAGTCTTCGGACGCACAAGCACTACTTATGCAAATCCACATCCTCCCCAACTATGGAAAACGTTATACTCAAGCCTTCGCAGACTTGTACCCTTCGATAGCAAAGCAACTTGATATCCCTTTACTGCCTTTCTTTTTGGAAGGTGTCATTACTCGGCCAGAATGGATGATGGATGATGGCCTTCACCCTAACGAAAATGCTCAACCTTGGATTGCAAAATTCGTTGCGAATGAACTACTTAAACATATCTAAGTTATCGGTTGGATTGATTGGACGCCAATATTCTCACAATTAAGACTTGTTGCACAAACGCGTCTCACTTGTGAGATTGTATTTAACACAGCACTCATAAAGCTGATTTAGAGATCACAAACAAGTAGGATTGTCATTTTCTTAAAATTAAGAAAGTGGAAGTATCCAATCTCTGTTACGCTTCCTATGTTTTAAAATGACAAAATTATGAAGAACGAAAACGGCCAACCTTTTCATATTATATGAATTCAAACAAAAAGTTAGCCGTAAAGGATTCGGTGCAAATGTCGCAAATTAATACTGCCAACTTGATTATTCCTGAGAACATCTCGAATAGCTGGCAACACAATGTCAACTTAATCGCTGAAGTCATCTCTGTTCCAACAGCTTTGATTATGCGTTATGACTCTCAGCTTGAAGTTCTCTCATCAGGTAAAAAACATTCTGACACATACTCTGATAAGCAAAAAAATAACACAGATATTCATAGAGATATTGATTGCAGGCAACAAGACAATATCCTAAAACAAATGATAGTTAATCAAGCTGATAGGTCAATTTCTTTATCGGCAGATCACCCAATTTCAAAGCTAGAATTAGAGTCGTGTCATGGTATGCCTGTTAAATGGCCCAATGGCAACAAATTCGGTACTATCTGTGTTTTCGATAGCGACGAGTATCTTTTCAAGTTTAATTACCAAAAACTCATTCGAAATTTTCGCAATTCGATTGAGTCACAATTATCCACGCTCTACCAAAATGAAAAACTCAAACAAACTAATCGAGAATTGAAAAGTCGAATTTATACTCGCAACCGAGACATGAGCAGGCTAAATGGCCATCTTGACCAAGAGATTAAAAAGCGTAAGCTAGCAGAAAAAATGGTTTGCTATCAACAAACGCATGATATTAATACTGGGTTTTTAAATCGCTCAGCTCTGGAGGATGAAGTTGTACAACTCATAAAGAACACTCAAAACCGATCATTACTCGGTGCTGTAATTCATATAAACTTTTATAATGGACAGATAATTCAAGAACAACATGGCTGTCCTACATGGCAACAACTCTTAGTTAAATTTCGCCAAAATATCGGCAATATAGATAACTGCACCGTATTGACTACTCTTTCAACATCGGTCGATTTGGTTTTACTTATTTACGCTCCGAAAAAACAAGAAATACTGACAAATTTATCTCAACACATAGCTAAAGTAAGTCAATTAGAATATATCGTAAACGGTAAAAGACATCATCTGAACGCTCATATAGGAATTAGCACAACTAACGACACCTTGTGCCCCCAAAATCTTTTGCTATTTGCCTCAAAAGCGGTCCAATCATGTAAAGATAGTGGCCATAGTCACAGTTATTATTCACAAACCTTTCACAAGTTGACCGAAAACATTTATCAACTAGAAGCCTATTTGCTTGATGCGATACGCAATCGCAATCTCCTACTTTACTTCCAACCTAAAATTTGTAACCAAAATGGTGGTTGGATTGGTGCAGAAGCCCTATTGCGTTGGAAGCACCCAACTATGGGGGATATTTCCAGCGAAACCTTGATCAATATCGCAGAAGAAAATGGTCTCATTTTTGAGCTCGGGCGCTTTGTCCTAAACGAGGCGATCCAAAAGGGTGCTAAGTGGGTGGAATTGAATCCTGAATTTAAAATTGCAGTCAATATCTCCGTCGTTCAACTGAATAGCCTTAACTTTGTCTCTGAAGTTGAAGAACTACTCAACCTATACCAACTTCCCGCTGAAAATCTTGAATTAGAGATTACAGAAAGCGGGATGATTATCGATGAAAAAGTGATGAAAAACACTTTAAATGACCTACGCTTTCTAGGAGTGACGTTGTCACTCGATGATTTTGGTACTGGCTATTCCTCTTACGACTACCTCAAAAAATTTCCATTTCACTCGATTAAGCTAGATAAAAGTTTTATCCAGAAGATTGACGAAAGTTATGAGGACCAGGAAATTGTTCGTTCTATTATATCCATAGCCAAGAAGTTTAATCTGACAATCACAGCTGAAGGTATTGAAAACCAAAAGCATGAAGAATTCGTCGTCAGTCAAGGTTGTGAGTATGGTCAAGGCTATTTCTACTCTAAACCAATGCCTTGCAGAGAATTTGAAGAAAAATTGCAGACGCAGGTTTTATCTCATTAACACGGATTCACTTTACTCAGTGGCGAGCCATTCATATAATCCTCGCCTTTAACATACCCCGCCCGAGATCGTCTTATGGAACAGCTAACCGCGACACTTAAAAAGATAGAAAAACAAAACTACCGTGCTTACCAGAAAATTAGAGGTGAGTACGATTTCGGTGATTATAGGTTCCTAGTCGATCAGGTTCAGGCAGATCCCCATGCTTCAGCATCAAGGGTTAGAGCAATACGTCCGTGGTCATTAACAGGTTTGGAGTGGCTTCTGGATAAATCTCAGGCATATCAAATTGCTGCCAGAGACTTCATTGGACGCCATTTTGCTCAACTATCGAAACAAGAAAATAGCATTGATATCTCTCTAACAGGCCAAACGGTCCTAGACTCTACTGCAGTGTTATTTACCGATGAGGGTATTGAACTTAGATTTCGCGTTAACCTGCCAGCCGAGGGGCGATCTGTTCTCGGCAAGAAAGCGATTAATCTGCTCACTTTTCACCTACCAAAATACATTCGCCGGTCAACATTAGAAAGAGAGCTGGATAAAAGTGCACTAACACGGCATTGTGAAGTAATTGAAGATCAAGAGTTCATGCGTGATGAGCTTGACAAGTTGGGACTCATTTCTTTTGTTGGGAACGGGTCAATACTGCCAAGAATAGCTGGAAATTGTGATTTACCAATGGAAGGTGCGTTACCTTTTCAAGCACCTGAGTCGATGACTATCGATATAATAACGCCAAATCAAGGTAAAATTAGTGGTCTAGGAATTAAAAAAGGCATCACTTTAATTGTTGGCGGCGGCTTTCATGGCAAATCAACATTACTCAACGCGATTGAACGATCTGTCTATAACCATATTCCTGGGGATGGGAGAGAAACCATCGTTTCAAACCGTGACACATACAAAATACGAGCTGAAGACGGCCGATGCATCCACGGATTAAATCTATCCAACTATATTAACCATTTACCCATGGGCCGTGACACAACTAATTTCTCCACGCAAGATGCTTCAGGCTCAACATCACAAGCGGCATGGCTTCAAGAATCCGTAGAAGCGGGTGTGCAAGGTGTTCTGCTTGATGAAGATACCTCAGCGACTAACTTCATGATTCGTGATGAGCGAATGCAGGCGCTAGTATGTAAAGGCGAAGAGCCTATAACTCCCTTAGTCGACCGGATAGGTCAACTCAGAGATTCATTGGGTATTTCAACCATATTGGTTATGGGTGGCTCAGGAGATTACTTCGATGTAGCCGATCATGTTATTCAAATGCACGCTTATCAGGCGATTGACGTCACCCAAAAAGCGAAAGAAGTGATCAAACAACACCCAACTCAGCGCTCTAACGAATCAGAATGTGCCCTATCAACATTTGCACCTCGCAAGTTAAACCGTTCCGTATTGCAGAAGATTCTCGCTGACGGAAAATTTAAAATCTCAGCCAAAGGGACTAACTCGCTACGATTTGGTAAAGAGCATATCGATCTTTCTGCTTTGGAACAGCTAGAGTCAAGTTCTGAAATAAACGCCATTGGATGGCTATGGTTTGAGCTAGCACAAATATCTGGTGTATCCGATAACCCCACCCAAGATATTCGAAAAATACTTGATGAAGGATGGACGACAAATATGCCAGTACATGGCGATCTCGCAAAACCACGAGCACTAGATGTGGTTGCCGCTCTAAACAGAATGAGAAAAGCAAGATTTCAATAAAATCGGGGAATATTAGGCACTGCCTAAAACCATCCATCAGATAAGTGCGCATAGCGCGCTTATCAATTTCTCAGCACGTGCCACGCTTCGCAAAGCACTCTAAAACGGTCACTGTTACCATTTTCTCTATCAGGGTGCCATTTTAACGCTAGCTTACGCCAAGTCTTACGAATTTCAGTTTGACTCGCGTCTACGGGCAACTCAAACAGTGACAATGCTTTATTTCTGTCCATGTCACCTCCCCCGTCGGCGCTACCCACAAACTCTCTATATCGAGTCCAAAATTCATTGAGTAAGCGTTTTACCTCACCTTCTTCGGCTTCATAATTATGCCAATCAAGGTAGTAGTCTCTGAGAGGATCGGCATGATCAATTTCATGTCCAAAGACCTGAGATTGAGGCATTAAAACAATGTCCATCGCTTGAACCTGTAACCAACTCTCTGGATATAAAGTTTCCTGCAATTGGTATAAAGCGTTCATGATAAGAAAATTGCGCTTAAAAAGGTCCTTTTCTGGAGAGGCATCAAGCACGGGTAAGAGTTCAAGATCACACAAATGGGAAGAAAGCGTATGCACTTTCCATCCAGAAGGTTGGTTTTTAAACACTTCCATGATAGGCCACAGCAATGGATTTTCCATGTACTGCTCGAATTGAGCGACAACTTCCTGATGTTTGTTCATATCCAATTTATTCAGTGTTTATTTATAATACAAAACCAAAATTGCCGATTTGTCGAGTTGATGCCGAAGAATTCACGATCATTATCCATAAAAGAGCCAATAAACACTGGCTCTATCAGTAAATAACAAAATCTACAAAACCCCTAATTCTTTAAGCCTCTCGGTTAGATATGAATCTGCCGTATGACGCTCAGACAAAATAACTTCAGGCTTAGGATGCAAGAAAAGTGGTAACGAAATTCTAGAAGCCTCTTGGCGCTCTCCTGTTGGATTGATCACTCTATGGGTTGTCGACGGAAAATAGCCATCGGAAGCTTCTTGAAGCATGTCGCCGATATTGATAATTAAATTTCCAAAATCACATGGGACATCTATCCATTGACCATCTTTACCCAAAACTTGTAAACCAGGCTCATTAGACGCTGGTAAAACAGTAAGAAGGTTGATGTCTTCGTGAGCAGCAGCTCGAATCGCTCCTGGCTCTTCGTCGCCAGTCATTGGTGGGTAATGTAAAACTCTTAAAAGCGTCTTCTCACTCCCGTTGATCATCTCAGAAAGTGCCACAGAAAACTTATCCTGAATTTCCGATGGCGCATATTTTTCAACCCACCCCAGCAATACTTCAGCAAACTCATTCGCTTGCCGATAGTAATCCAAAATTTGTCCCTTCAATTCCTCAGGAATTTGTCCCCACGGATAAACGTGGAAATATTCTTTGATGTCTTTAACTGAGTGCCCTTTAGCAACTTCTGAAACAGATGGTGGAAAATAGCCATCTTGAGTTTCAACATTGTAGGCAAATTCGTTCTTGCGCTCAGTCATAAAAAACTGATACCAATTTTCGTAAATTGACTCAACTAACTCTTGGGGAATTGGATGATTCTTTAACACTCCGAACCCTGTTTCACGTAGTGAGTTTACAAATTGTTGAGCTGCATCGTCAGCTCTATAATCGACAGTTTCAAGTTTCATGACTTTACTTTATTTCATTATGCTATGGTTGAAGCAAGATTCTAAATCTCGCTGAGTTCTAAATCAAACTTTGGTAATAAACAAGACATAAGTTTGTGCTTTTTCTGTGTGATATTTGGACATTTCAACACGAATAGTGCGTTAATTGTGGGCCTAGTTAGTAGAAAACAACAATTGAACGTTGTTTTATTTAATGACAATATAGGCCTAACCTTGCTTAAGGACATCATTCAATGGATGCAGAAAACAACAACATTTCTCGATCACTTTTAGTTTGGCTCACTCTTGGGTATGCAAGCGTATTTGTGTTCTCTACTATCAACCCCTCTTCCCGTGCAGTATGGGTCGCTGAGATAATACCCGTCTTGGGAATATTATCTCTTATTTGGTTCATATCGAGACATTTCAAGTTCTCTCCTACAGCCTACATTCTGATGTTTATTTGGCTGACGCTACATACGATTGGCGCAAAGTACACGTTTGCTGAAGTCCCCTTTGAATGGTTCAATAAACTGATTAGCTCAGAACGAAATAATTTTGATCGTGTTGCTCACTTTTCTATCGGACTATATGCCTACCCTATTGCGGAATACCTAATTAGAAGGCAATGGATGAGCCAAAAACTAGCCATCTGCTTTGCACTCTTTTCTATTATGTCACTCGCGGCCAGCTATGAAATCATTGAGTGGTGGTACGCGGTAAAAGCTGGTGGAGAACAAGGCATCGCATTTCTCGGGTCTCAAGGAGACATTTGGGACGCTCAAAAAGACATGTTAATGGACACACTTGGAGCATTAGCTTCATTGATTTTGCTATCTTTTCAACAGCGTGTTGTTTGCTCTAGCCATAATAAGTAAGGGTGATAACCACCTGTAATAGGTATTTTAATCACTTCAGGCAACTCATAGCTATGCGTTGATGTAATCGCTTCTTCAAGCTTCTCATAACAGGATACTTTCGTCTTAAAAATCAGCAGCATTTCGTTGTCGTGGCATACCTTCCCCTGCCATCGATAACTGCTTTGAATAGGCATACTTTGCACACAAGCTGCTAGCTCCGACTCCAAAGCCATCTGAGTCATTTTCTTTGCTTGATCGGGGCTATCTATTGTCGTTAGTACGATACAAAACTGCTCTTTCATAATGCTATACACCTCGCTTTCTGATAAGGACTGGATAATTCTCATCTTTCAGTTCACGAACAAAACTAGAACCTGAGCCTGAATACGTCACCCATACATGTTTTTTTGCCCGAGTGAGAGCGACATAAAACAAACGACGTTCTTCAGCATATGGGAAAGTATCACCCGATTGAGTCAAGGCACCATCAATGTGCAAGGTTTTCACCCGCGAAGGAAATTGCCCCTCATCCACAGATAGGATAATGACATAATCCGCTTCTCGCCCTTTACTCGCATGACAAGTCATAAAAGTAATGGATAACAGCGCAAACTGCTTTTGCCATTGAGACAATAGTTCTGGCTTATGATAATGATTTCGACCAAGTAGCAATATTGACTGAATACTTTTTGCTTTACGATTAAGCTCATCTAGAATCTTTTCTATTGAATTACTTGCAGACAAGGTGACAGATTTGGATTTCTTCAGTTTGACGCTTTGCAAGGCTTTTTCCAATTGAGCGGGATTACGCTGTATAAATTGATTAGCCACTTCACCAATTTGGTTGTTAAAACGGTAAGTTGTATTCAATTTATGTATTGTGGAATGCGGAAAACGTTTTGTAAAACCGGTCGTCAAATCGACATCAGCACCTGCAAATTCGTAGATAGATTGCCAATCATCACCCACAGCAAATAGGACACAATTTGGACCATCACACCGGTTACACAGTGCTTCGACCAAACCTAGACGCTGTGGTGAAATATCTTGGTATTCATCAATCATGATGTATTTCCATGATGGTTGATATTTTCCTTTTACAACATAATCAATGGCTTTACTGATCATAATATTGAAATCAATATGTCCCTCTTCATCAAGTTTTTCACGCCATGCTTGATAGCAAGGCCATACCAAGGCGAGTTCACTGTTGAGACGGGTATAATCCGCATGAGACACAAGCTTTTCTTGAATACTTTTCTTTGTACCACCAAAAGTAGAGAGTTGATTAAGTTGCTTCTTTATCCAATCAATCAACTTAGGGTTTTCGACGTGACTTTGCAGTTCATCATCCCCTGATATGTAGGCGATTGGCCAATTATTTAGGTGCTTTTGCCAACGCTTAAATGCTGTCGGCGATGACCAATGTTTCTTTAGCCATTCAATACACCAAGCAGCCTTCAAATTTTCATCTGTTGCTAAAGGTGAAAGGGTGACAGGAGAAGCTTCAACATGATTTAGGATAGATAGTCCAAGTTGATGGAATGTCGTTACTTGAACTTGATCTGCGCTCAAACCAATTTTGTTCTCCAAGCGCTGACGCATTTCACTTGCCGCATCACGCCCAAACGCCAACATTAGGATATCTTCTGGCTGAGCAAGATGACTTTGAAGAAGGTAGGCAACTCTTGCTGTTAAAACACTGGTCTTTCCAGAGCCCGCGCCAGCCAGAACCAGATTATTGTCATCATTGAGCAGCACAGCCTGTTGCTGTGACAGGTTCAAAGGCGATGACTCAATTTGAGAAAAAAGTACTTTCCAATTATCTAATTCTGTTTCCATCCAACGTTGATTGCGCTCTTGTAAAACCCGTTCAGTATCTGTGAACCAAGGTAAGATAGTCGCCATTTTTTCAGGCATCATCAGTGTTACATCATCTAAAGTCATTTCCATAGAAGTTAAATCTGAAGATATCTTACCCAGTTGAAAATCGAGCGTGGAATGAGTGAGGTAAGCCGGTTGGCGTTCAATTCCTTGAAAAGTCATCTCCCATTGGGGAAAAAATGCATGAAGCTGTGCGCACTGATTGTTGTGCCACTTTTGATAGCACGCAACAGCTAAACGGGCGAACTGACGACAGCTTTGCCACGACAAACCTTCAATGAGCCAAGAATACCGACGGCCATCTTTAGAATGTGAAAAAAATTGCAGCCCACCCCATAATAAGCCACGTTTAATGCTAACTTCACCATTCCATATACTAAACGGAATACGTTCTTCACATTGCTTAGAGCTCAATATGATGAAGTCAGATTCCAGACGAACTTGATTGTATTCGCTTTGAATCAGGTAGAGTGCAGTCCTGGTGGCGCTTAGCTGCATTGTTGTATTCCCTTAATTCTAGTTACACACATGATAACGCAACCAAATCAAACAGTGAAAAGATCTTGTCAATAGATAATGAGTACACTTAAAGTCAAAACTCCATCAACAAACTCATTTCTTTATCTAAATCATAATTTAAACATGTATTATTAGATAACATAGACATTAAGAGATCATTTAAAGATAAATACTGTGCAACTTTTGAGTCAACTCCGCCTATTATGGGTAAACAAAACAATCAACTATGGGATGCTAATTCTTATTGCGCTGGTGGGCGTTGTTAGTTTTAGCTGGTACCACTCACTCAACACCCATGTTATCCCTCTGATATTAGGGGTCATTGCCGCTGCGCTATCAGAAACGGATGACACCGTAATGGGTCGGGTAAAGTCAACTTTTATAACACTGGCTTGTTTTGCTATTGCTTCCTTCTCTATTGAGTTACTCTTTTCTACGCCTATTCTATTTGCACTTGGCTTATGCAGTTCAACTTTTGGTTTCATTATGCTTGGCGCGATAAGCACGAGGTATGCGAGTATAGCTTTTGGCTCGCTACTACTGGCCATCTACACTATGCTTGGGGCAGAACAAAGCGTTAATCTTTGGCAACAGCCCGCTTTGCTTTTGTCTGGCGCCAGTTGGTATTTTTTGTTATCCATTATTTGGTCAGCATTGTGGCCTATGCAGCCAGTACAACAAAGTTTAGCCAACGTTTTCTTTCATCTCGCGAATTACTTAGATTCAAGAAGTCAACTGTTCCATCCCGTCTCTGGGCTAGATCCCCAACCGTATAGAATTCAACAAGCTGCACTCAATGCTGCTACGGTGACGGCTTTAAATCAATGTAAAGCGATACTACTCAGTCGTTCCAAAAGGGGGCATTTTGATTCAGGTAGCGACAAATTCCTTAATATTTATTTTCTTGCCCAAGATATTCACGAACGAGTCAGCTCAAGCCACTATCGCTATCAAGAGCTTTGTAAGCAATTCGAACGCTCAGATGTACTGTTCAGATTTAAATACCTTCTAGAAACTCAAGCAAACGCTTGTAGAGCAGTCGCAAAATCTATTCAATTGAGTAAAGAATACTCTCACACTGGCCAATCTGTCCTAGCTCTTGATGAGTTAGTGAGTTCACTCAATGCTCTAAAAGAGAGAACAAGTGAGACAAGCAGGTCACTACTTAACCAACTTAGCTACCTTTTTAATAACCTTGCTACCGTTGAAAAACAACTCAATAGCATAACTACCCCACATTCAAACCAATTTGAATCAACTGAGCTTAATGACACCGAGGTCCATACAGTAAGAGAAAAATGGCAAAGAGTTGCATCGCAGTTTAACAAAGAGTCTTTGTTATTTCGCCATGCGGTAAGAATGTCTACCGCTTTAACCATCGGATACAGCCTGATCCAGTTCACTAATATGAACCAAGGCTACTGGATACTCATGACCACATTATTTGTTTGCCAGCCCAACTACAGTGCAACGCGGAGCAAACTTGTTGCTAGAGTTGTTGGTACCATACTCGGCCTATTAGTTGGTGTCCCCTTACTTGTGTTATTTCCCTCACAAGAAAGCCAATTACTCCTTATCGTTGTTTCTGGTGTCGCATTTTTTATGCTGAGACTGGCTAACTACGGGTATGCCACTGGTTTTATCACCATCTTAGTCCTATTCTGCTTCCACCAGTATGGAGAGGGTTATGCCGTCGTTCTTCCTAGATTGGCGGATACACTTATTGGGTGTGCCCTAGCTGTGTTATCAGTTAGTTTCATATTACCTGATTGGCAATCCAAACGTCTTCATAAAGTTATGGCAGAGGCCACTCAAGCAAATCGAGAATATCTCGCACAAGTGATCGGTCAATATCGAATTGGAAAGAAAGACAGTTTAGCCTATAGAATTGCAAGACGTAATGCGCACAACCACGACGCAAATCTCAATAATGCGATAAGCGCAATGCTTTCCGAGCCAGGACGATACCGTACTGCAGTAGATGAAAGTTTCCGTTTTCTAACATTAAGTCACGCATTACTGAGTTACATTTCCGCTCTAGGTGCACATAGAAAACGGGTCAATGAAGCCAAAACACATCAACTCATTTTAGAAACACACAGAATTATCAATCATCACTTAGAAGGCCTTACTAAACAACTTAATAAGTCTGTAGACGGTAGCTCTGCCAATATTGATATTGACATAAAAACTCGCTTGGAAGAGTGGCGAGAAGACGATGACACCTCAATCAAAATGGTATTGGAACAACTTTATCTCATCTATAGAATGTTACCTGAGTTCCACGCCCTAGCTGAAAAACTCACTATTCAGGCAAAAAACTAGATCAATTTAATGACAATTTAATTACCGAATCCAGGCGCATTTGTGGCATAGTTCACTAATAACTGAAATCCACCTGACATTATTCGGACACAATTTAAGCAAGACTGCATAAGATAGTGGCGTAATTATAGAAAATAGGGTAAGACGATGAAAGGAGACATCTCTTGCTTTTCGGACCAAAAAAACGACTTGATTCGGAGGCAAGCCAGTATGAATACAAAACAATTTGAAGTTCTTAAAAAACAAATAAAATACATGACGCCTTGTCAACTTCGCACATTGAAAACTGAGATATCTCAGACATTAGAAGAACCTAAACGTCTTATGTTAACCGACGAAGAACAGCAGCTTATCGCAAGTCTATTTCGGTAGCATAACTTGCCTAAAAAGCAAACTAGGATTAGGCTTATTGTTATAAAGGGGATGATTATGACAGTGTCTGCAGTTCAGCCCGGTTATCAGTTAATTGAACAGTCATCTAAGCTGGCTGAGGAAGCTTCGCGCGAAATTTATCAAGCCCAGATCTCCAACCCAGTAGTCAAAGACTCTTCTTACCAGTTCAATAAGGTTGAATTTAAGCCAGTAGAATCCTCTCCGATGGAACCGATTACAAAACTGGTACAAGCAGATAAATACAGTCGTATTGGCACTAACGTACTGCAAAGAGACCAAGAAATGATCGGCACTTTACTTGATATTCATGTGTAAATTAAAATTCAGACTAATCGGCCAATAAATATTGTCTTCCTCTCAATAGACGCTAGAATCGCCCGACAACACCTTTTTTATCATCGTCATGCCCAAACTTAACTTATCCCACCGTAACAAAACATCAATTTTCGACCAAGAATTACATTCAGGTACGATAGAGAAAAGACTTAGGCCTAATTGTGCACCAGCAAAGCAACAACTGACAAAGGGGCCCTACATCTCTGTCAAAAACTTAGATAAACGCTGGGATGTTCTGGAAGAGTTAACACAGAAGCAGCATTTGCTTGATCCTATGACCGACCAACACGCACAACTTTATAATAAGAATATTGAACACTTTATCGGTACGGTAAAAATCCCTGTTGGCGTGGCCGGGCCGCTAAGAGTTAATGGTCTGCATGCTCACGGTGATTACTTAATCCCCCTCGCGACCACTGAAGCAGCATTGGTCGCATCCTATAACCGAGGCGCTATGCTTATTACAGCAGGCGGCGGTGCAAGTGCAATGCTTCTCAATGAAGGGGTTACACGGACACCAGTCTTTGAATTTCTGGAGCTTTCTCAAGCAGGGCAATTTGTCGCTTGGGTGGTAACCCAGTATGAACAATTTAAAAAAATTGCAGAGTCCACTACCGCTCATGGTCGTCTCAGTGACATCAATGTCAATATTGAAGGCAATCGTGTATATCTCATCTTCGAGTTTCAAACAGGAGACGCGTCGGGTCAAAACATGGTTACGATTGCAACCAACGAAGTATTCAATTACATATCGACACACTCTCCTATCCAACCACAAGACGCTTTCCTAGATGGGAATTTGTCAGGCGATAAAAAGCCAAATGCCCACACATTGAGACATGTACGAGGAAAAAAAGTCTCCGCTGAGATAAATCTGTCTAAACCGCTGGTTGAAAAATACCTGCACACAACCCCTGAGAAAATGGTTAAGTTTGGCCAAATAACAGCAGTAGGCGCCTCAATCAGTGGAGGAATTGGCGTCAATGCCCACTACGCAAACGCGCTCGCCGCTTTATATGCCGCTTGCGGACAAGACATCGCATGTGTCGCAGAGTCTGCCATCGGTGTGACTCGCATGGAAATGAATGCACAAGGTGGTCTATATGCGTGCGTAACCTTGCCCAATATCATGGTCGGTACCGTAGGTGGTGGCACACACCTACCAAGCCAAAAAGCATGCTTAGAGATTATGGGCCTATATGGCACTGGAAAAGCAAGAGCGCTTGCCGAAGTGACCGCCGCTCTATGTCTAGCCGGTGAGCTTTCCATCGTCGGTGCTTTTTGTGCTGGTCACTTTTCTAGAGCACACCAAAAGCTCGCACGATAAATCAATCAGCCCGCCCCCTCATAATCAACACACGCTAATCTAAAATTGGCGAGTGTTGATTACGTCAAAATGTTCCCAGCGTTATCTTGTCAAAAATATAAAAGTCTCATAAAAACATTGAAAAATCGTGATTTCACTATTGATGATATTGTAACAAACGAGAACTTGTTCAATCCTATTTGAGTTATTTTTTACTTAAAAAAAACCAATCAAGATGACTCGAAGGGATAGCAAATGAATAAGAATACACTAGCAATAATACCGAGTGTATTAGCACTGGCGATGGGTATGAGCTTACCTACCGTGCAGGCTGGCGTGAACACCGATGCAAGTATCGTCGGCTCAGAAAGCCAATGGTGGAATACATACAAAGTCACTCTAACAAACGATAGCTCAAAACCCGTCGAACTGCGTGACGCAAAAATTGTATTTGATTCGAACCTAACCATGTCAACACCCAATTGGTCAGCATCAGGTGTTAGCTACCCAAACATGACGTTCACCAGTAAATCCCAAGGAGATCTATTCAAAAACACGCTGGTTTTAGGCTTTGACGATGGTAGCTGGGTTAAGTCACAGCTTCTAGGGGGAAGCAGCATTGAACTGACTTTGGGCGTCGGAGGGGTATTGGATCTCTCTCTTCTTCAAAACACGATTCGCCTGATCGCCGATGACGATGGTGAAGTAGGTGAACCCGAGATTTCTCTTCAATTAGTCTCACCAGTTAACGGTGCCGAATTTGAAGAAGACCAATCAGTTACACTGCTAGCAAACGTAGAGGCAACGAACACCAATATAGAAGCCGTCACTTTTTTTGTTGATAACACTCAGGTTGCACGCGTAACACAATCCCCATATCAAGCCAACTGGACAGCGTTGGGTGTAGGCAGTCATGCTATCAAAGCCGTCGTAGAAGACACGTCTGGTTTAACGCAGCAGCAAGCGGTGAACATTTTGGTAAAAGAAAAACAAGTTGAGCCGCCAATTGTTCCTGAAGTACACGAGCTTAGCTTTGTAGCACCTACGCAAGGTCAAATACTCACACTAGATGAAGCAACGATGATTGAGGCTCGTGTTGAAGGAGAATTAATCACGAAACTTGAATTTTGGGCAAATAATCACAAGCTAAGCCAACAAAATATTACACCAACCCAAACCATGTACACACAGCCTTGGACACCAAACGAGGTTGGGAACACAACCCTTAGAGTGGTGGTTCTTGATCAAAACAATCAAATGGTTGAACAGCGTAGTATGGTCATTGCGGTAGAGGCAGGTCAGAGCTTCACCAAACCAGAGGTAAGTTTCTCTTCACCTTCTAACGCTTCAAAGTTTGACAAAAATGATTCGGTTTCGATTTCTGTTCAAGCAACGGATGCTGATGACGATCTGTCTCGCGTAACCGTTAAAGCAAACAACAAGCAAATCTGTGAATTTGATGCATCAGCCACAAGCCAATTCTCTTGTAATTGGACAGCGTCTGAAGTTGGCTCTGTAACTCTAGAAGCAATCGCGACCGATGCCAAAAATCTGACCTCCACTGCCAGTGTAAGAATTACCGTCGAAGAAGTAGAAACACCGACACCACCACCGAGTGAGCTATGCAGTGAGTTTAATGTTTATCCAAACTGGACTCGTGGTGACCACGCAACTGGTGGCGATATTATGGTTCACGATAATATCGCTTACTCAGCGAATTACTGGACACAAACGATTCCAGGTAGCGATGATTCATGGGGTTTGCATTTAAACTGTGATGGCACTGAGCCGGGCACAGCCCCAGCGTTATCACTGCGAAATCCAATGGACCCTGTTCGTCTAGAAGTAGCGGGGTGGCCTGCCACATTCGTTGTCGCAAGCCCTTCTACTCAAGCGCCAAGTACATTAACGATCGAGACTAGCAGCAGTGTGTCACTGTCCGACGTAGAACAACTAACACTTACCTTTGTTTCCTTGTTAAGACAGGCTGAAAATGCAGGTTCGACGTCTATTATTATTCAATCTGATGTTCTCGATCTGGCAACGCGAGATAAAGGGGCATCTTTTGGTACGATTGCAGTTAGACAGGCGTTAACAAACGCCATTGAAATTACTGGCAGCCGTATCGATGTGAATGCTATTCATGCATTGACTGACGATGTGAAGGGCTGGGCACTTGCTCACAATCTGATTTTCACCACCCTTGCCCCACAAGCGACATTTGGTTGGTCACTAAGCATTGGTGAATTTGCATACGATAAGCACTCGGGTCGTCAATCAGTATGGGATGAGGCTTCTGTTTTCACCGCTGATTTACTTGAAAGTTTTGAACTGTATAAGGCAAGTTCAGCCAACAAAGCTGATTTTGTTGTGTTCACCAAATCAAATACAACGGCTGCACTAAACAGCGAGCAATGGCATCACGCACTCGAGTACGTCAAGCAGGTGACAGATTACATTGAGACGCCAGCAATGCTCTCAGACATGCCGACAGAGCAGACGGTCAACTACTTTATGGGCAATACGCAAAGCGAACAGCAAATCCGTAAAGCTGCATACAGCAACGTGTTTGCATTAATGTATGATAAAGACTCTCAAGAACTTACCAACAAGATTAATCTATACCAAACTGCGAAAGTGCCACTGTACTACGTCGGTGAAGAGCTAGAAAAAGGTGCATTAACTCGTATTGAAGCGCTAAATGATGAACTGATCAGTGCTGAAAGTGTCATGAATAACGAAGTCTTCCTTTACGAAACACCACAATCTCAGTGGGTTCCGTCAACGGTATACAAATGGAACGATTTCCTAGACGGCCTCAATGCCATGCACAATATTGGTGTTGCTGGAAACAAATTTTGGTTGATGGACGATGGTGTTGACGATGACACAAACATCAAATATGCAAAAGTAGCGATTGCAGCTTTCCTTGCTCAAAGCATGCAAGAAACCATCCGTTACAACGCATGTGATGAGAACAACTGGTCTGAAATGAGATACGGTGCACCAACCGATTATCCGATGACCGCTAGCTGTGGTCAACTGGGTCAGAAATATGCGGATTATGGTGTAAACCCAATTTCTGGTTTAGATCACGCGTATTCTTGTCCTCGTAATGACAAGATGGAAGTCAGTGCACTCACCCATGCCAAATGGTACGGTGCACCTGCCCCTATCTTTGCCGCTCCAGATTCTGTGCTAGAAGAACGAGGTTTGCTCGTGAATGGTGCAGCTGGCCGATGGACGAATGAAGGTCACTGTAACGATGTACCTGAAAACGTAGACACATCCAAACAAGTTTGGGAACGCGACGATTGTAAGACCTATGTCGGCCAGAAAGCAGGTAAATTTATTTGGGATGGCAGTAGTCAAGAAAGCGTGGAAGGCTGCGGATGGTGGGGACGAGGCGTTATCCAAACAACAGGTCGTCAGAACTTCGGTACGCTTAACCACTATCTAGGTCGTTCACATGTTGATCCATCTACCATAGGTACAAGTGTTGATGGTGTAACCGTTGAAGCGCCACCAGAGAACCCTCTTTATGCCGAATTGGACTTTTGTTCGAATCCAGGTCTTATCTGTAGCTCTGAAGAGAATAAAGAGATCAAGTGGATAGCAGGTCTGTTTTACTGGGTAACATCAGTACAGGCCTATAACAATGATGGTGGTCCGTACGCAGATTGGAACTATTACAACGAACTTAAACAGTACGTGGAGGGTGGTCTTCAAGGCTCTCAATTTATTGATGATGTCTCAGGCATCGTTAATCGTGGTTGCCCTGATTTAAGCTGTTCGACTGGTGACGTTCACAATGTGGCAGAGCGTCGTGAGAACTTTAAGTTGGTACTACAAAAACTAGGTCTTAACCCTCGATAAATCACGCTGACCAAGCGTTAATAAAAACATGGTCGTTTAAGCAAGGCCTAGCCCTAACGCTAGGCCTTTCTCATTATGTTCGAGCATTTGCTGTTATCTCGTACCTTAACGATTGAGACCTTCAGTTAGGTTTGTCAACCCTAATCAGGCAAGGCTTCTTCCCACATAATGACTTGATGACGCGCTACCAATACCATAGTGGTTATCAACTTTTCGATTACATCCTGCCCCCCTTCAAGCTCTATTCTCTTTCACAAAAGTGCATTTTAAGTTCGCTATATTTTCGGTTCTGATTATTTTAATGATCTTCGTCATATTTAATCAGACAAAAACTGACAAACGAAGCTACAATATGGTTACATAACGAAAAGTAAATGCTCGTACGAACATTAAAAGTAGAGAAATTATGACCATCAATTATTTAAGTGACCAAAAAGAACAAGAAGTATTTGATATCATTGTTGTTGGAGGAGGCATTAATGGCGCAGGCATTGCTGCTGACGCTGCTGGACGTGGGTTAAAAGTGGGTCTTTATGAGGCTCAAGACTTCGCTGGCGCAACCTCCTCTGCTAGCTCGAAACTTATCCACGGTGGTTTAAGATATCTAGAACACTATGAATTTCGTCTAGTCAGTGAGTCCCTCGCAGAACGAGAAGTTTTACTGGCAAAGGCACCTCATATTGCTTTCCCTATGCGCTTTCGATTGCCTCATCGACCGTTTTTACGTCCTGCTTGGATGATACGAGCTGGTCTTTTCCTATACGATCATCTTGGCAAACGAACCTCTCTACCTAGCAGCAAAAAGATTGCGCTGGACAACAAAAATGTCATGAAATCAGAACTTAGTGTAGGGTTCGAGTATTCCGATTGCTGGGTTGATGATGCAAGACTTGTCATACTGAATGTCATTCAGGCTCGTGAGCTTGGTGCTGAAGTCAGTAACTATTGTCAAGTGACCAAAGCCACGCGCGAAAACGGTATCTGGCATATTGAGATCAACGATCAACGAACAGGAAAAAAACGAACAAGAAAAGCAAAAGTATTGGTCAATGCAACAGGCCCATGGGTTAAAGACTTCCTAACTGACACTACTCAGCTACCTTCACCGTATGGAATAAGACTCATTAAGGGTTCACATATTATCGTGCCAAAACTTCATGGTGAAAACCAAGCTTATATCATGCAAAATGAGGACCATCGAATAGTTTTTGTTATCCCTTATCTCGGACAATTTTCAATTATAGGGACAACCGACGTTGAGTATCATGGCGACCCACGACATGTGTCGATAAGTGATGAAGAAAAGAGGTACTTGCTTAAGGTAACGAACAGTCACTTCCGTAAGCAACTTACGATGGAAGATATCGTTTCTGACTATAGCGGTGTTCGACCACTTTGTGATGACGAGTCTGATTCTCCACAGGCAATTACTCGAGATTACACGCTGTCTTTGGACCATAGTAATGGCCAAGCTCCACTATTATCAATTTTCGGTGGGAAGCTGACTACCTATAGGAAACTTGCTGAAGCTGCTTTGCAACGTCTCTCTCCCTATCTAGATCTAAAACCAACTTGGACAAAAAGTGTTCCTTTACCCGGTGGTGAAAATTTTTCTTGGGATACTTTGGAAGCAAAGCTGGCCGAGCAAGTCCCCTTTGTCGACCAAGCAACACGTTTGCGTTGGATTCAAGCCTACGGTAGTCGAGTAGAAAACTTACTCAATGGCGTCAAAACAAAACAAGACTTAGGTATTATGTTCACATCGGACTTATATCAGATTGAAATTGACTATCTGGTTCAACAAGAATTTGCCGCTAATGCTGAAGACATTCTTACTCGTCGCAGTAAATTGCACTTGCTGTGTAAAGAGGACAGTTATGACATTATTGCCAACTATCTTGAAACCCAAGAGTGCTGTACAAACAAACAATGTGCGTAATGAGTACCATTAATATATGCTGCATTACACAAAGGCCTATTTTCGGCCTTTGTGTAATGATTATGTTTGAATAAAATGATTATAAAGCTAGATTTGCTGACGCTTAAATAAGTGGTTTTCTTTGTAATGAATAAACGCCTGATTCAATGCCAGCTCCTTAATCGGTTTAACGATGACATAGTCTGCACCAGCGTTTAAAAAGGCCCGCTTAGTATCTTGCATCCCATCAGCTGTACAGGCAAAGATTGGTGTTTCTAACTTCATCTCTTGACGGATAATTGCCGTCGTTTCTATACCGCCTAAGTTGGGTAATTGGTTATCCATCAAGATCAAATCGATATCACTCTGCTGCTTAAGTGTTTCGATCGCATTGTAGCCATCTTGAACCCATATAACTTTCATACCGTATTTTTCACAGAACGCCTTAGCGATAAATGCATTGGTATGGTTATCCTCAACCAATAAAACATTCAGCGCTCTATCAAATAAGCTCGCAGGGTCAATAAGGGTGTTAGTTTCAACTTGTTTTTGAGACTCAACCAATTCAATTGGAATCGATAAATGCAACCATGTTCCTTTGCCAATATGACTCTTTATTTCTATTTGCCCATTCAGCATTTCTACTAGGCTATGCACGATAGCGAGCCCGAGTCCACTTCCCCCATATTCTCTAGTTGTTGTAGACTCAGCTTGAACAAAAGGCTCAAAAATGTGCGTTATTCTCTCTTGTTCTATACCGATGCCAGTATCCTCGACAGTGATATTTAAGTAGCAACCGGTCAATTGCTTAAGGCACATGATCGATACAGCGACACTACCTTGATGAGTAAATTTGATTGAGTTACTCACCAAATTAAATAGTATTTGGTTTAGTCTAACTTGGTCACTATGCGCAAAAATTTCTTCACTGACGTTGGTTGTCACTTCAAACGCTATCCCTTTCTCTTCGCACAACGGAGTATAAATTTTCTCCACTGCACTCACCAGCTCAACCAGACGAAAATCAACAGATTGGATTTGAAACTTGCCCTGTTCAATTTTTGAAAAATCCAAAATATCGTTTAATACTGCCAACAGGTGTTCACCACTATTACACAAGACATCTAGATGTTCGACGTCTTGTGTGCCAGACAGTTTTCCTTTTAGCAGCTGAGATACTCCTAAAATACCATTTAAAGGTGTTCTTAATTCATGACTCATTTTCGCCAGAAAGTCAGACCTAGTTCTGGCGGTTTCTTCTGCTTCTTTCCTTGCTGCGAGACTCTGTACTTCGGCCTCAATAAAACTTGTCACATCTTGGCCTTGAGCTAAGACATGATTAACGCCTTTATCAACAAAAATAGGCGACAAATTCCAGCGATAGGTTTTATCCCTTATCGATATATTGATGCCTTTTAGAGCAGCCCCTTTGGCACATAAGCGGATATGAGGTCCAAGTTTTTCAATGAGTAGATGAAAATCTCCCTTATCGGTTTCATTATCAACCAAAAAACTTCTTTCAGCTGATGGATTGCTCCTCAATAACTGTCCTTGATCATCCCATAACGTCATGGGCGACAAAGAAAAATTGAACAAGTCAGCAAATTGTTTTTCTTGTTCATGGAAGCGCTGAAAAGAGAGTTCAAAAGAAGTGCCAATTTGGTCGAACTCCTCGATGTGCGAACCAGGAAAGCGGCTCATGCCCTTAGTTTCTACCGAACTCTCGGTATAATTCATGAGTTTTAGTAACTCTTTTGACACTCGATGGCCTAACCATATACGACCGTATATAGCGATCAAAAAAAGTAAGACAACGGCTATGGCGACCCACATGTAGTGACTGCGTACTAAAATGACGATTGGTTCATTATCTTGAATAGTGTAGATAGATAAAAAGGTTGGAACATCACTAATCGTCAGGTCGGTTCTAGAGACCATGTATTTACTTGCTGTAAAATCTAGCGCCGATTCTTCAAGCCAGTCGATATGGCTTAAATCAATATCTTTTGTACTCGATGCGACTACCTCAGAGCCCACGGCAAGCAGTACTTGATCAGCATTGCTTCCTCTTAGTACGGCGCTCATAAGAGAAAAGTTATTGTTTAACACAACTGCAATATGTAAGTAACCCAGAACTTCTCCTGAAGCCATATTGATAATCGGGACCCGTCTCACCATGAGGTAACGAGTACCAAGCAGAGAAGGCGTTTGAGACAAATGCCAACTACCTCCTGTCGTCATGTCCTGACTTATATGTGTTAACTGCTCCGTTGACAGTCCATAGAATTGATAGTTCGCATCATCCCAAACAATTTCTGATTGTTCGGTAATAAAGCGAAAATCAGGCGCAAGCTCTGGAGAACCCTGATCGATACCATTAAAGAATCTCGCTAACTGGTTGCTATCTGCTGCAATGAACGCATCGACAAGCGAACCATTACGACTGTAGCTATCTTGCTGAATTTCTAAAGCCTCTAATCTAAAATTCAGAATTTGTTGAACCAGACTCTGAGTCTGCAATTTCGAACGAGCGACCTCTTGCGAAACAACCTGTCTGTTTACTTGGTAGTTTTGCAACACCATCACCAAAGATAGCACGGCTATGGTGAGAAATATTGAACGAGTGAGTAATGTGGCAAGACGTTTTTTCGTCCTACGCCGAGCTAAAACTGACATCAGTTATCCGAATACCTAAAAGCACGCTGCTTCAATTTCTCAATTTTTAATGGGCTATCCGTTTTCAGTACCAACTCAAAATCTCCAGAATAAACATCTGGGACTTTTTTACCTTCAAGATCCCATTTAATTGCTTCTGCTAACGCAACACCTGTATCATCATTCATACGCATTGCAGTAACATCCAATTCACCTTTGCTTAGCGCTTCAAGCTCAGCACTGCCGCCCCCCCAACCATTGACAAGAACATCTTCGCGCTTTATATCTTTGAGTGCTTGCGCTGCACCAAGAGCCACATCGGTCGAGCAGGCATAGATAAACGAAATTTTGGGATCTTTTTCCACAGCTTTAATGGCAGCATTGTATCCAGACTCTCGCGTAGCGGTCGTATAGAAAGAAGATGACAGTTGATAGGAATCATGATGACTCATTTCTTCAATAAAGGTATCACCGCGAGCATCGCTTACATACCCCTCTGAGAAATACAGCACAGAATACCGACTTCCCCCAGGAACGACTTTTTTGTAATAACTTTCAAGCAGACGAGTGCCTTTGATATGGTCAAAACCAACATACATGAAAGGCTTTTGTTCCCCCCAAGCTCTCACTGGAGTCGTGATATTTTGTAGAACAAGTTTAGTGTCCGTCGAACTTAAAACGTTTTCTATAAACTTACGGTGACGGGTAGTATCTAAGGTAAAGATTAAGTAATCTGCTTTACTTTGTATCGCTTCTAGAAGAGACAGGCTTTGTTGTCTAACATCTAAATTGGGCCGAGTAAAAACCTGCTTAATCTCATAATTGACACCAAGCTCCTTGAGGCGTGACTCAAATGATTTAATATTTCTCACCCAATAGTCAGATACTTGCTGACCAGGATATACAACTGAGATAGATAAAGGTTTCGTTTGTTTGACTGAAATTGGTACCGCTTTACTTCGTACTGTTTCTATTAGATCTTTAGTTAGCTCTTTTTGCTCTGGATTGGCATCTAAGTACTCTTCATATTGCCAGTACCCACTTAACACTTGAGTCGTGTGCGCATAAGTTGCTGTCGGGACTGCTAAGGTTACTGATATTAGTGCTACCTTGAACATTTTTTGTCCTTTAAATAAAGATATTTATATTATCGCATATTCTACATAGTGCTTGCCCACCTTTCGAGCTGATTATCCAATGTTTGATGAGTTTTATTTCAGATAGAGCTTGCACTGAACCGACTCTTCGCATTACTGCGCTGGCAGATACAAGCTCTAAGCCAACATCATAGGACACGATGCAAACGACTTTATTAGAAGGTGAATGCCAAGTTTCCAGATAACCCATACTGGTTATCACCTGCATAGCTTGCGGCTAAATCAAAACTGACTAAATCTGCTGGGCTTATGCCAACACCAAATGTGACCGAGTTATCAAGTGTGTCCTCAAGGTCAATTTCATATCCTAGTCTTAACTGGGCCCATCCCATGGCATTACCTTCCACTCCAAAACGCCAAAATTGAGTATCATCTTTTTGGTCGGTAAACCTTGTTTGCTTGGTCAAATCAAAATCTGTTGTCGCGGTGAAATATTCCAGAGCATAGCTGCCAGATACGGTCAGCTGTGTGTTCAGTTTATAGGTACTGACGCCACCAACATTTTGTGTTTGAAGCTCTTGGGCAAATAGATCTTTTACTGCAAATCCCGCTCGAAATTGTTCGTACAGCCAAACTGCACCAAGATCGATATTAAATGCATTCTTTTTGGTTTCACTTTTGTCGTAATCACTGATGTCAAAATTTTCAACCGTAATAGCTTGTTTGTACGTTTTCATCGTTTGAAATTTAGGAGAAATACCTAAAGAGACATCCTGCCCCAACACATTGACACGTTTGGCAATTGCTACACCAAATTCACCATAACCAAAAGCAATCACATCAACACTTGAGTTTTCATAACGAGTTTGTGTATCCGCAGCGCTTGAGATATCGCTTTTCGCAATAATTTCGGCATAACCACGAGTAAATATATTGGTTGACAAAATATCTACTGGTAAAGCAACAGCAGCAACAATACCACCGTTGACCCCTAATGGCTTATCATCCGCAATTTGGTCGAGATAACTATTCAATTTTGCTTCCGCATTTGAGTCCGAAGGATTGGCTTCGAACGCTTTAATTTCATCTTGAAGCTTGTCTACGGTATCTAACGTTTCGTCGGTATCTCTTAGTCTTAAGCCGATACCCGGAAAAAGTACACCAAATTTATCTGAATCTCGATGGACTGCCACTAATGCTGGGTTATAAAAAGGCGCAAGGAGATAATCGGCTGATGTCACACCAGTATTTCCCATACCATTACCACGTCCATCTGGAACAACGGTGGCCGCATTCACCACTATCGCTATCCATGCTACAGACCAAACTATTACAGCTTTTATCAGTAATTTCATATCCATACCAACCTGAGTTTAATGTCATCTTAAAGGTTAATACAAAATGTAATTCTTCGCTGGTTAGTAAAGTGAAAACCTAGTAACTGATGTGGTTTCTGTGGCCTGAATTGAAAATTTTCAGGCAAATAGAAAAACTAGCGAGTCAGTGTATTCTATATACAGGGAGGACTTTCTTGGACTAGCTCAATGTTAACTAAGCCATCCAATTCCACGTCGCCTCGTATAAGAAGTTCCTTATGAACCTTGGGCAGTTTTTTAATACGATATTCATATTTGGAGGCAATCGAACGGCTTTTTCCAACAGCTTGGAACCATTCAAGTGTCAATGGTGTTTTGCCTTTTAAAGACTTCGCACCATTACCTTGGCAGTGCTGTGAATAACGGCGATTTACATCTGTTGTAATACCGCAATATAGTGTATTCAAACGTGTTCGAATCAAGTAGACATACCATTCCGAACACAGTTTTTTGTCAGATGATGGCATTTAGGACAAGATTTCTTCAACCTGATTGCGGAGTAGTTCAAACTGCTCTTTTAGCTCAGCAAGTTCAATTTCCAGAGCGTCAATCCTTGTTTGATCTGTCCCATGGCCAGCAGTCGAAGAAGGATTAGAAACCAGCATTGCTAGGTCAACTTCGCCACTAAACAAATGCATATAACGAGATTCACGCTTACCCGCTTCACGAGGCAATTTAACCACTAAAGCGCCATCATCACGTGATGCCATCGCCTCTAATACTGATTCGACCTGTTTCACATCAGCAAAATCAGCCAAACGATTGGTGCGTGTTCTCAGCTCACCTGGCGTTTGTGCTCCACGAAGTAGAAGGCAACAAACGATTCCTTTCTCTTGAGCCGTCAGCTTAAGGTCGCCAAACTCTGTATTGCAGAAACGATGCTGATACTTACTTGCTCGACTATTAAAACCACTCTCATCACTAACCAATCTACGTGCGATAAGCCCATCCACTGCTTGTTGGACATCGACCTCTGACAAAGTCATCACGGGTTCACGATTACTTTTCTGATTACATGCGCTAGTCAAACTATTCAAAGTAAGTGGGTAATAATCTGGTGTAGTCACTTCCTTTTCAATCAAACATCCAATGACACGTGCTTCTATATCGCTTAATTCAATATTCATTATCATTTCCTTAGTTAAGCTATCTAAGCTTAGTGCTCAGAAAGGTTCGATGGCTTTTTTATATTACCATACTCGTCAATCATAATGATTTTTCTACGATTTAATTCAACTTCTGTCAATTCTTGGCAATGGCGCTCTTTTCGATAAGCCTCAACAATTTTACTTGCCTGTTGAGATAATTCTGCCTTTTCTTGTTGTGGGACTACAATGTTAGACGCTCGCATAAAACTTAGCTTTTTATTTTTATTAATAACGAAATCATATCCTGACTGCTGCACAGGCTCAATCACTGGATTGACTTTTTGGTGATAAACTCATCATCATTAGAGAGTTATTGATCTTAAGCCTGTTCTCAGCATCAATGTTATGGTTTAATCAATGGCAGTTTAAGGTAAGTAAAAGCAGGAAAAACTAATGAGTGGAGTATTTGAAATCGTGGCTCAGGCTCGCAGAAAGAACAAGCTAAAGCGTGAGCTGCTAGACAATGAGAAAAAGGTTCGTGATAACCGTAAAAGGGTTGATCTTTTAGAAAATCTTATGGATTACATTAAGCCCGACATGACACCCGATGAAATTGTCACCATCATAAAGAACATGAAAGCCGATTACGAAGATCGTGTTGACGACCATATTATCAAAAGTGCTGAAATTTCGAAGGAAAGACGTGATATTAGTCGACGCATTCGTGAACTCACTGAAGAAGACAAACAAGTCATCCAAGGTAAGAAAAAATAATTCATCTCTTTATTTTGAACGCCCTCTAATTCAGACTTGATCTGACAGCTACCCACTTTTTCAACTCGGTGCCTGTCAGATTAACCCTAGGCTAGATGTTTTCTAC
The DNA here is from genome assembly GCF_030161235.1 of Vibrio zhanjiangensis. GTDB lineage: Bacteria > Pseudomonadota > Gammaproteobacteria > Enterobacterales > Vibrionaceae > Vibrio > Vibrio zhanjiangensis. Next base: position 6,346 of record NZ_BSPW01000068.1, on the reverse strand, counting down.
CCCCTATTTAGTGTTGATAGTCATTTTGGGGTAATGGCATCATGGCTATGCACCTCATGCAATTAGGATCACAGGATAAACGATACGCAAATAGGCAGTGGCTTCTAGGCTAATTGGTTGGCTAGGTGTGGTTGTCATACGTGATCCTTCTTGTGTTACACTGCCTTTAGTTCACACCATTAGCCTAGAAAAGCCCACTTTCCTGTTTCAAAAGTACCCTACTTTTTAGATGTGGTTGGTTCGTTAGTTATAGAAAGACGTTTCTTAAGGTGTCTGTCCCATGAATTCTAATATCGATGAATAAACTTACTCCATCAACAGTTTTCGGGTTTAGGTAATAGAATTCTTATGATGATTTTTTGCTATTTCTCTAATATTCTAAGCAAGCAAAGCCTGCTGATTAGTTAACTCATCATACTTTCCTTTTATTTTTATTGGGAGTTTAGTCAGCTGATAGAATATGTCCAGACATATCCCGAATGCAGCTCCAGAAGGCGTCATTTTAAATATTTCGTTGCCCGTACCAACTACAAGTTCAATGGCTGCCCAACCCTTCTCTGCGTCTGTTTTTTCACCAGAAAAAATTAATTTCAACTTTTCCTTTGCATTTTTTATTATATTATATATTCCATTACCTATTGCCGTAACTGAGTGGCCGAGTATCCCGACACCTATATTTTTTGTTGTATCTAATATCATATCAAAGGTACCATCGATCTCTTGACGCACCGATTGTAAGAATACCCCCCATTGAACCATTTGGATAATGTCTGGGTTTTTATCATGATTTATATTTTTTTTGTAACAATAGTTACTTACTTTTCCCGTTTGTTCAGAAAATCCTATTCTTATATTTTTACTTCCTAAAAAATTTTTTTGGTTAATAAAGTCTTGATTAACATCAAGAATAGATTTATATTTCGGCATATTATTGATATTTATTTTTTTCTGAACAACAGTACTTCTAATTTCTCTAGTTTTCATCTCTTTTTTTTTCAATTGTACATACATAACTCAAACCTTCTTAAATAGGATTTTAATTATCGTCATAGGCTCCCTTCATTGCCTATAACACCCAGCAAGGCCCCGATAGACTTCACCTTGCCTATCTCATTAACATTCACCAGCCCAACAAGGCTTCAACCTCATATACAAGCGCACTGTTAAAGCCTTTCTGTAGACTGGCTGGTATATTCATTAACGCCTAGCAAAGCCGTACCAATTGCAGTGTTTACTGCCGATTCAATTTGGCGCTAGATTAGAAATTTAGCTAAATCGACTCGTGCTCAGTTATCCTGTGTTTTAATCCGCTTTACCTCCCTTGAGTACCTGTTTTATCTTGCTATGAGTTTACTTTAGGTCTGTTTTTGCATACTGACTTGGCGTAAATAACCAAGTAGTCGGTAAAGGGCAGGTTTTGAAAAGTTGGTGTTAAGAAATAGAAGCTTTAGGAGTCCAGTTATATGGGGATAATTACTAATAAAGCGAGCTAGTTCGCTCGCTTTGCACTTTGAAAAAATAAGTTGATGCTTCTGCCTGACTAGAAAAAGCACCTTAAAGACGGGTTATTTTTGGGCAATCTTAGTGATGAATTTATCCACCTCTTGGTAAAACTTAGACGGTTCATTTTGAACCCAATGATTGGCTCCTTCGAAAGAAACATTATTTAATGTAGAAATGAATTTTTCAGCACGTTCACAACCACTTAAACTCTGTGTACCCCAAAAGTAAACTTTAGGTATCGGCAAGCTTTCATAGATTTGTCCCCAACGAACAACACCCCGCGCATCTTGAGTGGCGTGCTGAGCATAAATTTCACTCGCGGTATTACCTAAAACGACGGGATCACAACGCCGAACAGACGATAAATACTTAATACCCGCCCCGTGGCCCCAAGACAGAGAAAAACATTGTGAAAAACCAGCACCTTTCACCCACTTAGAAAATTCATCAGAACTTAACTGAGAATATTGTTCAGCAATTATCTGAGACAAGATTATATTTTCTGCGTGGACGCCACCTTCAGCATTAATAAAACCCCGCACAATCCCTTTTGTATCGTGTTGGCAAACCAAGGTAGACGTATCGCCTCCCCAAGAGTGACCAAGGAGAAAGCAATCATCAATCTTTAATTGCTCAAGCGCTTTTAATATGCGCTTTGCTTGAGTTTCCGTTGAATGAGAAATAGCTGAAGCAGGAGAATAGCCGTAGCCACATAGATCAAACATGACTAGGTTGTAATTCGGCAGCCAGTCGATTGCATCCGCAAAACAGAGATGCGATTCACCCAAACCATGAATCAACACCAGCGTTTCTTGAGATTCTTTGCGCTCAGTAGCCAAACAATAAAGCTGGTCGCCCTCAATATCTAGCCATTTTTCTATTAACACACCACCCTCGCACTTCTAACCACTGAATAAGGGTTTATCATAACCAATTTAGCCCGAAACGAAAGATGGAATTGATGAAAAGCATTGTGACAGAAATTTAGAACACTCGCTAATTTATCCTTGGTTTCTAAACTAATTTTTTAAAGATAACTCCAATTGCTGATATGTAAATTCCGCATACCAGCCAATATAAGCAGGATAACCAAAAAGGCGCCTATCATCATGATAATAGGTTCTAACAATTCCAGTTTTATCATTCGGAATCCAGATACCACAATCCCATCCATGCATTCCTGCAACCATTTCTCTTTTATTTTCGATACCAATACAACACTTTGTATTCCGGTAAAAAACGCCTTCTGAATTCTGCCCTTCTGCGATATAAATGCCAGCGGAAACCCCTTCAACCCAAGATGTTGGGTACAAGCCTTTTATACCAAGAGCTCCACCAGTCCTTACTCTTGTTAAATCAGTCGTAAGCACTATGTACTCATCTTGATTAGTCGAATCTAACTGTTGCATATTAACACAGCCAAACAGAGTGAAAGAGAAAAGGAATATTACAAAAATTTTTGCTTTCATTTTTTAGAACACTAGAAATTTAGAGGCGCTAGATTATATGTATAGATTTAAACGGTAACAACCAATTATCATTGTAATATACCCATATTAACCAATTAATGCTTTAAGCCTCACTGGCGATAATATGCGATTGACCAAAAATTGAATTTCTCTCCTTTAGACACACACCAGTCCGCAAAAGGCTCATCTATACCTAACTCTGAGTATTCCATCCAGCAGCTCAAGAGGTTATTGTAATATTCCAGCTCTCCACGCATCTTTAATCTTACGTGCTTTGTGGTAAGCCTATCGATCAGAGACGCCACTAACTGCAAAGAGTTAGTGGCGTCTCTGATATCGCCCAAGAAAAGAGATTCAGATAAATGATGAGTCTGATAGTCCACATCATTTAAATGAGCCTGAGCAATTCGACTGATGCAAATCTCATCTGTGGGATCAATCTCAAGTGCTCTTTCGTAAGAGGATAAATCACCACCAATATAACCTAACCATTTGTGAGGTATAGGATTACTAGGCTCATCTAACGTCCACTGTTCTAGAACACTCTTGAGGAACTCCACCAATGGATGAGCCAAGAGCTGATGTATCTCGCTGTTCCAGACCCCGAGCGATGACAGCTCTTCTGCAATCTCTCTTTGTACTTTAAGTGATTTACTTTTGGAGACTGTTACAAACTCTTTTATTGACGAGACAGCTAGCTTTTTAAGCCCTTTTTCCTTTTGGAGGCAGTACTTTCCGAAAAGCTCATAGCCTTCAACTGCAGAGTATTTTTCTCCTACAGACTTCAAACCTTCAAAATTATCTTTATTCCAGTAATCCATATTAGAGATATAACGCTTTGCTGACCGGCAATTGAAAGTTGGCTAAACTTGCACGACACCAACTCTTAATTGCCTTGTGAGTTTACGAACAAACTTGAGCAACTTGTTATGTGGGACATACATCATTACCTTGTTCATTTACCTTATGTATAAGGCTATTAATCTAAACGATAACACAATAAGTTAGCAACCATTAAAACGTATTAGAGTATAAGGCCTAACGCGCTCAACATAGATTAGAGTAAGCACCTTGAAACCTTAATATAGTGTGGGGTATCAATAGCTCCAAAAATGAACTATTGCCGCTATAGTCTTTTGTTAGTTGCCCATCTCAAAGGCTAGTGCTAACATTTGTACACACAGCAATAAAGGAATACATCATGGACACTAGAATTCAATTTCGTGTTGATGAGGAAACGAAACGGCTAGCTCAACAAATGGCTGAGAGCCAAGGGCGCACACTGAGTGATGCTTGTCGTGAACTTACTGAACAACTCGCTGAACAACAAAGAAAAACATTATCTCATGATGCATGGCTAACAGAACAAGTAAACCTAGCATTTGAGAAGTTTGACTCAGGCGAATCCATTTTCGTTGAGCACCAAACGGCTAAATCTCAAATGGAAGAACGCAAAGCCAGAATCCGTAATCGAGATAAGTAATGATTTTATGGGAAGAAGAGTCACTTAATGATCGCGAAAAAATCTTTGAATTTCTCTATGACTTTAACCCTGATGCGGCAGAAAAAACTGACAACCTCATTGAAGTAAAAGTAGAAAACTTGCTAAAGCAACCTCTTATGGGTGTACAGCGAGACGGTATTCGTGGGCGATTACTTATCATTCCTGAGATTTCGATGATCGTTTCCTATTGGATAGAAGGCGACATTATCCGAATTATGCGTGTGCTCCATCAGAAACAAAAATTTCCTACGGATTAATCGCTTCCTGTGGGAACCTAACGGACAGGCATATAGCGGCATAATAGCAAAGCGCGGCTACGTTAATTTTGTATCCTTGCAGATGCAAAATCACTTCACCTTAAGTTCCATTACTACCCCATATTGCTCATCTTCTTCGGTGACAACAAACTCAAAGCGAGAATAGAATCTTCTCATGGCATGGCCTTGATATTTTACGTCCACCATAATGTGCGCAATATAAAACTCGTCTGGCAAGCCTTCCTCTAGCTCTTGATAATATTGCAAAAATCCCACAACTTCATCGCCTCAATAAATCGCTCGATTGACCTATTGGGGGATAAAAATGAGACTCGGCGATTGATTCAGAGTTAAGGGTGACATAATCTTCCTGCTCTTTGGTAATTACCAAATAAATGACTTCTAGCCAATTATCCTTTGTAACTTCTATTAAGCGGATATCCACAAATTTCCTGAAAGAACATAATGCTGAACAATACAGATGCTACCGCAAACTACCTTAAGTTACCAAACCCAATGCATAGCAAAAATGCCAAGCGTTGCTAATCACTCTTAAACAGATTGTATGGAAAATTATCTTCGTTTCTTAATGTTTCCTAGGTGTTTGCTAATTATTTCACTCGTCAAACCATTTTCAGCCATGTAATTTGACTCGTCGATCTCCAGATTTTCAATATCGCTGATCATAGCGTACACCGAATCAATTAGGGACGAGGGTAAGTATTCTCTATCAAACTCGATTTCATATCTCAGATAATTCCATGCTTTTTCTTTATCAACATCAAGCGCTGCCAAGAATGAGCTATCCGGAGACGTACGATCATGCCTCAAGGCGTTGTCCCAGTACATATTAAACTTCTTCAATGTATATATTGAATCAAGAACTTTATTCCAGCATATAATTTCTCTTTCAAGGCGTTTTTCTTTTATAAACTGCTTGAGAGACACTTGATAGGTAATATAAGAAACAGCTGCAGGTAGGATTAAACTGATAAAAATGTCCTTGAACATACAATACTCCATTTGTATAACGTCCAATTAACGGGTGAACAACACACTCCCCAAACCTATAGCATTGTGCCATAAACACAAAATTTGAAGTAGAAGCAAAAATGCCAAGCGCTGTGAATCCCTCTTAAATTGCTTGTTATATTTTTTTGCTTTGAAGTGATAACTGTTGCTGTGGTACATATACAATCCGATCTAATTTGGGATCGTAGCCCGCACAATTTCGCACACCACAATACAAAAACACCAACTCATTCTCATAGTTCCCAGCTTTGAAGGTTGTTTCGGGTTCATTTTGTATTGACTGAATTATTAAGTTTGCTCTTTTGACCCCTTCATTCTCGTGTATAAGAAGTAGAGCTACGAACCCTAGTGTCGCCATGAAAAGACCAACTGCGGCATTTAAGTGCAGTTGATAACGAACTTCTAGTTTCGTTGGTTTCTTTGTGGGGATTCTACACAGCTTCTTAAACCTAACTATTTTCCGTGCAGTTTTATACCCCTTGCGTACGTTGTAGCTAATTGAAACTCGCCATGTAGTATAAATTGTAGTGGTTTAATGATCCCGGACACCAAATTAGGTGGTAAAGTTTCCACCGTAAAAT
>NZ_BSPW01000067.1 GCF_030161235.1 Vibrio zhanjiangensis | reverse complement strand
AATGTAAGGATACGACAGAGTCGAATGGTATTTATCCCGTCAAGATCCCTCAGTAATGACAAGGTAAACAATGATGAAGATACTAAAAGCTGTATGTCTGATATTCGCTTGCTTGAGCTTTGGCGTAAAATCTGAAGCCATCTCCGTTGCAGGGTCAACCACGATCAAACCGATATTCGATCATCTCAATTATGTCTTAAAACAAGGCAAAGTCGGTCTACCTGAACAAGAGGTGGCTTCAATTGAAGCGATCAACAAAACCTTAGGGCCAGACCATCTTGCTAATATCAAGCAACATTTTGGCGACCATACATTTAACGTTCGCCCTGGCGGTTCATCAAAAGGCATCAAAGCTGCCTCTAGCAATCAAGTCGACGTCGGAATGGCGTCAAGAGCGTTAAAAGACAAAGAGTCACCGCTTAAGGCCTCGATAGAGGTTGTCAGTATTGGATCTGATGCATTGGTTTTTATGGTATCCAACTCCAATAGTATCAGTGACGTCTCGGTCGATTCTTTGTCGAAAGCTTTTACTGGCAAAATCACCACTTGGGAGGCGTTAGGATCAACAGGTGGAGACGTGAAGCTGGTAGGTAAAGGGGCTCACCATGGCACCCATGATGTGTTCCTAGAGAAACTTAATCTCAAAGGTGAGAAGCTTGCACCCATTACATATTTTGAAGACGAGCTGACTATCACAACCTCGCTTGATAAACGGTTTAAAAATGGACTGGCATTTGGCTCGTTAGGTGCCATTCCTAATGGGGCCATAGGGCAAACGATCAAGCTTGTCTCTATTGATGGCGTCAACCCAATGGTCAGTGGCCAATTTAACCCACAATATGATTATGTAAGACCACTTAACTTAGTAATCAACAAAGCATCCTCAGGCAAAGCGGGGGTAAAAGCTGTTGTAGCCTTTTTTAAAACAGAATCAGGAAAGGCATTAGTCCAAGCGTATGGGTTTGTCCCCACACCGTAACCAATATGGGGCGTGTAGAAGACGACACGCCCCAACTCGTCCGAATATGGAACGCCACAGCGATAAACGTCTCATTTCTCCACCACTACAGACGCAATATTTATCCCGTCACAACTTAGTAATAGAATATCATCGCCAATTCAAGTTCAACCAAAAGGCGTAGTTTTGATCCTGAAAACAAACCTTTACGGATTAAGTCGAGATCGACATCGATGTATTTTTTAGCCGCGCCATATGATAGACGGAGGCATATTCTCCGTTTCTAAACGCATAAGCAGGAGATTCCCCTTCAATCGCAAAGCCAAACTTTTTATACAAGCCGATTGCCGCTTGATTATCAGTATAAACAGAGAGCTCCAAGCGAGAGAGGTTTAGCCAATTATCGGCCAACTCTATGATAGCTGAAAGCAACTTGCTACCTACACCCAGCCCTGAATAATGATCTTTAACCGCCATCCCGAATGAAGCGACATGTCTTCTACGAGGATTAAGGCTGACATCAAGCACAATATGCCCAACAATGTCATCTTCTATTAATGCAACAAATGGATAGCAATTATCTGCGATATTCGATACACGTTTTACCCACATATCGGTTGATGGATAAGGCATTTGAAGCGTATTACTATAGGCATTTTTGCATTGGTAAATCTGTTTAATTTGAGTAGCACCCAAGGCTTCAGATTTTCGTATTTCAATGTCCATATTCATCCTTAAGATTCGTTATTCCCTACGCGCTTATAAAACTACAGCAGGAAATACTCATACGATCTACAGAATAGAGCATAATTAATGTAGAATCAGATAATAAAAATCAAGACATTAAAAACTAAAACATTTGGAATAAAAATGGAAGAAATTTATTTATTCGACTGGGGAAATACATTGATGGTCGATTTTAAAGGAAAAGACGGAAAAATGTGCGACTGGGACCAAGTCCAAGCAGTCGATGGTGCGTTGGAAACCTTGAAATATCTGTCCCAACAACATTCTATTTATGTTGCCACTAACGCTGCGGACTCAAGCGAAAATGATATTAAAAAGGCTTTTGCTCGTGTCGGTTTAGACTCTTATATAAATGGTTATTTTTGTAAAACAAACGTAGGCTTTGATAAAAGCTCTTGCACTTTTTATCGCAAAATAATTGATAAGCTCAACGTAGATCCTCAATCCATAACTATGGTTGGCGATACTTTAGAAAAAGATATAAAACCCGCCTTAGAAGCTGGAATAAAAGCCATTTGGTATAACCCTCAAGCTCAACATACTCAGAGTACTTATGATATCCGCCAAATCCGTCACTTATCGGAGATTTATTTGAAATGACGACAGTACGTATTGCTTCAGACCTCTTTGTATGAAGCAATACGCCAATATAAAGCTAGGCAAGTAACCAACTAAGAATCGAAAATGCCAACATACCACCAGCGACAATCAAAAGGGTATTTTTGCATTTCAAGCACAGCAACACCGTCATCACTCCTGCATAAAAAAATGGGCTCAAGTACAAAGTTTCAAGAGAAGATCCGTGCCCTAAAAATACAATCGGAACCCACATAGCCGTCAGCACGGAAGGCGCTGTATATCTGAGTAATTGCTTGGTTTTACTACCAAGAGAAATCGGTACTGATCGCATAAAAAACAAGTATCGACAGGCAAAAGTTACCAGAGCCATCAAGAAAATAACCACGTCTATGCTAAGCGTCATTTTGCTCTCCATTGGATGTATAAAAACCTGCAATCATTCCCAGTACCGTCGCGCAAATAAGCGAATATTCAAACCCTATGATATCTAATATAAGGGCGGCCAAACCACTCACCAGCACTGCTGATAATGTGGAGCGATCTTTTATCGTCGGAATAACTATTGCTATAAAAGTAGCTGCAATGGCAAATTCAAGTCCCAATTCTTCAATATTGCTTATATTTGATCCCGCAATTATCCCACCAAGGGTGGCAAGATTCCAAACCAAATAAAAGATTATTCCCGCGGTCACGGCATATACATAGCTAAATGAACGATTTTTGTCGATATGGCTGGTTGAAATTGCAAACATCTCATCTGTGAGAAAAAATGCAAATACTATTCTTCTAAACCAAGATAATTCTTTAATGTGTGCTTGAAATACTGCCGAATAAAGTAAATGTCTCGAGCCAATAACAAAAGTGGAGGAAAGTATGGGCAACGTTGGGCTCATAACACCAAATAAGGAAACACCAGCTAACTGAGCTGCTCCAGCAAATACAAATAATGACATTGATTGAGCTTGAAGCGGCGTTAGCCCCGCTTGAATTGCTAAAGAACCACACAATATCCCCCACGGCACAACCGCTAAGCATAGTGGAAACATCGCCATACTTGCCTGCACCATTAACGCAACATTCTCAGTGCGTTCAACCTTAGATAAACTGGACATCACTCGATCTCATCCTTTCGAATTGTTATTAATTGGACATTGTTTTCCATCCGCCCGTTGCAACTAACACTGGTAGAATGAAAACTATTAACATTAATAACATATTGAAATAATTAAAAGAAGCAATAATTAAGTTGTCATTAGAATACGAACAAAGGAGTAAATGACCGCTTAAATAAATGAAATGTCTGAGGTGGGTTGCGCAAATAATTAGCAATACAAGGAATAACAATACATATTATCCCTCGTATTTAGGTTAATCTCTTACTTCAAAGGGTCTCCTTCAGGGAGGGCATTGTGAATCCAAAGTGCCAGCCTATGTTTAATGCTCGTACCATCAAGTTTATTCTCTGGTAATGGCGTGATTTGCTTGGCATCAACCAAAAATAAATAGATAGCTTTAACTTTCAAAGGCTGCGGGGATTGGGGCAAATCAAAGCCTTGCATCTTGGCCATCTTTCCACCTATTTCCAATGCTTTTTTCACCAGCTTGTCTTCGTTATGAAGTTTCGATTTTTTTGACATTAATAAAGCCTCTTGAACCATTAACGCTTAGATTACATCAATCTCAGCCAAAGGCGTGTTAACCGACTCTCAGATTGACGTCATTCTATCGCCTTTTTAAGCCAGCTCTCATAAGCGAGGACAGAAAAATAATGAGAACCCACTTGCCTTACAAGATGTTTTCTGGAAACTGTACAAGCAAGGATACGATTGCGCAATCTCAATCAAGCCAACCCAAATCATCTTAGCTATCATTTCTTCGATTTTTAAGTTGGAAACAGGCAAACAACGAAGATGCTAAAACGTCGTGAACACCAAATAAAAGCCGTATGTGATTTTATCGACCAGAATCTGGATCATGAATTTTCATTGGAGCAACTTAGTTCGATCGCAGCCAGCTCCAAATATCATTTTCATCGGATATTTAAGTCATCGGTGGGAATAAGTGCAACCCAGTATGTGTTAATGGCGCGGCTGAAAAGAGCTTCATTACGATTAGTGTTTGAGCACGATCATAGCGTCACTGATATAGCATTTGAGGCTCACTTTGAAAGCCTAGAAGCTTTCTCTCGTGCTTTTTCGAGAATATTTGGACAATCGCCCTCACAATTTAGAAATCAACCTAAGTGGCACCACTGGCACTTACAGTTTAACTACCATCCCCCCATATTAGGAGACAAAATAATGGATGTGAACATCATTGATTTCCAAAAAAGAGAAGTTGCACTGATTGAGCATATAGGTCCTGAAAAGCTTGTCTACGAGACAGTATCAAAGTTCATCAACTGGAGGAAATCCACCGGATTATCACCGATTAAAACCAGCGAAACGTTTGGTATACCGCATTCAGATCCCAACAGTACACCTGACGAAGAGTTCCAGTTTGACATCTGTGGTTCCTATCAAGGTGAAGTTCCAGAAAACGCTTTTGGCGTAAAATCAGGCGTTATTCCAAGCGGCAAATGTGCAATAGCGGTTCATAAAGGAAGCTACGACCGAATCAATGAGTCTATAAGTTATATGTATCAGACATGGCTGCCTGATAGCGGTGAAGAGTTACGGGACTTTCCTTGCTTTTTCCGTTATATCAATCTTAGCCATCAAGTTGATGAGTGTGATTTATTAACCGAAATTTACTTGCCACTGAAATAAAAATTGGCGTGTTATAAAAGTTTATAATTCAAACCACACTCTCTTTATATAATAAAATTTGTGCTTACGTCACTCATTATAAATATTAGGTTTGTCTTTGGCATGAATGAAAGGTGAATTGGAACATTCACCTTTTTGTGGATTGTCACAGTTCGCCATTACTGGGGCGAATTATAGTTGTTTTCCTTGTTTTATTGCTTTGGCTAGCTCCTGTCGAGCTTCATTTTCACCAATTGGAGTTCGACGCTTTTCTACATTAACTAACAAGAAAGATGTCTTATTGTCTTTATTATCTTGAACACCTTTTTCAACAATAATTAGGTTTGGATAAACGGTCGAAAGAACGCATGCACCGATAGCTGCGGTACCTGACGGAAGCTCTCCTTGAGATACTTTTGCGGCAGCGGCAGAGGTCCCCTCTGGTACAGGTAGCTCTGTCGCGTTGAGACTATGCTTCCACATATTTATCTGTTTGAGTGCCGCGGGGTGAGATGCGATGGCAGAAATAGCTTTATGCTGCTTTACATCACTTTCAGTCATTAGAACACACATCTCAATTGGTATTGTCGTAAAAGCGTTCACTTGGGTTATTTTATACAACTTAAGTGCGTCAACTGTGGCTTGAACCAGCTTGCCTTCGATAGTAGAGTTTTCCACTGCGCTGAAAGCGAGCGTTTTATTTTCATCCGCTAGCTTAAAGGTGTTCGTTGGGGTTCCAGCAAAAATAACTTCGGCTTTTAACTCTGGTTTATTCGTAAACAGTTTACTAATTGCTGCGTCATTAAAACTACCCTTAGATGCTTGAACAAATATTTGATTTGTATCTGCTAACGCTTTCGGTGCTACCAGAGAAGAGATCGTCAGAGAAAAGAGAAATAGAGTTTTTACCAAGATTTTAGTTTGTGCAGTTGCGTTGAATAGTGTTTTCATGTTGCCTTTTTAATATCATTGTCATTAGTGGGTAGATTACCATTTAACATGGAAAACATAAAATCCGACCTCTAAAAACCCTTAATATATCATGACAATGTTTGATACTAATTGAATGTCATTGTGTCGAAATTAGCCTATCAAGGCTAAAAGTTATTTTTGCCTAATTCGCCGCTTTTTGCCATTTCAAAAACCTGTTACCAAACTAACATTTTATCCTTTCTCTTCATCGAGCCTTGTGATCTTCTGCCAGAGTTTAAATGACTAACATTTGCACAAAATAAATCTATAACCTACAAAAATAAACATGCACCAATAAATTCATAAAATCGCAATATTTTGAGTTTAATTTACACATCAACAACTTATGATACTTGAAATTTAAGATGCAAAAAATTGATACTGGTTTTCTCACTTTGCGCTCTGTCAACGAACGTCTGCCTACGTACAAGCTACCCAGCTTTGCTCAATCCATCGCGCGCATTACCCACAGAAAGAATGACGCCAACAAAGTGAAATTGGCTGCAATCAAAAAAGACATCTCTCGACATGTGGATACTCTGAAATTGAATCAAGAAGATAAGGCTAGTCTCATTAGTGATAGCCTCAGTCTGAAAGAGGCACGCGTGTTAGAAAAAGAACTTGGGCGTTTAAGTAAGCTTGATGAATTGGCAAAGGATCATCAATCAAGGGCAGAAAAATACATCCAAGATACCGCATTTTTAAGTAAAGTTGGCGCAAGACAACAAACAACCACTGGCCTAGAGATTAACGGTAATATTGATGCCAGCGGTGTGAAGGTCCTGAGCAAGACTTTCGGTATAGAGTTTGGCCAACGCTTTGACAATAACGATGAAGGCTCCGTGAGAGTCAATAACGTGAAACGTATTATGGCGCGGTTATGGACTGGTCTTTCGTTCAAAGTAAGTGATCACGTTGAACTCGGTGCGGGTGTCCAAACCCAATTATCAACAACCCAAACCCAGTATAAAAAGTTCACAAACCATAAAGAGCTTGCTCACTATCTTGCCAGAAAGTCGTCATCTAAGCTCACACAGCAAAAGCAAAAGGCCCTCAACGCAAAACTGACTGTAGCTCCCTTGCTCTCGGAACATGTTACCAATATAGACAGCAAGAAAGTAGACCATTTGTATCAATCGATGAGGCCGGAACACAGAAAAACATACAAACATGGCATCAAAAATAGGCACACTTCCGAAGCTGAAGTTAATGCCACGGCCAAATTTGCAATGACGCCTCGATATTCGTTAGTTGCTCAAGCCGCGCTACGAACAGCAAAAAGTAAAGAGAGCACGGTAGAAACTGTCTATGAAGAACTGACTCAGCACCTTACTCAACCAGAACACATTACCGAACTAGCGCCTTTTCTTAACGCATTTTTGCCCAAGATTGATCAACCTAAGGAATGGATGGCTTTTTCTGAGCAATTGGAAAAAGACATTAACGACTACTCTGACACGGTTAAGCAGCACGATTACATGAAATCGACCAAAAGATGGAACGCGTCACATGAATGCAACAAACATAGACTAGAAGACAAGTATGGCAACATTGGTCGTCATCAGCAATTGCAGTTTTTCCACTTATGCTATGCTTGGCTGAATGCCTCTGCTCTGCAACTAAATACATCCTCTAAGCCATCAGAAAATGGGTTTATGGGCTTCGCCAATCGAGTCAAACAAGCATTACAAAACGTTGACTTTGACTATTCGGTAACACGATTAAATCGATTGACTAAGGTAACTCAACATGTGCTAGAAACCAAAAAAGATCTCAACCAAACTGCAAGTGTCCAAGTGGGGCCGATAGCTCTTACTATTCACGAACGAGAGAGGCACTTCTCCCATCCAAGCCGCGTACGTTGTGGTGATTACCGAGACGTCAATGTGACGTTATCCGCTAGCACCAATTTAACAGAACTGCTGCAACTTCCCGCATTGCGCCAGCAACTTGATCAAGCACTAGCCGATCATCAGCTTGACTCCGTAGTTGATCTTAGCACCCTCTTACAGCTTGATTTGACAGGGCTAGTGACAGTGCAGCAGAGGTGGTTTCGCCCTGATGCAAAGAACCTAATTTTTGACAATCAAGAGCAAAAGCAATTCACCCGCTATTATGTAGGAACCGATGTTGTTGCCAGTTCCAGCGCTACAGCTCAGTCTGGCGCGGGATTTTCGTTAGACACAAGCCTTCGATATCACCAAAGACAACAACAGGTTATTGGTGAAAACATCCATCCAAAAGATTTCATTTACACTTTAGTGAGATTCAACAAACTGTATAAAGACGCAGGTAAAGATCTCTCTTCACCCAACAATCCATGGTCAGATTTTGTTCAGTCACATAAAGACAGCTATCACGATATGTTTATTGCCTTGGCAAACCAAGAAGGTGCCGTAACCGAGCAGGCAAAAACCTTGCTAGAGCAAGCTCAAAAGGAAGGGCGAGCTCTTATTAGTAAAAGCGAATTTTTCGACCAAATGCGAACATACTTAGAAGCTGCAAATACCGAGTCGTACCTAAAAGCCGAAAGCGAGGAAACGGTTCACCTAAACAAGGTATACGAAGACGCTTACTTAGAAGAAAAAAATGAAGAAATGGCCTACTTGGAAGCACTCAATGAGGCAACACAATCAGAGGAAAAAAACGAAGAAGCTGCTCGTTTAGACCAACTAAATAGAGAAGCGGCGTACCTAAATGCGGCAAACAATTCTAGAAACTTGGAAGATATCTTTGCCCAAACTCTTATCGCCTTAAATCAATTGCTGATCAGCCAATTTATAAAAACGGAAAAATTACACAAAGCGACTTGGATTAAAAAACCATTTAAGGTCAAACCATCACATGCACTCAGTAAAAAAACTCGTATCGCAAAAGCATTAAAGCTGCAAAGAAAGGCTCGTGTAATGAAAGAGACTGTCACACCTCGCAAAAATACTTAATCTATTTTTTTGAGCCTAATAAACCCTAAGATGGCATTTAGCCATCTTGTCTCTTCTACATACACTTACGGTATTTTATTAGATCGACATACCAACAAATTGGTTAATCAATAGTAAGAGAATTTGTGCTTAAATTCTCAATAATATATTTTACATAGGTTAAGCGTTATTAATTGCTAGCAGTGAGTCAAACAGACACCCCAAAAGATAGTATTATGAGTGCATTGCCTTTCGAAGGGAATTCCTTACTTTGAATAATAATGGTTAATACACTCAATATGACTCTTAAACACTATAACATAACCAATATCTGTTTATTTATTTCCTGCGTGATCATCTGGTCGACGTCTTGGCTGGCGATCACAACACAGATTTCTAACACGGCACCAGCCGTATCTTTGTTCTGGCGATTCTTTCTGGCTTCTGTCACTTTGTGTATTGTCGATTTTTTCCATTCTTCGCAGAAAATCAATAGCAAACGAGCACTATTTGAGTCAGCATTAATTGGCATCAGTTATTATTTTTTAGGGATTTGGCTAACGTATGAAGCAACCTATTATATCCCCAGCGCATTTTTGGCATGTTTAAGTACCACTGCGATTTTCTTCACGCTTTTCATTAAAAAGATCTTTTGGCAACAACCGTTGCTCAAGGTGATGATATTAGGTGCTCTCATTTCGACTCTTGGGCTGACTATATTCTTTTTTGATCAACTCTCATCGCAAGAGGGCGCAGCCAAAGGTGTCGCATTGGCGCTACTGAGTTTCTTTTTAATTGCTGTAGGCTCAGTAGTCACTGAACGCGTAAATAAAAAATATCAGATGTCCTCTATTAAGATTAATAAAATTGCCATTTTCACGGCTTGCATTGCTTTTATGATTACTTGTGTCTATCAGAATCAGCCCCTATCAGTCCCATTATCAGCTGAGTTCCTACTTCCATTGTTCTACTTAGGTATCGTCTGTTCAGCGCTGGCTTTTGTCTTATTTACTAGTATGGTCTCAAGAATGGGGACTGAATACGCTCAGTATGTTGTGTTTATTTACCCGCTTGTGGCAACGTATATCGCGTATGCTGTAGGAGAAATCAGTCTAAGTTTTAATATGGTGCTGGGAAGTGTCCTTGTCATCATTGGCTTTGCGGTTGGAATGTATAATAAACCAAGTGATGTACCCCAGCGGCAAGAAAAAGAACTTGGTGAAGCTAAAAACCCAAGCTGAATATAGTAAAAGCAACGCCTCTATTGGACGTTGCTTTTGTTCTACTTACTGATATTTGGCCACTCCAGACATAAAGTTGATGATGATTTCACAAGCAACCTGGGTCGTCATCGATTGAGTATCAAGCGGTGGGCTAACTTCTGTGATGTCCATCCCTGCAAAAGAGAAGTTTTGGGCTAACTCAAATATTGTGTCACTGACTTCCCAAGGCATTAAACCAGACGGGTTGGGTACACTCGTTCCAGGTGCCACAGACTGATCAAACACATCTATATCGACCGAAAAGTAAATGGCATCCACTTTCCCATCAAAGTGTTGATTCATTTTTTTGAGTAGATCGCCTCTTCCCTTGCTTCGAATTTCATAGGGTGTAACAACAAGTACACCTTTGCGCTCAAGATCTTGTAGATACTGTTCGGAATAGATATTGGCATTAATTCCTATCTGAGCGACAGCTTGATAATCGATAATATCTTCGAGCGTTTTTACCCAATGACCTGAGTGCTCTTTCCCTTTAACGGGCTCTCGGCAATCAAGGTGCGCATCAAATACAACAAGTCCTACTCGATGATTATATTTGTGTAGAATTGCGCGAAATATTGGGTCCGTAATCGAATGGTCTCCACCGAGTATAATAGGTGTAACGTGAGATGGTACAGACAAGACTGTCTCTTCAATATTTCCATGTGAGCGAGCAATATCATTCGATATATCAACACTGCCCAAGTTTTCGAAAAGATAGTTAGAGAAGTCGACTCGTTTATCGATACAATATGTCGAATACCCATCCAGTTGATCCAAAATGGCTTTAGGTCCAAATCGAGTCCCTGGTCGGTAGCTGACGCAGTAATCAAAAGGAATACTCAAAAAGCCAAAAACACGTCCTTCTGTTGACGGTTGGTTGAGCCATAAATCTTTTATCCATGTCACTGTAGCATCTTGCACTACACAATTACTTGCTGAATCTAACATAGTTACCTCAAAGAAAACTTCAATTGGCCAGCCGCATTTTTTGCAATTCGGTAGGCATCCTCAGCGTTCTCACCCTGTGTGATCACTAAGGCGAGGATATCGCCGTTGTTGCCAACGCCATCAATCGGATCTCCCGCCAATTTCCTTGGCACAACATGATGGACACCTTGGATTTCCAGTAACTCACTAAGATTATCGAAACAATGAAATATCCCATTTTCTTGAGTTGTGACTGCCACCCAACCTGTACCTCTTTGTAGAGACTCAGGTAAAGATTTAAACGTATTCATAGCAACATCAACGACTAAATGAGCGGGGTTATAGCCAAGGGCCAGAGGCATTGCATGGCTGCCAAAGTTGTCACCTATGAGACGAGGGTTCACTTCCAAAATCTTCACTTGACCATTCACGACCCGACATTCGGTATGAATAACACCACAATCAATATTTAAACAATCCAAGGCGCGAAAAACCTGTTCATGAAGCTGCTTTGCATACTCACCTTGAAATGGGAACATTACCCCTACTTCAGCAAAACCCTCATCCGGATTCGGCTGATTTTCTTTGTAAGTTACGCCCAGAAGGTATCTTTGAGTGCCTATCCCTTGCACAGACTCCACACTGAACTCTGGCCCAACTAAGTACTCTTCAAGGAGGACTTGATCAACCAATTGATAATCTGAAAGCTGTTCTTTTAGTTGATGGAAAGACTGAAAATAGGCGCTCAGATCTTCAACACTATGGATAAGCTTAACGAGAATGGAATCATTGCCGTTACTCAACTTGGCAATAAAAGGAAAGCCCTTGTCCTCGGCAAATGCTACCGCATCATCGTAGCAGTCGACCACTTTGAAGTACGGATTGACGTCTGAATAAGTCTCCTCAAGAGTTTGGCGCATTAAATGTTTGTGTCTAACACCGTTTGCAGCGTCGTATGACATGGATGGTAAATGCAACAACCGAGCTGCAAAGCAGGCTTGCGGAACATGGAGATCTGAGGTTGTTGTTATCCCATGAATGGGATGTGTTTCGTTCAAGCTTAATACTGCATCCCTAATAGCTTGCTCATCCTGAGTATCACAAATAATAATTTCATTTGCATAGCTTATTATTTCCGGGGAATATAAATGATGGTTCTTTGTCAGCAATGTTATAAAATAACCCTGCTCTTTAGCATATTTAAAGCTGGCTTCCCCTGCACCGGAGGGAGAAGATTCTATAAATGTTATATGCATTATCTTCACCTATAACGAATTACTATAATCGGATATCTTTTGCGATTGTGCTCTACCGCTCAACTTGCCTAATCGGAAACATTGAACACTGCAATTTGCTGGCTTTCACGCCATTGTTCAGGAATATCTTCAAGCTTTCGGTCTAATCCCTTTGACTCAACGCCTTTCCATACTCTTTCTCGAACAAGACAGTAGCCATCTTGAGGATGCTTTCGAATAGCTTTTGCCAACCTTGAATTCCAGACTTCCTCTAAGGTCTGCTCACCTATCGAACCTAGCGGTCGTCCCAAGCCATTACAGTCGTATACTTCACCATACAAGTTAACAAACAGGCCAAGGTTGACCTGACGACATTTATAGCCACCAGCCATGGGCCGACTCATGTCGTAAACCAATCCATATTCTTGATTATCAATATTTCTTATCATATTCAGCAGCTCATCTGAACGCTTCCACTCCTCTTGTCTTGTCCTTTTGTCTGCCATCCCTTCGGGAATCAAAGTGCTTATATAGTGATGGATATTGTTATCCCGACACCAGCGATGCGTTTCTGCTATATCTTCATCTTTATGGCGTCGACTAACCACCATATCTATCGCTATTCGAGTCGGAATTGATTTATTGAATCCCTTAGCAATAAGCTTGTCCAGTACAACTTTAGCCTTATCGGTATACCCCTTTACGCCAACCAACTTGTCATTTACTTTTGATTCGAATGTGGTGAACTTCAAGAAAATGGAGGCATTCAAATCATAAAGTCTGTCGATGGATTCATCATCAAGCAATGCACCGTGTGTAAATATCACTGGCACCATATCGAGTGAATGAATATATTCCAAAATTTCCCAAAAACTGGGGTCTAAGCTTGGCTCTCCCGCACCTGGAATTTCAACTGTTTTGGCTCCAAGTTTGTATGCCTGATATATAACCGATTTTCTTTGTTCTGTTGTCAGAGGGTTGCGATCTTTGTCATCGAACCTATCTGGCGTTCGATCACAGTAGTAGCACTTTAAGTCACATTCGTTGGTTAAATCCAAATCTAAATGAATTAACTGGTTCTCCTTCATACTTCTGTCCGTCAAGAGCGCATCATAGTCTGTACCAGCAAGCCAAAGATTCTCAATTCTCTCTTTCGCCGCGATTAAATGCTTTTTCTCATATTCCATAATATAGGCAATAGCTCATTGTTTGTGTTTTTTAAATGCCACCTAGAAACCGTCAAAAGTGGCGCCCGAATATACAGTCTTTAAGCATTTCTAGAATTTTTTGGTTATGCAGTATTTTTAAGATTAAAATCATTTCCTTACATTTTTTAATCTTGTCTTCAGTGCCTCTTATATTGATTGACAATTAAGCCAGTCCCACACACCGATTTCAGGTTGCGTTTACACTACCGACTGTTAAAAATTCTGAGTTTCTCCCAACCATAAAACCATATAAAAATAGTGGTTATCAGGGTAAATTTATAACCAATAGCAAACAAGATTCATAATGTTTTTTTGTGATGGGGTTCTGTTAATTCATTGCAGGTAAAGGATTTAATTTCTGGGTAGAATATTAATGCAGGCTTAATTCTTTGCGGTGCGCTTTTCTGCAAAGTTTTCGATTAATGACTTTTTCAAGGCTTCAAGTCTTAAAGGTTTTGTTATCACTCCATCGGCACCAGCATCTTCATATGCTTCGGCTGTTTCTAACGTGACATCAGCAGTACAGCCTAGAATAACACCAGAGAACATTTTTTTTCTTCGGATTAACTTAGTTGCTTCGATACCGCCCATTTCCGGCATTTGGTGATCCATAAGAATGACATCAAATGAGCTATGTTCAACTTTTTTAATCGCTTCGACACCTGTACAGGCGATAGAGGTAGTTAATCCCAGTTTCTCGCACAAACGCTTAGCCACAATTTGGTTGATTCGATTGTCTTCAACAATCAGTACCGAAATACCCGCCAAGTTTTCACCTGAGGTAAACTCTTTTGGCAATTGAGAAGAGCTCCCTTGAAGAACCGATATCTTTGCCGTGAAACAGCTTCCAACGCCAAGCTCACTTTCGACTAAAATTGTTCCCTTCATCGCCATGCATAATTCTTTGACAATCGACAGTCCTAGTCCAGTTCCCCCATAATTATGCATCGTTGTCGCATCTGCCTGTTCAAAAGGGTTGAATATCCCTTCTGTTCGGGTATCTGGGATACCAATTCCAGTATCCGCTACACAAACCGTAAATTCCTCTGTATTTTGATCATAATTGAGCTTAACACTTACCTTTCCCTCTGAAGTGAATTTCACTGCGTTACCGACTAAATTGTAAATAATTTGACGAATTCTCGCCTTGTCACCCCGTAAAATAAGCTCGTCAGGCAACCCTTCCGTATCAAATATAAGCTGAATATTTTTATCACTTGCTTGTTTACAAAAAGCGTTTCTAATTGGCACTAAGAGTTGTTCGGCTGGAAACACCTCCTCAAGAAGTTCAATGTTTCCTTGATCTAATTTAGAAAAGTCAAGGATCTCATTGATAACTGCCATTAGATGCTCACCTGATTCGAGTAAAGTATCCAAGTCTGGTTGTATGTTAGGATCTTTATTTTCTGATCGAAGCAACTGTGTGATACCAATTACACCATTCATCGGTGTGCGTATTTCATGACTCATGGTTGCCAAAAACATAGATTTAGCCGTGCTTGCCTCTTCCGCTTGGTTCGCCGCCTGTTGTAACGCCAATTTCGTTTCTTTGAGCTCGGAAATATACAAATTAAGGTAAAGCAACACCGTAGAAAATAGTAGGCACGTTGACAAAATCAAAGCATAGACAGTGGCATCATTGGTTAAGAAAATATTATGTATCAAGTTTTCATGGAGATGCTCAATCGCTTCATCCATCGTATCCGAAAATACCTCCTGTTCAAATGAGTACAAGGCACTGAAAGATTCTTGCTGGTATTTCAGTGGCAGCATTTTACCAAGCAGCCTTAGTTGGTTGCTGCCAGCTTGTATATATTCCTCACCAATATGAGTCAGGCTATCTCCTAGCCACATCACTTTTGGGAATCGGCCATTAATGTCTTGTAACGTTTCCTCTAACGCATTTAACTCAGCGGATAATTCGCTTATCTCATTACTCAACTGGTTTATTTTGTTGCTATTGTCTGTTGGCTTTACCAGCTGAACATAACTTCTTATATGTGTCAGACTCGTTGAATGAGCAACAAAAGCACTCTCAATTTTCTCTAAAACTGAGTTTTGGGTCTTGAACGCAAAAAAGCACGTTAGCGTTGCAGCCAATAATATTGCAATTGTGTATTCAACCAAGTGAAGTCGTTTGGCAAGGTTATCCCTCACGTTAGTCCTCCAAGTGGAACTCATGAATGATAGGTACCGTACTTTGCATTTCAATGTAATTGAAATAGAGAGCGATAGAGACTAACCATACTGCTACCGCTCCCCAAATTATCATCGCCCCTTTAGACATAGCGCCTCACATTATTGACATTATTATTCTTTGCACATTTAAGTTTATGAAAAAAGTGCGATGTCAGCCAACTAAGTTTGGGAGCCAAGCTGATGTTATTCATTTAGAACCAAGGGATATGATTGTTTAGCTGACAAGCTAGGTGCTCATCGACTACCGCAAACATCAGTGCAATGATAAGGCTTACTGCAGTCGGCTAGCTGAGATTAAGGCCTCATTTTCGACCACTTGAGACCAAATATCCATCAGAACCAAATGTTCAAAGGGCCTCCACCGCATTGCTGGAATATTGAGAACAGCGTATAACTGGGCACTGACATCGTGCCAGTATTTGTCACTGAGATAGACATCTGGACCTACAGATTCCGTAAGATAAGTTTGGTGACCTTGGCCCATTTGCAAAAACCAATCAACGGGGAAACGCTCATCAAAATGGGGTAAGCTTTGTGCCCAAGATTTAGAGGACAAATACCAATATGGCTTACTTAAATAGGCGTTAAACAATGGACCATGTGCAGAATCTGGCCAGATACGTTGTTGCCACGACAGAGGTAAATGGTGCATTCTTTGCTGCTGACGTAATTCGTATTGAAAGCGAAAAACAAAGTCTCCCAACATTGCCCACGCTTTGTGAGTATCCATGCTGGAAATAGTCTGTCGTATTGCTTGATACATATAGGGTAAAGCCTGACTCGCATTCAATGTTTGCGGAATACGTTCAACAACGTCGATAAGTAGAGGCATCTCTTTTTCGATCACTTGTAATGAAGGGTTTCCCAAGTAAGGTAAAGCGAAAAAGCGCTCCTCAGTCCTGCGCTGCCACTGAGTCCAAAGATTGATATAAGGTTCATCAAGCTCAACCTCAGACCAAGCATGCTCAAAATGCTGAGAGAGATACTGCTCGGTATCCAAGGTCAGCAAGGGCTGGTTTAGCTTTTGCAGTAAGGGGTCCTTTGTTTCATCAAACCACACTTCACTGCCCTCATACACCTGACAGCTATATAAACCACAGATAATTTCACCTTCATTAATCAAAAAACGCCCCGTCTCAAGCTCCGTTGCTGTAGCAGGACGCTGCATTATCTGTAGAGAAAAGTTGTTAATTGCAATAGCTTTAGCTCTTTCATACAATTGTCGCTGATAGCGAATAAGATCATCACTGGCAATAACAGAGGCAATGGCATCATCTATCGCGGTTTGCTGCATATTAAGTAAAGCCTTTCTCCAACTCGAAATATGCTCCATGGCTTGATCAACCATTTTTCGCTTAAACGAAAAAAACTCACTTCTAGCTTGCTCATTTATATTGCTTCTTCCAACCCCAATCACCATTAAATTGTGGATTAGAGCTTGGTAGACACATTCCCTTAGCTGTTTAATTTCTATCAAATCCGCATCCACTTCTGCATGCAGTTTATTTTCAACCACTTGTCGCTGGTCAGCACAGGCTCTTTCACCAAAAGGATGGGTAAGCTGGGGCGCTGAGTTATAACGATTAAGCATAAGATGCACATATTCTGTATCCATCTCAGCAAAAGTCTCATCTAACACTTTCTCTATCTCTAAAACCTTCGCACTGAAGGTTGCATCAAAGTGCAGCATTTGAACACCAATTATTCTTTTCGCTAGCTCATTGGTGTGATTTTTCAGTTGTAAATATTGCTGATAGATATGATTTGCTGATGCCCTGTTGATGAGCACTTCAGGATCTTCATTGACATAGGTATAGTGTCCTAATTCAGCAAACTGTTCCAATCGCTTTTGAGGACTGTCCATGTGAGACAATGTATCATAGTAACTCACGGCGAATCCGATAAATGGTATCGGCTCTAACGTGACTGACAATCTATCCAAAGCTGTCGCTGAATCATCCCACATGGTTCGAACCAATCTGTCATACCATGGAATTAAAGTGATAACATCAAGACCGACCGATAAACCTTCGGCAATGCCAGTCAACATTTGCCGACTTAGTGTTCGCTGTGCCAAACGCTGAAATTGCTTTTGTCTCGTTCCTGACGCACTACCTGAAGACGGTGAACTATCCTCAATGGCTAACGCGAGGCCCGACCATGCTTGGGCTTTCAAAGAAGCATTCTCTTCTGGAAAAACGAGACTCGGTATTTGCTCAATCGCGGCAAGCGACTGAGCATTTTGTATACTTGACGAGAACTCAGTATCAAGTCGAGTAAGCCAAGCTTCCTCCTGTTCTAGCTGACTTGTCAGCACATCACACATTTGCTGAGCTTGCGTACCACACGTAAACAATGACATCATCAAAGCTAAATAGTGAGCAAATTTCATTACAAACTCCAACATTTCGTAAGTTGGGAAACTGGCCTTTCTGCCATAAGGGTTACGTCTTGCTTTAATGCCAGATCCGCCCATGCTTGTTTCATTTGAAAAGGATTAATGACCGCTTGTGTGGCAAGTTCGCTGGTATGATTGATCATTATCGACGTGCCTTGGTCTGAAATATGTTGAGCGAATCTCAGTGCATTTACTTCATTATTTGGAGCAAAAAATGCAATGTTAGCGGCTTGATTAAGACTGGTGATTCCTTCACCCGTAACTTCACCAACCTCAATGGAAATAAACTTAACTTTAACATCTGGATCGTTCAAAGCACTTGCAATCGCTTTTTGTTGCAGTTCTTGAATAAACCTTCTTTTGCCATAGGAAAATTGTCTAAACTCATCCCCAGCGAGAATCACAATATCGCTGTCGGTTGCCAGCGCAATATCTATCACATTTTTTGTTTCTCGATTGATCTTAGGACTACGGCCATGATCGCCGAATACGCTGGAACTCATAACAACTAGGGGATTTTCAGATTTATCCAAATACGAGGTCGTGGTATGAGTGCGCTCCGCCAAAGCGCTGAGTTTCCCCGGCCGACGGCGAATCATTGAGGTACTTTTGCTCGATAATGCCGGTGAATCAACATGCTCATAGGAAATCATATGGCCAGGCCAGTACATATCTCTACTTGGAGCTCCAAGCTCTTTAGCCAAGTGGTATTCGGTCACTGGTTTTTCTTTTTTAAGTAAAGCAAGGTTGGTTTTCACTTCCTTATACTCAGATCTAGAAACACTTCCTTGCTTCTTCGCTTGATACCAAAGTTCACCATAACTTTCTCGACGCTCAATCGAGCGTTGGCGAGTCACCGTTGGAGTTTTAATGTCAGCCGTGTGGTCTTTGTTTCGATAAGCCACTCCCGTTGCTTCAAATTCCTTACGTGCTAGCTGAAATTCCACCCGTTCACCTTTGCGAAAGGCAAGTCCTTGCTCATCAACACCATCTACAGGTGCAATATGTGATACTGTTCGAGTGCCTGTGGGCAGCCCTCCTGAAAGATAGTCTCGCGCATGTACCAATTCATGACCCAAAGCAACGGCTGGCTTAATCGATTCCGTTGTGCCCGGTATTAGAGCTTCTGAACTGGGATCAAAATAAATGCGAGCAGGCACACCAAGCCCGTTGGATTGATGCCCGATATGAGACACATCTGCGATTAAAGGCTCAGTGACGAAGTTTTTATCTGCGGTAGCCTCGCTGATCACCACATGAATTTTCTTCAGCACACTCTCATCCGCTAAGGACTTGGGATAAGGCAGTGCTCTTGTTTGATTGGGTAACGATAACGGCTGATAGTGTGACACCTGATTAAGTAACGCTCTACCACTTGGCGTACTTTTGATTTGCTCTACTAGGTTATTAATACTGGAGATATACTCGTGTGATGTGCTTTGCACATAGATCCCTTTCTCGATCTTAAACAAGTAGCCTCTAGCATCCCCAACATCAATGATTTTTTTACCATCTGGAGGTCCATAGTACAAGGCTCCCGATGTAAATAACGAATAGAAAAACAGCAAAAATACCAATGATCCTCTCATCTCCACCTCTTGTAGATTTGTCGTTATGACGGTGGATAGATATTTAAAAAAGCAATATTTAACCTAACCTATCCAATACACCATCGATGCACACTCCTTGTACAAACTTCCACAAATGCATTTTAATGCACATTAATCATTCGAATTACGACCAAGATCAATAGAACCAGTAAATAACATAAAATCTTTGTGGTTTTTTTATTTTTGGAAGCAAAGATACCTTGCATATTAGTTATTGATAAAAAAGAAGAAATTATTTAAACACTCAATATATTAGTTATTTTTATAATAGAATTACAATGCATAAATACGCCAAACAAATAGGTTCACGTATACTCCTTGGAACTGACAATTTCTCCGTAACTTACCCATTATTAGGTCGAAAGATATTTATGAGTTTTATAACACTCCTTTTATTACTGTTATTCACAATCACAGCCAAGATGCTTAAATGGGAAAAAAAGCCTACATTTTTCACTAACCGTGTTTACCATGTTGTTTGTTCTCATAGGTACAGGCATTATTCCAGGCTATCTGTTGAACAATTTGCAAACACAATATGAGGGAAAAAACGAGGTGCATTGGTCTGGCAGTAACGCGATTGTTCTACTTGGTGCTGGCACTCAGTTTATTGAAGCAAACAATAGTTTTGAGCCAACATTCTTTTCATTTGGACGGATACATGAGTCGGCAGCACAATACTATGATTGTGCCAAAATAGAATCGATATGCAAAATTATCATTAGCGGTGGTGATGCCCAAGGCAATGGAGTAACTGAAGCAGATATCTACCAAAAAGAGCTGCTCAGGCTTAATATTCCCTCAAAAGACATTGTGTTAGAGGCAGACAGCGTCAATACTTGGAAAAATGCTCAATTCACGTCCGTACTGATCAATCAGCAGCAAGCTGATACAGTCGTACTCGTCTCTTCGGGTTTGCACATGAAGCGTAGTCAGCTTTACTTTAGCCATTTTGGTATTAACACGCTGCCAATAAGAGCAGATTATATGGACGCCAAATATTCACTCATACCACTATGGTACAACTTCGCAGCCACTGACTTTGCATTGCACGAATATATGGGAGTACTTCGCTACTACATTTACAACTTTATGGAGTGGAATGCGACACAAGAGCAATCTGGGGATGTTTAATCGCGACTGGGACTAAACTGCAATGTCACCAGCCTTTGGTACAATTCACAACGCTGCAATAGTTGTTGGTGTTCGCCAATGTCAATTAAGTGCCCGTGATCCAACACAGCAATCTGAGCGGCATGTTGGATGGTAGATAAGCGATGCGCAATTATGACGGTTGTCCGGTTGTGCATTAATGCATCCAGAGCCTGTTGAACATAATATTCACTTTCACTATCCAAAGCGCTTGTTGCTTCATCAAGTAGTAAAATATCTGGGTCTTTTAAAATTGCCCTCGCGATGGCAATGCGCTGGCGTTGACCACCGGAGAGCCGCGTTCCTTTTTCGCCAAGAAAGCTACGGTAACCCTGAGGTAATTTTACAATAAAGTCGTGCGCATGAGCTTTTTTTGCTGCGGCTATCACCTCTTCTTCAGTCGCATCAGGCTTACCGTAGCGAATATTGTAAAACACATCGCGACTAAATAGTGTCGGTTGCTGTGGGACTAATGCCATTCGTCCACGCAACTCATTAATTTCTAGATCTCGTATATCCACTTCACCCAATAGTACACGTCCTTGCTGAGGGTCATAAAATCTTTGTAGCAACTCAAATAAGGTTGTTTTCCCTGCACCTGAATGCCCCACAAGTGCGACCACTTTGCCTTTGGGAACGGTAAGAGTCAGTCTGTCAATGGCGGGGTGTTCTGGTCGAGATGGATAACAAAACGTCACATTGTCAAACCTAAGTTCGCCTGATAGAGCGTTAACTTCAATAGGAGAGATTTGAGGTGCCGCAATATCATTTTCCACCTCTAGAATTTCAAGTAATCTTTCGCTCGCTCCGACCGCTCTTTGAAGCTCACCCATTACTTCAGATATAGTAGCTAAAGATGAAGCAACAACGATGGCATAGAAAACAAATGCCCCTAAATCACCACCAGATAGAGTGCCATTGATAACATCATTACCTCCTACCCAAAGCATTCCAGCAATGGCACTAAACACAATTAAAATGACGCCAGCGATAAGGCTTGCTCTTTGCCTAACCCTTTTACAACCAATATCAAACGCCTTTTCAACTTCAACTGCAAAAGCATCGATTTCAAGAGCCTGCCGAGTATAGCTTTGAACTGTCTTAATTTGCTCGATTGCTTCTCCTGCATAGCTGCCAACGTCAGCAACTGAATCTTGGCTTTGACGAGAAAGCTTTCTTACTCGCCGGCCGTAGATTAAAAGTGGTAATAAAATTATTGGAACAGAGACTAAAACAATGACACTAAGCTTTATATTGGTTGCGAATAACATAACGATGGCCCCACAACACATTAGTGCGCTGCGCATCGCCATAGACAGTGACGAACCAATAATACTTTGTAACAAGGTTGTGTCTGTGGTGATTCGAGCCATAATGTCACCGCTTCCATTGGTTTCAAAATAACTAGGATGTAAGGTGATGACGTGGTTAAAAACCGCAAGACGAATATCAGCACTCACTCTTTCTCCGACGCTCGACACCAAATAAAAGCGAAAAAATGTGCCGATAGAGATCAATACTGTGATGAATAAAATAAAACCAATGGCACGATTAAGGGCTTCACCAGATTGCTGAGTAAACCCTTGATCAATTAAGATACGAATGCCCTGTCCAACTGACAAAGTAAGACATGCCGTCAGCACCAGAGCAAATAGAGCGGCTACCATCTGCCACCGATATGGACGGACAAAACACATTAGCTTCCCTAACACATGCAGAGAGCGGCGCTCAGTTAAAGAGACATTTTTCAACGGGAGATGAGAAGATACATTTTCATCATGTTTTTGAGCGCTTGGCATAATACCGCCTAGTCAATATTGAATTATGAATGATAACCTTAGGGAGGCGTTGGCGCCTTTCTATCATTCATAAAACGTCAAATTTCATAAAACCAGGTATCTTGTTGTAAGACAAGTAACTCAGGCTGGCCTTTTTCGAGCTGGTATAAATGAAACTGACTTAAGGGTGGCGAATAAACATGTAAAGTTACCAAAGGCTTGTCATCGGCCTGCAGATTAGAAATCTGGTGAATATCGTTGTCCTGACTGACGGTCACCGTTCCCTTGGGGTAGTGTGTCGATTGAACAGCATAGATATAACCGTTCTCGGCAGTATCAAATACGGTTTCAGTCGCCTCTCCTTCTAAGACACGAACCCCACAAGCTGTATCCATATGATCATGAATTTTACTTCTTTGGCCATTCAACCAACTTAATATCAGGACTTCACAATGCTGATTTTTGAACAGACGTTTACGGCAGTAACTGTCTTTCTCAAAGCTTGCCAATGATTTAATTTCTTCGTCTTTAATATCCACACTTTCAAGAATAAAGCGGATTGTTGCAAGCGGAAGGGGTTTATCGATAAGTGCAACTTGCTCAATAAGTGACTGATAACTTAGTCCAAAATCACTATCAAACAAGGTAATGAGTGCGGGCCCCTGTGAGGCTACTGTTTCTGAATGTCGCAAATTACTCTCCCTATCGTTTTTCATTTATTTTGACTAGATGATGATTCAATAGACAGACAAAAATACAAAAAGTGTCATAGAACAGTCTCAATAAAAGATTTGAGTCACAATTAATACGTAACTAATATCAAGATCAATTCCAATCAGAAACTCAGCTAACAACCCACCTTGACATTGACCGACAGAGATTGGTAAATCATTTTTCTCAACCATATATGGCCAAGATCCGTTGCTTTTCTTCTATGCCAAACCGCATCAAATTTGAACGAATCAATATGAAATGGCGGATTAAACGTAACGAGTTCGGGGTGTTTTTCCAAAGTATCGATCGCTCTCTTGGCTACCGTTAATATCAAGTCCGTCCCTTTAACAAGCTCACTTGCAATCCCATAATGCGGTAAAACCAAACTAATATTACGTCGATGTCCTATCTTGCTAAGAGAGTTGTCAATTTCATTATCAATCCCCTCTTTGAGCGCAACGAGCAAATGAAAACGAGATAACCAAGTAGATAAACTCAAATATCCGCACTCGGGGATTGTAGACCTGTCGGCAACGCAAATGAACTCTTCTTCAAATAATGTTTCGGCTTGTAATTCAGTACCTATTTCGGGAAACACCCCAAATGCAATATCAGATTCACCGTCCATGACACTGGCGATCATTGACTCTTGACTGCCTTGTTTTACAACAAACTTTATGTCAGGAGCCAATACGCGGATTTGAGACAGCAAATTGGGTAGAACCACTTTCGAACCGTAGTCTGACATAGCAATCCGGAATGTACGATTTGCAAGTTTAGGTGAAAACTCTGGCGGTTCAAATAAGGTGGTTAATTGGGCAAGCGCCTCCTCTAGTGGCTGCAACAGCTCTTCAGCTTTTGAAGTCAGCTCTAACTTACCAGCTCGGCGGATAAGCAGTGGATCATCAAATGTTTTCCTAAGATAAGCTAAAGAGTGACTCACGGCAGGTTGGCTTTTACTAAGCCGAATTGCAGCACGAGAAATATGCTTTTCAGACAGTAACGCCTGCAAGGTTACTAAGTGATTGAGATCAACGCGTCTTAGGTAATTCATATTTGGGCTTGTAAACGGCATTGTTACTTAACTCATTGTACAGTATAAAAAAATCAGCTTACTTTCAATTCGCCTACTACCATATGAGTTGTTATTTGGACGTACTCCAAGGTATTGATGAGTATGCTTTCAGACAAGCTAGATCCCGAAAAAATTCACTGAGTCAGATAACCAAAGATGCACCGAACTTACAGTGCAAACCGGTTCATATCAAACTACTCATAAACAATGCAATGTTCTTCATCATCAATAAAAAATTTAGGTTCAGGGTGTTTCTCTATGGTGCCAAAGGGCAGTTGTGCCATCAGCTTCCAACTGGCTGGAATACGCCATTCTTGCGCAACACCTTCATCTATTATCGGGTTATAATGCTGTATCGAAGCCCCTAAGTTTTCTGCAGCCAATGCGGCCCAAACCGCTAACTGCGCCATACCACAGGCTTGTTGAGACCAATTTTCAGCATATAAAGGGTGATTTTGTTTTTGCTTTCTTACCACATCAGTATCTTCAAAAAACAGTACTGTTCCAAAACCTGGAGCAAAACATGCGTCAATTTTTGACAAACTTACATCAAGTGAGTCAAGCTCAAGAACCTTACTCAATTCATGCTTCACCAAAGTCCAAAGTTTGCAGTGATGATGGCCGAATAGGATGACAACCCGGGTACTTTGAGCATTATATGCTGAAGGTGACATGCTTAATGCCTGACTAACCAGTTCAGAGATATATTTCTTAGGCAAAGTAACGCAGTTACCCAAACCATATACAGAACGTCTCTTTTCTAGATGTGACAAAAATGAATTTTTCACTAACATTCCCATTTTTATATTCTATTAATGATAATTTTTCTGCTTTTAAAAGAGATTTTTACTAATCTATATTGAAAAAACCATTCCAACTATGTACACAATCTCAGCTATTCTTTGCTCACCAAATCAAGAATTGAATATAGATACCACACACTAACCTCTCAAGACTCTGTGTTACAACATAATAACCATGACTGGAATGAACATCCGATGACCAGCAGGGTCAGAGTAAAATTTCTACTGTAAAAGTTTCAAGATAATCATAGAATGTTGATGCATATTAATTTCTATATTCCTTTTCTATGCTAATTCTCACACAATTCTCATTTCTAATGAAATTCGTATGACGAATGAAAATTAAAAAAACCTTACTCCTTATTCATATAATGAATATTTATCCAAAAAAATCAACAAGTTTTGTACAGGATAATTATTTAATTACTTGTTAGCCAACCTATTCAATACCATAATAATTGCATATATTTATGATTTAAAATCTTATTTATCATTAATTAAAAAGTAGCCAAGAAAGATTCTCTATCAATACTTTAACCGATGAAAGCATGTAAATTATTTTTATTAATATCATATGAATAATTATTATTTATCTTAAATATTAATAAAACACAAACCGTATTTAATTTATAAAATAATCTACGCGGATATTTTAATAACTTAGACTCAATGATTACTATAATTTCTCTACGAGAATGAAGATAAATGTAAAAGATAACACATCAAAAACTTAGACTATGAACGCTTTCATATGTCTGATATGACCTATTTTTGATTTATTACACTAGAGTACAAAGTAGGTTCAGTAGTCAATACACTAACTCAACATGTAATTCTCACCAATCGAAAGATAAGTCGTCACTTCTAGAAGACCCAGAGGATGACCAAAACGGCAGCAATCAAAGGTACTAGCAAAGGAGAAATATATAACCTTGGTTTCATGGCACAGCTATATCCATCGTGCCGATACGATGTAAAATCACTGATAATGAAAGCTGTACAGAAAAGGGCTAACTAAGTAGCCCTTGCGTGTTACAAAAGAAGAGATTAACGGCTTTGAAGTTCGTCAAAAATCGCTTCCGCGTCAACCACACCACCAGAAATAGACATAGAGCTAAACGGCACTAAATCTTCTGGTGAAGTCGGATTTTTCACCAATAACTCAGGATAAATGCGTGCCTTACTCATCAGTAACTCTTTGAGTTCAACGGCTGTCAAATCTGGATAATGTGACCATACCATAGCCGCGACTCCTGATACCACTGGTGCAGCCATACTCGTGCCACTATAAGTAGAGTAGGTATTGTCTGGTGTTGAAGACAAAATGCGATAACCGGGAGCAAAAACATCTACCGTTTCTTGCCCATAGTTACTAAAGCTCGCGACGAGGGAGTCATCAGCATATTTGGCTGAAGCACCAATATCCATCCAAGTCGAGATAGGTTTAGACCATTGGTGTTTGGCGAACCGATTAGGGAAGCTGGGTTTAATATCATTATTAGTGCGGCTATTACCAGCGGAATGCACAATTAAAACCCCCTTACTCGCAGCATAACGAAACGCATGATCGACAACAAACTTACGCGGCGAGTAGCTTTTACCAAAACTCATATTGATAATTTTTGCGCCATTATCCACCGCATAGCGTACTGCATTAGCGATGTCTTTATCTCTTTCATCCCCGTTTGGTACCATACGAACAGCCATAATCTGAGCATAATCAGCTAAACCATCGATACCAATTCCATTGCGGCGTTCTGCAGCAATAATTCCGGCAACATGCGTACCATGAGAGCCTACTGGACCTTTGACGTCATTGTTGCCATACCCTTTCTCCCAAGCGTTGTCGATATCATCCATAACAATATCTGCGCGAGTATCGAGCTCTAGATTGTAATGATAATTTAGAGACGTCTCATAACGGGTTTTACGCGATTCTATATAGTCAAAGGAATACCATGACTCAAACACCGCCAAGAGGCCTTTCGTAGCGTCTACAACCTCTGGGTTAGAGTGGGATAGCAATATTTGCAAGCCATCTACTGTAAAATCTTTATGTTCCACTAACGCTAGAATCGCCTCTTTAAAACCATTTGCTTGTTCAAAAGCCAATGTTGCTTGTTCAAGCAAATTCTGGTCTGTGGCAACAGAACTGAGATAGTCAGCTTCGACACCTTTGTAGTACTTCAGCAGTTTAGGCGGGATCCACTCTTGCTGTGCAACCATTTCAAGATACTTTTTGTATTCTCTAGTCACTTCCAAAGTATCTTGGTCAACATTTATCCCTAGAGAATTGCCTAAAAAGTTCCAGCCATGCACATCATCAATGTAGCCATTGCCATCATCATCGATGCCATTCCCTGGAATCTCGTCTTCATTAGTCCAAAGCTTATTTTTTAAATCTTCATGTTCAATGTCAACACCTGAGTCAAGTACGGCGACCACAACTGGCTGCGGTTTAAGCGGCGGAAGCATAGTTTCATACACATAATCTGCACCAACACCTTGCAGATTAGAGTAGTTTGCAGACATATTGAACCAATCACCTCGCTGCTCTGATGGCGGAACCATCGTATTCATAGGTGAGAAAGCGAAAGGTTTAATTACTTGAGTTGAATAGTCTTCAATAATATTGCCTTTTACATCAGTGATAATCGGCAAATTCTTTGGAGTTGGCTCAACCGTGACACTCGCTGAGACCGATGCTGAAGCCATAATGGCAACAGCAAGCGTAGAAAGTTTATATCCATTTTTCATTTTAATTACATCCTATTTAATTATTCGCTTAAAAAGCGAACAAAAAGATAAGATGCAAAGCTTAGAAAATCATTCATATCTTCAATTAATTGATATTAAGATCTCACTATGAACGACATTTACATCTTAAAGTTTGAGATAAATTCTATTTACAAATAAATCAATTAACATGAGATGCAATTGAAATTAAAAGACTGTCCCAAATACTGCACGGCATATGGATAAATATCCTAACTTTGATATTGAAAGTAGTGCAAAATGCCTGTAACAAATCACAAAATCACATTATAAACTTGAAGTATATTTGTTCCATGCTTAACTATGTTGGATATAACTAATTGAAATATGAGGAATAGGCATGGAGCCAAGAAGATCGTTTCAAGAACAAATACCCAACAACCACTGTTTTGGCTGTGGTCCTTTGAATGAACAAGGGTTAAACATTCATAGTTATTGGAATGGGGAGAACGAATCGGTCTGTAGCTTTAACCCACTACCACATCACAGTGCAGGCCCTTTACATTTTCTCAATGGTGGCATTATTTCGACTATTATCGACTGTCACTGCGTTTGCACCGCGATTGCAAAAGGCTACCTCATGCGAGATAGAGAAATAGGAGTAGGCGAAGCAGTATGGTTTGCAACAGGAAGTTTGGAGGTAAAATTCTTAAAGCCAGTGCCCATTGACAATAAAGTAGAGTTAATTGCGTCAATTTCCGAAGCAAAAGAAAACAAGATTATACTTAGCTGTGATTTATTTTCCGCAGACAGTCTATGCTGTCAAAGTACCGTCACCGCCGTTAAAGTCCCCAGCCAATGGTTTGAACCTAGGGAATAAGTACTGGCAAGAAAAGCCAGCAATTTTGTCGTGCTGGCTTGGAGTATTGGCTCACAATATGTTTGGTAGAAACTTCAGCTAAAATTTATAGCCGCCACCGATCATAAACACCCATGGGTCAATCTCTACATCGGTTGAAAATTCAGTGTTTCCCGCTTTATATTTTGCTGTTGTATCAATATCTGCATACCAAACTGACGCATTCAGAAACCAGTCTTCGTTAAGCATATAATCGATACCCAGGTTTGCAGCTAAGCCCCATGAATCATCAAGTGACAGGTCACTCAACCCAGCTCCTTTTCCTGCACCATTTAGTTCTTCGTCAAAAAACATGGTGTAGTTTATACCTGCACCTATGTATGGGCGAATATCACTATCAGCACTGCCAAAATAGTACTCAAGCATAAAGGTTGGTGGCAAATGTTTAGTTTCTGCAATCTCACCTAAATTACTATAATTTGTAGAAATTTTATGTGAAAATGGTGTGGCTGCAAGCACCTCAAAGCTGATATTGTCTGTGAACATATAGCCGAAAGTCAGACCAAGCTGAGTATCGGAATTAACAGAAAAATGATTACCTGGTGAGTTAAGGACATCTCCACTACTGTCGTTAGGTGAAACCGTTGCAATGCCAGCACGGACAATAAAGTCTCCTTCTTTATGAGCCAAAGTTTGGCCAGACATCAGCGCGGTAAGTACGATAAGGCCACACAATCTTTTTTTCATCTTTGATTTCCCTCGCAACTTTATTGTTGTTGAACTAAAAGTCGATATCTTTTGGCGCACGTTATCATAGGAATAATCATCGACTTTGACGGAAATCAAATGACACTGCCTAAATATTTAGGCAGTGTCTAATTTAAGGTTTGGGTCACTATTTGGTACGGCTATGAATGACGAATTTATTACACCAAAATATATAAAGCGTTCGAATAGACTAAAGTAGTCAACGTGTATTAGCCCACTTTAAAGAATGAAAGCTCTGTATTTTGCTTATCAGCGAATGATGCCAGCTCTGACGCAGAACTCGTTGCTTGATCAACAGCACTCACATTCTCGTTAACCAAATCAGACATAGTGAGAGTACTTTGAGATATCTCCTCGGTAACGCTGTATTGCTCTTGTGACGCTGTGGCTACCAAGGTATTGATTCTTGAAATGGCTTCGACTGAGCTAGCAATATCGTCAAACGACGCTTTGACATTATCAGACAGCTCCACTGATTCCTGTATCAGCGCTACATTTGCAATCATATTGTTATTCGCTTTTTCAGATTGCTCTTGAAGCTTAGTTATAATTTCTTGGATATTTTGCGTAGACTCCTGTGTCTTACCCGCAAGCTGCCTAACCTCATCAGCCACCACTGCAAAGCCACGTCCCTGCTCTCCAGCACGAGCCGCTTCGATAGCTGCGTTCAAAGCCAGAAGATTAGTCTGATCGGAAATAGAGCTGATCACATTAGTGACTTCGCCAATGTTCACTGCACTGTTTTTGAGTTCCTCAATCATGCTCGCGGTCTCTTGCACAGACTGGTTTATGTTTTGCGTTAGGACAATCGATTTATCTAAGGCTTTGTTACCATTCTTCACATTGCTGATCGCTTTGTTGGTTTCCTCCTCTGCCTGAACGGCATTCGATGATACCTCCTTAGAAGTACTAGA
Source organism: Vibrio zhanjiangensis (assembly GCF_030161235.1). GTDB lineage: Bacteria > Pseudomonadota > Gammaproteobacteria > Enterobacterales > Vibrionaceae > Vibrio > Vibrio zhanjiangensis. The sequence continues at coordinate 110,297 of NZ_BSPW01000067.1, read as the reverse complement.
TAACTCATTGATAGCCGTAGAAATATTTTCAACTCGATTGAGAACATCTTGAGTATTATCCGCTGTATTTTGCATCAGTTGAGTCAAATGACCTGAAGATGTAGTCGTATTATTGGAAGACTCGGTTAGTTCTCTAATCAGCTGAGAGAGTTGATTAATAGATTGATTGTAGGTTTGTTTAATGGTGAAAAATTCGTTCTTGGATGGTGTGAGTTCCAAAGGTTTCAATATACCTTTGGCAAGTTGCTTTATCGCTTGCGACATTTCATTAATGTTTTTCGCTAGTAAATGATTAATAAACATCAAAAATGAGCCCGATACCGCGCAGCAAATTACAGAGAGTATAATGACATTAAGCACAGATGAAGATAAAGAAGACCGAAGCGCAGTATAACGGGTCTGCAAAAAGGCTTCTTCACCACTGTCAATTTGTTCAAAAATAACCCGCATATCATCCACATACTTACGGCGATCTTGTTGTATGAAACTCAGTACCTCTGAGTCACTGGCTGCTGCTCTTAGAGCAATTCCCTTGTCAATTTCAACACTAAGCCATTCTTCGTACAAACTTTTTATCGTATTTAACCGTTTGATTTGGTCATCAGTAGGGTTGTTGATAAAGATGTCCGCCAAATACTGCATATCTTTTTTAATGTTTTCGACACCCAAGTTGTATGGCATAAGTGACGCCTGAGATTTGGTCAGCATATAGCCTCGAAAGCCCGTTTCTATATTAAGGATTTGCTCTAGCAAGCTAGCTAATGTTCCCTTTATCTCATAAGTCTTCGAAACCTGTTCTTGGCTGACCATCACATTCTGATTTGACTGACTGGCTAGAATAGCAACAGAAATAAAGCCCAAAATCACAACAGAGAGTGCAGTCAAAATGAGTACTTTTGTTGGTAGCTTTTGTAATGCATTCATAGAACAATTCCAAACTAGAGGTTTAATCAATAATTCTAGACGAAAAATAGCCAGTTGTGATGCATCAAAGCTCTATTGGAAAATATTTTCTTTAAATTCAAGATAATAGACTGGACAGCCTAAACTGAGGCTATGGATAAAAAAACGCATACATGTGAGTGACCAATGTATGCGTTTAATTTTAGTTGGATACCAATAATGAATTAGAGAGTTATTCCATTACATAAAGACTGGCATCAAAACCAAGATTACAAATTTTTAACTGGTTGGCTTCTCTGATTCCGTATTGTCAGCCAACTGAATTTCTTGCTGTCTTAACATGGTATCCAACTCATCACGACGTGATTTAAATGCCAGTATTTCACTCTTAGGAACGGAACTCGCCATAGGAATATTGGCCGTCATGGCATTAACGGCTCTTCCACGATCAATCAACTCATAATGGATGTGGGGTCCTGTTACACGACCAGTCGCACCAGACAAACCTATTCGTTGTCCACGAGACACTTTTTGCCCTTTACTGACGAGGATTTTACTCAAATGAAGGTAACGGGTCTTGTAGCGGCTTCCATGTTGAATGACCACATAGTTACCCGCATATGGGTGTTTGCGTGTCATTACCACAACACCATCTCCCGTTGCCTGAATTGGCGTTCCTGTTGGTGTTGCCCAGTCGGTACCATTGTGAACCGTGATACGACCCGTCACAGGGTGTTTTCGGGCTGGATTAAAATTGGAGCTCAGACGATAGCTGCCACTGACAGGTTTGCGCTGAAAAGCTCGCTGTAAACTATTGCCATTCTTATCATAGTACTGACCATCTGAGTGTAAATAGGCGGTAATTTCTCGACCGCGATTGTAAATTTTTATTGCTTGTAATTCGCGGTTACCCGTATCCTTCTCTCCAACATACTGCTTAGAAAGAACAACTTCGAACACGTCACCAGCGCGAAGGTCACGGGAGAAATTGAGTTTATCTTTTAGTAAATTTACAATTTGTTCATTTTCACTGCTGCCAAGGCCAACACGGTGTAAAGACTGAGAAAAACTGCCCGCGATCTCTCCAACTAAGGCTTGCTCTTTCCATATTCCGGGAATTTTTACTTCGTTAAAAGCATAGCTTCCATCGTCGAGCAATCGATATACCGCTCTATCAACAATGCTAAATTCCAATTCCATCTTAGCGAGGCGTTTGGAGTCACCATCTCGCCAAAACCTCAGAGTATTTCCAGGTTTTAGGGTGTCCAGTGCCAAATAGTTCAGATCCGTCTCCATGATTTTCATCAGCTCGCTATAGCCAAAACCCAACTGATCGAAAATCGTACTGAGATTATCACCTCTCTTAATCACATATTCGTAGTCTGGTATGTCACGAACCTCTTCGGCCTGATTAATCAGATCATTTGTAATGCTCGATTCGGGTAACGAAAGATGAATTATACGCTTATTTTGACTGGCATTATTTGTTGCAGAGATAACCAATGCGGCAACAAGAGGAAGACTCAAAAGTATCATCTTTCTCGATTTAGAAAGTTCTCTAAAACGAGATCTAAAACTGTTGGGTTGCACAATTTGACCTATACATGGTTAAAACAAAAAGTTTAGATTACGGTTTTCAGGGAGGCTTGTCACCTTTTGATTGTCATTATTGAATCAAAAATAGGACAAACTAACCGAAATATACAAAACACATTGTTGATAAATAAGTCAATTTGTCAAGTTAATTTCCGTTTGTTCAGCAACGAGACCTAACATTGTAGCCCGAAAATAGACGATTAGGTGTTCACAACCCGAATTTACTTTAAGACAGGCGAGAGCGCCCGTTCATCGAATTCAAAAAGCATAATGTCTGCAGTCTTTGGTTTCTGTACCATAGGCTGATCCAGTTTACGTTGTTTGACCCTGACTTGTATATTTTGACCTTGTTGCTCTAATCGCTCAACTTCAATTCGATCGCCAAGCAAGTATGCATCTCTTGAAATCATACGATGTCTCAATTTGTCGTAATCAAAAAGAGTCAAGTAATAAAATATACCCGTGCCTTGATTCGATATCCTCATAATGACAGCATAAAGAGTCTCGTTAAGCTGAATTAACTGGCGAGTATCCAGTGTTACTGTGCCACGTACTGCCTGATCCTGATAGTATCCTTGTGCTAACCCAGAACCATTGTCTAAGCGTTGTATAAATGAATAAACTTGGGTTTCTGGCACTTTAACCGTCCAAGGATTAGGTGTTTTTATTCCAAATACTCTCAGCATGACAGCATCTTGATTGGTGACTTGACGTGAAAACTTTGCGGTAATGCTATCTGCTGGCAAGCTAAACCTATATACCCCAGCAATAACGACCAAAATTAACAATACAATCGGTGTAAGCAAGATAAGAGGGACAGGAAGAATGCGCTTTTTAGTCATGTTATATTTGATATGGCATAAAAATATTGAACATTATCATAGCAGTATAAGAAAAGAGATAAAATGAAACCGTGAGTTCCCATCTAGGTTCAGGCAGCTCAGTAACTTGCGTAAACTACCTGCTGAGCTGAATTCAAAGCCTAGTATAAAGCTAAAGCATGCTCTCAATGACCATTTCTCCACATTGTTGAGAAACTGTTCTTTGGGCATCTACTTACGTACTCAACACGAGCGAAAAATGAAATTAAAAAATTGAATTATATTCTAACCAAAAGTAGCTCCGCTTAGACAATTGCGTGGGCACTTTCACATGGAATACCCAACTAGCTAGCGTTAATATCATCAATCAAACTTTCCAACAGAGCGACAACTTCTTCACTCGCCGCTTCCATCGTACTTAGATGTTTGAACATACTTTTCGTATCACCTGCTTTTCCCGACTCAAGAGCCAATCTGCCTGATTCATGAACTTGTTTATGAGGGGCATCAAGCGCCTTAAAACTATTTAGGTGACTATACAATTGTTGACCTTTACCCTCAAAATACCACTTACCGAGACGACATTCAGTATGCAGATTAACTGGGGTGTCAAAATCTTCATTCACAACCTGCTTGTATACCGCACTTTTCCACACCATATGATCCATTTTCACAGTATCCAAAAACGCTCTTGAAGCTTTGTCATAAATGACCCGCTTCATATTTTCTGAGCTTTTAAGAACCTCATTGAGTGATGAACGTATCGCATCGGAAGATATAACTACTTCTTCAACACTACGTGCATCATTTTGAATTGACTGCTTAATTTCAGACGACTGAGCTAAAATAGCTTTCACTAGAGCTTCAATCTCTTCACTGGATTTGTTTGCCTTTTCTGCAAGTGTTCTTACTTCATCCGCAACAACAGCAAAACCACGTCCAGCTTCTCCAGCTCTGGCAGCCTCAATAGCTGCGTTAAGAGCCAGAAGGTTCGTTTGTTCAGAAATTTCCTGAATCGCACCCACTAGGTGACTGATATTAGATGCGGTGTCAGAGAGAGTTTCTGCAGACTTCATGCTATTCGATGATTGCTCGCGAATATGAAGTGCACTTTTAGAGAGCTTAACCAATGCTCTTTCTGCTTCATTAAACGTGTCACCAACATCTTCTAACACCGTGGTTTCATGCTCAAGCTGAGTAGCAGAATCGGCTAAACCATTCCTTATTCTATCGATTAAATCACCACTTCCTACCAATAATGATAATACTTGAGACGACAAACCCGTTTGCTGCTGCGAAGCGTTTTTCTCCTCCAAGCTCGCATTTAACGCCTCAATATCTTCTAAAGATGCTTTGTGCTTCAATTCAAGCTCATCTATTCTCTCTTGCAGTACTTGATTTTGTTGTTTTAATTTTGATGTCCAAATCATAGTGTATCAATCCGTGGCTTTATAAATGGTAAAAAAGTCCTATTCCTTCATGGTAGGAATGAGCAGCTCATACACTAATGATAGTTATATAATTAGTGTATGAGGCAAAAATGGAACATTTTTATTTGATGATTAAAACACTCACCGTTACTCAAAGACTTGGTGAATCATAAGGAATTGATATAGTAGAAAAAGCCTGAAAGTTGTCTAACTAAACAATTGACACCAATTTTGATGTCAATGATTAATGCGTTTTTTTGATAGAAACGTATCATAGTCCATTAGGAAAATTGTTCATTGGAGTATTTAGGTCATGGGTAAACCAAATGACACTCAGGCAACACACACCACAGGCAGCATGGAGGATTTTGCCGCAGCGGCGGATTATTCCTTGCTCAACAATCTGCATCCCGATCCTGATGCGACAAAAAGTGGTAAAGATCATCGACCTCGGCAAGTCTTCTCTGGACATTACGTCCCTGTCAAACCCACTCCAATAGCTGATCCTATCTACATTAGCCACAGCCAAACCTTCTTTACCGAACTTGGGCTCAGTGATGAACTAGCAACATCAGAGGGTTTCAAACGTCTTTTTTCCGGTGATATGAGCCATGTTCCTCACCCAATGCATAACGTTGGCTGGGCAACGGGTTATGCATTGTCCATCTTTGGTACTGAATACATAGAGCAGTGCCCATTTAGGACTGGGAATGGCTATGGGGACGGCCGCGCGATTTCTGTATTTGAAGGGGTATTCAATGATAGGCGTTGGGAGATGCAACTCAAAGGTGGCGGTCCTACCCCATACTGTAGAGGTGCCGATGGTAGAGCAGTACTTCGTTCAAGCGTGAGAGAATTCCTTGCTCAAGAGTATATGCACGCTCTCGGCATTCCTACCTCTCGCTCACTATGTCTTTTCGCTTCGCAGTCAGACACTGTCGATCGCCCATGGTACAGTGAAGGCTCTCACTCAGAAAACCCTGACATCATGGTAGCCAATCCCGTTGCTATTACCACTCGAGTTGCTCCTTCATTTTTACGTGTTGGTCAACTTGAGCTCTTTAGCCGTCGAGCTCGCAGCCATACCGATAGTGGCGCGATGACTGAGTTAGAGATGATAGTTCTGCACATCATAGAACGAGAATACAAGGATGAGATTAAATCCTCGTTACCACTTGAAGAGAAAATCTTGATGCTTGCCCGTCAGTTTAGAGAAAGGCTCACCTCTTTAGTCGCAAACTGGGTCCGTGTTGGTTACTGCCAAGGTAACTTTAACAGTGACAATTGCGCAGTTGGGGGATTCACATTAGATTACGGTCCATTTGGGTTTTGTGAATATTTTGAACCTTATTTTCAACCATGGACTGGCGGTGGGCGGCATTTTGCTTTTCTCAATCAACCGATAGCAGCGGAAAAAAACTTTGAGTCATTTTGCTCAGCGCTAGCAACTCTTTTGTATGCCTCACCAGAGCATAAAGTCGAGCTAAGCATGATCTGCGACGATTTTTCTCAAATAATGCAAAACAAAATGGCTCAGATGTGGGCAGATAAACTGGGATTAACATCGCCAGATAATGAACTCCTTAATCAGCTCATCTCACTGATGATGAAAACTCATGTCGATTACACACTCTTTTTCCGCGAACTTTGTAACATACCACAGAGTATCTCTGGTATTGACAGTAGCTTCTACACCAAGCCTAGTGATGAAATCAAGCATGAATGGCAGCAATGGTTGTCTTTATGGCGCGACAAGCTTCTCTCAACATCCAGTCCCGAAAGTGCCTCAAATCGAATGAAGAAAGTCAATCCCAAATATACGTGGCGAGAATGGCTTATTGTTCCAGCATACCAACAAGCAGAACATGGCGATTATAGCTTAGTCCATCAATTACAAGACATTTTTCAATCCCCTTATGATGAACAATCACAACGAGTTGCCGACAACTATTACCGTTTAAGACCTAAGGAGTTTTTTGCCGCAGGTGGTGTGTCCCATTACAGCTGTTCATCATAACATGTCATATAAATACCGACGGAATAAACTCACCAAATAAAAAGGGCCTCGCATGGCCCTTTGTTGTGGTCTTATTGACCTTTTAAGGGCCAAGATTTCTTTGGTGCTTTAAAACTTGGTTTACCAAGAACTGGGCTTGGAAACATCAATAACATTCCCTCCCCAGCTGTGCCTGCTACGCTCGGTGGAAAGTTCACATCATCCGATTGGTTAATGACGCTCAATAACAGCGCCTAGTTAACATTATCTTGATTAAGCGCTTGGCTGATATTCTAAAATATCACCGGGCTGGCATTCTAAAACCTGACAAATTTTTTCTAATGTACTAAAACGAATCGCTTTTGCCTTGCCATTTTTTAAAATTGATAGATTTTGCTCACTGACACCCACTCGTTCGGACAGATCCTTTAAGCGCATCTTGCGTTTGGCCATCATCACATCCAGATTGATAATTATATCCATCGCAAACTCCTAAATTGTATGCATTTGCTCATCAGCAATTTGCTGGGCTTGGTGCATAACATGCGAAATAACCAATACGATACAACCGCAGAATAACGCCATTACATCCAAACCTGAAAAACTTAGCGATAGGACTCGCTCACCAGGCGGATTGTTAAAGCTTAACGCCACTGAAATAAGCCCTGAATAGATAAAACCACCAACCACCCAGTAGAAGAACACCAAGCCAAGTTGCCGATAATATCGGACCGTCTGAATAGTAAAAATTTCAGAATTTTCGTAACTTCTAAATAATTTCTTCAGCAAAACAAGAGCATAAAAAATAATCCCACAAGGTAGGGCACTAGCCAGCAAGGCCAAAAGGCGAGTTTGCAGTGTTAAAGGCTGATGAATAAAAGCGTCAATATCATAAGATAATTGGATGATACCAGTCTCGTTTAAAACATCACTGGATGTCTGCACTGTAAACCAAAAGTAAATCGTCGCCAAAGGCAATAACACCAGCAAAAAATCAAGAATGAACCCAATTCTTCGGCTGTAGGTTTGAATCTGTTGCATAAAAGTCTCCTATTGATTGATGGCGTCATCTTGGCATCAAAAACCAGTAAAACAACAAAAATTTATCGAAATTCGTTAATTTTTTAACGCTTAAAATACACCCCTATAGGCAAGATAAGTTTGGAAATTTACTTACGTGATCTCGGGAGCAAAACGTCAATATAGGCGATAAATAACAGGTATATTCTTAGATATAAGTATCTGTTTAGGATACAGTTTGATTCTTACTATCCTTAACGATAAAAGTTTAAAAATGAGTGAAATTCAAACGATAAACCAGTTGGAAGCTCTCTATCCCAACCCCAGTCCTAGAGCCCAGAACAAGGTTTTACCCGCTTTAGATCGTCACGCCAAAACCATGGTCAATCATACCCATTTTGTCATTCTAAGCACTTGTGACGCACTAGGCTTTACAGATGTTTCTCCAAGAGGAGGCGCTCCTGGTTTCATCAAAGTGGTTGATGACTCCACCATATTGATCCCTGATAGTTCGGGTAATAATCGATTAGACAGCCTAAGAAATATCATTAGCAACCCTAAGGTTGGATTGTTAATTATGGTCAGTGGCATTGATGAAGTAATTCGCATTAAAGGCAGGGCAAGCATTCACACCGACTCAGAGTTATTGGCAGCTTGCCCTGACGGAAAAAAAAGCCCTAAAGTAGTGCTTAAAATCACCATTGAGAACCTTTATTTTCACTGTGCTAAAGCCATAATGCGAGGAAAAGTGTGGTCAGGTGAATATAAGGTTGAGCGCTCAATTCTCCCCTCTTTAGGTCAAATCTTAAAGGAGCAACAGAACCTTGACTGTAACGATATTGATCAAAAAGAAATGGTGCAATACTACAAATCAACTCTATGAAGGTACTAGGACACTCAAGGTATCGTGTGTCCTAAACATTTCCATTTATGAGCCTTTAATGATTGTTACGAAAACTGCTTAGCCACAAGCTCTATCTCATTAAGCGCATTATCGATTTGCTCATTGGATACATAAGGCGCAGGGCCTAATCTCAATTGATTACCTCGACTGTCGGCTTGTACGCCTCTGCTTTTAAGCTTTTGTACCCACTTTTCAGCTTGTGGTGTGGTTAAGGACAAAAAGCCAGCGTTATCTGCAATATCATGACAAGGCAGTGCTAACACCTCATGCGCAAGATGCAAGGTTTCTATGCCTCGCCAAAGTCTAGATACCTGTTGTCGATTTAATTCGCTAAGTCGCGCGACAGACAGGTTCTGCTGATCAAAGAAATCAAATACCGCTGCGGCGCGGTAATGGCTGGTCGGATCGTAAGTCGAGCCAGCAAATGCCGCTTGGCCTTTGCCATAACTCACTTGATCTGGCGCTTGGCTGAGCACTTCAAATTCAGCGAACCAGCCCGTGATAATGGGTGAGCCTTGGTAGTTGGCAGGAATACGCATAAAACAATTGCCCTCGCCCGCTTGGCAGTATTTATACCCACCACCAACAATAAAAGCGTCCTGCAGCTGCCATTTGGCGAGATCAAGCTCAATCACATTCGTTGCGTGATACACATCCACCAAACATGGGATAGCAAGCGACTTTGCAGCCTTGGAGACTTCACCCACTTGCTGAAATATTTGGCTCGATGCAAAAAAAACGGCGGACAACATAACCGCGTCTGTCGAGCGATCCAATTTTTCGATGATCCGAGCAGATAGAGTTTCAGACGGTTGAGTGGGGACAACCTCTACACTCATACCCAGTGTTTTAAGTCTATTGAGTTGGCGACGCATAGAATGAAATTCGCCATCGGTCGTGACTATTTTTATCGGTGCCTTTTTTTTAACTTTGAAGCCGTCAAGATCAGACAGGAATCTCAAAATAAGTTCGTGAGTTGATTGCCCAAGCGCTATTTGTCCATTGGGATCATGCATAGTGCGGCGATAAAAGGCTCTCACTTTCTCTGCTTTTTTAAACGCAAGTTCCCACTTATCGTCAATATGCTTGGCGGCGTCATTGAAACATTCCATCACACCTTGCCTTGCGACATCAGGCCACGCTTGATGAGAGTGTCCAGATAACAAAATACGTTCAGCGACCTTAAATTCTTGGTAAAATGGCTGTATATCTTTAACGATATCCATATTTCATCTCGCTTCAGCTAAAGTTGTGTTCGTAACTCAAACAGCTCTGGGAAAAAACTGATATCGAGTGCCTTTTTCAAAAAAGTCACGCCCGACGACCCCCCTGTCCCCTTTTTGTTGCCAATAATACGCTGCACTGTATACATATGTTTGAATCGCCATTGCTGAAAGCTGTCCTCAATGTCCACCAGTTTTTCCGCTAACTCGTACAACTCAAAATATTTATCAGCATCACGATAAACCGTCAGCCACGCATTGAGTACCGAAACATTTCTCTCGTAGGGTAAACTCACATCTCTCAACAAATGGCTCTGGTCTACCGCTAATCCTTGCTCGGCAAGCATAGATAAAGTCACATCATATAAACTCGGTGCTTCCAATACCTCTTTAAGCTCTTGATAAACCTGAGTATCATTTTCGTGAACTTTAAGAAGTGCTTGATTTTTATTACCAAGTAAAAATTCAAGCTTTCGATAGCCGTATGACTGAAAGCCTGAGGAATGACCCAAGGCATCTCTAAATTTTAAGTAATCTACCGGAGTTAGGGTAGAAAGAATGGCCCAAGACTGAGTAAGTTGATTAAAAATTTGTTTGACGCGCGAAATCACTTTAAACGCATGACCAAAATCGCCTTGTTTAAGGTTCTCTATTGCCTCAGACAGCTCATGACCAGCAAGCTTCAACCACAACTCACTCGATTGATGAATCACAATAAACAACATTTCATCGTGCTGATCGGAAAGGGGGGCTTGTGCGGTAAGAATTTGATTGAGTTTCAGATAATCACCATAAGACATATCGTCTTTAAAATCAGTATGAATGTCTTTTTCCATCTCTCGAAAATTGTTGTGTGGACATACCATAAGCTAAGCTCCTATTTTAATACTAATACGTTATAAGTTGTATATTAGTACCATAAGTTCAAGGATATAGCTCAATTTACAAGGGGCACACCTAGAATTAGGTGCGCCCCTTAAACACAGTTAGTATCACGATATTTACTGGCTTATCACAAACAGCTTTACTGCCTAGCTAAGCAAGTGTTCCCAAATGCAATAGGTGCAGCTAGCCAATGACTACTGACTATCAGCATTAAACACATTGGCGTAAGTCGTGATTGTGCGAAGGCTCACTTGATCGCTGTCCTTTTCTTGAGAATACAGGCCTAACTTACCCGTTGATTTATCGTGGCCTAGATTCTGATTATTAAAATCATTGACTAAATGGTCGCTGTTTTCTTTCCACGTCCAACGTTGGCTCAAACTTTGATTACATGTTTGAAGCTTATCTAATGATTCGCCGTCCAAGCACATGGTCATATCATTTACACTCATATATCGCCCCGATTTATCAAAGATAAACGACTGTGTATCTTTGGTCGAGTCACATACCTCGGCCGCAATCGCTCCATCCTTGTTGACAACAATACAGCGATTGTTAAAACCGCCCAATTGTAGAGTCACGGGCCTACCGCCGGAAAATACAGGGTGATCCCAGTTCACTTCAAACGACACAGTCTCATTGATTCGACGACGACCATCGTTTTCAAAGCCATGATACGAATGGTGTGTAATCGTATGTTTATACGTACCATTATATATAGGACGAATATTCACTGAAGAATCAATCGAAAATTCAGTTTTACCTGTTGCATCTGGATCTGCTGTGTAAATGACTTCCATTTTAGGCACAAAGCCGGTGTAGCCTATAGAATGGATAAGGCTAGTATCCAGTGGATACACATTATCCCATAGCGGATCTGTCCACAGACTCAGCATCGACTCTGCTGTTGCATACTGATCTCGCACCCATTTAAACTTAATATTTTGTGCATCAGTACCGCTTCTTTCAACACGATAGTCTTGTGTATCAAAAGTGAATCGCAGCTGCTGACTATAACTTGCGGTTGCACCCAAAGATCCTTTGGGGCCATCAGGACCAACGTCTGCACCTGCACTCACACCTAATTCAAAACCAGACACCTCTGTCGAACTGAATTTTGCATTGAGATTTTCTCTTGGAACAGTTCTCAAGATTTTTGCTTTGTCATTGGAAGCACTAAAGGTAAATTGGTAATCTTGCGCTATGGCATCCGTCGCCCAATCTGTCACATACCCATCATAAGTATTATAGTCTTGACCAGATGCACCAAGACCAATAAGAGTGCCAATAGCGACAACGGGGGCGAATGGCCCAGCAGCAGCGGCTCCGGCAAGTGCTCCGTAATCGGCACCGAGATCGATTTGAGAGGATACATGATCGAGATTCTCGTTGAGATGAATACCAACACCTGAGGTATCATCATCTAAACTAATACGAACAATTTTTGCATCAGGCGTTGCCGATCCAGATTTACCATGCGGGAGAGAACGTTCCATAATAACACGGTAAATAAGAGAAATATTGGCGTTATCGCAAAAGACTCTTTGTCCCCTACCATCAAATAGATGTGATGTGTTGAATGTACATTCTTGATCCGTGATTGGACGATTAACGTTCAAGTAAAATGCGACGTGAGGCAGAGACTCATCCTCAGAATTCACATTTGCACTACCATCACGAAGAGCGGCGGTCAAAGGGGCTTCTAATCGAAATGCATTCGGATCGTTCTCATCTTCGAGAGGCGTATACAATAACTCCCCTTTATGCGGTGCAATAACCAAAAAATCGCTAGTAAAAGACAACCCAGTTTTGCTGCTCAGAAGCTTTTTCGCTTCTAACTTCTGAGACAGGTCTTCAATTGTGCTAAAGTCTATTAAATAACGCCGCTCTAGATTTAAGACATTATTTTTAATAACCGTCATCGTTGGTGGTTCAAATTCTCCACTTAACCAATAGCTGGCATTAATATAGGATACTTGACTACTATTTTGTAAACTACTTAGTATTTGAACTGATACACCTTGTGGCTCATCTATGGATGCATTAGCAGTACTCCATGCCAAACATGAACTAACAGCAATAGCAATAAGTGTCTTTTTTTTATTTGATAGCATAATAACCTCTACAAATTTTTCATTTAGGTCCTACCTTTTAATAGATCTCATTCTCTTTCATATACAACCAAGTTGTAGAATAAGTAATGACGGCTATAGAGCACTACATCTAGCAAAAAAATCAAAAACTTATTGTTTTATATACGTAGCACTCATTCTTCCATGGTTGTCTAAGGCCGTTTGTGAAGTTACATTAATCGTCCCGACTCAAATACAAATACAAATATCAATATTCATTTTAAAGTGTAAATGATTACAATTTAGCTATAGATCTAAAAATCAAAAATAATAAACAAACGCTATTGATATTATGAATATTAAGATGATAGAGTAAAGACTTTAATTGATTGGTTGATTATAAAAATAATGCATACTAGTGTTAGAAGTATTTATATTTAATGGAAATAAAAAGGCATGTAAAAATCAAACCTCACACACCTTAATAATAATAAAAAAAATAATAATATAAATATTATTTATAGCTAAAAATCTCGCAATATTAATACCATATGTTAGGCATCAAGAGATTGGATTAGATAGTCTAGAGTCGGGTTGATACTTTCACTATCTTGAGAAAAATTAGGCATAAATAAAGGTGGTTTCAACCATCCACGTTTCATAAGTTCATCGAGAAGGTCGTGGTAGCGAAAACTACACTTACCAATAAAAAGACTCTCAATAGAACGATGCTTATCTATATGTAAAGCATGCAAAAAGCCTTTCAGGTATAAGTGATCTTTGGTAAACCCTCCCCCACGGTATACTCGAGTTGTTAGAGAAAAAGCACTGTCTTTGTCCACGTCTAATTCATCAACAAGATAGTTATATGTGTGGTGAAAATTTTGCTCTTTCAGCATAGAGTCAACCGCCAATACTCGCTTAGCAAGCATGTTGAGACGCTCGTGAGACAAGTATCCGGATTTGTACTCGGCTAAAATCGCTAACCCTTCTTGTGATACCGTCGAATTTGGTAAACCTAAACGGAATATCTTCAGCGGCTGGTGACGCGCATTGTAATTGGTTGCCATATGAACACCAAGCTCATGCTGGGCTAAACGTTCCAACTCTCGCTCAGTAAAAACGGCCTTGCTATTTACATAAAGCGTTGGTGGAAAAGACGTCACCATCGCTTTTGCTGCAATTGAGTTTGAGCCAACAACTTTGCACTTCATCCCCAGATCATTCGCTGATTTAGACAGTCTAGCCATTGCTTCATTGGAGTCTAAACTCTCTTGGCTATCTTCAACAAGCAGCTGCGCGTAGAGCAAAAACTTAGCATTAGCTAAATCTGTCTTTTCTGGTCGCCCATGATAACGCAGAGCATTGTAGAGAAAACTTTCACTGCCTACCGATGTCAGTAAGTCCATTTTATCATTTAATTTTTGCACCATATCTGCGTATAAATGGCGCATATCTGGATCTGATATACTCTCTATGGGTAAATGATAAAGCTGTTGCTTAAAATCGTTAACATTTATTGGTAACTGTCGGTAACGATAATTGGGTTTGTAACGACTTGGAGAAGATTCAAAACGTTTGAACTCAGCATTTAAGTTAGTTGGATTAACATACTTGAGTGTTTCTACTTTACAAGCAAGTTGATACAAGGCTTTATCAACCAGGATCAAATTGGGCTCAATATGAGAACTCAACATATCCGCTTTGCTGATACGACGCTTCTTATTGAATTTTCTCTGCACAAATGCACTTGTTTGGCTAAATGCGGCTTTTAATCCTGATTGAAGTGCTTCTAATACAAGAGGAAAAGGTGTTCCTGTCTCTTCCTCCATAAACACCTTCTTAACTTCAGTCGGTAAAACCAAAGTACGATCAAAATGAGCATTCGTATGGGAGATAAGATAACCTCGTCCCTGAAAGACCGCATCCATCTCAACCGTCGTAGTAATATTAGGCAGCACCACTTTACTGAGTTCCGAACAAAAACGTTGTACGACCGTTCCCCAGCGCTCCATATCTATTTGAGAAGTGCCTATATTAAAAACAGGGGTGTCACATCTTTGCCTTTTGTAATTATAAGAATGCACATCAAACACCACCACACTCTCATGCATAGACTCAAGTTTGGTGATAATTGCTTCATAAATGGCATAAAACGCGTTGTGCTTACGATGGCTTTCAGACCGGTGCCTAGATCCTAAAGGTTTTTTCCATACAATACGACTCCAAGCAGATTTATAATACGTGCTCAAAGTAAGCGCTCGATTCAAGTCGTACTCAAACCGAGAGTCAAGACCAACCAAAGTGATCGGTTGTGAAGCTATCATATCGTCTGTAAAGGGATCTTCTTCAAAAAAGCGTTCAGATTCATCAAGGACACATCGATGAACAAGCTCATTTCTCAACCGTGAGCCTGCGTGAATCGCCGCACAAACAACCGGAAGGTATTCATCAATTTTTACCAAACAGCCAGCTTCGATAAGCTCACCAGCAAAAGGCTCTCCTCGCTGAATGAATGAGAGCATTTCTTTAAGAGTGTACTTATTATGGCTCGATGTGTGCATTTTTTACCGCCGAACGGAAAGCGCTCTTTCTCTGTTGAAGGAGCTCACGAGAATTGACTATATTTTCGACAAAATCTATCACTTGTCTTTGTAACCTAACACGGTTAAGTTTATTGATTCGCATGATCCCTCCAGGACTAAGGACATTCACCTCAACAAGTTTATTACCTATGACATCAAGCCCTGTAAAATAAAGTCCATCACGAACCAGTTTAGGACCAATTGCAGCGCATAAACGTCTTTCTTCTCTAGTAATGGAATGTTTCATCACTGTTCCACCAGCATGAACATTTGAGCGTACTTCGCCATTAGCCGGTACACGTTTCATCGCACCAATGGGTTCACCATTTAGCATCAGTATGCGTTTGTCGCCTTCTTCAGCTCCTTCAATATAATCTTGAAGAATGACGTAGTTACTTTGCTCACCTTCTCCAATGTAGAAATCAAGCAGTGAGCGAAAGTTTTGCCGAGCATTTTTTTCAATCACAATCACGCCATGTCCGCCAAAACCGTTCAGCGGCTTAAGGATCATTTTCTCACTTTCGGTCTCTTCTAAAACGCGCTGCAAATAATCTCGGTTTTTAGACACATGTGTGGCGGGTATAAACTCACTAGCAGCCCCTCCCATGCTTGCTGTATAAAGCTTGTTATTTGCAAGTCTTAAGCCTTCTAGATCATTAATGATCAGAGTGTCATCTTTAATTGAGTCTAAAAAGTTGAGTGCTAAATTGTCTAAAGGGGGATTTGCTCTCATAAAGATAACATCAAAACCCGCCATAGGCAGGCGTGATTTAGTAAACCGAACCTGTTTATAAAAAGTTGGAATTTTGTCTGAAACTTTACTCACTTTTTTGATAACGTTGCAGAAGCCAAAAACGGTACTGTCTCGAATAGTCAAACCACTCGTTGTAGTAATAGCAACGGTATGCCCTCTGGATGCACATTCATGCACTAATCGCAAAGTCGTATCGGTCTCAGGACAAACTCGTTCCCATGGGTACATCAAAAAGCAGATATTCACTACTCGTTATCCTCTAATCTATAAAAGTTTAATTCATCACCAGATAAGCTGGGGTGACGACTTAAAGTATGAAAATGTTTCTTGCCCTCAGATAACGTTACATACTTAATCCATGCTCTCTCAATTTAGTAGAGCTATGGGTACGCGAAAGATATTCGTTTCCCCCCATCAGAACAACAAATAATTTTTGTCGTTAAGATGCTTTTTTTTAATCAAAACATTTACTCTCAAAACAGGCTTTTATTATTGAGACAAGCAAAGATTTTGAAGCGATAACTGACATTAAAACCGTTGGCGTGGTTTTAATGTGACGATGCCTCTCTTTTCAGTTATACATAAAAGCTGTCTTCAAAATGAATAACTAAGGATTGGATGTAACCGTGAAAAAGCAAATGAAAAGTATCATCACAGTAGGTGTAGCAGCGCTCTCTGCTTTTATCCCAACAATTTCTTCGGCTGATAACAATAATGAACATAACTTGCTCGGCTATTCCGTCGCTTGGAAACAAACCGCGGCAGAGTACAGAGCGCTATATTACCAAGGCTTCAACCTCGCCAAAATGCATCTTGATAAAGCTCTGATGGAATATAAGAAAGGAGATAAACCCCTTGCCATAGTGACCGATCTCGATGACACCCTCGTGCTTCCTCTTGAATATTGGGGGAAATTGATACAAAACAACAAGGACTTCTTTGAAGATCCTCTTTGGGATGAATGGATTCCGACAAATGGCATGATCCCAAGCCCTGGCTCTAAAGACTTTCTTGAATACGCTAAACGCAACAATATAGACATCTTTTATGTTACATCACGTAACCAAGGAGAGCCGACATGGGACTTGGCTAAGCAAAATATTTTGGCCATGGGTTTCCCTTTAAAAGATGACTCTCATCTTACTGTCTTGACAGACACTTCTAACAAAGAAACACGCCAAAATGAAATATTAAAAGACTATAACGTGGTTGTGTTTCTCGGCGACAATTTGAACGATTTTAGACGTAAGTATTATATCAAGGGTGATGTAGATGGGCGCATTGCCAAGATGGAAGAAGACAAAGATTTATTTGGCAGCAAGTATATCCTTTTCCCCAACCCAACCGATGGTCATTGGCTTGCTGCTATTTTTGGAGAATCCGAACCAGAAGCTAGCCAAAAGAATCGAGAAGTTCTTCTTAAAGCGGCAACAAAAACAGCATGGCAAGATAAATAGATAATTGCTCGAAACAAAATAGGGCGCCATTTAGGATAGGAGCCCTATATTTTGACCATTTAATTCACACTAGCGAAATTATTCTTGGTTCTCAGAACTTTCAGGACTGAAACTTGCGACAATATCGACTTCGTCAAAGTTTCTATACCCACGAACCATGATGCTAAACTCGCCTGCTGGTTTGTTGAAAACACATTGTTCGTTGCTGCCATTTTGGAATGGACGACAGTCAAATTCAGTCTTTGATACAGGGCCTTCGTAGCTTACATATAAGTCCGCATCACCACCTTGAGGACCGGAAATGGAAATAGTTACTTCGCCAGCTTCAGTCGTTGTGAAAGTGAAGAACTGCTCACCAAAATAGTCTGAAGAAAGATCCTCAACTGGCACACCATCTTCCAACTCATTGGTTGGAGAGTCAATATCATCGAGACTTGTTTCAACCAAGTAGGCAATCGCCAATTTGGCAAACTTCATAGCATGACTGGCTGTAGGATCTGAATTTTCCAGCGTATCTTCTTCACTATGAATATTGGAATTATATTCATGGAACATGGTTTCAAAAGGCATCGCTGAAGGATATCCAGCGTTATGCCAAGAAGCATGGTCTGAACAAGCATACCCACAGCGATCAAACCCGTACGTTATTTCGCTGGTATAGGTATCAATCAGTTCCTTAAGGAAAACCGTTAAATTGGCGTCGGTGTAGTCTGTGATAAAGGTAATATCATGGGCAGAGCCATTGTAGTTGGTCATGTCCAATTGCAGCGCAGACACAATATTCATGCCGTCACTTTTCATCGTTTCAGCGATATCTTGTGAGCCACGCAAACCCACTTCCTCAGCGGCATACCCATAAAACTTGATCGTACGATCAGGCTGAATACCACTGGCTATCATTAGACGAAGCGCTTCTGTAACGGTTGCAATGCCCGATGCATCATCATCCGCCCCAGGAGAAATCGTTCCTTCTGTTGTCCACGAGCCGACGGTAGAATCTAAGTGACCGCCAACTACAACGATTTCTTCAGGATGCTTAGCACCCAACAATGTTACCTCAACTGATTTTTGAGGATAGTCACTGTGTGTAATTTGACGCGCAGAAGCAAACGGTACATCTTTGATCTCTTGGTTCCAACGTTCAAATAACCAGTCTGACGCGGCAATACCTGTAGAAGTGGTATAAAAGCGGTTGGTAAAACTCATCAGACTTTCAATGGTCGACACTAGATTATTTGGCTCTACCTGAGCAATCAGTGATTCCACCGTGTCATTATGACTTATGACTGGTTTTTCAAAATCACTCATAGAAAGAGGCATAGAAGCTGCTCTTATCGCGCTTTCTTTATCTGGGTGTACCATGTAGCCACCACAGCGATGTTTATCTTTGTGCATGTGACTTGACACTGCCGTGAGCTGGCTTTCTTTGACTTTTGCTACTACCGCATTTGGGTAGCCGGTAACACCCTTGTGTGAAAAACTGTTTAATACAGTAGCCCCATGTAGAGTGATCAGCTCCTTTGCGTCTGCATCAGTTGTAATCCAAACTTCTCCCTCTTTTAATACATTGTTGTCAATCGAGGCAAAAACTGATGTGCTGCTCATTAAAGCAATAGCTAATAGTGTTTTTTTCATAGTGAGATTCTATTCCTTGTGACTTCTATTGGACGAATACCAAGTAGGGCTCCAAGTGGAGCCCTGAAGATTTAGAGTGAATTATTGAACTTTGATAAAGCGATAACGCTTAGTCTCAGAACAGATACCACCTGAAGTACAAACTTGGTACTCAACGTTAATGCTGCCGTTGTGGCGGAACTTATCTACATATGACGTAAACTCTGTTGCACCAACCACTTTACCATCGCGTTTGACAACATAGTAATCATCCGTTGCATACTCCCACGCTAACTTAACACGAGCTTTACCATCAGGTTGTTTGTCGCCAAATTGCAATCTAAGTGGGAAAGCATCTGTTTGACCACCTTCAACCGTAATCGTCTGGTTAGTTGAAGTCGCTGAACCTGCATCATCTGTTACCGTTAGAGTTACCACGTAATCACCTGCTGCTGCATATGTGTGGCTGACAACCGCACCAGACTTCGAGGTACCGTCACCTAGATCCCACTGATAAGATACAATTTGACCATCGCTATCACTACTTGTGCTCGTCAAATCAACTTTCTTGTCTGTTACAACATAGTTAAATGAAGCTACTGGTGGAACGTTCGTGCTACCTGCATCATACGAAGCGGTTAGACTTGCATCTGCATACTCTGAGTAGCCGTACACATTGATGGTATAGCGTCCTGCTTCTGGATTTTCAATGACACAAATTTCATCCGATGTAGAGTCACTCTTACAGATGTTCTGCTGCTGATTTGGAGCGTAGTCAAAACCGACATAGATGTCTGGGTCACCACTTGGGCCGGTAAGCTCTACAGTGAATTTGTCTTGACCTGCTGGTACTTCAATATCAAAGTAAGTTTTGGAACCTGTTGCCCCAGCTACTCTAACAGATTGACCATTTTCCAAGCGTTGGAATTCTGGTTCTGGTGGTAGAGGTGGCTCGGCACAAGGTTCAACACCAACGATATCAAACGCCGCGACAACATCATCTGTGCTGTAACCTAGATCGTTCGCTGCATTTTTAACGCCACATGCACCTTGCCAATAGTTACTGTCTTCCGCCCAGTAAATCTGGTTTGCAAGAACAAACAATTCGAACGCTTTCTTGGTGTCCCAACCTTCAGTCGTGGCAATATGATAGAAAGCTTTATTGAATACACCTGAACTATAGTGAACATTCAATCCATCGTAGTACTCCGACGCGTGGTTGATAGAAACACCATCACGAGACGGATCGTCCATGTAACGCAACGCGCCTTCATCTTTGAAGATATCATGTCCGACCATCCAGTCATTCGTACCTTTCATAAAGTACTCAGCCGCTTCACCTGCGATGTCAGAGAATGCCTCGTTCATACCACCGGATTGATTCGCGTATATAAGACCCGAGTTCTGCTCAGTGAATCCATGGCTGACTTCATGCGCTGAGACATCAAGACTGACAAGTGGATAAAATCTATTCCCACCATCACCAAATGTCATGGCTTCACCATCCCAGAATGCGTTTTCATAGCTACTGCCGTAGTGAACTCGCATCATTAGCTTGAACGTAAGGGGCGCGGTATCAAACCAGTTCTTGTACATATCGAACACAACATTACCAAAGTAATGTGCATCATTGAGAGGTGAATATGCACCGTTGATTGTCTTATGCTCATTGCGTGGGCATTCATATTTGTATGGTGTGGTACCATCAGTTGCACCGTCTAAGTCAACAGTAACAACGTTTTCCGAATCCATGATACAATCTGTACCATCCTCTGTAACATCCAGATAGTGGTAGTCAGTTCCGTACTCATACATGCCTGTTTTTTCATTACCACCAGGGCCTGTGCCGACTTCTGCGTGTGCAATACCTTCCCAGCGTTTAAGAATTTCACCGCTGTGAGCATCTAACATAGTGAATGGGCGTGATGGGTGATTTTTACCTTCAACCAAATAGGAAACGACGTAAACCAAACGAGTCTTACTGCCATCTTGATAGACATAAACGTTATCTTTTGTGTTCGATATCGACTTACTGCCCGTGAGACCCGGTTTAATATCCTTACTTGCGATCTCTAATGCCTGAGCTCTATTTAGTGAAGGCTTAACAAATTTGCGATCTACGCCGGCCATCTTTATGTAGTTACCCTGAACGGACTTAAGGGCTCCACCTCGGGCGCTTTGCGTTGCATTTAGGTAGTGGCCCCATACAGGCACGCCCCAAATATTTTGTTGTACCTTAACTTTATGGATACCGCGCTTCTCTATGTTGACTTGTTTCACCATTTTGAAGCTAGATGAATTATCCACTCCAAGCTGAGAATTCAGCCCAGAAAAAGAAGTAAAGTTGATGGGTTTGCTTAGATAGACTGACTCACCGGCATGTGCTGATAGTGACAGTGCACTGGCTACGGCTACGGCCAATAGACGGTTGTCTAATTTCATTATGATTCTCCTTATCATGGCATTTGTAAATGCCACTAGAACCATAACACCAATGATTAAAAAAAATACCACCAATTATTAACATAAATTTAATAAACCAAACAAGCACACAGTATTTGTTACATTTATTTTATGAATCACAAAATAAAAAAAACCAAACCAAACCTAAATTTTTTGTTACAAAAAAAGCGTCATAAGTTAAATATACGACCAAACAAAAATGTTAAGATAAAAACACCACAAATAGATTAAAAAACACACTTAATTAAGAATAATCATCCATGCATAGTTAAAAGAATCAATCATAAAGTTAAGAAAAATCATATCTTGGCAATTCTTCATCACCACACAAAGCCCACTAATTACATAACAAACAATAGCCAAATAACTATTTATGATCTTCTGCCAAAATCATACCCAATAAGTGAGCGATATTATTTTTTGATACATAAAAAAATTTAATAAACAAGATTGTTCATATGCACTCAAGCTTAATGTACAGTCGAAAATAGTGATTATAGAGGGGTTCTTGTAAGACTAATGGGAAAATAGACTTACACACTTGGGTTGAATACTATGATGGGCATTAAGATATAGCTTGTGAGGGTGTTCCAGCTCGGCATATAAGATTCGCTGAAACACCTTTACTTTTGAGTCAGTATAAAAATTTAGCGTCCATATTTTGCTTGTGCCGCTTGCTGTTTCGAAACGATAGTTTTTCCAATCGGAGCTAATGAAATATAGGCGAGCTTCAAATGCTGAAGGGCAAATGGTATGCCGATTATAGTAACGAAACAGGCCACTGCCGATAAAATATGCCCTATCGCCAGCCAGATACCAGCAAATACAAACCAAATCACGTTACCAATCAGACCTAATGAGCCCGTACCAATATCCTTCTGATTGGTGATCTCATCCCGAGATATTGCCTCGTAACCAAATGGAAAAAAAGAGAAGTTTCCTATTACAAAGCACGCTCGCCCCCAAGGAATCCCCACTATGCTGATAAAAGCAAGAAGGCCAAAAAACCACCACATCAAGCCCATCATCACTCCACCCAACACAAACCAAAGAATATTACCTATCGTTCTTAGCACTCAATTTTCTCCTAATACCTATCAGTCTTTATTATCTTAGAGTTTTATTAATACAAAATGAATATCAGCAAATATTCATGAAATACCCTGCCATACCGCGGTGGCACCACTTATGGTACAAAGCAGTAAAGCGGCAAAGCGAATTTTTTCTTTTTGCAGAGTTTGAGTTGTTGCCCTTGCCAACTTATAACCCAGCCAACTGGCGGGGATAAGTGGAACAGTAATCCAAAGATGATGCAAGGTTAAAAAACCAACCGGCATTTGAACGACTAAAGATATCACTGAACTAAACACAAAAAACGCTGATAAATTTCCTCTAAGTTGGTTGGCTTCCTGATGTTGTAGTAATAACGCCATCGGTGGCCCACCGATACCTGAACTGGTACCAAAAAAACCTGAAAAGAAACCCGCTACCATCATTCTTGGTGAAGTCGGCTCGATACGGAAAGGGAGAAAACTCATAGCGACAGCCAGCAGAACCAACATACCGAGCCATAGGGCCAATATATCCGTGGAAACCATGACGAGCAATACCCCTCCAGCAATGGAGCCTGGCACACGACCAATTAACGCCATTTTAAGCCCTCCTATTTCAACGCTATCTCTATGTTTAAGAGCGTTGAGAATAGAAATATAAAGTGCAACTAAACATATTGGGGCGGGCACATAATCTGGGGAAACTAGAAACAGCAACGGAGCTGCCACAATCGCTAGGCCAAAACCGATCGCTGTCTGAACAAACGCACCCAAAAATATTAAAAACGCAGCAATCAATGCTTCGTTGGTTATCCATTCACCGTACATATCTTAAAGAGTCTTCACTAAGTTGAAGGCCTATCATAATCTAATTTTGCCTTTAGGCTCTTATGTAAAGGTGACTTTCTTACATTTATTTTACTGGCACTCCTCCATAAGCAAACCTTGAGAGAGATACGTTATCTGAACTTCAATTTCTTGTTGTTCGTTTACTTGCAATAAATCATGGGGCCTTGCTTATCAAAATAGTGAGGGGTATTGGTTTGAGTGAAAGTGTTGTTTATGTAAATTGCAAGGATTTATAGCAAGGTTTCCCATTTATTGAAACGTGCACCGCATTTCCTTTTCTCCGCTAAAACATGTCTGATATAAGTCGAGTCAAGGTGTAATATTTAAAGGTGTGAACATATGTGGGAAACCCCAGAAACTGCTCTCAGTTGGTTAAAAAAGAACAACTTCACCCGCACGGCAGCTTCAGTTGAGTTCGCAAACTGTCCGTTTCCTCAATTTCAAGTTAGTGACTTAGGTACTACAGAAGCAGAGAGTCATGTTCGCTATACCGCACTTATCCTGCAGGTCCTTGCTACAATGCGCCCAGAGTTAATCACTCGGCCTATCCTACTCGACGTTGAACAATCTCATTTGATTGGCTGCAAAGACATTATTTACCTTAGTAATAACCTCATCTTACCCAAAGTAATCACTAAGCCTTTCGACTTTCTTTTTAAGCAAATCATGATATTGGAATCTGAGCTGGTTAACCCGCATGAACGCAGTGTTAAACGTTATTTTGACAACCAAAGAAGACGGACTGCACAGATTCTTTCTACACAAAATGGATGTAGAGAAATTTTGGAGTTCAAAAGATTATTTGAAGACAACCAAAGAGAAATGGCTGCCCATCCTCGAACCATTTTGACCCCAGAACAATCACAAGTTTATGACTATAACGTCGAAGGTGCCCCCATCGTTTTTATGGGAATGAAAGCAGTGCCTGAGAATGTGGTCAGAGCAATTCTCAAAAATGGCCTTATTCCTTTACGTTACTTGTACAATCAACAAGTCATGGAGATGTCTAGTAATACACTGCGTTGTAAAAATGATCGTCAGTCAAAATACCTAAGACGCCGTTTTGTATTGGATTTACCGAGAACCAATGGCAACCAACTTGATGTGTTCCAACTATTGCAATTAGCGAATGCTCACAAAGCAGGTCCAGGTGTTGCCACTTCAGGCTTTCATTCAACATCAGGTAAACCAGACTATGCCGTAGAATATTCACGTGGCAGTGCGGGAAGCTCCCTTCGTCAAGCATCTTACAATATGGGACTCGCAATCAAAATAACGCCGCAAACTTATCCATTGATCATTCAAGATGCGATAGAGACTTGGAATAACCAAAATCACGACAGAACGATTGTTATGTCGTTTAAAAAAGACGACGCTAACTGGAAACATGACTACGAATCCGAAATTTTATTAGGTGGATGCACACCAGCAAGCGATCTGGTTTATGTTGGACTGGCCAAAGTGGAAGCCAGACCAGTTGGGATGCAACTTGGAGGGCTTTTAGGTGGCATATCGGCGGGCACTAAGCTCAAGAAAGCCAAAAAGCGCCAATCTCCCTCTAAAGTATGACAACAAAACTAAGATAGCCAGCAATCGAACTGGGCCCAATTATAATTCGCTTAAATTATCCAAATAGAATTGGGCCCTTGTCAAAATCTTATCTTTGTCATTGTCATCCATATTGTCCCACGACCGATAAATCATTCCAATGCGGGGGTTTTGGTTCAATTGTTCTCTATGTTTGTGCATAAAGCGCCAATATAAACTATTGAATGGACAGGCATTAGATTCCGATTTTCCTTTCACATCGTAGTGACACCCTTTGCAGTAGTCACTCATTCGATTGATGTAGGAGCCACTTGCGGCATAAGGCTTAGTCCCAACAATTCCCCCATCCGCAAATAACGCCATACCACGAGTGTTTGGCATTTCAACCCACTCTATCGCATCAATATAAATACCCAAGTACCATTGCTCAACTTGGTCTGGATCGATTTCGGTCAGAAGGCAGAAGTTACCCGTTATCATTAGCCTTTGAATGTGATGGGCGTAGGCGAAATCGAGCGATTGACCGATGGATTCTTTTAAACAAGACATATTAGTTACACCAGACCAAAAGTACTCAGGCAAATTGCGATTGGCCTGAAGATGATTCTTTTGTCCGTACCTTGGCATATTGGCCCAGTAGACACCTCGCACATATTCTCGCCAACCAAGAATTTGCCGTACAAACCCTTCAACTTGAGCTACTTCAATTGCAGAATTACTCTCATAGGCAGATATTGCACTGTGTATTACCTCAAGAGGCTCAAGCATTTTCACATTTAAAGCAAAAGATATTCGGCTATGATACAGAGACCATTTGGCACTATGCTCTTTGGTCATCGCATCTTGAAATCGACCGAAATTCGGCAGACATACTCGACAAAAATGGGCTAACAAAGTCAGGCTTTGGCTGCGATTTATCGGCCAAAGTAAAGGTTCTGCGATATGGCCGATGGTTGGTATGTTGTGTTTAGCAAGTGATGCTAATACGATAGAGACATCTGTACTAAAAAGTAAGGGGGAAGGCAGGTTTTCTAAGTCTGCTGGCTTGAGCTTATTTCGGTTATTAGCATCATAATTCCACTTTCCTCCAATTGGTTTGCCCCCTTCCATCAAAATACCAAACCTCTTGCGCATGTTACGGTAAAAGTGTTCCATCGTAATATGCTTACCCATTGGAAAGTGTCGCGTAATCTCCTCAAAGGGTAAAAGAAAATGCTCACTCTCAACACATTCAATATCACACCCAGCAATAGTCAGATCACGCAACAGAGTGGCCAATCGATACTCATCGGGTCTCTGGTACTCAAATCTTGCTGTATGGTAAGTTTGAACAACTTGCCGAACAAACTGATCAATACGTTCAAATCCTTTAGTTTGGTCTAGATCAAAATACTCAACTTGATGACCCATTTCTCTCAACTCAGCAGAAAATGCTTTCATTGCACTAAAGAAGGCACAAATTTTTTGTATATGATGCTTAACATATGTGGCCTCGGGGTGAAGCTCGGCAATGATATATAAAATAGAATCGTCTACTTCCTCAAACCAAGAGTGCCGAGCATTAAGCTGATCGCCTAGTATTAGGCGAACGGTACTAAATGACATATTAGTTGTCCCTTTTTGCTCACCACTGACTCCTAACTTTTTGTCTTTAATAGTTTCTACGAAAAAATCGCATTAAAGAGTCATCGAAAAGAGCATTTTCTCCTCTATTTACTGAGTTTTATTTCTTCGAGTACATTTAGTGCATCGTAGCGAAATACTTCAAGTAACATTAATGTCGTCGGATGTTCTTGCCAAGAAAATTTAGATACTCGCCCAATCCCCTCGCAAAAATCATTCTGTATTCTGCTGCCGCTTCGTAGACGACGATAAGAAATGAATTGATAGTCCCCACGACTCACCGAGCCTTCTGTAAACAAAAGTTGCTCGCCTAAAGATTTACCTTGCAACTGTAAAAACGCTTGAACCGTCGCTACATCATTGGAAGATAGATAAGACTTAGCCCAAACCAGTGGAGCTTCCCCATCACACAACAATACTTCACGCATATAAAATGGGCTCTGCTTGCTTTGACTGAGGGCCTGAATATTAAAATTACTGCATGCGGACTTCAACACACGGGTCAACGATCCCCTATACTTCAATACCTCAGGAACCAAAGCCTCATTAATAATACTCATTTTCATACTACTACCTTTGAAGCCGTTTCTCGTAGATCAGGGACAAATTTGAGGCATAAAATACTCGCAATACACAGCAATCCTGCAATGACGTGGTAAAAATATTCTCCCCCCAAAATATTGCGAAAATCGAGCACAAACGAGCTCATCGCTTGACCTAAGAAATAAAACATCACAAAACCACTGAGCATCTGAGTTCTATGTTTGGCAGTACTGATGCAAATGACAAGGTGCGTAAGTACTGGCAATAGACACCCAAACCCTATCCCGGTAAAAACGATAGCAGGGTATGCTCGCCAATCGACCTGAGTTTGGGACAAACACAGAAAGGCGAAAGCAAAGGCGACCAAACACAACACCATGGTATTTCGCTCGCCGTAGAGATGAACTCCAAACCTAGTGTAGTAGGCAACAATTGCAGACAATATGCTCATCACTCCCATAGCAATACCTATCTCAGTAGTCGTTAAACCTTGTGATTGAGTCAGTAAATAAGGCAAACAAAGTAAGATCAAGTAGTAGCAAAGCATACCGAGCCAACCGAGCATGTAAAAAGCTAAGACCGGCTTGATGTCAGAAAAACGAATGGATTGAGTCGATGAATGGGCTGCTTTATCCGTTGATACGATGCCTTTTATTGATATTGCCAGTGTAAACAAAGCAATTAAGTAGATCGCGAAAGGCAAACGCCAGTGGATCGACGACAACCATCCACTGAACATAACAAAGACAATTCCCCCAAGGTTGACCGCGATGGCTTGTTGGGAAATAAAATCGAGCCGTTCTTGCCCACTGAAGTAGTGAGCAATCAGGTGATTAATCACCGTCATACAAATAACAATACTTATGCCGAACATAACTCTGCCAACCAATAAGGCTTGTAAAGAGTCTACCCATAAACCCGTGCTACCCAATAAACCATATATAGCTAGACCCAATAGTAAGCTCATTTTATCTCCTAAAAGATGGATTAACTGGGGGACAAAAGGAGCAAATACAATCACCGCAATGGCTGGCAAAGTCATAATCAGTGATACCCCAAATGGATCATCAAAAACTCGATTTAGTTCAGTGAGTGATGGTGCTATGGCAGCATTGGCCATCACCAATAAGCTGCTCCCAAGCAGCAAACATATTCGGCATAAATTGGATATTGAAGGATTACTCATCAGTCGTTCCTAAGTAACAGCAGTTGCAGAAGAGAATAGGGATTTCTGCCTATGTACAACAGAGCAAAATAAGCAACACAGCGTTGCTTTAATTGAAGCCAAGAGTATGTTAATTGGTTAGATATATTATTTAAGAAAAAGGGCAAACGATGGATTGGAACTTAAATGATCTTCCGATATTTATTACCGTTGCAGACACCAAGGGAATGTCAAAAGCAGCAAAAAGACTTGGCATACAAAAATCGAGTGTCAGTCGCGCCATATCTCGCCTAGAAGATTCGTTCAACACGACATTGATGGAGAGAAACAGTCGTCACCTCAAATTGACCTCAGATGGTGAGAAGTTGTACCAACAGGTACAACCTTTGGTGCAAAGCTTGTTACATATAAAACAACAGATGCCCTCACAAAGCCTAAGAGGCTCTCTAAATTTAGCAACCACCTTAGCCTTTTCACGAGAAATATTGTCACCTAATCTAGCAACCTTTACTGAACGTTATCCAGAGATAAAGCTGTCTATCCGAAGTATGTCAAACAAGGCGAGTCTGCTTGAAGATAAATTTGATCTGGTTATTCAACTTGGGGATCTGGCACCTTCAGGCTTTTACGCTAAAACTCTAGCTGTCGTCACCCTACTCTGGTTCTGTGCCCCCGACTATCTGAATGCTCACCCAGAGCTCAAACAGGCAACACCAGATACACTGATACCTCATGTTAACTTCTACCATGATCAAGAGAACAATCAGTCTGAGCTGTACATCAACGACCTAGATGGAATCAAGCAAAAAGTTGTGTTTCCACACGCAAATAGACTTGACGATGTTCTGATGGTAAGAGATATGGTCACTTCTGGAAATGGGGTATCTCTTTTACCCGATATCTATTGTCGCCAGTTGTGCCGTGAGGGCAAACTAATACAAATTGCGCCAGACCTTAATGTTTTCCCTAAAGTCACAATCTCAGCAGTCTATGCTAGCAAAATGACTCAATCACCACGCTTAAAAGCTATGATTCAGTTTATGGAGGAAATCAGCCAAGAATACACAAGGTCATAATCGAAATGGGGATTTAGTCAATCAAACGTACAACCAAAGAACCGGGCGCTCTTACGGATTCGACATTATGGCTGATCACTGTGCCTTTGATTGGAGCTCGGTATAGGTATATTTCATCACCAAAACTATTGTATTGGGTAGCCAAAACTTGACCCGGCTCCACTTCATCAAGTAGCGCAACATGACATATCACAAACCCACCTTGTTCAGCACGAATACTGGTTATTTGATTGCCCTCCACACATAGTCTTTCACTGCTCACCACATGGCCATCAATCATTTTATAGTACTTGCAAATATTTAGGATGCCCAATACAGCACGTTCAATCATCTCGGTATCAGTGTATCGACCAATTCCTACCTCAATCGTGATGGATGGGATACCCGCTTGGTTGTAAACGGTTTCCAAAATACCTGGATCGCCAGGATCATTCAAAATAACATCAGGACAAATTAATCTTGCCATTTGAATGGCATCATCTAGACGATAGTCTGCAAATACGTATAAAGGATACGCTGAACCACTGGTCTGTGAGTGCAGATCAATAGCAAGATCAGCATTTGGCTTTAACAGGTTTTCCCATAGGCTATGCGCGTAACGACTTGCATCATCACCAACAGGGTTACCGGGAAAAATACGATTGAGGTTTGCCGATGAGCTGTCAGGAGCTGCAGAGTGAAAGTCCCGACTATGACGGGCAATGCCAGAAAGATTTACCGTTGGTATTATGGTGATACAACCTGAAATAGCCTTATTTTCAAGTACCCTTGCTAACTTCTGCGCAGCCAATATTCCATTCTGTTCATCACCATGGATGCCTGCAGTAATAACAATCCGTTTACCTGGCTTACGACCCTTAAACACTCTTACAGGTAGTGTTTGAGGATGACCAATAGCATCGGTTGCTACTGCAAACCAAAACTTATGTTCGCCCGGCTCTAGCATATTCACATCTAAAGCCTGTATCGTCGGATACATAGGTACAATGCATTCGTTCAATGTTTTACTCATTCAGCTCGTTACCTCACATATCCTACAGACACTAATTATGCTTACCTGCGACGCATATTATCCAATATAATCCCTGTGGCCATCGCCACATTGAGTGACTCAGCCCCCCCAAACGACGGGATGGTAATTTTATCTGTCACAAACTGGGCAGCTTCATGACCAATACCATGAGATTCACTCCCCATCAGCAAAATTCCCTGTTCAGAAAACCTCGCGTTATGCACGCTATTACCTTCCAAAAATGCGCCATAAATCGGAATATCAGATTGTTCCAGATATGCGGGTAAATCCAGTTGCGTCACTTTGACTCGGCCAAAGCTACCCATGGTTGCGCTAATAGTTTTCGGGTTGTACGGATCGGCGCAATCATTGCTCGCAACGATATGTTGTATGCCATACCAATCCGCGACTCGGATGATTGTTCCTAGATTACCGGGATCGGAAACACCATCCAAGCCAATAATGATTCCCTCAGCTTTCGGCGCTGTAGTATCTGGTATTTCAACGACTGCTATCGCCGCATTATTACTGACTAAAGTACTCGCTTTAGTCAGCTCATCTTCCGTTGCTTGCACACACTCAAAATGATGCAGCCTATCTTGATGAGAGGAGAGAAAATCAGCCGTTGCAAAAATCTGCTTAGTTTTTAAGTCACTGTTTGCTAACTCAAGTACGTTTTTTTCTCCTTGGACTAAAAAGAGTCCCTGAGCCTTTCGCTGTTTTTTCTGGCCTAACGCACGCAAGAGTTTAAGCTGATTTTTTGAAATCATAATGTATCCAAAGTGAAAAGGGACTTCCCCAACAAGAACGCGTGCAGGATTATAGAATAAAGCACTTAAGAGCTAAAGAGGCTAACGGGTTAGCGCTTTACTTCAACTCCAGCGAAGAATACGCACTTCATTACCCTCTTCTGGTTTGGCTGGAATATTCAAAGATAGAATCAGTGATACAGCTGCCATGAGCGCCCCTACGTAAAAAACGGCCGCTGGAGAGACAAGCCAAATAAAACCAAAAGCGACAGGAATAAATACAGCAGCTATATGATTGATGGTAAAAGATACGCCAGCGGTTGACGCCAAATCTGCTGGATCAGCAATTTTCTGCAAGTAGGTTTTTATCGCCAGAGCTAACGCAAAAAACAGATGGTCGACAACATACAAAGCAGCAGCCCAATGCGCATTTTGAACCAACGCGTAGCCAACAAAGACTCCAATTAGGCCGATGTACTCAAACAGCAGTGCCTTTCGCTCACCAACTTTACCAATATATTTGCCGATTTTTTTAGCAAATAGAAAATTAAACACATAGTTCACCAAAAACAACAATGTTATCTCAGCAGCAGAATAACCAAACTTCTCAACCATTAAAAAGCCGGCAAATACGACGAAGATCTGTCGGCGAGCCCCACTCATAAAGGTCAAGGCATAATACAACCAATACCTTTTTCTCAGCACCAAAGTCTTGTTTTGCTGAACTTCAGTTTGGAATTGAGGAAATGAAACCGCTATCCATACGACCAGCAAAAAACCGATGCCGCCAAAAACCAGATAAACCCACTGGTAATCCAATTTAAATACTTGTAAGCAAATCCAAAGCGCCCCGTAAGTCAGCAATGATGCCAATGCTCCTACAGAAATAAATTTACCCAGCATTTCCGGCGTTTCATCCTTTGATAACCATTGTAAAGACAAGGACTGCTTCAATGTTTCAAAATAATGAAAGCCCGTTGACATCAGTAGTGTAGTGAGTAAAAGTCCGTATAAAGACGGGAAAAAACCTGTGATGGCCGTCCCCAGAGTAAGCGCGCCAAGTGCAAGCAGCATAAACCTTTGCTCACGGATAAACAGTAAAACAAACACGGCCGTAAAAGCTAAGAAACCGGGAATTTCACGTACACTTTGCAAAAGTCCAATATCCGAGCCATCAAAATTCGCGCGCTCAATAACAAAATTGTTAAGCAATGCCATCCAGCTTGAAAAAGCAATAGGAACAACAATAGAAATCATAGTTAAAAAGCTTTGTGGTGTTTTCCAGCTGGTAGAGTACGTCATGACTAAGTCCTTATATTCCAACATGACCACTATAAATCTGTCCAAAACAATAGACAAACTTATTAACATAAAAGTTTAAAGTGCATACCACTTTGTTGCATAAGCTAATGGAAACACAGAGATCTTCTATTGTAGGTTAAATCACATCACAGATTTGTTTAATAAATGACCACGTTAAACTTTGACTCAGCACATTTATACTTATAATATCATCAATAAGAATGTGATTAATTTGGAGGTTGAATGGATACAAAGGCAGACGGCCGTTCGGATCGCCTTTCTAACCCTTCTAACGAGAAAGGATTTACATCGATCAACAGTACAGATGCTCTCAGTATGCTAGTGCATGGAGGAGAGCTAACCGTCACCATTAACACGCCTGTAGGCCGAGCCTTTAGCTGTAAAACCTTATTCATCGGTGCACATTCTCATAACTTAATTCTAGCGGAACTGCCCAATTTATCGCTCGAAGACACCGGTTTTTTCTTCCAATCTGGCTTTTGGGCGACCATTCGAGCTATCTCTCCGAGAGGAGAAGGCGCTTTAGTTTCATTCAAGACACAACTCGAGTACGTATTACACAGCCCCATCCCAATTGTCGCATTTAACATTCCAAATACGATGCAAATCAATCAACTGCGTAGAGAACCAAGGTACAACTTAGATCTTCCCGCAAGTGTGAAGTATCAGGGGGTTAAAATGGAATGCCAAATGCGAGACCTGTCAATGCACGGATGTCGGTTTGTCACTCCACCTCTGAGCAAAGCTTTCCAAGTAGGTGAAGAAATTATTGTGTGCATTCATGAAGCTCTGGCTAGAAAACACCAATTTCAGTCAATGAGTGGGAAAATTCGTAACTCGCAAAGTTCAATCCACTATGCTAGTTACGGTATAGAGTTCGATGAAGAAGGCGTGGAGGGATCTAAACTACTGCTTTCCAAGCTCAAATTTAGTGGCAATAAGCTTATACTGAGGTGAGCTTATTCGCTCTCTAACCTAAATTAGTTTCGGTACCAATATCATAATCCTCCCATAGATTTAATCCGCTTGCTGTGAGTTTGTGCGTCTTATCTACCCACAGCAAAAAACAGCACCGCCGATCTTAAGAAGCCAAATGATGACGTTGATTTATGAGATTTAAATCAAACGGCACTGAAAGATGAAAAAACTGAATTATCATTTATGAGATGCTGCGCTTTGTTATACAAATCATCATACTGCAATCCGTAGTTAGAGCTACCTCACATATGCGGCCGTATGAGTGTTTGTATTCAAAAAATCTATGATGCAGAATGAGATACATTTTGAATCATCTACAAGGGCAAGGAATGCAAATTAAAGTAGATACGTTAAACCATCCTGCTGTAATAAAGTTACTAAAAGAACATATGGACGATATGACTGCAACATCACCGCCAGAGAGCGTACATGCGCTAAGCCAAGAAGCTCTACAAGAACCCGGCACAATACTCTGGACGAGTTGGAGAGACAATAAGTTACTGGGCTGTGCAGCAATCAAACCCATTTCTAATTCACATGCAGAATTAAAATCAATGCGCACAGTCGCCGAAGCTCGCAATCAGGGCGTCGCATCGGCATTGCTATTGCACATCATTGAACAACTCAAAAGTGATGGATACCAACAACTTAGCCTTGAAACAGGGTCGATGTCATTTTTTAAGCCTGCGAGGGAATTGTATAAAAAGTTCGGCTTTAAGTACTGCTCTCCTTTTGCTCATTATCAACCTGATCCCAACAGCAACTTTATGACTCTAGAATTGGGTTGATAGTCTTTGAGTACTTAAACCTGCTCAACTCGTGGTCGTTTCTTCAGTTGAGCAGGAGAAAAGCCTAGCTATAAATATACCGCTATCGAAGTCATAAACAGCTATGCTTTATCTATATTTGACTGAGTAAAATCGAGATTCTGCTCAGGAGACGAAGCAGTGGCCTGCGTGTCATCACTTGCGGGTTCTTCAGACACAGTCTCTTGATCCGCTTCTACATCGACTTCCGATTCCTGATCTTGTAAAACTTCTTGTTCTTCCAGAAGAATCTCTCTTTTATATAGCTTGTTCAACGCTTTAATAATGGAATGCTTACCCACTTTATTTTCTCGAATTTTTTTCAAAATTGGCCTTGCTAGAGACTGCAAACCTACCACAGTATCAACACCAATATTCAAAGCAATTTGATCGCGAAGCCCAGCTGCTTGTTTATGACCAAGGTGAGCAGCAATAAAAAGCCAAATGTAGGCTATGCTTTCACCGTCCGATGAGTGTTTCATCCATGCTTCGGCGACTTGATACATGGCTTCTGGATGCCCTTTTTCTGCAGCACGCTCCATCCAGTAGCAACCTTTAAGAAAATTTGGTGCGACTCCAATTCCATTGAGGTAGTTTTGTCCCAGCTTTAAACGCCCTTCGTTACTTCTCAACGCAGCGGCTTTCTGATAGTACGCCGTAGATAGGCTTGGCTCTGGTGAAGGATTCCTCGGTGATACAAACCACTCCCCCAAAAACAATTGCGCTTCAACATAATTATTGTCCGCGGCCTGTTTCATTACTTTGACTGCCTTATCGACATCCTGATCCGTACCCAAACCATTAAACAGGGCAGTCGCCATTTCAAATTTGTGGGGCAGACTGCCTTCCAGAGCATGAATACAAAGTTGCCAAAATTTTGCTTGTTCCTTTAAAACAAGATCATTGAGTCGTTCACTCAAGCGAATAATGCCAAACATACCCGTCGTATTATCGAGCTGAGCCGCTTTGTTATACCAATATACAGCTTCCTTTTGGTTCATTCGTTCCGCTTCTTTCGCAAGAAACAAAATCGTTGGAATATCGCCAGCTTCCGCCTTTTTTACACGTTCTTTATCTTCCTCTTGGCGGTTTTTTTCAAGCGCTTTGCGTTTGGCAATACCACGCTCAATTCGCTGCTCTTCCAACCTCTTTTTGCGCATTTGCAGTACCAGCATCCATATAAAGGTACCCAGTAATAACAAACCCGTTGCGCCAATTGCGATCCCAATTAAATTCATCTGCTTACTTTCTTCACATCAAGCCAACCAGAGCTGACTCCAATTTCAATAAACCCGTATCACTTTAATCGCGTATTCACTTTTCTGATCTAAGTGTACAGTACTCTTGGGATTAGTTGATGAATAAAGTAAAAAAGCGCCCTCAAGATCAAATAACCATCGTTATTTCTCGAAGAAAATTTTGCCATATGAGCAAAAAATAAAAGCCTCGACTTTGCTCATTTAATTAGCAAAAAAGTCAAAATAACAAGTAAAGTTGACCAAAAACAATAGCGGTGAAAAACAACTTATTTTATAATGAAAAATAATAGATTAAAGCATTAAAACTTATCACCAGAGGTAATCAATGAGACTTATCCCATTACGCGAAGCCGCCCAAGTTGGTAAATGGGCCGCAGCCCATATTGCCAAACGCATTAATCACTATAATCCCTCAGAACAGCGCCCATTCGTCCTTGGTCTGCCAACCGGGGGAACCCCGTTGGCGACCTATAAAGCCCTTATCGAGCTCCACAAAAAAGGGCAAGTCAGCTTCAAGCATGTCGTCACTTTTAATATGGACGAATACATTGGTATACCCGAAGATCATCCTGAATCGTACCGCTCATTTATGTATAAAAACTTCTTCAATCATATCGATATTCAAGAAAAAAACATCAATCTTCTCGACGGTAACGCCACCGACCATGAGGCTGAATGCCAACGTTACGAAGATAAAATCAAATCTTATGGCCGCATCAACTTATTTATGGGCGGTGTCGGCAATGATGGACACATTGCCTTTAATGAGCCAGCTTCGTCTCTTTCTTCTCGCACTCGTATAAAAACACTGACTGAAGACACACGCATTGCTAACTCGCGTTTCTTTGAAGGCGATATGAATCAAGTACCCAAATACGCACTGACTATAGGCGTAGGAACACTGCTTGATGCCGAAGAAATCATGATCTTGGTGACCGGGCACAATAAAGCTCTTGCTCTTGAAGCGGCGGTTGAGGGATGTGTCAACCATCTTTGGACCGTATCTGCTCTGCAACTTCATCCTAAATCTGTGATTGTTTGTGATGAACCTTCTACGCAAGAATTAAAAGTAAAGACAGTCAAATACTTTACCGAATTGGAAGCGAACAATATCAAAGGGTTTTAGCTTTTGTTAGTTCACCCTATCGCTATATTGAATGGCTATAGGGTGAATTTCTGACTCATACGGCAAAAGTGTAAGTTGTCGATTAAATTTGCCACTGGCTCAAGGCTATTTTCTTCAAACCTAACCCCTATCTTGTTGTAGCGCCCCGTTGTTTTCACATTACGAACCACAGCGTCAAGTACTTCAGAGGAAACCGATTCATCCCCTCCTTTGTCTTCAATACGTAGAGAAATAACATCACCCACCCTATGCTTGGCCAGATCTCTATCCAACACCACCAGACATCCATGACTGGAAATATCCCGCACCTGACAATTCCATTTATGGCTATTGGGGTCCCAAATACCATCTAGAGCGAGTTCTAAACGAGCACTTTCTCTCAAACCAGAGGCCACTTGAGTCGCCATAGGAAGCGAAATAAGAACAAGGCTGCTATCTCCAGCATCTATGACATATTCGACCTTACTTTTGAAATAAATTCTGGCTCCGCCTCCAGCTTCAGAAATCACACACGCCTTAATTGGATAACCGCGCTGAAAAAAAACCGCCAGCTCTTTTGGCGAAGCATTGGGCGTTTCAAGTAACATCAGATTATTGGAATGGAGCCCTACGTACTTGGTTTTACCTTTGAATACTTTCCCTGTCGGAGTGGTAATAAAGAAAGCGACATCACTAAGAGGTTTAACGTCACTAAAAACATCTTCACCATATTGAACACTTTCCGGACTAGGCGACTGGGTCTGCTGCTCCTGAGAAGATTTTAGCTCAGTTACCTCTTCCGACTCTTGAGGCTTTTTCTTTGCCATAACATCAATCCAAACCGTAAATTCAATGGTGATTTTAAGTGTATACCTAATTCGCCCACACCCACAAAATTAAGCACTCATTCGCCACTGTGTCACCGAAGGATAAGTCCATTAGAAACCATCAATTAAACATCTGTCAGCCCAATACCCAAAAAAGGCCACCCAATACAATGTCCCTAACAGTACGTTATAGGGACATGTCGATGAAATTTATATCAATTCAAAACTCCGTTGGACACAAAGGCCATACAAACCCACAACTGGTCGCAATTTGCCCTTCACTATAACGGTTCAGACTTCGCACGAAACCACTATGACCAAAAACTCGCTGCCGCTTATAAAAAATATTGTGCTGACTAGGATGAAAATATGAACCTTGAAAACATAAAGCAAACACTGCGCACTCATATAAAATCTATCGGTGTCGCTACTATTGGCCTTTTTTCGGCGACCGCGGTGCCCATATGGCAAATTTATTTCGTTGAAACCTCGGATATCGAGATTGAAATAGGTGAAATTCGCCGTATTCACTCAAATGACTATCGCGTGGCACTGTCAACAGAAGAACTTCAACTACTCAAACCCTATATTGACGAAGAGCTTTTTTATGAAATTGAACC
The DNA here is from genome assembly GCF_030161235.1 of Vibrio zhanjiangensis. GTDB lineage: Bacteria > Pseudomonadota > Gammaproteobacteria > Enterobacterales > Vibrionaceae > Vibrio > Vibrio zhanjiangensis. Next base: position 72,039 of record NZ_BSPW01000067.1, on the reverse strand, counting down.
CAATGGCGAACGAGGAGATAGAATTCGTTACCCAAGTTTCGATGTCGACACACTCATCCAAGCCTATGAAAAAGCGAAAATTGAACTCAAAAATATTGCAGAAACGAAACGTCAACTTTCACACTATATTGATACCATTGACGCTTACCTAGCCACCGACAATCTCGAATTTCAGTTAATAGAGTTTCGAGTGGGTGAAATGAAAAGCTGGGGGCTGAGCAACTATATCGATGATGACGAGGCTGCCTACTATGAACATGAAGTGCTTTCTATCACCCGAAACTACTCCGATATGACGTTCAAATCAGGTGAGGCGCCTAGACTTAATGCTCCAGCGCTGGCGTTTTTACTATCTGATGTCAAAGAAGATCTATTAGAGGTTATCACTACCAATGACATGACACTTGAGAAGCTGCGTGATAGCATGCGTGGTATTGATGCTCAGATCAACAAAATCCAGCGTGACCAGCAAGACCTTTATAGCTATTTTGAAGTTGATGTTGTCGCGACGAACAATGGTCGAGCGAGCGCTGCACTTCGCCCTATTGGTTTAATACGCGTCACTATTAGCAGTAACAACTATGTTGATATAAACCTTGAGATGGATGAATTTCAAACATCTTCCGAGCTCCCTCCTTCTTCTACACGATTGATACGCTACCACTCTTTTGAACTACATCAAATGCCCGTAGAAGATCGCAATTTAGTCAATGCGTTTTGGGGAACAACCGGCCAAGCAAGACTGCTTAATCTTGATACTAAGCGACAAGTCTACGCATCTAAGCCTACCGTTTTTGCCGACAAAAGTAGCCGAAAGGTGCTATTTGACCAACTCAAAAAGTCTGCTGCATCATTATAAAATCACTATGAACACCATAAGCTTCTTCATTTTTCGCTACAAAAACGCCAAAGCCCGTAATTGAACACTTTGGCGATAAATACAACTAAAAAAACGAATGACGACCTACGTTACTTTCCGGACCATTTTGCAAACGCTTAGCGCGCACTATGCCCACTTCAATATCGCTTTTTAACAAATAGCTCGAACCTTTACTGCAAGCCTTAAGCGCAGCATAACGTACCACATTGATGATCTCAGCTCCCGTTAACGCATAATCACGCGCCAGTTGCGCAAGCGATATATCGGGATCATACCGTTTAAGATCTGGTAACGCATTTTTCCATAGTGCCAGACGCACCTTTTCATCGGGTTTAACGAAAAAGACTGCCGTTTCAAAACGGCGGAAAAAAGCATCGTCGAGATTATTCTGCAAGTTGGTGGCCAAAATAATAATACCGGTAAAGGCTTCAATCCGTTGCAGCAAGTAGGCTACATTCTGGTTAGCAAACTGATCATTTGCACCACTGGTTTGAACCCGCTGGCCAAACAGCGCATCCGCTTCATCAAAAAAAAGCAGCCAATTGTGCTTCTCCGCCATGACGAAAACCTGCTCGAGGTTCTTTTCAGTTTCACCAATGTATTTGGATGTGACGGCACCAATATCGACCCGATAGACAGGCCGCTTGGTACGTTTTCCGAGCAAAGTCGCCGTCAGCGTTTTTCCTGTGCCCGAAGGACCATAAAACAAAGCACGAAATCCAGGCCTCAGTTTACCTTCAAACGGCCAGTCCTTTTCCAAGGCCCTACCATGTTGTAGCCAAAGCTCGATTTCATCCAGATCATCATATACAGATTTCGGTAGTACCAATGCATCCCATTCTAAAGGCGTGGTCAGCAAACTGGCAAGGTTATTGACTATCGCTGGCGGCTTAGCATTAGTCCCCAACAAATATTGATTTAGCACTTCTGGTCTTAACTTCAGAGCCTGCCACATTAAGGGCAAAGCATCACAAGCTGAATCGAGATCGAACAGGTCATGCGCCTGCGACACATTGATATCTGATAACCATCGAAACACTTCCAGACGACGTTCGACTGCATGTTCACCGAGCAAAAACGCCAGTGTTTGCCCTGTAGCCCATACCACGCCTTCATTTTCAACTAGGCCAAACTCGATGTATAGTCGGTGCGTGCTTTCATTGGGCTGCATCAGTATTTCAAAGGTTTCAGGTTGAAGATGAGGAATAAGCGCTAGACTAATGGCGATTTTTTCAACATCAAGATGCTCGCGATTAGATCCATGGCAAAGTTCAGAAAACTCATCAAAACCAAATTTATAATTATTTTCACCTGTAAATTGAAAGCGCTGTTCTAATCTAAGGTGAATTAAAGAATTGCACTGCATTAGTGCCAAATTAGTGTTCATGCTAGATCTCCAAACAACCTAATACAGCATTCAAAAAAGCAATATTATTCATTACCACGAATAAGTCAGTTATTGGGTACAACTCATCGTATTTGCTATAGACATTAATTAATACCTACTAAACGCCAAAGCCCCTAATTCAGTGGCATGTTCCTCCAACCATGGATCGTCATTTATTTCTACACCATTAATATTCACCGTCGGTTTTACCATACCCATAGCTTGTTGTACTATATGCCCAAGCTCATGGGGTAAGTGCTGCTCCTGCCCCGGTGCTAGGTAAATCTCGTGCCCTTGGGCATATGCATGAGCTTGGACTTGCCTAGGTTTTTCTGAGTTAAAAAACACCCTGACATGGCTCAAGTTCATCCCCGTTAACTTTTCCATCCCTCGCCGTAACTTTGTTGGCAATGGTTTAATAATCGCTTTATCGTATTGTTTTATTTCCATCCTAAACCTCTTGGTATGTAATTTACATTTTCACTGTATCATTAAGATAAATGATTACTCAGGACAAAAAATCAATAATTAAGGAAATATTATTATTTAAATAATACTCAATCATCATTGAGTTATTTTACTGGAAAATGCATTTCTTAATCCGAATAAAACTTCCCATTTATCTTTATTCTTATCTGATAACAAACAGCTCATGAAATAAGGAAGGACCTATGTCATCATCACCACAAGACTCTAGCCATAATTTAGACCAAACCAGTACCAATCTTATTAAATCAACCCCAGAAAATGTGGTTGTTCAACGCGAAACCCTTTCAAGTGAGACCGCAGTAACCGACGAAGAGATGCCTTTAACGCCAAGCCCTATTTATGTGGCCGGTAAACTGCGCGTTGAGTTTGCTAACAAAGGGCTTGAAAAGGAGTGCGAAGCTGCAGCACAAGAGTTATCGGTCGTATCCGATAAGTCTGTCGCTCCACACGACTATGGCACCATTTTTGGTTACGAAGCTGGTAAAGAAAGCAATGAAAGCGCTTATTTAAGCCGTAAAACTCGCCCATATCGCTATTTGGCAGAAAATGCCAAATGGATACTCTCGGTTGATGAACAAGACACCTATGTGATTGAGCCACATAGTGTAGTGGAACTTAATGAATTCATTAACTTTTTGAAACAAAATGAAAAGCACTGCAATAATCAAAACTTGTGTGTGATTATTGGAGAACAGTTCGGTTATACCGACAGCGGTAATGAAGAGGCATCCATACTGCCCAAGGTGCGCTGCAAACATATGTTTTCCTTCAATAGCGATGATCAGGCAGTTAAGGAAAAACTAACAGGCGCAGGGATTAACACCACAAGTAAAGCAATCAGCGATTTATTGCGTCTACTTAACGTTAAACAAAATCGTGGCAACACAAACTCAGAGAGAGCAAAGAACTTTTTGGCCTTTCGCTATCCAGACATTTACGCGATACGCACCAGTGAAGTCTCAGAAAAGTCTTCTGAGCGGACAACTCTCAGTCAGCCAGAACATGAATTTTTGCGCCGTATTGATACCCGTATTGCCCAAAGTGCGCCAGAGCATACCTTAGTTGATGTGATCTTTCACTACCAGCGCAGCGTCAGTGGCCGGCAATTTAGCTACTACGCCACTGTCGATGTCAGCCAGCTTTTTCCCTACTTACATTCACCATTGAGTGACTATATCCCCCATAACCAATAGGAGAGCGAGTATGATCACCCCCTATCACGTATTGAATCCCAATCGCGTTGTTCAAAAACGCAGCGCTACCTCTTCTTTTGGTTTAGAGGATTTGGCTAGCGATGTGTACGCTCTTGGCTGTATTAGCGCTGATTGGCCAGACAAAAGTGTTGAAAATGAGTTTCGAGCTCACGCCAAATGGATCGACGCCTACGGTGTTAGCATTAGTCAAAGTGACTTTTGCCAAAAAGTTGAACCTTGCGCAGTGACTCTTCCCAGAGCAAATGATACCACCAGCAATAAGGACACGGATCAGAGCTTAATCCGCCAAGTTCTAAAGACACGTCGATGCCGATACCTCGCCAGAGAGTTGGACTGGTATTTGGAAGATGTTTACGGCAATCGGCTCTATCAACTGGTACCAAGCGAATACAACATGCAGCAGCTTATTAATGCGTTAACCGATACCAAATCCAATCCACGGCGAACCATCAATGTACTCGTCGTTGGGAGATCAAGTGGGGGTCTTAGCAGTCTGGATGAGCTTACTATCACAAAGTTTCGCTCAATGACGGCACACGACATCGCCAAACATATTCCCAAATTGCATAATCCCCAATCATGCCGAGATCTGACTCATGTGATAGAGCTGTATTTATCGCTAGCGAGCAATAATGGCGTAACCGATGAGGAACGAGCTCTCAATTATTTGCTCAGCTACGGGTATGACTTTTATGAAAAAATGTATCGCCAGCGTAGTGAAGGTAATTCTAAATCAATTCATCTTGTGAGTATTGATGCTCGTGTCCATTATGCAGGCGAGAGAACGTTAGTCTACGTGGTGTTTAACTTCCAAGACAGCAAAACCAGCGCACTGGAATCTTGGTATTCAACCGTCGATGTAACGGATCGTTTTCCGTTTCTGATCAGTGCGTTTGAGCCCTATATCAATGTGCTTTAATCGTAGATCATGTGCTCGCTAATCACGCCACCTCACCAAAGGTGGCGTTTGTTTCAACAGTGCCTAATGGCTACTGTCAATAAGTTCACTAGCAACCGCGCCACTGACACCCGTTCCAATTGATAATATGGTTTGAATGCCCAACGTATTAGCAGTGAACTGAACATTCATTGTTTGATGTTGACTTGAACTGGCGGTTTGAGCCCCCGTCGACAACGCATGCCCTACCGAGAGCATTTGATTGGCACTCGCCGCTGCAGGAGTCGACATTTCAACCATCTCTCCACCATCCATTGACGCTTCAAAACCACTTAGTGATAAAGTGATGTTTGCAGCCCATGCATAACTCCAAAGTTTATTTACATAACGCGTTGGGATAAATTCTAGCGTGATCATACTTGACTCCAAAACCCACTGAGAAATATCGCCTTTATATACGGTTTGGTAGGTTTTATCATGATTGTGAGTCGTTAAGCTTTCGGCCTTATTCCCATTCACATAAAGATCAACAAACTCATTGTTGTGGCCCAGGTCGCCCTTCATCTCAATCGTCAAAATGGCAGAATCAAAGCGACGATTAGGGATAAAGGTAACCACTGCCGGCTCTTGCTCGCCAGCAATAATCTCAATCACCTTAGTTTCATTGTCTAGATAAGTGTTTCCTCGTACTGTCATAACTCTCTCCTTTAGTTAGCTTAGATAGAATAATTGGCAATACTGCTCTGGACTTGGGGAAACACGCGCCATAATCCTACCATTGCCGCAAAATGCCATTGCTTCCCCCAATCACCAATCTCACTAAGGCTTAACAATAGTGATGCATGTGAAAATAGGAGGAACGTATGCACATGAAAAAGCAAGTCACACTTCAAGCTCTAGTGGAAGCTATTCTTGGTTCAGCGTCCGAAGCCCAAAAGCAAATAGATAATGCCCAAGTCGCGTCTTTCCAACAGTGGTTTAATCCTGATGGAACACCAAAGCAAATCGAAGCCAAAATCCCCGATATGGACAACCCTTCGCCCACTGAAGGTATCACATATAAAACCATCTCCATCCCAACCATTACTTTGTTCCAGCCTTCTCCACTCAAAATCAAACAAATGAACACCAAGTTTGAAATCGGCTTAGATGACTTGATTGAAGTCACGCCTGTCGAAACAAGAACCAAAACCGACAATATGGTGATAGAAGCGGAAAAGCACATTCTGGCGAGCCTGTACAACGATAACAGTTCGCGCATGGCCAGTATTGAAGTCGAGTTCGAAAATGGAGAACCCTCTGAGGGTTACCTGCGTTTAATGAACGAGCTATATAAACTCATCTAAGGAGACACACTATGCCAGACTCAAAACTACTTAACATTGCCGATCAATTCCGGGGGCTACCAATGGAAGACCTTATTGGTGCCCCCCTAACTGCGGCTTGTAACGCTCAGGAAATGTTGGCAAGTACGACTATCAACTTTATTGAGCGTGTTTGTTTTAAAGATCTCAATGCTGCACACAAACCAAGTGATGGCTCCATACACATCCCAAATTATGAAATACGTACTGTTCCCTTTTCATTTAAACAACAAGAAGGGAACGAGCAAAAAACTTACAAGGTTGAAGTGCCTTTAATGTCGATCATTAATATTCCGTCTCTACAGGTCACTGATGTTGATATCAATTTCTCAATGGAAGTAAAGTCATCATTTTCTGAGTCGAGTAAAGACGAAATGGAAGCCAGCACCCAGGTAGAGACCGAGCTCAATGCTGGATTATTTAAAATGAAAGCCAAGATGAGCGGTTCCATTTCATCCAGTAAAGAGTCAACCCGAAAAAGTGATAACTCAGCCAAATATGATGTCAATGTGGTGGCTAAGCAGCTCCCACCACCTGAGGGCTTGTCACGCGTTTTGGATATGCTTGATCAATGCATAATGCCGATTCCTGCATAACCAACTCTTTCACCTATGGCACAACTTGGTTGTGCCTACTAAAGGAGACAAATATGTTCAAATCCGACCGAACCACCTCCAGTTATGATATTACGGATATTGGTCATGTAGAACGAATCATTGTTGGCGCCACAGAGCCAGACACGATTCCAACGACAAAAGAAAACCAACTGAAAATAGATAAGCTCAACGCCTATTTGCAAACTTCCCCACGCGGAAGAATAATCGGTACTGAACGCAGCTTTTCATTAGTCCGAATTGGGGAGCATCAAGTGGTATTGGAAGCCGTTGCCTACCATATTGGCTTTAAAAGGAAACCGTCTTGGATTAAGCCAAATGCCCAAAAAGTTGAGCTTGGGCCAGAGATTGATCTGTGCGAGGTTGAAAAAGTCATACAAGAAAACCGATAAGGTATGGAGCCAAATGGCTCCGTATTTTTGATATTGGAATACTCTCCAATAAAAAGCCTGGTAGACATAAAATGCACTACCAGGAAGGCTTGGCAATTGCTCAATCTTTATGGCTTGTGATTCGATTCTTGAGTCATCTTTTCTCTAAGAAACGTCATATTGTCATTGAGTGCTTGTGCCAGATCGGTATGCATCATCGTTAACTGAGTGGTCAATTGCTCAAAGTTTTGGTTAAGTTGAGCATTTAAGCGCGCAAAATCAAATTGCGGTGCCTCAAATGCCTCCGTGGGCCTTAGTGTGTAGCGCCCTTTTTCGACGTCTAAGTCATCTTTAGCGATGTGTTCACTTTGCTTTTCAGTCATACTCTTCACCTTATGTCGTAACGTATTGCCAAACTGTACCTGCAATAAACAAAGACAAGAGTGTCACCCCAATAGCGAACAATGCCGTCTTAGAACTTGGTCTGGCCCTTTTTCTTGGCTTAGATTCAACGTCAAGACTTTGCTCAAGCCTAGGCGGTTTATTCGTATTCGGGTGTATTTCAATGGTTGCTTCAGGTTTAGATTGCGCTTGCAAAATTCTCGCACAAGCGTGAGTGACGGAGCTCGATGACGCCATTTGAGCATTTTGCTGTGACACAATCGCGTTTTGCATACCACGCGATAAGGTGTCTGCAAAAATCGTATCAACCATATCCAGTGAATAATTGTCTTGCGCATTCTCACCCGCAGGGTTTGGGTTAATTTTTCCATCCATTTTCATGTTCTCTAGTCAGATGTTCTTTCTTGCCTGATTGACATGCGAGTAGAGTTCAACAAAGTTTTCTTTGGACGCTCTTGCTTGCTCATTGATTTTATCTAACGCTTGCAGATAGGAAGCGTCACCAGATTCAATAAAATTGGCCAAGGCAACACCGCTTGCTGTGGTCAGCAGCGTACTCATATCTCTAAAAGAGTTTGCTGCATCTTGCACAGCCAACGCACCTGACTGAGCCAGTGATTTATCTGTGATATGGAAAGTTTGTTTGGTTTCGTCTTTAAACATGATACGCCTTCCTCAATAGAAACAATGTAGGGGGCGTCCCCCCTACTGCTTGAATTAACGTCGAGTGTCACCACGGTCAATGATTTGACCAGAAACAGTACCTGTCACTGCATTACCCGTGTTCATTAATGCGTTGATTCCTTGTACTGTTGCGGCTTGCCACATCACGTTAGCTTGCTGCTGACCAGTCGTTAGGTTTTGCGCTGCAATACCTAATGCTTGACTTGTGGTCATCATTAGATTGCCCATTGCCGTAGCGGGTACATCTCCAATAACTTTAGTATTAACTTGAGTCACTGAATCTGTGATGGCTTCATTTACATAGTTTGGCATTGTTTTTTCCTTTCTCTTTGTCAGTTAAAGTGTGTTTATTGAGGTTATCCTCGGTCGATAATGTTGCCGGTCACCGTTCCGGTCACCGCATTACCTGTGTTCATCAACGCGTTGATTCCTTGTACCGTAGCCGCTTGGTGCATAACATTGGCTTGTTGCTGACCCGTTGCCGCATTCTGACCTGACACACTCAGACTTTGGCTGGTTGTCAACATCAGATTTCCCATCGCAGATGCTGGCGTATCACCCAAAACCTTAGTGTTCACCTGAGTGACAGAGTCGGTCACTGAGCTATCGACTGTGTTTGGCATAGTTGTCTCCTTTGCTTTGTAGAGGTAGTGAACGGTGTGCCACACCGCATGTAATGTGCTTTGGTGTTTTTATAAAATCTTCTCCACGACAGCGCTTTGAACTGCACTGCCGGTACTCATGATTCCAGTATTTGCTTGAACTGAAGAGGTTTGGCGAGTCATATTGCCCGCTTGCTGATTCGCAACGGCATTCATAAGTGATAGACAAAGTGCTGTATTAGCCGTATTGATTAAGTTAGCGGCAGCGTTTGCTGATGACATACCGACTGTGAGCAAAGTGGCTTCTGAAACAGATTGTGATACTGGGTCTGACATAGTGGCTTCCTTTGATGGTGACAATCTAAAACGCTGTCAACTCGCTGCTTGTATGAACTCAGTATGTAACAATCAAAAGCAACAAACTCAGGTGAATTCGCCCACTATTCGGCTTGAATTAGCAAAAGTTTGTTCAAGGGGTTAGTCATAAAAAAACGGCCCTATAAAGGACCGTTTTTTAGTTATATGAATTCGTTAAGAAAGCATATCGGCATGAGCTTGCCGTTGATATTCACGAAATTTCCTTGGTGTAGTTCCAAAATGACGTTTAAACATTTTCTCAAAATGACTCAGATCGCCAAACCCAGATTGCAAACATACATCCGTGATTTTGATGGTTGGACAATCTATGATTAATCCTTTGGCGTACTGCATTCTCAATTGCACCAATATACTTTTAAATGGGCGATTTAAATGTTCTCTGAATAAAAATGACAGGTGTGATGGGCTCGTATAGCAAGCATTAGAAAGATCATGCAAGGATACATCTTCCAAAAAGTGTCTGCTCAAATACTCTAATGCTTTATACAGGCCTAGATGAATATGGCGATAGATATCCAGATCTTGGCTAAGGAGTGCATCAATTAAGTCCGGACGTACTTTGATAGACTCAGGTATACCCAAGTTTGTAATATCCTGCTCTCCAATTTGGTAAGTACAAGAAGAAACCAGTAGCACCATAACCCTTTGTAGCTGAGAAACATTTTGCGGCCACGAGAGATGGCAGAGCCTTTCTTTTGCTAAAGGCGTAATTTGAGCGGGGCTCCCCCCACCAAACTTTGCTAGGAAATAGTCAATATACTGAGGAATATCTTGCACTCGGTCTCGAAGTGGCGACAAACTGAGTTCCAAAAATGGTGCATTACTACAAAGTATTTTAGAAAGAAAATGCGTTTTTTCTGTTAATAGATGTTCACTGGACAAAATCAATTGAGTATTGGCGTTGGCAAGCTGGTTATATATCTCTCGATTGGAGAAAATGTAGGTCAAATAATCTTTATGTTTATCACTTAACTTGTCAACTTCAGCAAGAAATATGGTCCCATTCTCCGCTTTTTTGATACTGTCGCTAAAAAAGAGTTGAAACTCATCAAATCCTGCAATTTGCTCTGGTACATAAACAAATCTACCAAAGGTAAAATGTCTATTCTTATGAATCTCTTGCGCCACTGCGCGTTTTTCTGTTCCGGGTTCTCCACATATGAAAATCGGTAAACTCGCTTGTGATGCATAAAGGATTTGCTGCTTTGTCCTCATTATACTCTCACTATTTCCCATGATAGGTGGGCAATCAAGTAAGGTTTCAAAGTGTTTAGAATCGCATTTTTCACGACCTTTATTCCTTTGTGGTGATGCAATAATAGCTGGCTTATGCATAGAATTGTCCTTATATCTCGCTAAAGGTGACGTTGCGTCTCTATGCTATTCGGGACAACTCAATATGAATCGGAGTGAGTAACTAATTTTACAGATTAAACCTTTAACATTCATACATTTAATAAAAATATGGCGCAGCGAGTACGAACGCTAAGTTTAGTACATTTCTTTAATGGGATGGCAAAGAGAGCGATGAGAACAGTACAATCTCCCCAGAGCGGAAGCTATGACTTGATTTTAATCAAAGTATTGTTAGTGAGTCGGATGGCCTAGCTCGGAGCGTTTTATAAGAGTATGAGCAACGCCTATGGAAATATTGTTCGCCAAAAATATTCCTAACATAATAAATCCAATAAGAAATTTCAGGCTATCCATTAAAATGAATTCACTTGCTGTCAAAAACAATCAATGAAAAATCTTGAGCTACCAAGTATTCATATGCCCAAATTTTCATTTTAATAGGCAATTAACCCTAGACACATTATTTCAAAACGCTAGTATTAGCCCACTCAGTTAGCGAAAACTGAGATCACGATAAATTTATATAACAAATCATTGCAGGGAAAACTATGCAACACAACTCTATTTTTGCCCGTTTTGCGCGTGGAAATTTGGTGTTACAAATCTTAGCCGGTATCGTTCTTGGTGTAGGTCTAGCAACCATCTCTCCTGAATATGCACAAAGCGTTGGCTTACTTGGAAGTCTATTTGTCGGCGCTTTGAAAGCTGTGGCCCCTATTCTTGTTTTTATCCTTGTTGCCGCTTCAATTGCCAATCAAAAGAAAAACCAACATACCTACATGCGTCCGATTGTCGTGCTGTATCTATTTGGTACCTTCACAGCCGCGCTCACCGCAGTGGTACTAAGCTTTATATTCCCAACCACCTTGACTCTGGTTTCTGGTGCAGAAGGTGCAACACCGCCTCAAGGTATTGGTGAAGTAATGAACACATTGCTATTCAAAGTCGTCGATAATCCAGTCAATGCACTAATGGATGCTAACTACATAGGCATTTTGGCTTGGGCCGTTGGCCTTGGTCTTGCCTTACACCACGCATCTTCTACTACCAAAGCCGTGTTTGAAGATTTAAGCCATGGCGTTTCACAAATTGTGCGCTTCATTATTCGCCTAGCACCATTTGGCATATTCGGTCTGGTCTCTTCCACAATGGCGACGACCGGCTTTGATGCATTAGCGGGCTACGCGCAACTATTGGCGGTTTTACTTGGTGCAATGCTGGTGATTGCTCTGATTGTGAACCCACTGATAGTGTTTGCTAAGACAGGAGAAAACCCGTATCCGCTTGTGTTCCTATGTTTACGCGAGAGTGGTGTAACGGCATTTTTTACTCGTTCAAGTGCCGCGAATATTCCAGTCAATATGGCTTTGTGTGAAAAGCTTAAACTGGACGAAGATACCTACTCAGTCTCAATTCCACTTGGTGCAACCATCAATATGGCTGGTGCAGCCATTACTATCACCACGCTTACGCTAGCGGCAGTGCACACCATGGGCATTGAGATCGATCTATTAACTGCCTTACTGCTGAGTATTGTCGCGGCGATATCGGCATGTGGTGCTTCTGGTGTTGCTGGCGGTTCACTACTGCTCATTCCTCTGGCCTGTGGCCTATTTGGTATTCCCAATGAGATTGCGATGCAAGTCGTCGCTGTAGGCTTTATTATCGGAGTAATACAAGACTCCGCAGAAACAGCGCTAAACAGTTCAACAGACGTTATTTTTACTGCCGCTGTTTGCAAAGCCGAACACAAAAATAACGCCTAACCCGTGCTGGTATCAGTATACTGAAAGCCCCGTGTATCGGGGCTTTTTGCATTGAAAATCCTGTATCGACCACGCTTCTAGACGCTACTTCAAACCAACGCAAAAGTATCGCATTTATTGGCACGATTTTACCTTCATTGTACCTAAAATAACCAAGCCAACAGTTACCCTATTCGCTATATTGGCCATCACTACCCACTACTGTTTGTTTCGATTATGCACCTAGGTAACTCAGCTATAAAACATTCTGGGATCGTTCCTGCTCACGAGAAAATTATTGTTAATACGGCCAAACGACATGACTGTATTATCATGGTTCGCCCAGTAAACCCTCTTTCTACCGCACTTATCGAAGAAGGCTACGCAACCAAAGATTTACACGTCAAAGGTAAGTCCTCTGATTGGGGGCCACAGGCTGGTTTTATATGCTGCGATCAATCCTACAGCAAGCTGCATCACAAAGGTCAACAAGAGATTGCCAAGTTCAATCATAAAGTAACAGAATCCATACGTGATGGTTCAGCGAAAGCGGTACCCCTCCTCATATCTAAAGCCAGACTCCAATCTTTGCTTACTGAAAAAATGTTGCATGTGATATCGAGCAAAGAGGGCACTTATCACGTTACAAGCCATGGAAAGCCTCACCAAGATTTTATCCTATATCCTAACGTTGGTATGCCGTTGAGCGAGCATGCACACCTCTATCGTCAGTATCATAAAGATATTCAATCTATGTTCGCAAAACTGCCTCACTTGAAACAAGGCTATTGGGTAATGACCCGAGAAGGTAAGGAAGTCGATTCGCTGATGGTACTGGCTGAACCATCAAATGGCATTCCTCTCACCGCAGACTATGATCTATTTTGCGTTGCACCACATCTTAGCCAATTTAGCACTTTTAAACCCTCACGGCTTAAATCCGTAGTAAAAGTCGTACAAACGGCATTAGCCCAAAAAGACCGCAGAGTTGTCGATGCAGATTTAGGTAGAATTTCACAACTTACACAAAAAGTGAAACAAGAAATCAACCAAGATATTGGCATTAATAATGTGATCCATCATGGCTGTGAAGTGGATAACCCTGTGACAGAGCTAGATTATCCGATAACAGCCTTTACCCCTTGGGGGCAAGTGGTTGGCGCAACAGACCAACGCGAACTGCAAATACTGGCCAAAGATATGCTCTGTCTTGGCTATATCTTTTATCCTAATCGGCTATGGAGCCAAACGGGCAACGTCAATAGTAGTAGCGCTTCACCACTAAGAGATTATCAATGGAACACCAATATCAAAGAAAGTGAATTATTGGCTAAACCCAAAGTGCTTTTGCCTCCAAGCGATTATCGCCACCAACAAAAAAGCCCCTCGTAAAGAGGGGCAAGAGACCATCGCTTTTTATTATAGTGATAATCTTGATGTGGCTAGAACTTAACCAAAGTCACCATTGACGTAACCTTTGGTGCGCTCATCTTTAGGCTGGCTAAAAATAACCTGAGTCGAGTCATGTTCCACCAACTCGCCCATCAAAAAAAAGGCGGTGCGATCTGAAATTCGGCGAGCTTGCTGCATCGAGTGCGTCACAATCACTATGGTGTAGTTCTTTTTCAACTCTTCCATCAATTCTTCAATCTTGTGCGTGGCAATGGGATCTAGTGCTGAGGTTGGTTCATCCATCAAAATCACATCAGGCTCCATCGCAATGGTGCGTGCGATACACAAACGCTGCTGCTGACCACCAGATAAACCGAACGCATGAGACTTTAATCGATCTTTAACTTCGTCCCACAAGGCAGCACCACGTAATGACCGCTCCACAACCTGATCGATATGCTTTTTATCTTTAATACCTTGTGCTCTAAGGCCATAAGCCACATTCTCATAGATACTCATCGGAAACGGATTCGGCTTTTGGAATACCATTCCTACTTTGATTCGCAAATCAGCCACATCGATATTGCCGTAAATGTCATTGCCATCCATATCCAGCTTACCTGTGATCTTGACACCTTCAATCAAGTCATTCATACGATTTAGGCAACGAAGTAAGGTTGACTTACCACATCCAGAAGGGCCAATAAGTGCAGTTACTTGGCGAACAGGAATTGGTAAATTAATCGACTTAAGCGCCTGATTATCACCGTAAAACAGGTCTAAGTTTTCGATATTAAATTTGTTCATGGTCTTTATCTCTTAAATCTTCAATGGGTGCCAACGTTTGATTGCCTAATAACTCGCCGTGTTAAATCGACGTGCAATCAACTTAGTGATCATGTTGATCACCAGAACCACCACAATCAGCACAGTCGCTGTGCCATAAGCCTGATTCCACTCTTCAATGGTAAAGAGCTCAGTGGTCAGCTTATATAAATGAACCGTTAGTGTGCGCCCTGAATCAAGCAGCGAGTCGGGAATGCGAGCGACCATACCTGCGGTTAAAAACACAGGGGCCGACTCACCAATAACACGACCAATACTCAAAATCACCGAAGTGATGATACCAGGCATCGCACTTGGCAATATTAAACGCCAAATGGTATAAATCTTAGATGCACCTAAACCATAAGAGCCTTCTCGATAGGTTTGAGGAACCGCCATCAATGCTTCTTCTGTAGTGCGGATAATGACCGGTAGTATCAAGATACTTAAGGTCAAAGCGCCGGATAGAATCGAGAATCCAAGCCCGAGAATCGCGACAAAGAATGTCATGCCAAACAAGCCGAATATAATCGAAGGTATCCCTGCTAAGGACTCAGTACAAAAACGAATTGCTTTTACCAGTTTGCTGCCAACTTTGGCGTATTCCGTCAAATAAATCGCCGTCATGATCCCAATGGGAGCGGCAACCGCAATTGAAGCGATAACCATATAAAGCGTAGAAATAATCATAGGGAAGATACCATGCTCTTCACCAGTACGCGTGTAGTTATCAGTGATAAAATCCCAATCTACATGTTGTAGACCATTGGATAAGATGTACCAGATGATCCAGAATAAAAAACCAACGGTCAATGCCGCCGCAGCCCAAATCAAAACATTGAGGACATTGTCTTTAAATTGGCGCTGCTTTTTCAATGCGATGCGATCCATAATCTTTACCTCCTGACCCACTTACTTCGCTTTCTCGCGATTGAGATAAAGCAGCCCAGCGTTGAGCATCATAATAAACACCAACAGAACCACACCTGTTGCATAGAGAGCGTTCGCATGCACGCCACTTGCGTAAGACATCTCAATCGCAATATTTGCTGTCAGAGTACGGGCTGAGTCCAAAATACCTTGTGGCATCGCGGGGGCATTTCCCATCACCATAATGATCGCCATTGTTTCACCCAGTGCACGACCGATTCCTAGGATCACACCTGTCATAATTCCGGAGCGCGCAGCAGGAACAAGCAGTTTAAAAATGGTAAAAATCTTGGATGCTCCCAGAGCTAATGATCCTTCCTTGTAAGCACGAGGAACGGCTCGAATTGACGTTTCTGAAACTGTAATCACAGTCGGAAGTATCATCACTCCTAGTACAATAATTCCCGCCAAAATCGTATTACCCGCAGGGACATCAAAAACATCCTGAATCAGGGGAACAATGATTACTAGGCCAAAAAATCCGTAAACAACCGATGGAATGCCTGCCAGAAGTTCCACTGCAGGACGAATGACATCGGCAAGGCGCTTAGGCGCAATCTCAGCGATAAATATAGCCGTCAAGACACCGACAGGGACACCCACAAGCACAGCGCCAAACGTCGACACCACCGATGCGACAATCATGGTGGCCACACCATAAAGCGCAGGCGGCAGCCAATCTTGGCCGAGAACAATACCTGACACGCCCGCTTCTTCAAATGCGGGAATCGATTCTTGTACGATAAAATAGGCAATAACAGCCAGAGATACAATGCCAATCACGGCACTGGTGAGGAATAAGCCATGAAAGACACGTTCTTTCACGTCAACGCGACGTTTAGCGCGTAAACGAGGCTTAGATAATTGAGTCGCTCGTGAATTCATAAGCTCGTCACTATTTGTTGCAATGGTCATAATAATCTTACCCTTCTTACAAACTAGGTCTGCTCGAAGTAAAGCAAAAGCCCAGCCCAAAGTGGGCTGAGCAATAAAAGCGTGAATACATTACTGGACTGAAATATAGCCATGATTGTCAACCAAAGCCTGAGCTTCAGGAGTCAGCATCCAGTCAAGGAACTTTTGCGTTTCAGCCGATGGCTTACCATCTTTGTATAGCACAAGGAAAGGACGAGCCACTTTGTAAGAGCCATTTTTCACATTATCGACGTTAGCTTCAACACCATCAATAGGTAGCGCATGAACCGAGCTATCGACGGTACCTAGAGAGATATAACCGATAGCGTATGGGTTAGAGGCCACCATCGTTTTTAACGCACCATTACCGTTTGCCACTTGCGCTCGCTGTGAAATGGCAGACACTTTTTGACCAGAAATTTTCTTAGTCAGCGCCATAATTTCTTCAAACGCACCGCGAGTGCCTGATGCAGTATCACGAGTAATTGTTACGATTGGCTTGTCGTCACCACCCACTTCTTTCCAGTTAGTCACTTCACCTTTGTAGATTGAACTAACTTGCTCAGCAGTTAACGCTTTAAGCGTGTTTTTAGGGTTAACAACAACGGCTATACCATCTAGTGCAACTTTCAATTCTTTCAGCTCAGGCTCTTTTTCTGACGCTTTCAAGTTGCGAGACGACATGCCAAGATCGGCTGAGCCATTTTTTGCAGCCTTAACGCCAGCAGACGAACCAGGACCTTGTACCTCAATAAATACGTTTGAGTTGGTTTTCATGTATGTTTCAGAGAAAACTTCCATCAGTGGCGTTACGCTGCTAGAGCCCACTGCAGAGATCGTTTCCTTAGCAGAAACGGACGTCACTGCCATTGCACCTAGAAGTGCGACTGCACCGATAACTGTCTTTTTCATCACAATTTCCTTACTTGGCACCATTGCCTCTGTATTTAGCTTGTTCGATGCTAACTTTAGGACTCAATTATGACAGTTGTGTTTCAATTCGTTGAAGCCTGTATGACAAAGTAACTTTATTTTGATTTTTATATAGATAAGCAACAATTGAGATGAAATGGAATGAAAGTGATTGTTAAATAAAGGAAATACATCATAGCAGATAATTTCTTGACCTATGGAAATATAATAACCCACCAGTCATCACTCAATGTTAGCCACTAACTTTTGTAGTAAACGTATCATCTCTTTTTGCTCAGATGAGCATAAAGCACTCAAAATATGGTGATTAACCGACTGTGGAATTGGCGTAATTTCCTTTTGTAGGGCTCGCCCCTTATCCGTTAAATAGATACGAAAGGATCTGCGACTATTTGGATCAACTTGCCTTTGGACTAAGCCTAGTTTTTCTAACTTATCTAGCGTTCGAGTCGTCGTTGAACTTTCTACCTTTGACTTTTTCGCGATTTCTCTTTGCGTAACGCCTTCTTGCTCCCACAAACACATCAAAGTAGGCCACAGTGCAACACTTAAACCATGCTTTCTTAATTGGGCATCTAGGGATTTAGACATATGGTGAGCCATGGCATTAACCAACCAGCCAAAGCTTTCCTCTCTATTAAATTCTTCACTCACAACGATTGACTATTCGGTTAAACAACACAGCCCATATTAACCCATGTCCTAACTCCTCGCATCATCAAACCGCAATAGATGAAAGCTAAACCCAAAATAATTTACATTGCAATTGTTGCATATGCAACAATTGCAATGTAAATTATTTTGGCTTATATAACAAAGGTAAAACAATGAAAAGTATATTTAAAATAGTCCATGTAATCGCATTGTCTGTATTTCTAGGGACCATTATTAGTTATGTTCTAATTGGTATTCTCAGTGGGGAAAACAACTTCAGCTTTAGCAGAGACGTTGTCTTAACTGGTACTCAGTATTTGACGATTCCTGCTCTATGGATAGTCGGATTCAGTGGCATTATGCTCAGTAAAAAGTCTTTTCAAGGTTGGAAAAAAGCCAAAATATTCGGATTTCTATTGATTATGTTCAATACTCACTTCGTTATACTACCAGCAATTAAAGACTCCATTGAGTCCCTCAATCTAGGTGATCTAATCGCCTTAGACAATGCCCTATTCGTTGAAGCGATAGCAGGGAGTATCAACCTCCTATTGATCGTACTTACGATAATAGTTGCCGTAACCAAATGGGGTCACTCAAAAGAAAAATTACCGCTTCCCATTAGCGAATAAACAACCAACTGAGGAGCTTTTCAGCCATCTTTCTGTAGCGGAGTAATAGTGCACTTCTTGGTAACCAAGCTGGTGTATATAGAATCGTTTTTGCTTTGGAAAAGGTCAAGAAGCCCTCTTTACCATGATATTGACCAATACCTGATGCTCCAATACCACCAAAAGGGGCATCTTCAACCGCGACCTGAAGTAAGGTGTCGTTTATGACCACACTACCACTATGCGTCTGTTCAACCACTTGACGCTGCAATACTTTATCCGTTGACATCAAATATAAAGCTAAGGGGCGAGGATTAAAATTAATATAACTGAGTGCCTCATTCAGATGACGATAACCAATCACAGGTAAAATAGGACCGAATATTTCTTGCTGCATGACCTGCATATGCTCGGTAACACCTGTGATAAGATGTGGCAACATCTGCCCTTGTTCCAGCTCCATATTGTTGATGGTATGGATACCAGCACCGCGAGCTTTTGCGTCTTCTAACATAAGATTAAGCCGCTTGTACTGCTGTGAATTTATAATATGCGTAACCGACGTCGTATCGCTATCTTGCAAATACAAGGATTGGAAACGTTTGAGATAAAGATCAACGAAGGCCTGCTCTTTACCCTTTGGCAAAAGCACATAATCAGGTGAAACGCAAATTTGCCCAGAGTTAATCGATTTACCGAGTAACACCGCATCCACTGCGGATCTTAAATCAATGTCATTGTCTATGATAACCGGAGACTTACCACCAAGCTCCAAGGTGACTGGCGTTAAATTTTTTGCTGCAGCAGCGGCCACCAATCTACCCACCGGGGTTGAACCCGTAAAAATAAGGTGATCAAATGGCAGCTTAGAAAAATAGCTTGAAATATCAATCTCACCTTCAACCGGATAAATATGTCCGTCCACGCTGGTGAAAATATTACTCAATATTTGATTGGTATGATGAGTATGTTCGCTTAATTTAACCATCACTCGATTGCCTGCTGCAATCGCAGTCACTATAGGAGCAATACTGAGAAAGATAGGAAAATTCCACGGAACCATGACGCCGACCACCCCAAGAGGTTGATACTCAACTCTCACGGATGAGGGAAATAACAATAATCCTGATTTTCGTCGACTTGGCCTCATCCACTTGTTGAGGTGTTTGATCGTGTAGTTGATATGCGCGACGGCTGGGAATAAGTCACAAATAAGACTATCAAAGCGTGTGCGAGAGCCGTAGTCCAAACTCAAAGCATCCACAAGAGCATCCTGATGATCCATCAAAGTTCGTTTAAGCGTTTTTAGTCGCTCAATACGCCCTTCGTAGGATGAACATGGGTCACTTTGATAATATGTTTTGACTTCCGCATACAGCTGGTACAGCTCTTCTTGGGTACGGATATGTTCTTTTTGCCAGCGACTAAAATCGACAACTCCTTCCATCAGCTATTACCACCTGATCGGTACTCTGTTAGACAACTATAGTATGAGAGTGACTTGATATGCAGTGACCGCAAGCACAAATACCTATCTGCTTAAACCTTCAGCTCACCTCAGCGAAATCACAACTGAGACATCACAGATTGAAAGTGCTCAAGGCCTATCGCCCCCACCACTCTCTGCTCAGGGAATTCCAAGCCACTCGAGTTATAAAAAAACACTGCAGGTGGACCAAATACATTCCTTTCTGCTAACCAAGCCATTTGCTCTTTTGTACTTTGAGTCACATCAAACTTGATGGCCTTCCAGTCAGAAAATTTATCGAGTACCGAAGGATGGGCAAAGACTTCTTGTTCAATATCTTTACACGACACACACCAATCAGCGTAAAGGTCCAGTACAACGCGCTGATTTTGTTGCTTAGCTAAAGCCAAGTTTTGCTGCAGAGAGAGAACAGAGTTTACTTTAGTAAAAGCCAGTTGTGAGCTTGTTTCACCGCCACTTGATTCGGAGATACGCTTTAGTGGTTTGAGAGGATCTTGCGAGCCAAGCAACATACCGACGAAAACAATCAGACCGTAAAATAACGACATAAAGGCGGCAAACTTTCGCGCTCTTGCCCATCCAAGCTGAGCGGCGTCCAACGCACCAAAATGAATCCCACTACCGATAGCCAGCATCGCCCAAAATAACATGGTGAGCCAAGATGGAGCAAACCGACTGACTAGAACAATAGCCACAGCCAGTAACAAAACACCGAACAGTTGCTTAACCACCACCATCCACGGACCAGATTTTGGAAGCCACTTGCCACCACTGATGCCAACCAAGATAAGTGGAACCCCCATACCCAAAGCCATCACAAACAGAGTCATCCCGCCAAGAATCCAATTTTGAGTTGTTGATACATACAACAAAGCCCCTGCCAGTGGCGCGCTGACACAAGGTGAGACCACTAGAGCAGATACAGCCCCCATCACAAACACACTCACCACTTTGCCACCACCTATTTTGTCTGATTCTGTGGTGAGTTTTTGTTGAATCACATTTGGAAGTTGCAATTCGTAAAAGCCAAACATAGCGAGTGCGAGAACAATAAAAACAAACGCAAACAAAGACAATAGCCAAGGCTGCTGCATCATTGCTTGAAGGTTCACCCCTTTAGCTAAAGTCGTGACCAAGATACCCGTTATCGCATAGCTTGACGACATACCTAAAACGTAGGAACTCGACAGTATCAAGCCTTTCTTGCCTGTCATTTTGGCTTCACCACCAATAATGCTTGAGAGAATTGGTATCATCGGCAATACACATGGCGTTAACGAAAGTCCGAGCCCAAGCAAAAAGAAAATCAGTAACGCTTGAGCTCTGGGCAAACTCACTAAGATCTCAGAGAGTCCTGCAGTGTCATCGGCTAAATCTCTGATACTTTGCCAATTGAAATCTGGCAATGAACTTGATGTACGAAGTGGTAAGTCGAGGGTGATTGTCTGGGGTAGATAGCACAACCCCTTCTCAGAGCAGCCTTGATAACGGACTTTAATTTGACCTTCACCACTATAAGGGATCAAGACAGTCACAGGCTGATTAAATACCACTACATCGCCAAAGTATTGGTCTTTTTTCGCTGTACCCGCTAAGGAAAACTGAGGTTCGCTAAGCAAAACTTGGCTATCGGACGAAAATTTAAATCTCGCTTTATACAGGTAATATTGAGGTTGGACAGCAAAATGAACCTGAACACCGCTATCACTGACAGACCATTGATAGGGAAAGGCTTTCTCAACGGGCAAAAATTCGGGGTCTTGCGCTAATGACATAAAAGGGAAATAGACCATGAGCGCGAAAATGAAAGTCTTTATCATGCGACAAACTCCGTGTCTTGATGTATCGATAAATGATCGTCAATGAATACCACCCCGACCTCTTGAGGTAAAGTTAGCTGTGGGTTAATGGTTAGCGCTGTACTTAACGCCCCCGCCTCTAAAGCCGTTGGTGCCAATACACTCACCGAGAGTACTTTAGGGTGTATGCCATGCTGAGATAAAATATGCGAACTTTGTTTATCTGCAAATTGAAAGCTTCGTTCATAATGCGCCGACGTTGTCAGCGCTGCATTCGCTAACGGTACAGAGAATAAAGGTTCATTTCTTTCTTTAGGATTTCTCACCGCAATATTAAATGCCGAGCCATCAGGCTTAGACCCCAAGGCACGAATGTCACCACCAAAATTCACCAAGGCAGAGGGTACGCCGAAAGATTGTGCAATGGTTATGGCCTGATCGACGGCAAATTCTTTAATCACACCACCAAAATCAAACTGAGTTTTTGTCTCCTTGACCACAAGAGACTGCTCGGAAAGATGCCAAGCTTGCGAGCCCATAAACTCTTTCACCGATTCATAAGCCGCCTTTTGAACCATCTCTGGTTGGCGTTTCATAAGCGACTTTATGGTGCCTATCGTCGGATCAAAAAGTCCCTGAGTACCCTCAACTAAGCGCTTTACCACTTCAAAAACGGTGTAGCTTTCCTCGTCCAGTGGTACCTGTGAGCTTTTACGCTGATTCACAGTTTGATTCAACCATGATGTTGAGGAATGAAAATTGTACTTATCCTCTAAACGGCGGGTATTAGACTCTATCATGGCTGCAATATTTTTTGCGTTATTGTTTGCAAAGATTTGCACTTCACACATCACCGTCATGGCTTGAAAACAATGTATAAATGGAACACTAGAACTCATAAGTCGCTCCGACTGCCCACCACTGGGCTTCGAACCCATTTGACTGGTCATAATACGCAGCCAAAAGATTCAGGCGCAAACTTTTATGAAGCTTCGCGCTCAACCCTAGCTCATAGGAATTGGCCGTAAAATCACCCAAACGCAGATCAGATGTCGCATACCCTGTCGAGGCAAAAGTGGGGGCACTGCCATTTGGGTCACGATAAAAATTTGCTGCGGTTTGTGTATACCAAAAATACCCCGGGGCCAATGTTAACCAGCTATTTAAGTTCCACGATAACTTTCCTCCAACCTGATGCGAGCTAACCCCCCAATCATCATTGAAAAACTTATAACGTGGACGCACGACAATGGAATCTGAAATCGACCAAAAAGCTTGAATATTCACACCACCGGAAACACGCTTGTCCGGACGAGAATCTTGACCGAGAAAAACCTCATCAGAACCTATACTTCCGTTACCATCGAGGTCGACTTCACGCAACACCGTCAGATAGTGGTTACTAAGATACCCAGAGCGATAACCGGCAAAAACGGTCAATATCATGTAATAGTTGGGCGTAAACGTTTGTGATAGCCCAGCTTCGAGACTTCCAGTGAATATATCTTGCCAAGTTTGCGAATTTCCCGTGCTTTCATACTTACCAAAGGTCATAGTTTCATCAAATAAAGTTGATATACCTAGGCTATAAGAACGGTTTTTTTGCGAATCCGCATAAATAAGGCCTTTTGCATTAGCACCAATACTTCGATAGTCCTCTTCTTTGGAATAATTGCCACCAAAGGTCCATTCGTTACGAAGTTCATCACGATAAGTTACACTTCCATTGATGGATTGACGGGTATCTTCTAGTTCGTACTTCTGCACTTTGTAATTGCTGCTATTGGGATCATATCCTGCACGTATAACTTGATCGGTCATCGCTTGTGCTTGCTGAGTTTTCGTTACTCGGTTATTGGCATCTGCACCGCCTGCAATGGGTGTCGTCGGTCCCCAAGATGGTGAGGCCCC
The DNA here is from genome assembly GCF_030161235.1 of Vibrio zhanjiangensis. Lineage (GTDB taxonomy): Bacteria > Pseudomonadota > Gammaproteobacteria > Enterobacterales > Vibrionaceae > Vibrio > Vibrio zhanjiangensis. The sequence goes on along the minus strand of NZ_BSPW01000067.1, from coordinate 48,196 downwards.
AGAGACAGTGTCATAGCCAAGTTCAAGATTGATTGTCCAATCTAAACCAATGCTTTTTTCAAGCGACACAATGCTGTCACCCGCTTTAACTTTGTCATCATATTCTTGGTAATTCAGGTAGTGCACTGAAATATGATCTTCAGCCATAACGTTATTGGCCACAGCCGCGGCTCCGAGCAGCGTTATTGGTAATTTTTTCATTTTTATTTAATTTGATAATTTAGTTACAACCACAACCGCCGCCACCGACGCCACTACCACCAACCGAACCTTGTTTGTACGAAAAAACTTTTTCCGAAAACAAATCAAACTCAGGAACAGGTCCACCGGGCTTCATTTCCTTTTTGGCCAAAGTGCCTTTTTGCCATGGTTTTACTGGCTCAATACCGAGTGCTTCATCGACAAAGGCGAATACCGACGTGTCATCATTGGCAGGCTTTGATAATGGCTTGGGCAAATTTAAGTGTTCTGTATTGGGCTTGACCATTTCAATATTGCGCCGCACCCCGATTTCAGAACTGCCACTGGAGTATACGTGACTGGAAATAACTTCTTCTTCCACACCATCACGCTCTGCAGCTGGCTCAACGATCGGCGACTCCTTTTTTCCCAAATGGCTGAGATCTAAGTTAGATGCCGCACTGGACATAAGAGGAACAAGTATGACAAATGCACTAATACTCAACCTCATAACTGCACACCCAGCAGGGATAAGTCATCAAGGATGACGGCACGAATATCCGTAATGGCGCCAAAACGCACTTTGACGACCTGCCCTTGATAAAGATAATAAAGAGCTGGCATCCCTACTGGTTTAAATTCTGCAATCAATTGCTGCTTTGGATCGTTGACCACTGGAAAGTTAAGCCCTAAAGACTTTTGAAATTCGAGCCCTATTTCAATATCCTCATCAACGTCAACACCAACAAAAGTAACACCTGTCCCAGATAGCTCTCCATATAACTGATTAACGACTGGCAATTCATGGCGACATGACACACACCATTCAGCGAAGAAATCGACAATAGTCAGTTGACTCGGGTCCAGCTTTAACTCATTCGAGGCAGTTTGTGTAATGTTCTCTCCTTCATGAAATGCAAATGTGGTAAAAGGTGTCCATAAAGCGAGCATAATAACCAGTGGCTTAATCATTTTATTTTCCTTATTTTCTGAACCTTATTTCTGACCAAAGTTAAGAGTCGTGTCGTAGTCGACATACAACATCTTTGAAAAATACTCATCCAATTCTTGGCTGTTGGCTGCAGCCAGAACTTGACCTTTTAATTGAGTGTCTATTGCAGCATTGGCACAGCGACGAAATTGCTTTAATCGGTGATCGGGAACATTAAAGCCAATAAAGTTGAGCTGAATACCAAATTCATTGGCCAGACGGTCACAAATCCCCGCCGAAATAAGCGTATCCAGTCTAGAGCTGGCATCAACACCATCTGTCATCAAAATGAGTTTTTGTACAGGGCGAGTTGAATAAGGGCGATAACCCCATTCTTGACGCCATTTAGGTATGAGCTGGCGAGCCCCCCAAATCAATCCTTGATATGAACTTGTTCCGCCGATCGTTTCCAAATTATCGATGGCATGTTTAATCTCTCTCATATTGTCAGTTAATGGCACCAATGGCGAAGTACCACTGCAATCAAATAGAAACTTTTCTTGTGCCTTAAGCTCTACTTTTTTTTCGGAGTAAGTTGTGTCCAAATTAGCCACGGTTTGCTTGGCAGAAAACACCTCGTTTTTGTCCTTTGAGATACCGTTAGCACACAGCACACCGCGCACATTGGCCCAAGTGGGGTCTTTCACGGAAACACCGTCAGAGAAGGGGACAATTGCGATACTCACCGCTCTACGTCCAGCAAGCTTCACGTTGTTGTATTCGAATCGCCCAATGGCCCGTCCAAGAATACTTTTTAACGTGTCTATCGAGTCCGCCATTGAACTGGAAATATCAAGAACTAAGGCCATTTCTGTGGGGGTCACTTTTGCGACATGTTGAATATAAGCACGCTCTAAAGCGTTAGAGTGAGCCGAGTAAGCTCCTTGGCCTATACCGATCAGAGAAAAAGGTCCATCGAGATGATAGCGGATACTGATTTCACAATCAGACCCAAGCTGAGACTCACCAAGCAGGCCTTTGATATTCGGCTGGTAATAATCAAGGTAGGCCTGAGGAAGTGCGGGGATTGCGCTGGCACTGTACGTACAGGCCAATGCTGCAGCATCGGCCGCTTGCATGGCTCGATTGTGAAGCTGAATATTCAGTCCAAGCATAATAGTGGTCAGAGCCAAGGCAAGCAATGGTAGCAACAAGGCAAGAAAAGACATAGAGACCGAACCATGCACCCGCCTACGCACTGTATCTTCTCCCAATAGCAACCGCTTGACTTTGAAGCTTGGTGGGAAATGGTAACTCCAACCATTTTAAAATAGGGCTCACAGATTCTAGAGGTTGAGAAACACACACCGTCACCTGATACAGATTGGCCGTTTTGCCTTCAAGAGAGGCAACTCTACTGTGGCTAGTTGGAGCAAGCTCAGCCAGTGACTCTATTGGCTTTTCAATTTGGCACTCATTCCCCGCTCTCTGCGTAATGACTTCAGCTTGATCTTCAGTAAAAAACCGCATTTCCAGCACTAAACCCAATTTACTGAGATCCAGTTCTGCAGGCATTGAGGGCTTTGCCAAAACCATTAAGTGCTCTGCGCTATCTTGGTGGTAACTTTTTACATGTCCATTTGCTACTAAGGCTCGGGATGCCGCGCTCACCAAGGAGTATGCGGTACTGTCTAAGCGAGTTTGCAGATACAAGATTTTGTAGACGGCGAACAGCCCTAATATCAGCACAAGCAGCCCGAGAACCATCAAAGGAAATTCGATTACCGCCGCACCGCATTGTTTGCTGGGTCGACATTTGCAAAAGTCAGCCATCATAGCTCACCATTACAGTACGGCTCAAAGTTGTGAGCGCAGGAAAAGCTTGCGTCAGCTTTGCAGCCAAAAGAAATCTGAATTGATAATGGATGTGATATTCGGCAACCACAGCATACTGTGCACTCACCCACTGCTGCGAAGCCAAAGATGCCACGCTATCGGCATAACGCGGTGTATCGACTTGAATATTTTCCAGAGTCAACAAAGGAAATTCAGCAATATGTGTGCGTATTTGCTCCTCTACAATCGCAGAGGGAACCATAGTCCGAACGCTACGAACCGCTGACATCACCGCAGATTCAAACACCATAGTTACCCACATCAACCGGACAACCTCAAAGACAACTAACACAACCATCATTAGAGGTAAAATCACCATGGCAAACTCAATGGTCTGGCTGCCTGACTGACTGCGAAATGTCATCAGTCAATTCCCTTCTCAGCGAGAGTCTGATAGTAGGCGAGCGTGGGCTCTAACTCTGATTGACTGAGTTCCCCCATCGCTATCGTTTTCGCCGCATCCAGCTTGCCATTGGCGGCATAAGATAACGCCAGATTAAGCCGAATCTTACTCGTTGCCTCACCCCGCATATAAATAGGATACAAAATTTGAATGCTGTGTTCGGCTTTCCCCTCTAAAAGCCATCCCAAGGCGAGATTATTGCGATACTCTAAGCTATCTGGACGAAGGTTTATTGCCTGTTGAAAAGCGTCACGCGCCTTTAGATAGTTTTTTTGCAGAGAGTAAGTCACCCCTAAACTATTCAGAGCAACATCATCCTTATTATTATTATCAACGGCCTTACGCAGGCTGTCTGTCGCGGCTTGAATATTACCTAAAGCAAGATATGCTCGGCCCAATTCTCGATCAAATTCTGAAGAGGGAGCCAAGGCACTGCCTTTGTTGAGATAATGCAAAGCTTCATCATAACGTGCAGCTTGGTTACACGCACTGCCAGCCAAAAACAGTAGCTGAGCGTCACTTGGATTTTGCTTGAGCTTTTGCTTGTATATCTCTAAGGCATTGTCAGCATGACCATTTGTCAGTGCCGTCTGCGCAAGCTGTAAATCTTGATCAATGGGCGGTATTTCGGTTGACTGGCAACCGACAATCAAGGTGACTAGGCATAAGATTATTAATGATGACTTCATAATCTCTCCAATGTTTCAAACAGGCTTAATACAACAGGAGCAACGATCATCACCACCACAGGCAACATGATCAAAACCACAAGCGGAAACGACATTTTTGCCGGGATTTTTCCCGCCCACTCTTCGAGTTCTAACAATTGATAGTGACGACTGTCTGCCGCCATTAGGCTCAACGCCTGTGATAATGGAGTCCCAAATTTCAGCGCTTGAGACATGGTTACCACCATATTATTGATATCCGAAAGCGCCAATCTATCGTCTAAATTGGCGAGAGCTTGCAGCGGAGAATCAAGTAGCGCCATTTCGGTCGCTGTCTGGCACCACTGACGAGAAAGTGCAGGCGAAACCGTAGCCATCTCCTCGCCCACAACGCGAAATGCTTTTTCCAAAGTCAATCCAGATGCAACACAAACAACCATTAAATCAAGGGCGTCAGGCGTTACTCTCGCTATTTGACAGCGAACGCGTTCTACCCACATTTGTAATAGGCGATCAAGCAAAATTCCCACGACTATTGATATCGCAATGCATTGAGCAATATCGCCCACAGCCCCATTCAAATCTCTCAACATAAACCAGATCCATGCCCCTAGAAACATGAAAGCAAACCTAAACACAACAAACTGGGTCTCAGCATAGTCATGATTAAATCCAATCAAAGATAACTGTTTGCGACGAGATGGATCGGATTTCCAGCGCCATCTGTTCGTGTGTCGATGAGCTGATAAGGAAATGCAACTGACCTGAGCAAGGCGGCGCTGAACAACGTCTTGCTGCCGTGCCCAATAAAAGCACACCATGGAACTGAGAACACCAATAACAATAAGAGAAGTCGCTAGCACTAGGATCATGAGAACTTCCTGTTTTTGGTTAATGAATGAAGGCTCAAACCACCCAAAACCAAACTGATAAAGCAATACAAAACGACCCATTGACCATTTTCGCTGTAGATGAGCAGATCAAATAACGACACATCAATCCACGCGATTGCTGCAATGAGGAAAATGGGTAGGAGTGACAGAAATTTCGCCGTCATTCTTGGCTCAGAGGTAATGCTAGCAACCTTTTTTCGCATTGCACGATTGTCATGCATTGTTCTGCTCAGATTATGCAAGATATCTCGTAATTGCCCACCATTGCTTTGGTTGAGCACGAGTGCCACCGTGAAATATCGAAAAGTGCTGTAGGGTAAACGAATGCAAGCCTGATCCAATGTCTGGCGCAGCGGCATCCCAAGCGCCAAGTGGTCTGTAATAAGGGTAAACTCTCGTCCTAGGATGCCATCTTGGGTATTCGCTACCTGTTCTATCGCCTGAGGAACCGATAAACCAGCCGCCACCGCTCGACTAACCAGCCCAAGCACCTGAACGATTCCGCACTCAAATTCTTCAACTTGCTGCCTGCGACGCAAACTAAAAACCGCGCCAAACAAACCAATCGCGCAAGACAATGCCAAACCAATTTGCCAATACCATTTTTGAGGTGGCAACCACCAAAATACCAAAAATGCTATTGTGCAAAAGCTAAACATTAACATCAGCTTGTCTTTACGATGCAAAAGAGCTTGAGTTCGACGGTAAAACCCACCCAATCGACCTCCCGAATATTGCGGCTTAACAATCGCTTTTGTGCTTCTTGCTCTCGGCTGAGGAATATACTTTACTAGCCTTGCTTTAATACTGCGACGAAGCATGCAGTAATGGGCTGTCATGACCAAGATACATAGACACCAAACAATGCCCACCATCATCATCACGCTAACCCCATCGCCAAACGCAGTTGAGAATCCAGCTGATAATATTGGGCTTTGGCCATAAAAGAAGGAAGACAGCGAGCACTTACATATTCGCCCTGCACTTTTCCTTGATGATCTTCACCCGCAATATCAAAATGATAGAGATCTTGGGTCACATATTGTTCAGCTTCGATACCAATCACTTCAGTAATCGTAACCACACGACGTTTTCCATCACGCATCCTTTCGACCTGTACTATCACATCGATCGTGTCAGCGATCTGCCGCCGCAAAGCAAACAAAGGCAGCGTCGATTGCGCCATCATGAGCATGTTTTCAACTCTGACTAAGGCATCCGTTGGCGAATTAGCATGTAAAGTAGATAAAGACCCATCGTGACCTGTATTCATCGCCTGCATCATTTCAAAGGCTTCTTCACCTCTAACTTCACCAAGTATGATGCGATCAGGACGCATCCTTAAGGCATTCCTAACCAGCTCTCGCTGGGTAATTGCTCGAAGTCCTTCAACATTTTCACAGCGAGTTTCTGCCCGTACAACATGAGGTTGTTGCAGCTTAAGCTCCGCCGCATCTTCAATAGTAATAATGCGCTCATGAGGAGAAATACTAAACGACATCGCATTAAGGAGCGTTGTCTTGCCTGCCCCAGTTCCCCCAGCAATCAGTACATTCAATCGACAACGTACGATGACATCGAGCAAACGCATCATCCCCTCACTCATAACATCGTTTTGTGCCATTTGACTTAGGGATAGTTTTTCATGATTAAATTTACGGATGGAAATACACGTACCATCGAGGGCCAGTGGCGGTATCATCACATTAACACGGCTACCATCTTCCAAACGTGCATCGACCAAAGGTGAGCTTTCATCGATGCGTCGACCCACTTTACTAACAATGCGCCTTGCCAAGTTAAGCAGTTGTTCTTCCGAGCGAAATTCAATCGCGGTTTTATGTAACCTACCGAGCTTTTCAACATACACTTCGTTTGGCCCATTGACCATAATATCGCTCACGCTAGGATCATCAATGAGTGGCTGGAGAGGCCCGAGTCCCAAAAGCTCATCAACTAATTGCTGGACAACTTTGGCCACTTCACGATGACCAAGCGGAAGCTGGTAGGTCGCAACCACATCGGTCACTAAGGAGAGAATTCGTGACTCAAGCTCACTTGAAGTGAGTTTGACAACCGTACTTGCCTCAATTGCATTCACCACCTTCGAGTGAATCAGCTGATAGTGCTCACGAATTGGGTCCAAATGAGACGTGAGAGGCTGAGTATTATTCATCGCTTCTTTTGCCCGAGATGACTTAAACATCAAGCACCTCGCTTCCAAAACTGAAAGGATCTAGGACTTTCAATACCCACCACATGATCCGCCAACAAGGAGAACGCTCGACTGACTTTACGGTTTCCTTTAATCGCTGACTGACCCAGCGCACTTTTATTCAAAAAATGCAGCGGTGCAAATGGGATTGAGACATCGATTTCTGCGCCCAAAGCTCGCTGAATATCATTACGTGTCAGCAAAGAAGATTTATCCGATTTGGTATGGTTGACGACCACCAAGTTAACCTTGTTAGGATCGGCATGTCCCCCACAAGATAGTGAACTTAATATCTGCCCTGCGTTGCGAATGGATGCCAAGCTCGTTTCTACGACAATGATACGCACATCAGAGCTTTTGAGTGCACTCATACCCACCTGATCTCTTAACGAAAATGATGGAATATCAAAAATCATATAGTCGGCATGGTAGAGGCAAAATTTGCTCAGATGCTCAAGTGCACCTTTCTCTGGCCAAAAGGGATCAGTGTCTAAAGCGAGGTAGCCCGTTAATAGGGAAAGGTTAGCTTCGACACGAATGCTACTGCGCTCTAGTACCACAGGCTCAAGGCGTTCAGGATATTGCAACATCTCAACCAATGCCGTGTTACCTTGCACATCAAAATGTAAGTCAAGATCGCCTGCAGAAAAGTCAAGATCCACCGCTGTCACTGAATGTTGTCGCTGGCTTAATGTGCGAGCCAAACTTGCAACTATTGTCGATGTGCCTACCCCACCTTTGCTGCCCACAACAGACACGCGCCGACCACTTAATTGCGCCGATGCTTGGCCATGAAAATCCACCAAGGAGAGCCCCTGTTGAGAAACGGGATTGACTAAATATTCAATGGCTCCGGCGGCGCATACACTGCGATAGTAAGGAATTGTCTCATCATCACCAATAACCACCACTTTGCACCCTGTGCGGCGACTGATGTCACTGACCCAATCTTGAGCAGCTTCAAGTGCCATCCCAACGACATCTAAAGCCACGATCTTGTAGTTATCTGCTAGGACTTTTTTAATAATATGCTCGCGTTCTAATGACACTTGAGTCAGTTGAGTTATCCCTTGCTCAGCGAAAGCCAAGCTTAAGTGATAAGTATCCAGAGAAGGAGAGGCAGCAACCAATACAGAGAAATTATCGACGTTCATTACTCGTTACCTGCTGTGATATTGGAATTAGACGCGGTAGCTCGGCCAGTATCACTGTTGGTCGAAGGGCTAATATAGGCATCAAGCACCGCCACTGCTTTTTCTCCATTGGCAGGCCCTAAGTTTTCACCAAGTACTAAATCTTTAGGGTTGGCGACCATTTGAGCCAAAGCCGCAGCGTTAGTACAGCCAAAAGCCTGATGTGACCTATATTGATTAAACACCACAGGCGGCAGTTTACTGGCGCCGCAATTAGCCACTTTGGCACGAAATGATTCAACAATAACCTGAACATCGCCTTGTTGATCAGCGCTGATACGCTCATTTGTTATTTTGTTGTTGGCAATGCCCTGCGCCAGTAGGACTTGCCGCAATTTTTCTATCTGATCGAGCCTTTGAGCGGAATCGCTAACTAACTTGACACGTAAACCATAGGGATTACCTCGCTTAGCAATAAAGTCTTCTACTTTAAGGATTTGCTCAACAGATAACTCATTGTTATCGAGTGTAAGCGTCAGTTTATTGGTGACAGCGACCACATCAATAGCGGGTTGGCGAGCGATACGGTCATGCACGCATCCACCGAGCACTAACAAAACAGGCAAAACAAACAGTTTTAGTTTCATATACACCTCAGTAGTAAAATCCATTATCACCTAACAAACGTGGCTTACGATTGTCGGTGTAGGCCTCGTTACCACTACTTGTGCTTGTGGTGCTCTTTTTGCGTGGCAATGCCAGTAGTCTTTCCAAATCACTTTGTGGGATCAGAGTATCTGTCGGCAAGGTCAAGTTATCGCTGCGGACAGGCTCGACCAAATAGGCCGTAGCAATAATGATCAATTCAGTTTCTCGGCGCAGATATTGGTTAGAGCGGAACAAAGCACCCAAGACCGGTATATCACCGATTCCCGGCACTTTTTGTAACTGTTCTATTTCACTGCTTTGCAGTAAGCCACCAAGAGCGAAACTTTGTCCGCTTGCTAACTCGATAGTGGTTGATGCTCTGCGAGAGGTGAAAGAAGGCAATACACTGCCATTAAATACTGCTTGGTTTTCCACCGAAACACTGCTTACCTCCGGCTCTACTTTCAAGCTGATGCGATCAGGCCCGAGCACTATGGGTTTAAAATTAAGGTTTACACCAAAAGGACGGTATTCGACCCTTGCAGTATCGCCTTGAATCAGGGGAATGGGCACTTCTCCACCAACAAGAAAGCTCGCTTCTTCACCGGAAATGGCCGATAAGTTAGGTTCTGCTAGTATGGACATATCACCCGTAGACGCCAAAGCATCGACCAAAGCGCTAAAATCAGGTTTCGTCCAACTGCTGGCTCCAGATGGCTTGTTATACATAAAGCTCCCTATCATATTCTCAGCACTGCTGCCTTCACCCATGACCGAGCCCCACTTTATGCCCAGTTTGTTGGAGACATTTCGTGAAACCTCAGCAATACGAACACGTATGTTGACTTGAGTTGGCATAGTGACAAGCAGTTGATTAATTAATTCATCGTTATTTTCTGTGCTTGGCTGGACTTGTGTAGCTGACGAGTCGCCAGACTGAGAAGAATCATTGTCACTTGTGCCTTGCAGAGCAATAATCGGAGAAAGATATCCTTTCGCCACATTCACTATGCTGTGCGCCATGGCCGGACTGGGTACTGAGCCTTTAAGCCATAACTTTCCACCCAAGGATTCAGTCTTGACTGAAGCCTCAGGAAACTGATTTTTAATCAGGCTATCTAACTCTTGAGTATCATGAACAACACGGATCTTATTGCTGTAAATCACCTGCTCTTTATCATTCAAAATGGTCATTGTCGCTGTGCCAGCCTGCTTACCAAACACCATTAATTTGGTATTTGTCATTGGCTGATAGTCAGCAATATGCGTGTTAGAAATGAAAATCGATTTTGCCTTTTGGGGCAAACGCACCATCTGCGCTTCATTTATATTCACTTCAAGCGCCGACGCCCATGAAAAGCATGTGAAAAACAAGCCAGGAAGCAATAACGAGCCCCACCAGCGCAGTAATGTAGTCATTGGTTGTTCCTGAGATTGTTAGTTATTTTTGTTATTCGGACGAAGCTCAATCAAATCCACATCTGGTGCGATTTTTTTGCTTTGCGGGTTAAGCTGCGTCGAAGTGATCATGGCGTTAACGGGTTTGGTCAAATTCGGTTCTCCAGCACCGCGCAAAGACAAAGTAAGGCGGCCAAGTTGATTGGCTAAAACAATTTGTGTTGCTTGCTCTGGCGTAACTTCAAGGGAGACTGAGCTGTTATCGGGAATTTTAGCGCCGTAGTCTCTGCGCTGCTCTTGAAACCCTTCTGATGATGACAAATTGTTGAAAGCAAGAATACGCACATTATGCGCAATGGTACTGACATATAAGCCTTCAACCTGATTGTCATACTTTTTCAGTTCACTGAGCTTGGACGCCAAGAGTAACACGTCAACTTTATCTCCCGGTTGAACAAAGCCTGAGTTGGCCGTGACTTGATCAACAGGCACAGATATAGCTCGATAACCTGACCTGACTTTTAGTGCCAGTGACACACCGCCTCTAGGTGGTGTTAAATCCGCAGAACTAATTACCTGACCTTTCTCAATCGCAATATGCGCAATCCCAGTAGAAAGGTGAGCAGACTCAAGCTCATCTTCTGTAATGTAATCTAAATAATCATCCAACTCATTTTGGGGCACTGCCTGCCAACGAAACATGGTGGTGCTATACACATCGCCTGCTTCAATATGTTGATTTGAAACCAGAACTCGCTTAAACACCGCTGCAGCTTGGTTAGCCTCAGGTGACTGAGGCCTAGGTGAGTTTAAAAGCAGCAATCCTATCCCTATCCCTGACAATAAGATAGACACCAACATCAATCGCTTCGCTGTCATGACTTGTCCTTGTTTGTCTTTTTAATTGCCGGAGTCTTGAGTCTGTTCGAGTGACTCAATCACAGTGTCATAGGCGCCTACAATTGCTCTTGTCAGCTTGCCATCGCTGCCACCCACAAATGAGAGTAGAACCACAGACATGGCCGCGGCTAAAATAGCGTATTCAATCGCTGCTGCCCCACGTTGCTTTGTATTACGTAACATTAATAAACTCCTGAAATGCTGTTCAGCCTCATTTAGACTTAAGGGGTTGCGATAAAACGGTATAGGTATTTGTTACTATCAAGACCAAATTGGCGATCTTTCAAATTCATATGGCTAAAGCTATTATCCGACGTAGATCTAATAGAGATAAAATATGTCTCTAACATCCTAGGAGGTGTGATGTTAGGATCCACGACTTCGCTGTAAACAAATAAATCTCTATCTATCGGTAATAGGCTAGTTAGCTCACTAATACCCTGTAAACGCCAATTCGAAGCTCCACACACTTGGTTTGAATTCTGGTTGTTTAAACGATCCATAAGCTCGCTTTGAGAAACTAATCTCTTACTATTGTCGTTATCATCAAACAACTGCCAAATATGACCTGTCACAAGGTTTTTTGCGCAGCTTGCCTCTACGCGGTTTTCCACCAACCCACCACTTACATCTAAATATTGCCATTGATTAGGTAAAGTGTTTTCACTCACAAGACGCACCAGAGCCGCCTTACTACTAGCCAGCAGGGGCTTGGAGACCTCTTTGTCACTGTTATTGTATTTGTCATTGTCATTGTCATTTATTGACGCATAGGAGTAAGCCGTTTGTTTACCCTCTTGATCTGGCTTAGAAGACCAATAATAAACTGGCTGATTGTACGGATGATTGACAAATATATTGGTGTCGATACTAAGGCCTTTATCACTTAAATATCCGGAGGGTTTAACATACCCAGAGGCTAAACTTTGTAACTGAAGTATAGTGGGGACTTTCCAATCACTGACCCCGCAAAGTGCCTCTTGATTGACTTTTGAAATATACCCTTGGGGGCCTAACACATTTTGGCTTTCATCACCGCTGCCTTGATACGCGAAATACTCAAGTGCGTTTGCTTCAACCTTGGGCAGTAACATCCAAATTCGTCTTCTATCACCTGAGCCAAGCTCTAATACGCAGCGCCAACCATGCTCGTAGGTAGCATCTTTGGCCAAATACAGCCCTGCTTTGTCCAACTTGGCATACTGTTTACCGGCCGCATCAATAATCATGGCTTCAGATTGCGAGACAATCTCCCCTGAGTTTAGCGCCTTTTCTCGAGCCTCTGTAATAAGCTGCTCGATATTTTCCTTATCGTAGTAACTCAACAAATCGTATTTATCTATCAGCACCAAGGCACCATTACTTTTGAGGTTTGGTAAACTCTCCAGCCAAGCGTCTAACTCAACCTGAATCTGTTGGTAGGTTACAAAGTCCTTGTGAAGACGATTGGCGCCAATCTGCAGGTTTCTACCATCCGGAGCCGCATCCAGCGCTGCTATACTACTGGCAATAATAGCGTTTTGCTGCTGGAGTTTAGTTAGGCTATCAACCGCTTGCAGCTCTTTGAGTAAGGCCGTTGCGACTAAAAAGTTCTTCTCATATTCACGCCAGTCACTAACATAGTTGTTCACTTTTAACACAAACTCTTGACTTATGCTGTCGCGACGATTTTTTGCCAAAACCGCTTGCTGAATAAAAAAAGTCATCGCGGGTTGATGCCCAGAATAGATATCTTGCCATGATGCCAAAGCGCTACTTAATAGGGTTTGATACTGGTCGTTGTCAGCGCTAAGTCTGGTGTAATCAACATCGGTATCATCTAACAAGCTTAGAAGGTTCACCACGGCATCGCGAGCTTGTTGTAAACGATAAGCTTGCTCACTTAATCGAACTGTCTGAGTAATCTGGGCACCATCAATCTCATTGACTAAATGAGCGCCAGCAGGCAAAGACCATACAGCAAACCATTGGTGGGCGAGATTTGGACTAATATCGCCTTCCCCTGATTCTTTAATAGAAACGAGAGTCCCATTTCGATTGGCGACTAGATAACCTGAAAGGCGATTGATTACAAAACTTCTGACGTTTTCATCAACCGTGCGACTTCGCAATCTTTTTGCTTCGTCAGCCTCGATAAGTCGCGACCCCTTAATATTGCAAGCATTCATTGCAGACACTTTATCACTCAGCTCATCGAACGTTTGCCGATTGTAACTTTGGCTCTTGGCCCAAAAAATAGGCTCACCAGATCCATCTGGCTTATATTCTGCAACGCAGTTCGCTCGTGTGTAGTCCCAGCCCTTATCGCCAAAGGTCATCACTTGGTTTATGTTATTCATAGGAACAAATTGCAACGTAACAAACTCACCTCGACTGGTGCTGGTGGCAAAAAGAGTCTCGCTAGGTGGAGTTGGCATACCTTCAAGCGCATTTTGCTTTACGCGTATGCCAACCTTATTTTTTGCGTATGCTTGCGGGCCAATAAACTGAGGTTTGGACACCACCGTCTGCCATGTACTTCCACCATCAGTGGTATATTCATAGTGCTCTGGCTTATCAAAAGTGACACGCGAGTTCCAAATACTCACACTGAGGTCGTCCCAAGAAATCATATTTGCGTAGATAGGGTTATCACCTGACGTTGAACGGATCACCATATTTTCTGGTGCGGGGAATTTGGACTTATTGTTAGAAGAGATATGATCTGTCGTCGTGCTGGCAGCAAGGTTAGTAGAGTCAAGCTTGGGGTCGGACTCATTACCTCCTCCGCACCCAGCAATAAAAGCCGCACAGGCGATAATACCAAAGGTTTGAGCGACTATTTTCACGACCAATTACTCCTAAAACTTTGTGTTCCCTACAAAATCAGGCCGAGATACTAATGCAAATGATATTTAGTATCAATATCATTTGATCTTTTATTTGCACCAGTGATTAAATAAGCGGCATCAATAACACTCCTAGTTAAAATTAATAAGCCATTAATTAACATGAACAGAAAACCGACTCCATGCATCATTGCTCTTGCTGTCTCTAGCGCGATTTCACTCTCTGGGTGTGGTGGTGGCAGTGATAACTCAGCCACTCCCCCTACTCAATCAAGCTATATTCACCACAACCAACAAACATGCGCCGACACAAACTTTGATGGCCAATGCAGCCAATATGAGCAAAAAGTATTGCTGAGCAACAGCTACCCCAAAATGCTTAATATCGGTGGCGCCACCCTGACCGCTCCGGCAGAAATTGAGATTATTTCTCCCTTTACCACCTTAATACACAGCGAGATGCTTTATAATCCGCTAGTACAAGGACAAGCAACTAGTGCCAAAGCATACTTGCAAGTCAAACTGGGTAATTACGTGGGAGTGAATTTTAATAATCTAGACATTAACTATGGACCTCAGCATCAAAGCCAACTATTGATGCAGTCACTTATCCAGGCTCAGCAAAGTGGCCCCAGTGGCGCATCACCCATGGTCAAAATCGCTCACGCCCTCGATGTGATGATAAAGTATAAAACGCTGGATTTAAGTTCAATCAACCTTGCTCAAGAAAACTCACAACAACTGATCGTTGACGGGGCGGTACTAATACATGGTTCTCAACAAGACACTGGCCTTAACTCACTGAAATCGATTGCCCTAAACCCAGCCAATAACAAACTGCTCTATCTTGATGAGTTGGATGTGGTTAAGGAACTGAGTACTTCCGTAACGAGGGCGTCTGGACTGGCAAGTAGCCAGCAAGCTGCGCCAAACCGGATGAGGAATCACGGCCCAGAGTTAAGAACAAGCTTGCGGAGTGACGATCATCAATCAGACCACCACGATGATTTCGGTGGTAACGCAAGTAACCTACCGCTTTTCGATAAAGATACGTCGAGGGAATTCAAACAGGTATTGCCTGCATTAAATAGCATTCAATCGTACAAATTGTACAACCCACAAAATCACTCAATACAAACCAGTTCGTGTGAAGCGAGTGGAGGCAATGGCATTTTGCTCACCAGCCTCAAAGACAACACAGCGCACAGCAGTTCCGCCGGTTCCCCAAACCCAGTGACGATTCAACCCGTTGCAAGAATTGACACCATAGGCGGCGCATCAGGCAGTGAATTGCCCACCTTACCTCCTGCACCTGTCGTGATTGAACCATCTTCTGCGGCTTGCTACAACGACAACTTTGAATGGATGAAACCTCTGTATTTGCAAAGTAGCCTGTTAGTACGTTGGGATAATGGCTTGGACACGACAAAGGATCAACTTTGGCTTTTAGACGACATAAGCCTAAATAAATTATCCTGGCTAGACAATGTGCAAGCATCCGAAAAAAACGTCATCGTATCTAAAGATGAACAAGATATTCTTCTTATTCCAAACACTGACAGCCAAACAAACGGAGCATTAAGTGCTAGGTTAATCTCTGTGAGTAATCGCACTTTTGGAACACCATCAATCATCAGTCTGCCAAACGATGGAGATTACGCTACCGTGACTACTGCCAGTTTCGCAGCCGATCAACATATTGTGTTTGCCTTACACAACCAAGACAAAACCAAGCACAAAATCATTTGGGTCAAACAAAACGAGCCGAGTACGCTCTTATCTTCGATTGAAAATAAGGGGATTATCAAATATCTAGAGTCATCGCCCAATGGCCTGTTCACAATCGCTGTAACAGAAAAAAAACTCTACTTATTGAATAACCAAACTCAGCAAGTTGCAAAAACAATCGACTTTGATTCGGCAAGAACAACCCACTTATTTGTTCAAAACGATAAGGCCATTGCCATTGGTGACGGCCAACTTGATTATTTCCAGTTTGCCAATATTTCGGGGCCAACTTTAATCGTCGCGACTCACCTTCTTACCAAGGAATTAGTCCAAGACTGGGGCAAAGCACAGCAAGGTCCTGTAACTTTATATGATGTGCTAGTTCAAACTCCCCAATACACCAATTTGGCCACCCACCATACCCTCACTCCCTTCGAAAACATCGATTTGGAATGGAATATACTAGATGGCCGGATAAGGAGCGTGAACATCAGTGGCAATTACCGAGGAGAAAATATCACGATTACCAAGCCACTGTAAGTTAACTGTATATTGGCCTACTTTAGCGTGGTAGGCCACGCCATTTGATTCAACGCTGACTCACTATTTCTTAACAGTCGCAAACTTTCACTCACCAATAGCTCGACATTCAGACTCTGTGTCGATATGTTTCTCAATCTTGTTATCGCAAAAGGACCCGCCCATGACCCCAACTATAGAGACCATTTTATCTCATCGTTCTATTCGTAAATATACTGAGCAAGCAATTGAACCTGAGCAGCTAGACACCATTATCCAAGCTGGGCTCGCGGCTTCTTCATCGAGTATGCTTCAAGTCGTGTCTATTATTCGAGTGACAACCCAAGATAAACGAGAACGTTTAGCAGAACTGGCTGGCAACCAACCCTATGTGGCAAGTGCAGCAGAGTTTTTGGTCTTTTGTGTCGATTACCACCGACATTTTACTATCAACAATAAGGTGAACACTGAGTTCACAGAACTGACTCTCATTGGTGCTGTCGACTGTGGAATCATGGCTCAAAACTGTCTTTTGGCGGCCGAATCTCTTGGTTTAGGTGGCGTGTATATTGGTGGCCTGCGAAATTCTGCATCTGAGGTCGATAAACTGCTGGAACTACCCAAGCATTGTGCTGTTTTGTTTGGTTTATGCCTCGGCTATCCGGCTCAAGATCCGCAAATAAAACCCCGCCTACCAGCAAAAGTTATCGTGCATGAAAATAGCTACCAGCCACTAAAATTAGATGATGTTCATGACTATGATAAGAAAATGCAAGACTATTACACCAATCGTAGCTCTAACCAGAAACAAAGTACTTGGTCTGTAGAAGTCACCAATAAACTCGTCGGTGAGTCCCGCCCTCATATAAGAGGTTATTTAAATAGCAAAGAATTGGCAAAGCGCTAGCTTTCCTCAATAAAGTAAAAAGCAGCACTAACTTTAATGTTCTTGGGGGTATCAGGAGCATTTTTATGTTAGTGCTGCAGAGTTACTCTCATCTATTTGAATGTTCTTAATCTAGCTCAACCTTGGTAGATAAAATCAAACTACCACTGGCACAAATTAATTAAGGCCAATATTGCATAGCGTTCCCACCGGGATTGAGTGGTCCTTAACCGCGTATAATAGTGGTCTGCCATATAGTTATGCTTACTCATATTCATCGCTAATCCTCCCTTGTTGCCTCAACCATTATTACCTCTTATGAGGAAGCTTAAAACTGAGACATTTAATAAATAACCTTCCCGTTTTTAATTAAAATGACAATAAAAGCGCTTATTATCGCTAGAATTTGATAAAATGAGGAAAGAATATATAAATCCAATTCTGTATTTTAGGAACCGTATGTCAGATCTTAATTTGCTGCGTTACTATGCTCGACTGGAACCATTGGGCGTCGGTGAAACCATCAAAACAGCGCTACCACATATCGCTGAACGCCTGTTTACCAGCCACCGCCATGCAAGGAATTTGCTCAATCAAATGCAGCAATTGGAATGGTTATCTTGGTCACCTAAAGTAGGAAGAAATCAACGATCAGCCCTAGTCCTCAACCTGACTCTCTCTGATCTGAAATCTCAATTGGCAAGTAAACGCATACTGCAAGGTAAATATGAATTAGCTTTAACCATTCTTGATAACGACCAAAAAGCCTTTGGACGATTATTACAAAGCACTTCTGGAGCCACTTTACGTGAAGGGTTGTTGCACATACAGCTGACTTACAAACGCTCTTTTGAACGCTTGGTGCCCCACCAACTGCAACGATCCAGTGAGCGCTATTTATTAAGACAAATCTATTGTTGTCTTGTCAGCAGCGATTCAGAGGGCCACTTAGCCCCTGAGCTTGCACACCACTGGCAATGTGATGATAATGGCCTTCAGTGGACCTTTTATCTCAGGCCAGGATTAACTTTTCACAATGGGGCCCCAATTGATGCTGACAGTATAGTGAGTCTGTTTGCTAAATTGTCAACGCTCCCCAATTACCGCAGCGAGCTAACTCATTTAGTCAGTGTCAGTTCACCGCTAACCAATAAGGTTGTGTTCGAATTTTCCAAACCAGATTTAGGGTTTGGTGGCTTAGTCTCTGATGTAAAATACGCAATCCAACCCACTAGCCAAGTCAACAATGCTAACCATTTCACCATAGTGGGCTCAGGAGCGTTTGAGGTCCGAGAACATCAAGACGATCGTTTGTGCCTACAAGCATTTGATCGTTATTACGGCTGCCGAGCTTTAACTGATCAGGTCACTATCTGGAAGCTGAATGAAAAAGAGTTAACAGGCCGACAAATTCAAACCAATCAGCCAGGTGTTGAAACAGGTAATGGCTGTCAATATCAGCTATCACGTACTAATATCAGCCACTCCCATCCCAATACTCAGCAATCTAGGATAGAAGATGGATGCATGTTTATCCTGTACAACCAAGCCACAGAAAAAGCGCTTGATGAAAAACAAAGACGCTATTTATCTTCCCTTCTCAACCCCAAATGTGTTTATCATCAGCTCGAATTAAACCAAACACTCTTTGGTTGCGAAGAAGCACAAAACATTCTGCCGTTATGGCGATCGGTACTCAGACCACAAGTGTCACAAGCCACATTACCTAAGAATATCAACATTGCGGTATACGACTATAACGCACTCAACCATTGCGCGTTTGCCGTCAAAGACATCTTGGCTAAAATGGGCATAAAGGCAAAAATCAACACCTACTCCTATCGCCAGTTAAATGAACTCGCTCAGGCAAGTCAGCTCAAAGAAAGCTTAGTCATTACCAACATTAATTTGGATGACAATCGCCATTCTTCTGCCTTTTATAATTTATATACCAATCCTGTACTTCACTATTGTATCGGCCAGCAGGCGAAGCAGTGGTTAGTGAACTCACTTGAGCAAATCCGAGAACATACTCCTCTTACCCAATACCTTGATGCCATCGAACCCATCGCATCAACATTCATTCATCAGTACTGGTTAACACCGCTATTTCATCATCGTCAGACACTCAGGTTTCACGGTGTGCTCAACAATGTTGAACTCACTAATTGGGGCTGGCCTGATATCAAAAATGTTTGGTCAACAGACTAAAATGAGCCATCTTACTTTTCATAATGTCTTAGAACTCATCACAAGAAGGGCAATTTGAGTTCATTGTCACGCACCATGAACAAACCCATGAAACTCAGTTTGAACTTTGAAATCTGTCACAGGATATCGCTTGAATTTCAACCTTGATAACGTATCTTTTTACACAACAACCACTGTATGGATGCACAGTTGAAAGAAGACAGATTTCAAATTCACTACTACTTTAACGATGATTCTCATTCCATGGATGCGTTAGTTCGCAACCGGTGTGAAATCGAGATTATTTCAATACTGATGGAAATCGCCAATATCCTCGATGTTTCACTCAAGGTAGAAAGCGAAGCGCGTTTAGAGGGGGGATTGCGAGATATATGGAAGTTCACCAATGCCAACGCAGGTATACTGTCTGTTATCGTCGGGGTTGCTTCTATTGCAATACCTCTATTGCCTAAATCAGACTCAGAGCTAGAACGACTGCAAAAAGAAGATTTACGCCTTAGTATTCAGGAGCGAAAACTGAGAATAAAGACGCTAAAACAGCAAGTTAGTCTTGATAAGGTGGAACCAGAATCGATCGAAAAAATGGCAGAAATAGTGAACGAGAACTACAAAGTGATTACCCAACGTTCCAACCTGTTTAAACATTTAAGTGAATACTCAAAGATCACAACAATTGGTATCAATGGGCTTAACTCTAGCGGTATACCTTCGTCTCCAGAATCGTTAATTCCACGTTCTGCATTTAAAAAATTCGTTTTACCTTCGCATAAACTGCCACCCCAAACCTTTGACGACGCGACAATTGAGATTATCTCTCCGGTACTCGGACAAGGTCGATATAAGTGGAAAGGAATATGGCAAGGTCAAAATATCAACTTTGCCATGGGTGATAAGTGCTTTAAGCAAGACGTATTAAATCAGAAAATGAGCTTTCAAAGTGGGTCCGTTATTCGATGTATTCTTAGTGTGAACTCTAAACTGGACCATACCGGAGAGATTGTTATTACAGAGTATTCCGTCACTACCGTTCTTTCCTTCGGTGTTGATAAAACACGACAAGGGAAAATACATCGCCACCAAACTGAGCTTGAAAAAGCTCAGTTTAATTTGTTTGAAAACGTATAATCTAGACTAGGCTGCAATCTTGTTGAGAAGCGTGACTCGAATACGATGCTCATCAGGGTCCTGCGCAACGAAGCTCATGCCGAAAGGCAATTCCGCTGGCTGCTGGGCAAATTCAACGGACTGTGTTTTCCAGCTTTGGTAGAGCGCCTGAAACGTTATTTGGTCTGCAACTAAAATGGACAACTCACTGCCCCCGCCCGTGACTTGGCTCTCTGGCACCACACTTTTGCTCTGTTTTAGCAGCACCCTTGTATCGTTGGCAAATATGATTTCCACACAAGTCGCTGACAAGGCCTTCGAATCACAACCAAGAATTTGAGTGTAAAAGTCTTGGCTAACCTGAACATCTTGTACGTAAAGAACAACTGAATCCATCATCAACATTTTATTTCCTCATTTGGACAAAGTAAGTGAACAGTGGCGCTAATATAATCCACATCACTGTCAAAACCTGTCAGTAGTGTTTTATTAAGCGCTAAAGAAAATTGTTTTCGCCAAACAAGAAAAAATAACGGGGATGTGAGAGGTTTCTGAATCATGTTTTAGTCTTCGACATACTTCAAAACCATCCATTTCTGGCATCAGAATATTTTGTTGGGTCAGGTCAAAAACCTTCATTACTCCCGTGGTTTTGGTGGTGATGTTCGTCATTGCTAAATCTTGCTGCGACATCTCTAAATTGCTCATGAATGTTCACAAACGAGTCAACGATTCTTGGGTCAAAATGGCTTCCTCTGCCCTCTGAAATGATCGATACCGCTTTTTCATGGCTCAATGCAGGTTTGTAGACACGATGAGAAATCAACGCATCATACACGTCTACAACCGCCATCATACGGGCACTCAGCGGAATTGCCTCCCCTTTGAGTTTCTGTGGATAGCCAGAACCATCCCACTTTTCTTGGTGAGAATAGGCAATTTCTTTGGCGTACACTAAGAAATCACATTGAAAATCAATCGACTCTTCCACAGTTTCGATCACGAGTTTACCAAGCTCGGTATGTCTTTTCATGATCTCAAACTCCTGGTCCGTAAGCTCACCTGGCTTTAGCAACACGTCATCAGGGATGCCGACTTTTCCGATATCATGCAGAGGGGCCGACTTAAACAATACATCCAACGTACTCTCATTGAGTTGGTCTAAAAACAGTCCTTCTCGAATCAGTTGTTCGCCTAACAAACGAATATAGTGCTGAGTCCGACGAATGTGATTGCCGGTTTCATTGTCACGTGTTTCGGCCAGAGATGCCATCGCGCCAATCGTGGCATCTTGCAGGGATTCCAGCTCGTGGGTTCTGGCTTTCACTTTGTCTTCCAACACTGTATTTTGCTGCGCCAGCTCCTCCATCGCGTGTTTGAGTTTGAGATGATTACGAACACGAGACATTAAAATGGGTGGGCTGATCGGTTTTAAGATGTAATCCACCGCTCCGACATCGAAACCTTTTTGCTCATCTTCAATCTGCGATTTTGCGGTCAGGAAGATTATCGGAATGTGTGCAGTTCTGGGGTCGGCTTTAAGTTGAATACACACTTCATAGCCATCCATCTCTGGCATCATGATGTCAAGAAGTACAATATCAGGCTGGTGAGACTGGCACGCAGAAATTGCCTGCATACCATTGGTGGCAATCAATAGTCGATAGGTTGAGCTGAGTAAACCATTAAGTAGGGAGCGATTTTCAGAGTTATCATCCACCACCAATACGGTGTCACGATTACCTTCCATTTTCCTCTCCCGAAAGCTTCCCAAGATCTAAAGAATAAGTACTCATGGCCTTTCTCAGTGATTTACTCGCTGACTCAAAATCATAGTCATTTACGCAACGGCAGCACGCATCAAAATCCTCAGACTTTAGTAAAGTGTCGAGTAGAGCGTGGTGCTCGTCAAGAAACTCGATCGCATAAGCGTCTAAACTGTCCAGCAGGCCGTCTAAGGTGTGGATAATCATTAGCTCTTCATCTTTTACTTCCAATCGCTTATCGCTACTTGGCTTTGGTCTGCCTAATGCCAACGCCAGATCCTGAAAAAAGTGCTCTAGATATCCATTCAGCTCCTCGTTCAACTTATCGATCTCCACTCTTTCTTTGCCATGCTGTATCGCCATTTCCAAGCGTGAAGCAATATCCGACAAGCGTATCGCACCTAAATTAGAGGCCGAGCCTTTCAGAGAATGGGCAATAATAGTGGCTTGCTCAGTATCTTGCTTATCCAGCGCAATAGTGAGTCTTTCTGGTGCAGAGATCTCTTTATCCATGAGCTGTGACAAGAGCCGGCGATAAAGTGTTTGATTTCCCGCCACTCTGAGTAGTCCATTCTTGTAATCGAGTGATTCCAATGTTTCTAGTGTCAGCGTCTCCGTCGGCTTGGGCGTAGAAGCGGATTCGATAGATAAATCAATCTGTTGAGCTTGAGATTGTTCAACATCAACAGGAGGTTCCTCTTTTTCGTTTGGCATTCGTGGACACCATTTCCTAATGGTGTTGAACAATATCTCAGGGTCAATCGGTTTTGAAATATGATCATTCATCCCTAAGTTTAAACAACGTTCGCGTTCTTCCACCATGGCATGGGCCGTCATCGCGATAAGCGGAATGGTATCGTAACTTGAGTTAGCGCGAATTCTATGGCTGGCTTCATAACCATCCAAAACGGGCATTTGTAAGTCCATGAAGACGATATCAAAGTGCGATTCGCCTTTTTCCATGGCTTCTAAATGATCGAGTGCTTCTTGGCCATTATTAGCCACTGTGACCACTAAACCATTGCCTTCCATCAACTCAACAGCAATCTGTTGATTGATTTCATTATCTTCAGTGAGCAGAACTTTCAGCCCTTTGAGATCATTTTTACTGTCATGAGTGGGTAGATCTTTCTTACGAACTTGCGCAGTTGGATTTTTATCACGACCAAACAACTCGACCAGCACATCAAAAAGGTAAGATTGCCCCACCGGCTTAGAGAGAGAACCCGCGATATCAAGATCATCTGTTGCGTCCAATACGTCTTCTTTGTCATAGGCCGTTACAATAACGATTTGCGGTTGATACTCACTGGCGAAGGATTCTCGAATCAAACGGCTGGTTTCTATGCCGTCCATTTCTGGCATGTTCCAATCCATAAAAATCAAATCAAACTTTTCACGCTGTTCCGAAGCTTGCCGTATGTAGTCCACCGCTTGTTGACCTGAGTTGGCGAGCTCCACTTTGCCGGGCAAGGTACTGAGCATTTCTTGCATAATTTCGAGTGCATGCTCATTATCATCCACCACAAGAATGCGTATTTTTTCCAGAGACTGAGGCACAATGCTTGGTACCGAGCTATTGGCAGGATCGGCTTTCACCAGCACATTGAAAATGAAATGGCTGCCTTTGCCCGCTTCACTTTCGACTCGAATTTGGCCGCCCATTAACTCCACCAGTCGGCGGCAAATTGAAAGGCCTAAGCCCGTCCCACCATATTTTCGTGTGGTACTGCCATCGGCTTGCGTAAAAGCAGTGAACAGGCTTTTCATCTGTTTATCCGTCATACCAATGCCGGTATCCGAAATACGAAATTCAAGTTCCACCGAATCTTCAACATTTCTAATGTGGTGCACGGCGACTGTGATTTCACCTTTCTCAGTAAACTTAACCGAGTTATTGACTAAGTTGATGATGATTTGCCCCAAACGCAGAGGATCGCCGATCAAACATCGAGGCGTCTCCCGTGGTAAATCAAAGATCAGTTCTAACCCTTTCTCAAATGCTTTCTGTCCTGTCACCATCGAAACGTTATGCAGCACGTCGTCGAGATAGAATTCCGTTGTTTCGATGCTTAGCTTACCCGCTTCAATTTTGCTGAAGTCGAGAATGTCATTGATGATGCCAAGTAAAAGTGTCGCTGAACTGTGAATTTTGGAGACATAATCATGCTGCTTGGGGGTAAGGTCGGTTTTTAACGCTAAGTGCGACATTCCGATGATGGCGTTCATCGGCGTGCGTATTTCATGGCTCATGTTGGCCAAGAACATCGATTTCACTTCAACCGCCTCTTCCGCTTTCGCTTTGGCGTCATTAAGCTCTTTTTCCACCGCCTTTCTTGAGGTGACATCACGTAGAAACAACGCCGCGTGGCACGCTCCATTGAGCTCAAAGATGGAGACCCCCAAATCGATCGGCACCATGTGTCCTTCTTTCGTTGTCGTTTCAACTTCGAAGAATCCGCCCTCAACGTCAGGCTGATTTTGTAATAACAGAGGGGCAGAGAGCACATGTGAAAGTGCATCAGGCAAACTCATATTGAGCAACGTTAAAATATTCTCTCCTGCTACCTCTTCACTGCTGTAACCATATACGTTTTGCGCAGTACTATTCCACAGTGAGATAGACAGGGATTCATCCACAATAGCGACACTTGATGGTGCGCCATCAATAATCGTGCGCGACAACTCTTCGCTGGCTTTAAGGTCTGAGGTACGCAGCTCAATTTCTTTCTCTAGCCCAGCTTGATGTTCGGCTAATTCTTGGTTTTTCGCTTTCAATTCCGACATCAACTCATCTCGGCTCTGCTTCGCCAAAAACTGTGTCAGTTGGTTTAAAATCTCATCAGACAGTGGAACTAATGAAGGAATAGCGACGCCGATGGCCTTATCATGGTGAAATGTATGAACACAAGCAGGGAATGAGCAAGTTTGCGGATCAAGCTCTGGGCTGGCAAGAATGACTTTCACGCTGTCATGAGCTAACTCGAACTTCAAAGTAAAACGTTGAATACCTGTGAGGGTAATACGGACAAACTCGCCGATACGCAGCATATGAATGTCGCATCGACAGGCATCATAGCCAAAGGTTTGCAAAATGGATAGTAATCGCTGGCGAATCAAAAAACGGCTACTTTCATTGTTTGTCAAGGCTAAAGAGATCGATTCAGTCATAATAGTACCTAACTGCAATTACCGTTGAATCATCATAAGACTTACCAAAATTGGTGGTTAAGAAGTGAGTAAACGAACCAAGGGAATGATATTGAAAGCTTCGGCAGGATTCTGGATCGATATTTTCCTTGATGCCATCGGTGGTAAAGAGAAACGTATCACCATCTTTAAAAACATCGTGAAACGGTTTGAGTGTTGGCAATAACTCTCCGACCACACCGGGTTGGGCTTGATACGATTGCCACTCTTCTCCGCAGCGGCGTACCAAGGTGTTGCCAATCGCGACCCCTTTGAACTGGTGTGTTAATCGGTCGAAATAAACCATTGTTATTGCCGCACCTTGAGATGTTAAAAAATGTTCATGCACTTTTTCCATCAACCACACGATATCACTGGAGCAGAGCTCTTTGATGTATGACTCCATTGCTCTTGCGGTTTGCGCTGCTTTTTCACCATGACCTAGAACATCAATAATGACGACCAAAAGCCCATGCTCAAATTCGTGAATCACAACCCCATCGCCAGAAACATATTCACCGCTACAAGGATCATTGACAGTAACAAAGTCAAACCCCATCGTCACACCCACTTTTCGGCAACAATCGTGGTGCCTTTATCTAACTCGGTCGTCAATTCAAAGCTATCCATCATACGTTTCACTCCTGGCAAACCAAGCCCTAATGACTGCCCTGTACTGTAGTGGTCCCTGAGCGCATCTTCAACGTTGCAGATCCCCGTCCCTTTATCTCGAACGGTTACTCTCAGACCAATTGTTTTGCCGTTTGTCAGTTCAGAAAGCTCTACCCAACCAAACTCTGCGTACTTCACCACGTTCATTGCCAACTCTGATACCGACGTAGATATTTCACTGACTCGCCCTTCATCAAAGCCCAACTCACGCGCTATGTTGTAACATCCCATCACCGCACTCATCACGTCGGTTTCTGATGCTATGTAATAGGTTTGTAGGCTCCTGACCACCTCTACCATATTTCTTTTCCATGACTAGCCATCATCATTCCAAATAAAGAAACCCCTTCTCTAAATCAGCAACACACTGAGTTGAGGCGATATCAATACCGATGTCCATAAGGCCTATTACAACCCCCGGTCGAAGACCAACGAGTATGCAGCGTCGCCCCATTACTTCTACGGTTTTCACTAAATCGCACAGGCGGTGCATACTTTCTCCATCCAGCGTTTTTACTCCCGATAGCTCAATCATGACCCCTTTCGCTCTGGTCGATTTCACCGCATCTAAAAGATCAAGGCTGAAATCTCTCAGCGTGCTTTCGGTGAGATCAACTTGAATAGAAGCGATCAACACATCTTGTAGTTTGGAAATTGAAATCGCACTTTGCATCGTCATCACTCACTACTCATGAGTAAAGTGTTTCAAACCGCTCACGGTCAGTCCGACAATTTTGAATGCATTTTCTAGCGCATCTCGTAAGGTTGCATTGGTACGAACCTCTCCAACATTGATACCCAATTGAACCATTGTGTGCGCAATTGCGGGGGAAACGCCAGAGACCAGACAATCACAACCCATTAATTTTGTTGCTTTCGTTATTTTAATAAAGTGATTGGCCACCGCGGTATCGACGACCGCAACACCAGAAATATCCATAATAAATATTTTGGCTCTATTCTCCGAAATCTTATTAAGTACTGCTGACATAATATCTTGGGCACGTTTTGAATCAATAATGCCGACGATTGGTAACATCAAAATATCTTGCCAAATCATCGTAACCGGTGTCGACATCGTTAATAATGCTTCACTCTGTTCAGATATGCGTTTATTAATTAAACGCGAATAGGTGTCTACCACTATAGTGGTATCTAAATGCAATAATTTAGTAAATGCCGTCACCAATGAGCTGTATTCATCACTGTATAAACTGCCGTCGTACATTCTTTTGGTAAATATCACCATCGAGATGTTCATACCAGCAAAATAGGTCGGCAATGACAAACCCACGCGCGCGTGAACATCTCCGACCCTTTGTCTATCTTTAAGATAAGCCTTGTCTACCCTAGCCTCAAAAAATGTCCTCCAATACTGGAGCTGGGATGTTTTTACACGTTGTAATTTTTGCGCATCATCGAAATACTGCTCGTACTCAGGGGTATTTCTAAGCCAATCATAAAAGTGCTTAACATACTCATCTAGTTTGGGCTCCATAATTTGACCAAATTTACGAATCAGTGCTAAATCCGCTTCGGTAAGATCATGAAGCTTAAGAAGTTCATCTGTATCCTCAACTTTATTTAATACACTTCCCAGTGACATATCAGCTTCTCCACCTTTCGTATACTGTGTTTTTCAATAATAGACCAATGCCAATAAAAGCAATGGGCAATATTAAGGTTTGTACTTTTTCCAAACTGGGGGGATTTGTGGGTATTGCTCTTGAGGTGGTGCGAGAGATACAAACAATGCGCTTTGGACTGATACTGATGAGTCGACCTACAACCTAGAAAATCGATAAAGTTAGTCACTCAACTATAGATTACGGCAGCAAAAATGATCTAGTTCAAATCTGACCGTAACGTAGAACACTGACCCAACTCAGCGCACAAATTACGACTTTTCTCTCATTTAAGTGTTTGATACTCCAATAACTTACTACTGCATCCCGACAAAATTGGCTATTCTTATGACAAGACTAAAACAATACAAAAGATCAATAGGAATCGTTCGATGACTCAAGGTAACTACAACAAACTTTCTAATAGTGAGCTTGAGTATGTGGATGATAAAACCGCCGCTTTGTTGCTCAATACGCCCAGCAGTGCTCGCGTGATGCTTTGGGTGATGGTGTTATTTTTAATTCTAGCCAGCGTTTGGGCTTCTTGGGCAAAGATAGATAAAGTCACCGTCGGAGAAGGTAAAGTTGTCCCCTCTTCTCAAATACAAGTAGTACAAAACCTTGAAGGGGGGCTGGTTAAAGAAATCTTAGTGCGTGAGGGCCAGTCAGTTCAAAAAGGCCAACAACTGCTACTTATTGATGACACACGTTTTCGGTCCGACTTTCGTGAGCGTGAACAGCAAATTGCCAATCTTACTGCCAGTGTTTTGCAGCTCTCTGCGTCTATAACCAGCGTCACCGTCAATGAAAAATTCAATCAACAATTGTGGCAAAAAAGTGTCGAAATTAATTTTAACAAGTTAGCATTCCCACCATCTTTGGTTGAAAAACAACCTCAATTGGTTGCAAGACAACGAGCACAGTACCAACAAGACCTCACTAGCCTAAACAATCAAATTTCTTTGATTGATCAGCAAGTCAAACAAAAGCAGCAAGATTTGGTCGAGATCCAAGCGCGAGTGAAAAATTTGCGTGAAAGCTACAACTTTGCCAAAAAAGAGCTTGAGATCACTCGTCCCCTTGCTGACGAAGGCGTAGTACCTCAAATCGAATTATTGAAATTGCAACGACAAGTCAATGATACACAAAGAGAAATGACGTCTAGTGAACTCAAAGTACCCGTGCTCAAATCTGCCATCCAAGAGGCTCTGTTAAATCGCATTGATGCCGCGCAGCAATTTCGATCTGAACAACAAGAAAAGCTCAATCAAGCGCAAGATAAGCTCTCCGCCCTTACTGAGTCGAGTGTTGGCTTGGAGGATAGAGTCAATCGTACTGTGGTTATTTCACCAGTGATGGGCACAGTCAAAACACTCAATATTAATACCGTGGGAGGGGTCATACAGCCTGGAATGGATATAGTAGAGATAGTGCCAAGTGAAGACACTTTGTTAGTTGAAGCCAAAATAGCGCCACAAGATATTGCCTTTTTGCGGCCAAATTTGCATGCGATTGTCAAATTTAGCGCATATGATTTTACTAAATACGGTGGACTTGAAGGTAGCCTTGAACACATCAGTGCCGATACAACAACCGATGAAGAGGGTAACAGCTTTTATCTTGTACGGGTAAGAACCAAAGAAACCAGTCTCAATAATGATGATTCATTGCCCATTATACCGGGCATGACGGCATCCGTAGATATCATTACAGGGAAG
The DNA here is from genome assembly GCF_030161235.1 of Vibrio zhanjiangensis. GTDB lineage: Bacteria > Pseudomonadota > Gammaproteobacteria > Enterobacterales > Vibrionaceae > Vibrio > Vibrio zhanjiangensis. The sequence goes on along the minus strand of NZ_BSPW01000067.1, from coordinate 18,685 downwards.
CGAACCGTTATGGAATATTTATTAAGGCCTATCATTGGTGCCAAAAACAACGCGCTTAAGGAATAAATATGCTTTCAGCTTGGCTCCACCAAATACATTAGCAGCAGTGACATGAAGTTTTTCCTTTCTATCCTATTGCTTGTTTTGATCTCGACCACTTCACAAGCGCTTAATACCCAAGAACAGCGTTGGGTTGACGCTGTGCGCAAAACCTATGGGGAGCGAGCTGGAAAAAGAGTCGAAACTTGGCGTCGAGAAATGGTGCAGTTTAAGCAACTACCGGAAGACCAAAAACTGGTAGAGGTCAATCGCTTCTTCAACCAGCTCAATTTTGTTAATGATGACAGGCTTTGGGGCAAAAAAGATTACTGGGCGACACCGCTTGAGTTTCTTGGCAGTAGTGGCGGAGATTGTGAGGACTTTACGATTGCAAAGTACTTTTCACTGCTTGAGCTCGGCGTTTCGGATAGAAAATTAAGACTCGTTTACGTTAAGGCAATACGATTAAATCAGTTTCATATGGTGTTGGCGTATTATTCAAAGCCCAGTGCAGAGCCTGTCTTGCTCGACAATATTGATCCTCAAATCAAAAGAGCATCAAAACGCAGAGATTTACTACCCATATACAGCTTCAATGGTAAAAATTTGTGGCTAATGAAATCAAAAAAAGGACAACTGGCGGGAGAGTCATCGAGGCTTAGCTTATGGAATGACCTCAGGGCCAGAGAAAAATCACTCAAATTGAATAAACCAATTTTGAATTACGATGAGTAGGCAATAATGACTTTATATAAACAACTTGTCGCGGGGATGATAGCTGTATTTCTGATGCTAATGGGCTCAGTCTTTATCATTGAATTTAACACCACGCGAAACAACCTGATTCAGCAGCAACGGTCAGAAATGAACAATACCATCAACACAGTTGGTCTCGCTTTAGCTCCCTACCTAGAGAGCAAAGATAAAATTGCCGTAGAATCTGTGGTCAACGCATTGTTTGATGGTAGTAGTTACTCCGTTGTGCGCCTGATTTTCTTAGATGATGGCGAAGAAATCATTCGTTCCTATCCAGTGAAACCTCTCGATGTGCCTAGCTGGTTTACCGATCTGCACTTGTTCGACCGCATCCATGATCGACGAGTCGTGACCAGTGGTTGGATGCAACTCGCGGAAGTTGAAATTGTCAGCCACACTGGGGACGCCTACACCCAATTATGGAACGCATTTGTGCGCCTAGGAATGGCGTTTAGCCTTATTTTTGCCGTTGGTTTGCTGTCGATTGCTTTTATTCTCAAGCGCGCCCTACGTCCGTTACAGCTCATTGTGACAAAAATGGAGCAAGTGGCACGTAATCAGTTTGGTGACCCACTTCCTCGTCCTTCCACCAAAGATCTTATCTATGTTGTCGATGGCATCAATAGTATGTCTGCACAAGTTGAAAAGTCGTTTAAAGCTCAAGCACAAGAAGCACAAAAACTAAGAGAGCGCGCATACATTGACCCTGTATCTAGACTTGGTAACCGTGCTTACTATATGAATCAGCTCAACGCATGGTTAGGGGAAGGGGGTATAGGCGGTGTTGCGCTCCTTGAAGCGAGCTTTATTCATGACCTCTACGAAGAGAAAGGCTACAAAGCGGGTGATAGCATGGTAAAAGAGCTTTCTGATCACTTGAGCGTGTCATTGACCTATCCAGACATTACCATTGCCCGCATTTCTCCGGAAGAGTTTGCCTTTATCATCCCTAATATGAGCGAGAATGAACTCAAAAGCGTTTCAGAAAGAATTGTCAACTATGTCCAAGGTATTAACCCTGATCCCACAGGAATGGCAAAATCCAGTGTGGCACTTGGGGTTGTGTACAATGAGGTACCGAAAGATACATCCAGCATCCTCACTATGCTTGACAATGCTTTAGCAACAGCGAAGTCTGATCCTGAAATTACCTATGGCTACGTCACCAGCGATAGCTCAGAAAATCTAATGGGTAAACAGCAATGGAAAGCGCTCGTTGAAGAAGCGATAAGCAATGACTGGTTTAAATTCCGATATCAAGCGGCGAACGATGGCGGAGGAAAAACCTTCCACCGAGAAGTCTTCTCCGCAATTGAAAGAGATGGGGAAAGATTTAGTGCCAACCAGTATATGTTTGCTCTAGAACAACTTCATGCGAGTCACTTATTTGATGAATACGTGATAAAAACCATGGTTTCACAACTCGAACAAGGCCTGTTCTCAGATCCGGTTGCAATAAATATCTCGCAAAGCAGTATTGCCGAGCCCAGTTTCATTCGTTGGGTTACTCAAATACTAAGCCGCCACAAATCTGTCGCGTCACTGCTGCATTTTGAAATTCCTGAAAACTGCTTTGTGAATACGCCTCATCATACTGCGTTATTTTGTAACGCCATTCGCAATGCAGGAGCAGATTTTGGGGTGGATAACTACGGACGAAATTTCCAGTCTTTAGATTACATCAACGAATTCAGACCTGCTTATGTTAAAGTTGACTACCTTTACACTCACCATTTAGATGAAGAGAAACAACAATTTACCCTAACTTCCATTTCACGTACCGCTCATAACCTTGGTATCAAGACCATTGCATCTCGTGTGGAAACTCAGGCACAACTCGACTTTTTGGCGGAGCACTTTATCGATGTATTCCAAGGCTTTATTGTAGATAAGTAATAAGGTTAAAGTCATCAATGCAAGATCCTTTACTCAACTCACTCATATACATCAGCCGCTACTACGGATTGGCAAACTCACCCGAAGCGCTGATCAATGGCTTACCTCTATCTTCAGGGAAACTGACGCCCTTTCTCTTTCCTCGGGCAGCCGATCGCGCAGGACTTGTCGCCAAAGAAAATCGCTCACAACTGACGGATATTTCTGAGCTAGTTCTGCCCGTTGTGTTGATTTTAAAAGGGGGGGATGCCTGTGTTTTGAACTCAATCAGCACAGAAAAGCAAGAAGTCGAGGTCGTGACCGGAGAATCAGGCTTAGTGCCCATTTCCATACCATTTGACGAGCTCAATGAACTCTATACTGGCCGCTATTTCTTAGTTAAAAAACAGTTTCGTTACGATGAACGTTCACCTGAAATTTTAAAAACTCGTGAAGGCCATTGGTTTTGGGGAACATTGTGGCAGTCAAAAAATATCTACCGCGATGTGTTCGTCGCTTCAATATTGATCAATCTGTTCGCCATTGCAGCACCTATGTTCACCCGTCTGGTGTACGACAAAGTTGTCCCTAACTTAGCATTTGAAACCCTCTGGGTACTGGCAAGTGGAATCTTTGTTATATTCTTATTCGATCTTACTCTGAAAATTCTTCGCAGTTATTTTATCGACATCGCGGGGAAAAAATCCGACATTCTCATCTCCTCCAAACTGTTTAGTAAAGTCATGGGGATACGAATGGAAGCCAGACCCCCTTCTGTCGGTGCGTTTGCCAGGCACTTGCAAGAGTTTGAATCGATTAGAGAATTTTTTGCCTCAGCAACTATTGGAGCTCTAATCGACCTTCCTTTTGCCATTTTATTTCTGGTTTTGATATGGCTAATGGCAGGTAACTTAGTCCTTATCCCAATACTAGGGGTTTTCATTCTAGCCACCTATGCACTCATTATACAGGGACCACTCAAACGCTCGATTGAAGAAGGTTCACGCCTTGCGTCACAAAAGTATGCCAATCTCATTGAAAGCTTAGTGGGTTTGGAGACTCTCAAACTGTTTGGCGCACAAAGTCAATTCCAATTTAAATGGGAAGAAGCCGTTGCTCACATGTCCAATTGGAGCATCAAAAGTCGACGAATTACCGATGGAATCCACAACACCGCAGGCTTTGTTCAACAAGCCTCCAGCATAGGCATGATTATTCTTGGGGTATACTTGATCGCAGATGGTGAGCTCACAATGGGTGGCCTTATTGCCGCATCCATGCTAAGTAATCGTGCTATTGGCCCTATGGTTCAACTATCGCTACTCTCTGCGCGCTATAACCAAGCCAAATCTTCTCTGACTATCATCGAACAGATAATGACACTGCCGGACGAGCAAGAAGAGGGAAAGCGTTATATTCATCGCCCTATTGTTAGAGGCAAGATTGAATTAGACAAAGTGACCTTTCATTACCCAGACTGTCCTATCGCTTCAATACGCGACTTAAGTTTAACAATCAATCCCGGAGAAAAAGTCGCAATTATTGGTAGAATAGGGTCAGGTAAGACAACACTTGAGCGCCTTATTCTCGGTCTATTCAAACCAACGGAAGGCCATGTTCGTATCGATGACACTGACATACAACAACTTCATCATATCGATATCAGACGTAATATAGGGTGTGTGCCACAAGACAGCCAGTTATTCTATGGTTCTATTCGCGACAACATTACGCTTGGCCGCCCGCTCGCCGATGACCGAGATGTGCTAGATGCGGCGAATCGAGCAGGGGTCACCGCCTTTACCCAACAAGATCCTGCGGGGCTAGAACGGCAAGTGGGCGAAGGTGGATTGTTACTCTCCGGTGGACAACGCCAAGCGGTTGCCATTGCCCGAGCTTTTCTCAATCGGCCTCCTGTTATGATATTAGATGAACCAACCAGTGCTATGGATAACCGTTCTGAAATGCATATTAAACAGCAGCTTGCTCAGCTAAAGCCATCAGAAACTTTGGTATTGATTACCCATAAAACTTCCATGTTGGATGTGGTAGATAGAATCATTGTGATGGAAAAAGGAACAATCATCACCGATGGCCCGAAAGCCGAGGTTCTGAATAACTTAAGACAGGGCAACATTAGAGCGGTAAATTAGACGTGCAAAATATCTAAGTAAGCATGAAGAACAAAGGTTTCAGCAGAGGAAATACCGTCTAGATGCTGAAACCTTATACCGACTAAACAATTAACGAGTGTTTACCATGACATGCTTTTGCTTTTAGGTAGCTTTCATTACCATCTTTAATGTGTGCAGAAGTGTTGACTACCTCGGCAATATCAATACCATAACATGCTAGTTCGTTAATCTTCTTAGGATTATTTGTCACTAGGCGTACCTTAGTAATACCAAGCGCACTTAACATCTGAGCAGCTTCGGTAAAATCACGAAGATCATCATCAAACCCCAAATGATTGTTTGCTTCATAAGTGTTCATACCCTGACTTTGCAAACGATACGCATCAATTTTGTTGTATAAGCCAATACCGCGCCCTTCCTGACGCAGGTACAAAATAATACCGCCAGCCTCCCCCATAAGGTTAATGGTTTCTTCAAGCTGCTCCCCACAATCACATCGAGAAGAATGGAACACGTCGCCAGTAAGACATTCTGAATGCATTCGCACTAACGGTGCTTCCTGCAGTTTGTCAGCTTGTTTAAATATGACTGCCACGTGCTCTTTATCCGTCTTAAGACCATGAAAAGAGACAATTTCAGCATCAATGTTGCTTTGCTGCCCGACTTTAAAGTCTACTCGTGTACGTACTTCTGACATATCTATACTCACCTTATTGTTAAAATATACCTAGCTATCACACTTGCTGAACATTGCTTTATGCTAGTGATGTAATAACATAACTAATGACAACTTACCTTATTAGACTAGGTGAATATCAAATTCATATCAAACTTGTTTCATTTTTATTTTGGATAAAATTATCACAAATCAATATAAGTTTGAAAACTCAAATATTTAATCTTTATGTACAAAATACGGTATCTAAACTTACTGTTTAAATGACCTTAAACAGACGAAATCATAAGACGAGATCAGCATGTGGGTTGACAGAGTTTGAGGTAAATAGACAAAGGCAGCGCACACGGTTTGTCATGTGCGTTGCCAACAAGTTTTGATTCAATCTGTAGAGCAGTTAGCGGGGCCAATGTCTTCCCACACACCCCACGGGCCAGATTGAGAAGGATTTTCACCTTGTGTCCACCATCTGGCTTGCCACTCTCTTTGATCCCAAGTAACTTTATTACCACTGGTGTAAACCGTTTGAGCGTTCCAAAGGTTGTCGCATTTTCCTCCCCCTGTGCCTGCTTTTTCTACAACAACCGTTGCGGATGCCACAGAACTAACCTTTGAATCACTGACACTCACACTAAAGCGTAAAGCAGTATCTTGATCATATTCAGCAGCCATAAAGCTCACCCGCGCACCATCAATATCCACTTTTAAATCAGATGGAATATCCCAACGAAATAGCAGTGGATCGTTATCTGCGTCAGTCGAACGCGAAGCATCGACAACGACACGTTCACCCGCTTTTACCTTCTCTGGTACCGATATTCGCGCGACAGGTGCTGTATTGCCTGGACCTGTGTCTTTTGGTTGAACTGTGATCATCAGGCTGTCATCTGACGTCGCTCCATCGTTATCCGTGACCACCAACTTGAATGTCAGTATTTCAACCTTTGTTACTTCCAAAACGTTGACGTTCGCTTGAGACATATTCTTACCCGATAGAGAGACCGGAGTACCGCCAGTCTGCTCCCATAAGTAACTTGAAATCGTGCCATCAGAATCGCTTGAGCGAGAACCATCTAGCGTGACAGAGGCTGGCCCAACAACTGTCATGTCTGGCCCCGCATTGGCAACAGGGGCCCGATTAGTAGGCTCTCCACCAGCCAAACCTTCATGCATTGCGTTGAGAATGTCGCCGTTATCCGCATCAATTTCCCATGAGAATAAACCCGCCAGACCCAAACTTCGAGCATAGGCCCCTTTCACTTTCACCGATCGATCATCGTCAAACGTGATCAGCTGACCAGAGGTTGGATTCCAAACCCAAGGCGCTTCAGCTTGAGTGTCATAGCCATATTTAAAGCCATTAACCCCAGATTTGTTTGGACCCAGCATGTAAGTCTTGATGCCTTTGTAATCAATTACCCCTTCTTCCCACACACCTTGCTGCGTTGAACCTTTGAGCTTGCCTGTCGCTGTCCCTGTCATTGGGTCATTAGGATCGCTCAACGTATCTGGCGTAACCCCTTCCCAACCTCGGCCATACATAGCCGTACCCAGCACCAACTTATTGGCTGGCACGCCCTGATCAAGTATGAGTTTTATGCCATTGTCACCCGTGTAGGCAGGGCCTTTGTATGGGACACCATCACCATCAACGCCAGAACCATCGCACTGACCTGGGCGCATGAACGTGCCACAATAAAGTGCGGTTTGATGGCCGGGTACATTGTTCCAACCGCCATAAAAGTCGTAGGTCATGGCAAAGATGTAGTCCATATACTGAACGGCATCTGCATAATTCACATCTTCAATTTTGTCATAACCGACACCAATAGCCGAGGTCAGTTCATAGGTACGACCCGTATCTCGCTCTAGCTGATCGAGCATAGCGCGTAACTCTCGCATTAAAGCCACGTAGGCAGGGCCGTCATTAACTGGATCGCCTAAATCGGGCGCTGCGCCACCACCGCCTGGAAATTCCCAGTCTATATCAACACCATCGTAGAACTTCCAAGTCGTTAAAAATTTCTTCACTGACGCAACAAAAGTGTCTCGATTGGCCTTGTTCGTAAAATCGTAAAAGGGATCAGATAGCGTCCAACCACCAACCGAAGGGATCACTTTCAGTTCAGGATAACGCTGTTTAAGCGCCATCAACATGGCATAGTTGCCTTTAATGGGAGAGTTAAATGTGTGGCCTGCCTGAGCAAAGCTTTTTTGATATGCCGCCCATGGATCGTGAATGACGACCTCATAGTCTGGTACGCCAGTACAAGCCGTCTTCAACGCCTGATAGCTATTTCCCCCGACCGACTTAAGCGACTCATTGGGACCACATATGGGTATAAATCCGTAAAGTATATGAGTTAAATTGTGTGCTGGAATGTTATCAACGGTAAAATTACGCCCATAGATGCCCCATTCGACGAAATACGTACCAACAACCGTATTAGGCTCGAGAGTGTATTGATTATTATTGGGATCGACATTCATTGGCAGTGGGTCTAAATGAGCACCATCAGTATCAGCAACCACCAAAGTGGCCGGAGCACTAGCACTGCAGCCGGTAGCATCACATGCCTCAACGGTTAGTTGATAACGTCCACCTTGAGCGTATTTGAAGCTAGCCGTGGTTTGGCTTCCTGTTATCTTGCCGTTGGCAACCTCAACACCATCAAAATAGACCTTGTATGCATCTCCTGCTGTACCACTCCATTGGTTAAACTTAATATTAATGTCTGCTTGATCAAAATACTTCACCATCTGGTTGTATCCAGAAGTGGTATCCATCGCCAACTCTATCTTAGAAAATTGAAGATTATTTGATCCATAGACATCAATCGTTGGGGCTGCAGGCAATGCCATTACTGAGCTCGACGATACCAAAGCGATACTTACAGCATACAAAGTCATCCTATTCATAACTGTCTCTCTTATTGCTTGTCAATCTCCCTAAACTGGGAACCTTGTCGTCTATCCCTATCCGCAAACATCCCTAAATAGGTGCGAAAATCGGTCAGATCTATCCTTCGGCTACATTCCGATGAACATAAATTGAGTATTTAAGAGACTTTTTTTTTGATGAAAAAAATAAACCTTGTTTTCGAGGCAAGCTTAAAAATTCGCCGAGCAAATTTACTCTGTTACATACTAAAGTGGATTTCGACCCAAAATTTATAAATTATCACTATGGTTAATGATCCAATTATTAGCTATCAAAGTTAACTTTCCGTGAAATCTTATCACTTTGACATTTATCTAATTGAAATATCCTGTATCACTAGGCAAAGTGTCCCCTTACCAAAACTAAGTGGATCGAGTCATGAACATCAAAACCACATTTCTGGCTGTGGCAGCACTGACTGTAAGTAGCCTAGCTGTAGCAGACGTGACAATCACAGTGCCAGACACGATAGATGTCTTGGTTGTAAACGATGGCAAACCAGAGTTTTCTGGGAGCTTTTTCTCCGCAACAAAAACCCTCGTTTTACCCGATGGAGAAAATCAACTCCTATTCCGTTACCAACCATATTTCACACAAGGTAATGATCGTATCATCCTTGAAAGCGATCCGATTATCGCCAAATTCAATACTCATGATGCCGAACTTAGTTTCAAGCTACCAAAATACAAAGATCGTTTTGAAGGCGAAAAAGACATCAAAAATGTCCAGTGGCAACTCACCACAGCGAGTGGCTCTGCGCTAGCCGTGACAGAAGATAAACTCGTCAAAGACGGCATGCAAATTGGCCGAAATTTCAAATTGGAACTGGCTGACTATAACCGTCGTGGCGGTGTGGCAGCGGTGGCTCCTATTGCAGCGGTTTCTCAACCTTCGGCCCCAAAAGTGACCAATGAGACGTTGGCAACAGATTCGACAGCAGAAGAAATGCTGCACTTTTGGTACAACAAAGCCGATGCGGAAACACAATCTCGATTCAAACAGTTCTTGCTAAGCAACGACTCGTAAGACTGCATTGCCAGCGTGTTTGAGCGCTGGCTAGCTCTGGCCGCCCTGTAGAAATTCGATAGCATTGCTGCTGATTTTCAACGAGACAATTAAAACTATCTCACCAATCTCCCTACCTCAAGCAAGGCTAACTCAAGATATTATCTCATGGTGGATCAGAAGCTTACACTTGCTCAGGCATTGATGAGCTGCACAAATTTCTGAGCAAATTTCGCCATTGACAAACATCCGGTGATAGGATCGGCGCTCAACCAAAAATGAGAATACTCCGTGCCGTCAATACTTAAGCCGCTTGCTATTGTCTGTGCATTAGGCGCAGGTTTCTTTGCTAGTGACGTTTATCAATGGTTTAACATACGAGCTCACGTCAAACCTTTGTCAGAATATTGCCTTGTCACGACTCAGGCTTGTGAACTTGGTAATATTCGTGTAGAAGCTGATCGCGATATTAGCCAACCTTTGGTACCGACTAAAATCACGGTTGATTGGCCTAATAGTACTAAGCAACAAAGTTTACTCATCACGTTGCAAGGTTATGAAATGGAGATGGGTACCCTAATGTTTACACTCAACAAAAGCGGCGCTACTCAGTACAGTGGCCTCATCACGCTGCCAGTCTGTACTCAGAATACGATGACTTGGGTCGGCGAGATTACCGATGGTCAGGATACTATGAGCGCTTCTATTAGGATGGAAAGATGAGCAAAAAATGGTCTTTGATCTTGGTCGCTGCATTTGCGCTGGGATTTGGCATCAACTCTTATTTGGATTCACAACCCGAAGTCGAAGCTCAAGTGTCACCAGATGATAACGTCATCCTGTTTGGAAAAGACGACAAGCCTGTGAGCATTTTCGACCAAGAAGACTCAAGAATTCGTATCGTTTACTTTGGTTTTACGCGCTGCCCAGATGTCTGCCCAACCTCGCTTGCCATGTTAGCTGGCGCACTAAACCAAGTCGACGATTCTATCACATCAAAATTTAGACCCGTATTCATCTCTTTAGACCCAGAGCGTGATGCGGCAGCAGACTCTTACAAATACGCGCAGTATTTTCATCCTATGATCGAAGGATTGTCGGCACCTCTGGATGTCACGACCCCTCTCGCTCATAAATACGGCGTTATTTTCCGTAAAACTCAACTAAAAAATTCAGAGCTGAAATACACACTCGATCACAGCTCTTATTTCTACTTCCTAAAACCAGACGGCAAGTTAATCACTAAAGTGCCTCACACGCTTACGCCTGCACCTCTGGTACAAGCAATGAAAACACTTACTTCACAAGGAAACTCGTAATGAAGTTAAAAGCTTTAATTCTAGCCTCTCTCGCTCTTAGCCCATTTGCTCATGCGTGCGAAGATATTATGTTGTCACACACTTATGCGCGCGCAACACCACCAAATGCCGCAACCAGTGCTGTCTTTAGTGAAATCATCAACCACAGTGACAAAGACCGCGTGATTGTCTCGGCAACAACAGAAGCCGCTGGGAAGGTAGAATTGCATGATGTCATTAAAGAAGGCGACGTGATGAAAATGCGCCAAGTGGATCAAATCACGATCCCAGCCAAAAGCACGGTAGAGCTTAAACCGGGCAGCTTACACATTATGTTATTCAATCTGAAAAAGCCGTTCACTGAAGGCGAGAATATTGATGTCACCCTGACCTTTGCCAACGGTGAGAAAAAAGTCGTTACCGCACCAATCAAAAAGGTGATGAGCGGCATGCAGCACCAGCATCAATAAATCGCCTCACAACATACACACCAAATTCAAGGTGTGTATGTTGCTTTCTAGTCCCTCCCTAACCCCTGCCAAACAATCGCATGACTTGCACATCGGCTTTCGCCCTCTCATCCCCTACCCCACGCTTCAACTGGGCCAGCACTCATTGAGTCTGAAAAAGTTTACAGCATCCACGTTGTGAATATTGGCAGAACGGGGACACACAAGTGTGCACCTATTGTTCTTGCTGCTAGAGTTAATTACTCCGCTGAAGCCGTATCCCAGTGAAATAAGTACGCACGGTAACTTAATTTCATCTTTACGTGCGTGATTGTGCAGTAGTTAATGTATCTAAAGGATATAAATATGAACTATTCTCTTCACCCTTCAGTTGGCGTCGCAAGGCTTGGTAATAGCGATGGCCAGTTTTATTTGGCTCCTAACGAAATTGGCGGTATGCCATTTGAAGCCGATGAGTGGGGCAATAAAATTGATAGACCCGTTAACCAGTTTAAAGATGCCAAGGGGCAGATCCGTCGCCAAGGCCAGCCATTTCAAATTTTTGACGATAATCATAACGAAATAACGCTTTCAACTGATAACGTAAAGTCAATCACATGGACAGTACATATCGCCAATAAGAAGGCGGCGTGGTATGAATTCAATGAGCTGCAAGGCAATTTGTTATACGGGCAAGATAACAGTTATGCCGCCCGTAACACGCCGCTGCGCAATGCCAACGTTGAAGGCACTGATCGTCGTGAACTCATCATTGATCCAGGGCCACGTACCATTTCTGGTGCACATGCCAAAGCCGTATTTGACCAAGCAAGTGCCCCCGACAATTACCCTGTCAGCTTTCCTCCTAAACCAAGCCAAGGGACAGAAGTTAAGTCACTCGGTGATATCATCACTGATAACCAAGGCCGTTTAGTGGTGATCGGAGGTTATGGTCATGCAGGCGGCGATCAACCACTTGAATCCTACGGGGGAGCAGACACTTGGCACGACGACATCGCCGATGGCACCGTATATTGCCAACTGGTATTCAACGATGGTCGCGAAGTCAATTTATCTGCATGGGTCATTGTCGGCTCGCCTGATTTTGCGCCTGAAATTGTCAATATTTCAAATCTAAGCGACACCATGTTTGATGTGGCCATTCGTGAACAAAACCTATGCCCAGAAATGTACCGTAATGGCGAATTCCAGCCTGATTATCCCGCTAACTATTACCGTGATATCGAGCCAATTATTCAACGTATCAGCCGTTACCAATGGGTCTCAAACGTACAATCTATGTCGGCATTTGTCTCCAATATCTTTGACTTTAAAGATAACTCTGAAGAAAACAAAGCAAACCGAGAAGCTTACTTTAACTATTTTAGAAAGCCAGTAGACCCTGCCACAGTACAAACCACTCCGCCACTTGATCAAACCAACCAACAACTCTTTGAGTATGGCACTGAGGGGCATCTCCCATTAATGCCGCTTAACTCAGGCAGTAACTCTGTCAGTAACGCGGAAAATAATATCGTTGATAAGTTTTTGACCCTTACTCAAACGCAGTACTTCTTGCTAAGCCAATGGGCAAAAGGTCAATTTTCTAGTACGAGTCCAGTCAGCTCTGATGATGTACAAGATAGTTTTGGCTTGTATTACGTTGATCAAGGCAGTGTCGGCAATTGCGTTGGCTTGCCTATGTGTCCAGGCATTGAGGTGACTTGGAGTTTACAAAATCCCGCCGTCTACCAAGCGCCCTATCAAATTAAAGATCAAAGCGCTGGTAAAGGTTTTCCAAATGGTCTGGACCCAACTCGAGATGAGTGTGAAGGCGGCGGCTGCCAACCCGGAGACTTAACCAAACGTATGGCATGTCCATGGCAAGCTGACTTTTTCAACTGCACGGTACAAAACGTCAATTTCACTGATCCAACCGTCAACAAAGTCAACGCGGGCACAGACGACGACCCACACATGGTGCCACTAGCTCCGACTTACTACAGCTACTGGTGGCCACCACAAAGCCCTTGGGATGTACTCACAAGTCAGTATGACGACCAAGCATTGTCACATCTACCTGCCGGTGAGCAAGTGAACTATGCTCGTGGGATTAATAGCTTTGTCCAAATGGTTGAACACTGGTCTGCACTTGGCTTTATTCGCAATCACAATGCCGATGAGCCAAACTTCCCCTACTTCACCGAAACTGAACGCAATCATCAGTTATTTGCTTACAAAGACGTCCCTGTTTCTGATATTACTGGCAATCCTGCTGATGATGGTACCGATATCCCCGTGTTCTATATTCCAGATAACCTTAAAACCCATCTTTCATCTGGCTGTAATAAAGCCAAGGCGATGCTCAAAGGTTTGGAAGAAAAAATGTCGCTACCTATCACAGCAAAACCTGCGGGCAGAAAAACGCCTCGCAGTGGCAGACGCATAAGACGGTAATCAAAATGACACAAGCACACCACTGTGATGTGCTGGTTATAGGTGCTGGCCCAAGTGGGGCCAGCGCCGCATTAACCTTGCTCACTCACACACCATTATCCGTAATATTAATTGAGCAGTCAGATTTACAAAAACTCAGAGTTGGCGAGAGTGTTTCTGCAAGCCTATTTTCAATCATTGACTATCTGCAAATTCAAAGACGCGATTTTGGCGATGATTGCTTTAAACCCACTCAGGGAAACAGTGCTTTTTGGGGCAGTGATATTTCTGCCAATCGGCACGCTATTTTTGCCCCCGACAGAGCAACATATCAGGTAAACCGTGAAGTCTTTGATATGACGTTACTTGAGCATGTTGTAGAACGTGGTGGCACCCTGTTTCCAAGGACGAAAAGTAAAGGGGTTCACGCGTTAGGGCGGCGCGGCTACCGTGTGGACGTCAGCCACCCTCAACATGGTAAGTTTAGTATTACTTGCCGCTATCTGATTGATGCATCGGGTCGTAACTCATTAATTGGTCAATCCCTTGGTGCCTCAGTGCGCCAATATGATAGGTTAACGGGGGTCGGGGCTTTTTTTAATACCCGTCACGCCTCACTGGAACAGCGGCAACTGATAGAAAGTGATGAGTTTGGCTGGTGGTATAGCGCAGCACTTTCTGAGAATACCTTGGTTGTGACGTATTTTAGTGACTTCGAGCTGATTGCCAAACAGCGGTTGAATCGTATCGCCGGTTGGCAACAACACCTAGCACGAAGTCACCATATGTCAGCGTGGGTTGACGGCGCGAGCAGTATTGACGACACACTGTGGATAAGGCCTGCGGGCACACACTTTTCTCAGTTTACCCAAGTAGATAATTATATTCCTGTCGGTGATGCGGCATGTGCTTTCGACCCGATTTCTTCGATGGGACTTGGGTTTGCGATGGCCTCTGGGTGTCAAGCCGCCAGCGTGATAGGCAATTCAGCAACGCCGCAAAAGCTAAAGGAAAATTGCCGAGTCTACCAAGACGATTTAGCTCGCCAATTTGAACAGTACATGAAACTAAAGCAGCAATTTTATACCAAAGAGCAGCGATGGCGCCATGCCGAATTTTGGCGCAAGCGCCAGCAAACCCTCACCCAAGTTGCTTAGCTGATTGGGCATTGATAGGAGCCCTATACGTCTAGTATCCGCGTTTAGGCGCTCCCAGTTATTGACCTTGCCTGCTTAGAATTCAGAGTTGAATGCTTTATTGGCTGCCCAAGCGTACATCAGCTCAAGCGCGATAGTGGCACCAGCCAGCGCTGTCAAATCACTTTGATCGTATGGAGGAGAGACTTCCACGACATCCATACCAACGATATTGACGTCTTTTAGGCCACGAATGATTTTCAAAATCTTATCCGAGTTCAAACCACCACAGACGGGTGTGCCGGTCCCTGGCGCAAACGCGGGGTCCAAACAGTCGATATCAAAGGTTACGTACACTGGCTTATCGGCCACGATACGGCGAATATCGGCAAGGGTCTCATCGACACTCATGTCGTTTGCTTGCATCGCATTGATCACGTTAAAACCGTGACCTTCTTGCTTGTACTCTGTGCGAATACCAATTTGTATCGAATGCTTAGGAGAGATCAGCCCTTCGTTTGGTGCATGATAAAACATGGTGCCGTGATCATAGCTGCTGCCATTCTGATACGTATCGGTATGAGCATCGAAATGGATGAGTGCCATTTCACCATGATGTTTCGCGTAGGCACGCAAAATCGGCAGTGTAATAAAGTGATCGCCTCCCAAACCAAGCATCGTCTTACCGCTTTTTAGGATCGCAGAAGTGGCGGCTTCCATACGATAAGTAAAATCTTCTGCATCACCACAATCGAAGACAAGATCGCCACCATCAACCACTTTGATTTTGTCGAATAGGTTGAAATCCCACGGGAATTTTTTGCCTTCCCACGCAAGATTTACCGACGCACGACGGATAGCATCCGGCCCCATGCGCGCACCAGGGCGACCAGAGGTGGCCATATCCAGCGGGGCGCCAAACACAACCAGATCCGCATCTGCTGCCACAGGGTCTTTGACATACGGACGACGCACAAAACTCATCGAGTTTGAGTAAAGCGAATGATCCGTTTTAGTAAACAAGTCATCCATTTAGAAATCCTCTAAATAGGTGTAACCAGACAGACCTTGCTCAAGCTCTGCTAGAATCTGTTGCTGTTCTTCTTGGTCAACGCGCTGCGATACCAAAAACAGATAGTTTTTACGAATCTGGTCTACATCAATGTGGACGTAACGCATCATGTCTTCGACGGTATCACCTTCGTTGACAAAATCGATGTTTATTTCGCCTTGATCGCCAACATTCACAACGACACTATGGGTATCACCAAATAGGTTGTGCATGTCACCGAGGATTTCTTGATACGCACCGACTAAGAAAAAGCCCATCAAATAAGGCTCATCCTCATTCCAAGCGGGTACAGGCAGCGTACTTTCGATACCCTGACCATCCACATAGGCGTCAATCGCACCATCTGAATCACAGGTAATGTCGAGCATAACGGCACGGCGATCCGCGGTGTTTTGCAAGCCAGACAATGGCAAAACAGGGAATACCTGATCAATACCCCAAGAATCTGGCAACGATTGGAATAATGAGAAATTGACAAAAAATTTATCCGCTAAGCGCTCTGACAATTCATCAAGAATTGGGCGATGGAAGCGGTTTTTTGTGCTCATCAAACGATTTAATTCGTAGTAGATACGCAGCGATGTTTGTTCTGCCCACGCGCGATGCTCAAGGGTCAACACCCCTGTCGTAAACTGAGAGTGCACTTCAGCCAAATCACTTTGCGTATCGTTGTAAATCTCGATCAGTGCTCGGTCATCGGTGCCATTGTGCAAGTTCAACCAGCTACGCCACATGTTGTTCAGTAGATGAGGGTAATCTTCTTCTGGCTCAGTAATCGCTTCAGGTTGGTAGGTTTCTGTACCAATCACGTTCGTGATCAGCACTGCGTGGTGCGCAGTCAACGAACGTCCTGACTCAGAAATGATCACCGGCATGGGCTGCTCGTAGTCTTTACACACGTCGCCAACCGTGTTGACAATATTACGCGCGTACTCCAACAAGCTGTAGTTCATTGAGTTGGAAGATTGGCTGCGGGTTCCATCGTAGTCAATCGCCAAACCGCCACCCACATCAAAATAAGCGATGTTTGCGCCCAAGGCTCGCAGCTCACAGTAAAAACGCGCCGACTCATTCACCCCATTACGTACATCACGAATGTTCGCCATTTGCGAACCAAGATGGAAATGCACCAGTTGCAAGGTATCTAATTGATTTTCTTGTTTTAGGCGATCAATGGCGTTGAGTACTTGTGACGCTGAGAGACCAAATTTCGACTTCTCGCCGCCGCTGGCTTGCCATTTGCCTGCACCTTGAGAAGCAAGACGAATACGAATGCCAAGACGTGGGGTAACGCCCAGACTTTTCGCTTCCCTTAACACAAGGTCCAGTTCAGACATTTTCTCAAGCACGATAAACACTTTGTGACCGAGTTTTTCACCAATCAGCGCTAAGCGGATGTACTCACGGTCTTTATAACCGTTACACACGATAACAGAGCTGGCGTGCTGAGCCATCGCTAAAACGGCAAGAAGTTCAGGTTTACTGCCTGCTTCTAAGCCTAGCTGTTTGTTTTCCAATTGGGCTTGGCTGGCAAGAATCTCATCGACCACTTCACGCTGTTGGTTTACCTTGATTGGGTACACTAGCAGGTATTTGTTTGGGTATTGATACTCTTCAACAGCCTGATTAAACGCGTCACAGATTGAGTGCACACGTTGATGGAGGATTTGAGGAAATCGAACCAGCACAGGTAAATTGAGCTGACGCTCTTCTAACTGCTTAACAATTTTGCTTAGCTGAATCTGGTGGGTATTATCACTACGTGGTGAAACGTACATTTCACCTTGGTCATCAATACCGTAAAACCCTTGACTCCAGTAGTGCACGTTGTAATCGGCGCGAACGCGGTCTAATTTGGATGTTTGTTCCACATCTAATCTCACAGAGTATATCCGACATACAGCAACGGATATTAAGAACAAAACATGAGCGGAAGGTCCCCCTCATGGCCTTGCACGCTACGCGTGTAGCGCGAATTAACGGACAATTTGTCACCTGAGTCTAATGAATAAAATTTGTTTTCACGACAAGAGTTTATTATGGAAGAGATCGGCCAAGCGTTGCGTTTCTCGTAAGCGCCATTCACGAGTGTTTGCCATCCCTTCTCAATTGGGAGCAATAACAAAATAAGTGACCGCTACGATAGTGCCCAAACAAGTCATTGAACGCCAATAATAGCCAACACCCTAGTAGAATGATCAATGCGACGCCGTGGAGTGATTGACAACCTAGACCTCAAGATGGGAACTTAGCTTATTTGTGCCCCAAAATCATTTAGTAAATAATTCTTGACTACTTTCGTTAAGTCAGTTCTTGACCTACTTTTCTTAATGGCAGACTATGAGTCTAGTTGAACACTCAAGACTATGCAGACATGTTCTGCAATTTGTGAGTGCAAGGAAGGATAAGACTTACAGAACAGTATGTTGCTGGTGTGGTATCTGTATTTTCTAAAATATTAGAAAGACAATGTCTGCTGAAAAAACACTGTTAGGCATCAGGAGTTAAAATGCAGAAATCCGATCAAGTGTCTTTGTATTTTTTGTCTGATTTAGAGAAATTTAGGATCTTTGTCGAGCTATCAGAACGCCATTGGTCTGAAGAATTAATTAAGTACAACGAATCTGATATAGAAAGTAACGAGTCTGTTTGTTGGGATAGGTACAAGTATCGCGATGATTTAGGCGCGCACTTTCAAGATGTATTTCCTCAATACCAGAAACAATCCTTTTTGCTCATGTTAGTATCGCTTTTTGAAGACTATCTAAACCAACTGTGCCACAGCTTTCATTTTGAAAAAGGTTTAAATTGTAGTGGTTTAATGATCCCGGACACCAAATTAGGTGGTAAAGTTTCCACCGTAAAAT
>NZ_BSPW01000066.1 GCF_030161235.1 Vibrio zhanjiangensis | reverse complement strand
GGTTAGAATACCGGCCTGTCACGCCGGGGGTCGCGGGTTCGAGTCCCGTCCGCTCCGCCACTTATTTAAAAACCTCGCAACGCGAGGTTTTATCAGATATCTACAGGGGTGTAGCTCCAATTGGCAGAGCAGCGGATTCCAAATCCGCGTGTTGGGAGTTCGAATCTCTCCACCCCTGCCATATATAAGGCTCTAGTCGAAAGACTGGAGCTTTTTTGTTTGGCAGTACTTTTCAATTAACAAGTCATCGCAGCGGATTCAACTCATACCCAAAGAATACGCGTGTTGGGAGTTCGAATCTCTCCACCCCTGCCATATTTAAGGCTCTAGTCGAAAGACTGGCGCTTTTTTGTTTGGAAGTACTTTTCAATTAACAAGTCATCGTAGCGGATTAAGCTTACAATTAAGAATTATTATTATTAATCTGTTACATTTGCTAGCTTGTCAAACTACCAAGCTATTTTTATGCCGATATCTCGTCGCCAATTTGTTAAATCTGGTTTATCGTTTTCAGTACTAAGTCTACTTCCCGCTTGCCGGTTGTTGCGTTCTTCTCAAAATCAAGGTGAGTGGATTTATGATCTGACAGCAGAGCCTGCTTCAGCAGAGCTTATTTCAGGCTATACAACAGAAGTATTGAGCTTTAATGGCAGAATCCCAGCTCCCACAATTCGTTGCCATCAGGGGCAGGAAGTTACAATTCGATTTACTAACAAACTTGATGAGCCAACAACTATTCATTGGCATGGTCTAAGAATCCCTATTGAAATGGATGGGGTGCCATTTCTTAGTCAGCCACCTATTCAGCCCGGCGAAACGTTTATATATAAATTCATACCGCCTGACGCTGGTACATTTTGGTATCACCCACATATGAATAGCGTTAAGCAATTAGGTATGGGCTTGGTTGGTTTGATCATTGTTGAAGAAGAGAGCCCTGTTAAGTTTGATCAAGAATATGCTCTTATGCTCAAGCACTGGCATCTTGATACTCAGGGAAGGTGGAAAAATCTTATGATCCCCCGATTAAGCGCGAGAATGGGCACGCCAGGCGAGTGGAGCAGTGTCAATGGGGCCCATGAGCCCGTTTATCAGCTAAAACAAAATGCAACGACTCGGATACGTATAGCGAACGTAGATAATACTATCACCTATCCAATTGCTATTGAGGGTGCTAAAGCATGGGTTATTGCGGTAGACGGTAATCCGATAGAATCCCCTTATGAATTGTCGCAGCACAAGATTGGCCCAGGAATGAGGCTCGACCTTGCCTTGATCGCTCCTAGTCGCGGTGAGCGTGTCTACGTGCGTTATATGAAAGGTCGGTTTCCATTTCCATTGTGTGAGTTTGATGTGATTGGTTCAGACCTTCCTACTGACCAAGTTATCCCGAAGCTACCGCTTAACCCAGTGCCTGAACTTGATCTTAGTCATGCTCAACAGCTGGACTTTGTTTTTGAATGGGAAGGTGCGGTGTCGCCAGTAGGAAAAAATGGCAAATCGATGCCTACATTTTGGTTAACCAACAAGCGCGCTTGGGAAGGAATGTCTAAAGATAATATTCCCGAGCCACTTGCTTCCCTAGAGTTGGGAAAAACATACATTTTTAATTTGAAGAATGTTACTCAGTATCATCATCCGATTCATATCCACGGGCATACGTTTACAGTATTGGAGTTGGATGGTAAGAAAATTGCGGAGCCTTATCATACTGACACCGTACTTCTTGGAAAGAACGGGACGGCAAAAGCGGCGTTTGTTGCTGATAACCCAGGGCGTTGGATGTATCATTGCCATGTTATTGAGCATATGAAAACTGGCTTGATGGGTTATATTGAAGTAAAGTGACTCCTGTAACTTTTAAAATATCATACTAATACGGGCATAACCAATCCGAAAAATAACCTAGCAATTAATCAGATTTAACTATCTGATCGGAGGATCTTATGGGGCAGTTGTCTATTCTTGGGTTCATAGCACTAGGAGGTGCTTTGGGTGCATGTTCTCGTTATCTTGTTTCCGAGCTTTTTGTAGTGTTACTTGGTCGTGGTTTTCCCTATGGCACCTTGACTGTTAACGTTGTCGGCTCTTTTGTCATGGGGCTTCTTATTGCGGCTTTTGAAAACGAAATGTTAGCAAGCGAGCCTTGGAGACAAATTATTGGGCTTGGTTTTCTTGGTGCATTAACAACTTTTTCAACATTTTCAATGGATAATGTTCTTCTTATCCAGCAGGGTGCGTTACTCAAGATGGGATTGAATATATTGCTCAATGTTATTTTAAGCATTTCGGCAGCTTGGGTAGGGTTTCAATTGCTAACTAAAGTCTAATGTAAGTCAATATTTGGCGAATAAGTGCCTAACGCCACTTGGTTTAGCCAAATCAATTTTATATACTTTATCTACTTGTCGGAGTGCCATAAGGCTGAGACCGTTTATTCGGGATCCGTTGAACCTGATCAGATTAGTATCTGCGAAGGGAACAAGAGAAGATATCTACACCATTACTCTATCTGGTCTATCTATCAACTCGTCCAAGGCTGTTACTGTATTATCATTATCGTCAAAGATAATTTGACTTAGTGACAGTCCGACACCTCTTGTCGCATCTTTCCGCCAAGCATTTTTAAGACTTTTTATTTCACAATAACAAAGCAAGGAAAAATGCTATGTCGAATCGTAAACAAGCTCGACTGGAAGCAAAACAGTTTATTGATACGCTTTCAGCTGCGCCCTATCCCAATTCAAGTAAAGTGTACGTGGAAGGCTCTAGTCCTAATATCCGTGTCCCTATGCGTGAGATTTGCCTATCAGACAGTTTGATTGGAGGGAGCAAACAAGCCCCAATTTTCCAACCTAATGAGCCAGTTAGGGTATATGACACCTCCGGTTTGTACACGGACCCTAACTATGAAATTGATCTCTATAAAGGCTTACCCAAGCTTAGAGAAGAATGGATTATGGAGCGTGCCGATACCGAGCTTTTAGATGATGTAAGCTCAGTGTATTCTAGGCAGCGGCTAGAAGATGAAACCCTCGATGACCTTCGTTATGGCAATCTTCCTCGTATTCGACGTGCTAAAAAGGGTCAATGTGTTACCCAGCTTCACTATGCTCGCAAAGGTATTATTACTCCTGAAATGGAATATATTGCACTGCGTGAAAATATGGGCCGAGCAGTATACCGAGATGATGTTTTAAATCAGCAGCATGTTGGTGAAAGCTTCGGGGCCAATTTGCCTAAAGATATTACGCCAGAGTTTGTGCGCCAAGAGGTTGCGCAAGGGCGTGCCATTATCCCTTCCAATATTAACCATCCCGAATCTGAACCTATGATTATCGGACGTAACTTTCTGGTGAAAGTGAATGCTAACATTGGAAATTCGTCGGTTACCTCATCGATTGAAGAAGAAGTCGAGAAACTAGTTTGGGCCACACGGTGGGGGGGAGATACGGTTATGGATCTCTCGACAGGTCGAAATATTCATGAGACTCGAGAGTGGATTTTGCGTAACAGTCCAGTGCCGATTGGCACTGTTCCTATGTATCAGGCATTAGAGAAGGTCAATGGTATTGCCGAGAATCTAAATTGGGAAGTAATGCGAGATACACTGATTGAGCAAGCTGAGCAAGGTGTCGATTACTTTACTATTCATGCTGGTTTGTTGCTTCGGTACGTACCCATGACAGCCAAACGCGTGACTGGCATTGTTTCTCGCGGAGGTTCAATCATCGCTAAATGGTGCTTAGCACACCACAAAGAAAGCTTTCTCTATACCCACTTCAGAGAGATTTGTGAGATTTGTGCGCAGTATGATGTCGCGCTTTCCCTCGGTGATGGATTGCGCCCTGGCTCAGTAGCTGATGCAAATGATGAGGCTCAGTTTGCTGAGCTCCGCACCCTTGGCGAGCTCACCAAGATCGCTTGGGAATATGATGTACAGGTGATTATTGAAGGCCCTGGCCATGTGCCTATGCATATGATTAAACGGAATATGGAAGAGCAGCTATTGCATTGTCATCAAGCGCCTTTTTATACACTTGGGCCTTTGACTACAGATATAGCTCCGGGCTATGACCATATTACGTCTGGTATTGGGGCTGCAATGATCGGCTGGTATGGATGTGCAATGCTTTGCTATGTAACGCCTAAAGAGCATTTGGGATTACCGAATAAAGAAGATGTCAAAACAGGGCTGATCACGTATAAGCTTGCGGCACACGCAGCTGACTTGGCTAAGGGGCATCCGGGAGCGCAAGTTCGTGATAATGCACTATCTAAAGCGCGATTTGAGTTTCGCTGGCAAGATCAGTTTAATTTATCACTAGACCCTGATACGGCGAGAGCTTTTCATGATGAGACTCTACCTCAAGAATCAGGCAAAGTTGCTCACTTTTGCTCTATGTGTGGCCCTAAATTTTGTTCCATGAAGATCTCCCAAGAGGTTAGAGAGTACGCTAAAGATACCGAGCAAGTTGCTGCCGACCAAGCTGTCTCGATAAAAATGCTTGATGACCCGTTTGAAGGTATGCGCAAAAAGTCCCAAGAATTTTTGTCCTCAGGATCTCAGCTTTATCATCCCGTAGACCAGAGACAAGAAAAGGTGAGTGAATCATGAGATCAATCCTTGTCCCTGCAGCCCTGATTGAGCTCACAGGATTGATTCAGCAATATCTGTTGCTCGCAAAAGGGCAGGATTTTGATATCCAGGATATAGAGCTTGGGGTGAGTTCTGGCTCATTTTTTACGATTAATCAATCAGATAGTGCCATAAGATTAGCTACAGATTTGCTAGATGATGTTTTCGATGAAGGTCACTCTTTTGTCTTATATTACAACCAGAAATTGGCTGTGGCTGATTACGCTAGCCAATCGAAAGGGGCGGCTTATATCGCGGTTGATTGTTCTGAGCACTACCGTGGAAAACACCCATTAAATCAAATGGATATTTGGCTTTCCCCTGAGTCTGGTCAAGTCCATGCTCAAGAAGTGAGTTGCGCGTTGGCCCAATATTTCACGCCAGAGCAGCATCTTTCTTGGCTAGTGACTTTATTGGCGTTAGAGTTTTCATTTGAAGATTGTTTGGTTTTAGCTCGCGCAATGCTAAACAGGGAGACAAATGTTTCACGTGAAACATATTTTGACGATAGTCTTTGCTCTAGTGTTTTGGCTCAGTGGCCGTGCGACGTTGCCCTATTTCCTAAACCTATACTCGCTTATCCCCAGTTGGGTATTAAAGCTCTAAGGTTGCTAGCACCACTTTCGAGTGGATTTCCTGCCATTCCTGAACGAAGTCTAGGCTTCTATCCGATAGTTGATAATGTAGACTGGATTGAAAAGCTTCTTGGCTTAGGTGTTAAGGCAATTCAATTAAGAATTAAAAGTACCGATCAGCAATATATAGAACAGCAAGTAATTAAAGCCATTGAGCTTGGTCGCCTATACGAGGCACAGATCTTTATTAATGACTATTGGCAGCTGGCGATTAAGTATGGTGCTTATGGTGTTCACTTGGGCCAAGAGGATATTGAAAAAGCGAATTTGGATCTAATACAAAAAGCAGGGCTTCGCTTAGGTTTATCCAGTCATGGATATTACGAAATTTTACGTGTTCTTCATATTCGTCCAAGTTACATAGCATTCGGGCCAATTTTTGAATCGAAAACTAAGCTAGTAAACTCGAATCCACAGGGGCTTGTACGTCTTTCCTTGTATCAAAAGCTGATGGAAAGTCATTTGTTTCAAGCTCTTGAACAAGCTAGGGATAAACCAAAAACAAAGTGCTCACATTATGATGTGGGTGCAGTTCCAACAGTAGCAATTGGTGGGATAAATGTGTCCAATGCCGAAAGTGTTTGGCAGTGTGGTGTGTCAAGTTTGTCTGTGGTAGGGGCCATCACTTCAGCCCAAAGTCTTCATTCAGTAGTAAGTTTTTTTAGCGGGTTGACTCAGAGCAAAGCGTCGGAAGCTATTACTGACGATGCGGTTGCGGCACAAACTGTCGGGAGTGTATATGCTCACAGATAAAGAGTTTATTCGCTATCAGCGACAGATCTCCTTACCTGAGATTGGAGAGCATGGGCAATCTAATCTAGCTAGATCGCACGTTTTAATGATTGGCTGTGGAGGGTTAGGAAGCGCAGCAAGCTTGTATATGGCCGCAGCAGGGATAGGTAAGCTTGTTATCGTTGACGACGATGAAGTTGATGCTAGTAACCTTCAAAGACAGGTCGTGTACAGAGAACAGGATATCTCAGATGGCAAAACACAGGCGATGGCGAAGCAATTACGGTCTCTAAACCCCTTGGTAAAGGTTCGTTGCCTGAACAAGAGATTAAGTAGAGTCCAGTTGAAGCTCGAAGTTTCTCTTGCTGATGTCGTTCTAGATTGCTCTGATAACATGCCCACGAGACAACTTATCAACCAAGTTTGCTACGAGCAAAAGATAGATTTGATATCTGCTGCTGCTATTGGTTGGCAAGGTCAGTTTTGTGTCTTTGACTATCGCTCCATGTTGGCAAGCCAACCCTGCTATCGCTGTTTATATCCTTTCGATGATGTAACTCAGCCGCGTAGCTGTGCAGAAACAGGTGTGGTGGGCCCAGTAGTAGGAATTTTGGGCAATTATCAGGCTTTGGCAGTGATACAAAGGTTAGCAACAGGCAAATTCTATATGGATACAGCGCAGCTGCATAGGTTTGATGGTTTGAGTATGACTTGGCAGCGTATGGTAGTTAAAAAGGATCTAAAGTGTAAAGTCTGTTCGTCTGCATGATTAGCAGGTTATTTCAAAGGGGAACAACTGAACAAATTTAATCACATCCTGATATAGATACAATGGAGTTAAAAGCAATGGCGGCATCCACAAAGCAAGTTTTATCCGAGTGTTCTTTAAACCAAGATTTTATTAATGTAGAAATAAATGGTGACGCGTATCAGATGCTTAATCAATCCAATCTCGAGCAATTAGTTAGCGAACTTAATGTAGCAGAGGTTGGCTATGTATTTTCAATCAATAACCAAATTGTGCCACACAGTGAGTGGGCGAGCACAATATTGTCAGAGGGCGATCGTATCAGTTTGTTTCAAGCGATCGCTGGAGGATAAGTATTATGCTGACAATTGGTGACAACAACTTTGAATCGAGACTGATCACAGGGACAGGAAAATTTGCTAATAGTAAGGTGATGATTGAGGCGATCAAGGCTTCAGGCTGTGAGTTGACAACGATGGCGCTCAAGCGAGTGGACATCAATGATCAACAAGACGACATTCTAAGGCCTTTGATACAAGCTGGCGTAGGCTTGCTGCCCAATACTTCTGGCGCAAAGAACTCACAAGATGCGGTATTTGCAGCGGGTCTTGCAAGAGAAGCACTTAAGACCAATTGGATAAAATTGGAAATTCACCCGGACCCAAAATATTTGCTACCAGATCCTATCGAGACCCTAAACGCGGCGGAGAAATTGGTTAAGCAAGGCTTTATTGTATTACCTTATTGTCATGCTGACCCTGTATTGTGCAAGCGACTTGAGGAAGTCGGATGTGCAGCAGTTATGCCATTGGCAGCACCAATAGGCTCAAATAAGGGAATAGTGACCAAAGAATTTATACAAATTATTGTTGATCAGGCGAGAGTTCCCGTCATCGTTGATGCAGGAATTGGTGCGCCTTCTGATGCTGCAAAAGCCATGGAGATGGGGGTCGATGCGGTGATTGTCAATACGGCAATTGCAGCAGCAAGAGATCCTGTCGCTATGGCTAAGGCATTCAAGTTAGCGGTAAGTGCAGGTCGATTGGCATACACCGCAGGATTAGCCAGTACGGCCAATCAAGCGATGCCGTCGAGTCCATTGACGTCATTCCTTGACCAAGTTATTTAGGCCTAAGTAAGTAGGAGGGTTGATGAGTTTTATCACACGGTTTAATCAGCTTGATTGGGATGATGTGTCTATGTCCATTTACAGTAAGACAGCTTGGGATGTAGAAAGAGCGCTTAATAAAGAAAGGCGGGATTTAGAAGATTTCAAAGCATTAATTTCTCCTGCAGCTGAAGCATATCTAGAGCAAATGGCCCAGCTATCGCATGCTATTACCCGTAAGCGTTTTGGCAATACGATGTCACTCTATATTCCGCTATATCTATCAAATCTATGTGCTAATGCTTGCACCTATTGTGGTTTCTCGATGGAGAACCGGATCAAACGTCGCACTTTAAATAAAGATGAGGTTGTGGCCGAGGTTGCAGCAATTAAGCAGATGAAGTTCGATAGTGTGCTGCTGGTAACGGGTGAACATGAAGCTAAGGTTGGGATGAACTACTTTCGAGAAATGGTGCCGATGATCAAAGACAAATTCAGTTATTTGGCAATGGAAGTACAACCTCTTGAACAGGACCAATACGCAGAGCTCAAGGCGCTAGGTTTAGATGCAGTTATGGTTTATCAAGAAACATATCATCCTTCAACATACGCTCAACACCATTTACGAGGCAATAAAGCCAATTTTGAATTTCGACTGGAAACGCCAGATCGTCTTGCGAAGGCGGGCATTGATAAAATTGGAATTGGTGCATTGATTGGGTTGGAAGATTGGCGAACAGATAGTTTCTTTGTGACTGCACACTTGGATTATTTGGAGCGTACTTACTGGAAAACTCGTTATTCTATCTCATTTCCTCGCTTGCGTCCTTGCGAAGGAACGAACTCCTTTGGCAGTGTCTCACCTAAGTCTGTGATGACAGACAGGCAACTGGTTCAACTTATTTGTGCATATCGTTTACTCAATCCTGAAGTTGAGCTCTCATTGTCAACCCGTGAGTCTGCGACATTTAGAGACAACGTGCTTCCTCTCGGTATTACATCCATGTCGGCAGGGTCTAAGACACAGCCTGGAGGTTATTCAATGGGCAAAATTGAGTTGGAACAGTTTGAGATTAGTGATGAGCGAACTGCTGCTATGGTTGAAAGTATGATACGCAACAAAGGTCTTGATCCTATATGGCGTGATTGGCATTCTGCTTACTCAGGTGTTTGTCAATAGCTCTGAGTGTTTCACGTGAAACATTGAAAGTATCAGTGTGAAAATCAGAAAAGCTTTTTGAACTCTAAGCAATACAAAGCTCCTTTCGAGGAGCTTTGTATTGTAATGAATCCATGCCAATAATTTTATTGATAGTAACTACTATCAGCGTATAGCAGATGTTGCTTGGCGAAGCCACTCGTAAACCTCACCCTCTACGTGTGGGCTGATCTCATCCCATACGGTTTGATGATAATCGTTTAGCCAGGTAACTTCCGTGTCAGTGAGCATCTCCAGCTTGATATTACGTTTGTCGATCGGACAACGGGTAAGTGATTCAAACGACAGAACCGGAAAATCACCGTCTGTTGGCTGTTCGACCACTAGCTCTAGATTCTCAATCCGAATCCCAAATGCATTAGCTCTGTAGTAGCCTGGCTCGTTAGAAAGTACCATTCCAGCGGTCAATGGAACATCAATCTGTCGTTTGGAAATGCTCGCTGGCCCTTCGTGAACATTCAGGAAATGACCGACACCATGGCCTGTACCATGGTCATAGTCATAACCCTCTGCCCAAAGATGTTGACGGGCTAGAGTATCAATTTGATAACCCCGTGTTCCTCTAGGAAACCGAGCGCGAGCAACACCAATGTGGCCTTTTAACACCAGTGTGAATTGTTTGATCATTTCCTCACTTGGCTGACCTATTGCTATGGTGCGGGTGATATCTGTTGTTCCATTGAGGTATTGACCTCCAGAATCAACAAGATAGAGGGTGTCCATCTCAAGTTTGCCTGGTTGTGGCTGATTTTCATGGTTGTAATGACACATTGCCGCATTACTTCCAGCGGCTGAAATAGTATCAAAGCTAAGGTCTTGCAATGTTGAATCCTGATAACGAAACGCTTCTAGTTTATCAGCTAGAGTGGCTTCATCATGCAGCCTCCCAGCGACAACTTCTGCATCTAACCAGGATAAAAACTGACACATGGCAACACCATCTCGCACATGACATGCTTTCATACCCGCTATTTCCACGTCATTCTTTGCTGCTTTGGGCATCAAACATGGGTCTGGACTGTGGATGAGAGACACACCTGCATTTTGCAAAACCAGTTTGATCCACGCATTAGTTGTTGTTGGGTCAAGGATAACTTTTTTATCCGATAGGGCTTCGAGTCTAGATTGCAGAGATTCTGGATGTTGAACGGTGACATTAGGCCCAACATGATTGTGAAACTCATCAGGTAGACGTGATGTATCGAGAAAATATTCCACGCTGGAATCGGAGTGCAAAATCGCATGAGAAAGTAAGACAGGTAAGCGAGATACGTCGAGTCCACGAATGTTCAGTAGCCAGCAAATAGAATCAAGGGCAGTAATGATAACGCTGTCAGCATTCTTTTCTTTTGTAATTTTAGATACTTGCTGTCTTTTGCTCAGGCTCGACTGGCCAGCAGTATCAAGAGGCATAAGGCGAACATCAGAAATGATAGGCTCGGGACGGTCATGCCAAAGCTCATCAATTGGGTTTGTATCCAGAATTTTGAGTTCGAAGGTATTGGCCAGTTGTGCCTGTGCCATTTCTAACCAAGAGGAACTGTGCATTCTTGGATCAATAGCGACCGACGCGCCTTTGGATAAATGGCTTTTAACCCAGTCGAGGGCAGGTTCTTCGATAAGGTGCCGGTATTCAAAGTGATCGGCTGAAACCTGTTTGGCCACTTGTACCGTATAACGGCCATCGACAAAAATAGCGGCTTTGTCTCTTGTCACAACGGCAACACCCGCTGAGCCCGTAAAGCCTGTTAACCAGTGTAATCGTTCATTGTGCGCGGGTACGTATTCACCCAAGTATTCATCTTCATGTGGAACAAGCAGTGCGTCAATATCTCTTTGTGATAGCCACTGGCGAATTGCAGTTAGGCGTTGCTCTGTATTCTTAAGCATTTATGTTAATCCTTCAATTTGATATGCGTCCATGTCGGCAAAGTGACTTACTGCGGACGATGTGAATAAGCTACTCTTTTTGCCGCTGACCTGCAAATTATCTAAGAGACGTGGTCTTATCCTCAATGATTTGTCGAAGCCAAGAAATGGCAGGGTCGTTCTCTCTGTCTCTGTGCCAAAATAAGGTGTAGGCCATATGAGGAAACTCGAGAGGTAAAGGAAGTGTTGTTAATCCGAGTTGCCGAGAGGAAAGTTTTACAAAATGACTTGGAGCGGTAAAGATAAAATCGGTATAAGAGCAGAGACTAGCGGCGCTGTTGAAGTCAGGTACAGTAATGGCGATATCGCGTTCTTTGCCTATATCAGCAAGACGATAGTCAAGCAGCCAGCGATCGTTTCCGTCACATCTTACTTGAACATGTCTTTGTGATAAGTAGCTATCAAGATTCCAAGCTTGAGAGAGAAGTGGGTGATTTTGACGTAACAGGCACATTTGAGTGTCACGATAGATTTCTTTTTCACAGATATCGCTTGGCGGGAGCATGGTGAGTTTCGCATCGTTGATGTCAATGTCTTTGCCTGTGATCCCCAAATCTATATCACCTCGCTGTATTTGGTTGAATGTATTATCTGCCCATGAGTGGGTGCTAATAGTGACACTTGGTGCACGCTTGAATATTTCAGGGAGAAAGTGTGGAAGAATGAGAGGATAAACACTCTCTACCGCTGCAATTTGGAAGCGATAGTCGCTGGAATCAGGTGAAAACTTCTCTGGCTGAGTAATTTGTTCAAGGTGGTTGATTAGACTGTTGAGCTTAGGTTTGAGAAATAATAATTTGGGTGTTGGTTTTAGCCCGTGAGAATGACGGACAAACAATGGATCATCAAATTGCACACGCAGTTTCGCGAGGTTTTTGCTCACAGCAGACTGGCTCAGACATAACCGATGGGCGGCGCGTGTAACATTCAACTCTTCTGCGAGAACATTAAGACAAACAAGTAGGTTCAAGTCGATACGAGCCAGTTTTTCTATATTCATGAGAAATTCCCATTTGGAATAACATTAATGATTAGGTGTCATTAGATGTCATAACTAGATTGGCGTACACTGTCAACAATTTCATCAATTCTTGTCAGGATCTAAGCGGGTGACAACGTCTGTTCAACACAATCATGGTCAAATACAAATAGTATTTTTGGTGCTTCTGGTTCTCTTTAGCCCCTTAGCAATAGATATCTATTTGCCAGCATTACCCCAGATGGCTCAGGATTTCGAAGTCAAGCATGCTCTTGCACAGGATACGATTACATGGTTTTTGTTTGCTATGGGAGTAGGCCAATTATTCGCAGGCCCCTTAGCTGACAAATTAGGACGTCGAACTGTTGCATTGGCAGGAGTGAGCATCTACGCATCGAGTGCTTTATTGGCGTGGGGCGCTCAATCGATTGAATGGATGTTGTTGGCTCGATTGCTACAAGGCTTAGGTGCATGTGCAACATCAGTAGCAGCCTTTGCAACAGTTCGCGATATATTTGGGCCAAACAAAAGCGGCAAAATGATCAGCTATCTCAATGGGGCAATTTGCTTCATTCCTGCGCTAGCACCGATTCTAGGTAGCTGGATAACTCAGGAATTGGGATGGCGTACAAATTTTTCATTCATGGCACTTTTTGGTGTTTGCGTATACCTAGCTTTGGCTGCTGCGATGAAGGAAACCAATCCAACGCCGACAGATGAGCCTGTTTTTCGCCTTAGCCGTTATGCAGCAGTGCTGAGTACCCCCTCTTTTGTGTTCCATGCTTGTTTATGCATGTTAGCGATGGCGGTGATTTTAGCCTATGTGACATCGGCTCCTGTGGTGTTGATGGAGAATCTAGGTTTGAGTATGAACGAGTTCACTGTTTGGTTTGGTATCAATGCAATTATAAATATCACCGCATGCATGAGTGCGCCTAAATTTGTCGAGAGATTTGGTACATACACAGCGCTAATGGTTGGCATTTTGGTACTGAGTGTTGGAGGCGTTTTGATGCTTTCTTTGGCTCGCTATCAAACACCACTCGCTTTTATGCTACCGATTTTTGTGTCTTCTGTTAGTTTTGCCTTTATTCTTGGTGCTGCCGCAGGTAAAGCCTTAGCGCCATTTGGTGATAAAGCTGGCACCGCCGCCGCTTTACTGGGGCTGTTTCAGATGAGTGGTTCAGGATTGGTTGTAGCAATCGTGCAGCGATTAGATATGCAACCCCATGTCATGATTGCTGTACAGATGTTTATTCTGTTGCCAAGTCTTTTTATTTTGTTGAGCAAAGCCGGTAAAAAATGGCACTTAGCCTTGGCTTAACTTGATCTAATTGCTTTGAACAATAAAAAAAACATTGTATATTTAAACTTCACTTCTAATAACAATGTGGACGCTTAACTTCGATGTCGATGACAACCTATGAAATGGCTCGTGTGCTGGAGCAACTTGATGAATCTCCAGAAAAAGTAATGTTTGGTAAATTGCTCAATGAGTTAGGTAATCAGAGTGGTGAGCGCATTCGCAGCGCGGCTAAACAAGTTCCCTTGCACATGTTGCGCGATATCATCTTCCAATTTCAACAAGTCGTAGAAGACAGAAAAGGTGAAGAAGTTGCGACTATCGCTAAATCTATTGCCGAGCAAGGTATTTCCGTTGATGAATTAAGGCAGTATTTGGAATCGAATTAGGTGATTGTCCTGAGTCAATGGGCATTATCATGGGTTCACATTTCTATTAATTGGGTTCTGAAGCGAAATCAGTGTTTCTGTTGACTGAACCTCATCAATTGCCTGTAGTTTGTCAATCAGTACAAACTGGAGCTCCTCTATTGAGCGGCACATGAGCTTAACGAAGATATTGTAAGCACCAGTGGTGTAATAAGCTTCAACCACTTCTTCAAGAGCATTGAGCTTTTTCAAAGCGGAATGATAGTCTCGTGCGGCGTTTAAGTTAATACCTATAAAGCAGCACACATCGTAACCGAGCTTTTTAGTATCAACGATAACCTCGGTACCTTGTATAATATCTGCGGCTTTCATTTTTTCGATGCGCACATGAATTGTGGCTGGACTGACACCAAATTGTTTGGCCATCTCTGCATATGGCGTCCGTGCATCCTCCATCAAGGTTTTTAAAATTGTTCGGTCTAAGTCATCGATCTTTGTATTCTGTGCTTGCATTTGGTTCTCAACTTAACATTTATGCCTAGTTCAAAATATCACCAATGGTGATACTATTAGATTACTAGCCACCTTAATATGAGAGCTATTTTAGTGCGCTTTTGTCTCATTCTTCTAGCGGTATTTTCTGCGATGCTCTCGCATGCTCATAGTGCAGGTAA
This sequence comes from Vibrio zhanjiangensis, assembly GCF_030161235.1. Taxonomy (GTDB): domain Bacteria; phylum Pseudomonadota; class Gammaproteobacteria; order Enterobacterales; family Vibrionaceae; genus Vibrio; species Vibrio zhanjiangensis. Next base: position 17,103 of record NZ_BSPW01000066.1, on the reverse strand, counting down.
GGACATCCTTGTCGTCCATTCGTATCATCAAGGCTTTTTTTGGACTGATGCTTTTCAGCAAGGGCTTGAAGATGTTTTACAAGATGACGATCTGGTTCTGCGGGTTGAGTACCTAGACTCAAAGCGTTTGCAAGATCCTACTTATCTTGATCAGCTTTACCAATTATATAAAACCAAGCTAAGCCAAGAAGCATTTTCCGCAATAGTCGTTAGTGATAATAATGCCTTAAACCTGATGCAGCGTTTAGCACCACAAGTGGGTGATACACCGGTGATATTTGGTGGTATTAATCACTACAGCCCAAGTATGCACTCTCAACTGAACGCGACGGGAGTGATCGAAGATATTGATATCTACAGCAATATTACCTTGATTGAACGTATTCAGCCTGAAGTAAAGAAAATCTTTGTCGTCAGCGACTTTTCTGTATCTGGGGAGCTTGTTCGTCTACAAGTTGAAGAGTTTTTAACCATCAATCCAGAATATCGATCTGTTGTTGAGCAGATTGTTCCTGAAAGCTATCAGCAGTTAATCGAATTTTCCCAGTCTTTAGATAAGTCGAACAGCATTTTACTGTGTATGTATCACAGGGATAAAAATGGTTGGATAGCGGAAGGGGATGAGTGGCAGACGTTCAATCAAACTTCAGGGGCGCCGATATATCTTGTCCATGACTTAGGGCTGGGTAAGGGGGCTGTGGGCGGTTTTATCCAAAGTGGCAGAACCCACGGTCAGCAGACGGGCAATCAGCTCCTTAAAGTATTGCATTCAACGGTTAAACAGATGCCGAATGTGGAAATAGGCACACCGGAAATAAAGCTAGATTATCAAGCGGTTAAGAAGTGGGAGTTGGGGATTGATGGTGAAGTATCAACCATCTTGTTTAATAAGCCCATGCCGTTCACTGAACGCTATCAGCATGAACTCCAAGTCTTTGTTGGTGTGGTTGTCGTCTTAACATTTATTATCATGGCCTTGATTTACTCCATGAGTCGCTTGAAGAGGAGTGAAACGATAGCAAGAGAAAGTCAAATGCTGATAGAAATGGTGTTTGATCAGAGTTATCACTTTATTGGTCTTCTTGATGGATATGGCCGAGCAGTATCTTGCAACAGTAAACTCCAAGAGCTGCTTTATCACCAAGAATTTAGCGTGGATAGACCCATTTGGCATCATCAGCATTGGGAGAACCACTCAGCCAAACTGCTAAAAAGCTACTTTGAGAGTGAAAGTACAAAGCAAAGCACTCAGTTTGAAGCAGAAATTTGGCACTCAGAACACGGTGCTATGGTGCTAGAGGTGGGGTTAAAACCGCTGCCTGACAATCGGCAAGGCGTTAATTATTTATTTGAAGCAAGAGACATCACTTCAAGAAAGATCACTGAAACCAAATTATTCCAGCGAGAAGCAAATCTAAGCCACTACTACGATCAGCAACCTGTAATGATGATTACTTTGGACGAGCACAATTGCGTTCAACAAGTTAATCACTTTGCCGAGCTTTTGCTTGGTTATGCTTCAGAGCAACTGCTTGGCCATAGGTTGGTTGAGTTTTATTGGCACCAAGACTCGATAACACCAAGGCAAGTTTTGTTACAACCTAAGCAAGCAATGTGCGGTGTCTGGAGACGTGAGATTGAATACCGTCATGCAGATGGTCATTCGGTATGGATTCGTGAAAACATACGCCCTCTGGTGGAAACCGGTCATCTACTGATTGTTGGGGAAGATATTACGGAAACCAAGCAGCTGGCAGAGCAACTAGAGTATCAGGCGCGATATGATTTATTAACGGGTACGTACAACCGCAATCAGTTTGAAAAGGAACTAGAAAAGGCACTTATCGAAGTGGAAAGTTATACGCGTACTCACGCCATGCTGTATCTAGATTTGGATCAACTCAAGGTGCTGAATGATACCGCAGGGCATGAAGCCGGAGATATGGCGATTCAGTTTTGTGCCAGTTTATTAGAAGATATCTTGCCTTACAATGCCATCCTTGCTCGGATGGGAGGAGATGAGTTTGCCATATTGCTCAAGGACTGCACTGAGCGAGACGCAACCAGTGTCGCGAACTCGATCATTTGGGCGCTCAGTGATCAGCACTTCGTTTGGGATGACATCAGGCTTAACTTGACCTGTTCTATTGGTATTCGCTTGATTGACCATACCGCAGAGTCACCACAAATGGTTCACGCTCAGGCTGACACTGCCTGCCATGCGGCCAAAGAAGAGGGTCGCAACCGATTTAATCTTTATTGTCCGGATGATGAGACTCTGCGTCGCAGGGAGCAGGAGATGGAGTGCGTGAGCTTTGTGCACGATGCTTTAGCTAACGATCGAATTGAGCTCTTTGCTCAGCAAATCTTGGCTCTAAACAAAGAAGCGTCATTGATGCACTTTGAAATACTCATTCGTATTCGCGACTCTGAGGGTGAATATATTGCTCCGGGGATATTTATGCCAGCTTCTGAGCGCTACAACATCGCACAGCTACTGGATAAGCAGGTTGTGACCAAGGCTCTTGATTGGTTTGAGCAAAACCCAGTCGCACTCGATCATCTTGGAATGTGCTCAATAAACCTTTCTGGCCATTCTATGGGTAATAAAGAGTTTATTAATTTCCTATTAAACAAACTGCAATTTAGCCGCGTGCCCTGTAGCAAGATTTGCCTTGAAATTACCGAGACTGCCGCGATGAGTAATATGAAACAGGCGATCAAACTGTTTACCCAATTTAAGGAATTAGGTTGCAAAATAGCACTGGATGACTTTGGTTCTGGCTTGTCTTCATTTGGTTACCTGAAAAAGTTACCTGTTGATATCGTTAAGATTGACGGTTTGTTTGTCAAGGAGATAGATGTTAATGATGTGGACCATTTGATGGTGCGCTCAATTAATGATTTGGCTAAGCAAATGGGTAAGAAGACCGTCGCTGAATTTGTCGAAAATAATAGAATTCTCGACATGCTTATTGAGCTAGAAGTCGACTATGCCCAAGGCTACTTGATTGGTGTCCCCAAACCTTTGCCTACCTTAGTGGATGAACTGCTTTCATCGTACGATCAACAATAGTCTCAACAGAGCAAATCCATTACACTTGCCAGCCTAGTATGCCGACCTTAATTCTGGAGCCAAAATTTGCAGCTACAACTGATCAGTGAAGACCCAAGTCGAAATGATTTGCTGGAGAGTTTATCGCTTCGATGGGGGCTCAAACACCATAAGCAAAGTCCCTTTGCTCTGGTATTCACTAGCGAAAGATTAGAATTAAGAAAAACGGATGAGCCTAAGTTAGGGGCAATCTATGTTGATCTGGCTGGTGGCGCGATGGCGCATAGGCGCAAGTTTGGTGGCGGGAAAGGGCAGGCTATCGCTAAAGCTGTTGGCTTAAATAAAGGCGTGACCCCAAGCGTTTTGGATGCAACCGCGGGTCTAGGTCGAGATGCATTTGTGCTTGCGTCTTTAGGCTGCAAAGTTCAGATGCTGGAACGTCATCCTGTGGTGGCGGCTTTGCTGGATGATGGATTGATGCGCGCCAAGCAAGATCCTGAAATTGGTGATTGGGTGAGTGAGCGCCTGTCTTTGAGCCATATCTCAAGTCATAACGCGTTAGAAACGTTAGCCGTTGATTGTGAATTTGTGATGCCAGATGTGATATACCTCGATCCCATGTACCCGCATCCAGAAAGGAAAAAAAAGTCGGCCTTAGTGAAAAAAGAAATGCGCGTATTTCAGTCTCTTGTTGGGGCCGATCTCGATGCTGATGCTTTGCTTGGCCCAGCCTTAGCGATGGCGAGTAAAAGAGTCGTTGTGAAACGTCCAGACTATGCTGACTGGTTAGATGGGCAAAAACCCTCAATGGCGATTGAAACCAAAAAGAACCGTTTTGATGTCTATGTTAAGACGTCGATGAGCTAATTTATATTGGGACCTCTCGTTTACTTTTGTGCTTGCTAATCAGCCGTGATGTGGGTATATCATAGTAAGAATTATTCGTATTCTTTTCTGAGGTGCTCGCATGACCAAAAGCTTGTGTAAAATGAGTCGCAAGCAAATTGCTGATGGACTGACTGACATTCACCGCTTGGTTGCTGAGCCAAAATTTGTTTGTCGCTCCTGTGCTCGCTCCTCAGCAGAAAAAGGCTTGCTTTGTAAACCAGCCGCTATTCCTCCTCTTTCGTGCCAGAATCAGCCACTAGAGCGCCAAAAAAAATGTGGCCTTCTAAGCGAAGCGCTTGTTTTGAATGCGCCGCCCAAACCTCAGTCTGGTGATAGATCGCGGGTGGTAAAAAAGGTAATAGACCAAGTGAAACAAAAGGCCCAAAATAAGCCGAGCGACGCATCGGGCCAGTGGTTTGAAAGTTTGGCGAGCAGTAAAGACATTAAGCGCGCGAAAAAGGCACTAAAAAAGCACTACAAGCAGCAAAAAGCATTGCTTAAGTTGGCGAAGAAGAAACACAAGTTACAAAAGCGCGAGGCGAAGTTAAGGTTAAGAATCCGTCCAGAGCTGCCTCAGCTTGTGGATGGAAAAAAGACAGCTCAAACAAGTAAAGTGCATTAAAAGGCGCTCTCTGGAGCCTATATCACTGGTTTTGAGCTTGGTAGCTCAGTGCGACTTTGCGCTTAACCCAAGTTTCATTAAACCAAAGTGACAGCACGATAATCGCGCCGCCAGTGGCTAAACGGGTTAAGTCGACATCTCTATTCCATATTGCGATATTGACGATTAAGCCTGCTGGGACCAAGGCGTTATTCATCGCTGCGAGTGCTCCTGCGTTCACTATCGTCGCGCCTTTGTTCCACCCAAAGTAACCCAATCCAGAGGCTGCAATGCCGAGATAAAAAAGCACACCCCATTGTGTATTGGTAGTGGGTAGTCGCTCGGTATTACCTAATAAGGTGAAGGCAACTAAAGCGACACACAAGGCGCCGAGGTAGAAGTAACCAAAAATAGTATGCTGAGAAAGCTTTACAGACTGATTTTCAATAATGTATTTATAACCGACTTGGCCAATGGCAAAGCAGAGATTCGCGCCTTGAACGACCAAAAAACCGAGCAGAAAGTTTTCATTGATCCCAGTAAACTTAATCAACGCAGCTCCAGCAACGGCGATAAGGGCGGTTGCCAGATACCAAGGAGAAAACCTGCCTTTGAGTAAATCGTAGATTAAGGTGACATAAATAGGAGTAAAAACGGTAAATAGCAACACTTCTGGGACAGAGAGCAAAAGAAAAGACTGGTAATAAAAGCAATACATCAAACCCAGTTGGATTCCCCCAACCATCATTAGTTTGGCAATCAGCGTTTTATCTATCCCTCTGAATTTCAAAAATGGAAGAAAAATCAGGCTTGCTAAGGCGACTCGCATGAGCACAGAAAACCAAGAATCCACTTGACCGGCGAGATACACGCCGATCAAGCTAAACGAGAAGGCCCATAAAAGGGTGACGGCAGACAGGTAGGCCATAATTAATACTCATTATCAATAAATGGCCTGAAGTCTATACCAAAAATCAGTTGTGATCAGTCATTAAGTGGCACAACCAGCATATCGACGGGTGAGCAGTTGATAAGCTGCCTAGTCGAGGACAACAATTTGCTCCAAAAATCCTGATGGTGACCACAAACGACGATATCAACGTTAAATTCTCTGATGGTATCGCACAGCTCATTACCTAGATCACCACTGCCAACAAGCGTATGTTTAATCGGGTAATTGGCATGCTCTGCAAACTTTTGTAGTTGCTGCTGTGAGGCTTCAATGGCCTGATGCTGAGTTTCCGCCAAGTTGATATCAATCAAGCCAGTGTAGAGCTCTGCATAATTGACATCAATGTGAATGAAAGACACCTCAGCGCCGAGTGGTTTGGCGAGGGCAACGGCTTTGTCGACTAAAATTTTGCTGTCTTCTGATAAGTCGACGGCAACTAATATATGCTGATAACTCATGATGGTATCTCCGCTTAGGCATCTGCTAGTAGGTTAGCATTGTCGTCTAAATGTTTTTGTTGTTGTGATCTCAGATCCACATTCAGGCGGCAAAGTGTTAAGGTGTCGTAGTAGCAAGATTATTTGAAGTAAATCAAGTTAATTAGGAGTAAGAAATGCTTTCACAGGCAATGGTTGATCAATTGAATGAGCAAATTAATCTCGAATTTTTCTCATCCAATCTATACTTACAAATGAGTGCTTGGTGTGAAGACAAAGGTTTTGGCGGTGCCGCAGAGTTTCTTCGCGCACATGCGGTTGAAGAAATGGAGCACATGCAGCGACTTTTTACTTACGTGAGTGAAACGGGCTCTATGCCAATATTGGGTGCCATCGATGCCCCTAAGCATGAGTTTGCTAGTTTGGGTGATGTCTTTCGTGAGACTTATGAACACGAGCAGATGATAACCCAGAAAATTAACAAACTTGCCCACGTTGCGTTTACGTCCCAAGACTACTCAACCTTCAACTTCTTGCAGTGGTATGTCTCAGAGCAACACGAAGAAGAGAAGTTGTTTAAAGGGATATTAGACAAGCTTGATCTAGTTGGTGAAGATGGCAAAGCTTTGTTCTTTATCGATAAAGATTTAGCGGCTTTAGCGAAAGAGGAATCATCTTCCATCATGGATGCCCCCGCTGAATAATTTTCAGCACAAGACTTTCTAAGCTGATCGTCTTTTCTTTCCGGGCTTCTGATGAAGATGTAGGGAGGAAAAGATGATAACAGTTGATACGATTCTATTCACGCTAATGTTAGTCACCTTGGTCAATATGGCCAGATACTTAACCGCTTTACGTTCCCTGATATACATAATGCGAGAAGCTCACCCCTTGCTTTATCAGCAAGTTGATGGTGGCGGCTTTTTTACTGCACATGGTAACGTGACTAAACAGGTCAGACTTTTCCACTATTTAAAAAGCAAAGAGTACCACCACCACCACGATGAGGTTTTTACTGGCAAATGTGAAAGAGTGAGGGAGCTTTTTATTCTCTCGAGTTCTTTATTAGGGGTGACTCTTTTTGCTGCATTGATTTTGTAACTGGGTATTTGGCAAGCCCTCTAATTGGGGGTAGAATATCGACGATTGGCTAAGGATGTGCTAGAAGCACATCCTTTTTTATTGGGTTTGAATTGAGAAAGGTCATGACAGAGAAGTTTGATGTTGTCATTATCGGTGCGGGCGCTGCGGGGTTAATGTGTGCTGCAGAGGCAGGTAAGCGCGGTCGTCGCGTATTGGTGATCGATCATGCGAAAAAGCCCGGTCGAAAAATTCTTATTGCCGGTGGCGGTCGCTGCAATTTCACCAACTATGATGTATCGGCGAGCCATTTCTTATGCCAAAACCCTCATTTCGTTAAGTCTGCACTCTCTCAGTATACCAATTGGGACTTTATTGCCATGGTCAGCAAGCATGGGATTGAGTTTGAAGAGCGCGCTCATGGTCAGCTGTTTTGCGTTGGTGATTACACATCAAAAGATATCGTTAACATGCTTTTGACTGAGTGTGACTTGCCTAGTGTCACGCAGCGCTACCAACAAGATGTCCATCATATCGAAAAGACCGAGTCTGGCTTTGTGCTTGATGTTAACCGCCAAACTATTCAATGTGACTCGTTGGTCGTTGCAACTGGCGGCTTGTCGATGCCCAAACTTGGCGCGACACCATTTGGTTACAAAGTGGCTGAGCAGTTTGGTTTAAATATCGAACCCACCACTGCTGGCCTTGTGCCTTTTACCCTTCATAAAGAGGATAAGGAAGCGTTTGCAGAACTGTCAGGTATTGCGGTCGATGCTGAAATTACCGCTCAAGATGGCACGGTGTTTAAAGAAGCCTTACTGTTTACCCATAGAGGATTGTCCGGACCCTCTGTGCTGCAAATATCCTCTTACTGGAAGGCAGGTCAAGCAGTGACGATTAATTTGGTTTCTGGTGTGGATGTCGATGCTTTATTGGCCAGTAATCTTGAAAAACACCCCAACCAGAGTTTAAAAAATACCTTAGCAAAAGTGCTGCCTAAGCGTTTAGTCGAGGTTTTGATTGAGCGAAAAACGTTTATTGATAAGCCACTTAAGCAGTTAACGCCTAAACAATTAACCCAGGTCGCTCAGCAGCTTGAGAATTGGCGCATTGTGCCTAATGGCACAGAGGGTTACCGCACCGCAGAAGTTACTTTAGGCGGCGTGAGCACCGAACATATTTCATCCAAGACGATGCAATGCAAAGATATAGCAGGCTTGTATTTTATTGGCGAAGTGATGGATGTGACAGGCTGGCTCGGTGGCTATAACTTCCAGTGGTGCTGGAGCTCAGGTTTCGTAGCGGGGCAATGGGTGTAGATGTGTAGAGACAATAAAGTTTGCCCACAGTGATGCATTTCTATCTTGCTGAGTTTTCGAACTGTGTGGTTGATATTAGTAAATAGCCACCAAATTAGTAGACACTCTTTAACTTGATTTCATATTGCTTTTCATACTCTACTGGCGACAACTGATTATTGGAACCATGTCGGCGTTTAATGTTGTAGAACATCTCAATATATTCGAAGATGTCCATACGAGCTTCCTCTCTCGTGGTGTAGATCTTCCGCTTAATTCTTTCTCTTTTGAGTAACTGGAAAAAACTCTCGGCAACCGCATTGTCATGACAGTTACCACGGCGACTCATACTTGATTCAAGACCATGCTGTTTCAAAAACCTGTCCCAGTCATGGCTGGTATACTGGCTTCCTTGATCTGAGTGAATGAGTACTTTTTCTACTGGTGAACGACGCCAAATAGCCATCAGCAAAGCATCAAGGACAAGCTCTTTGGTTATTCTACTTTTCATTGACCAACCAATTACCCGCCGAGAGAACAGGTCTACAACTACCGCCAGATACAGCCAACCTTCGTGCGTTTTGATGTATGTAATATCAGTTACCCACGATTGATTGGGCTTGTGCGGGTTGAACTCTCGGGCAAGCTTGTTAGAAACAATGATGTTTTCGACACCACCTTTGGGACGTGGCTTTCGATAACCTCTTTGCGACTGAATACCTTCTCGCTTCATTAGACGATGAACTTGGTTAATTCCACAGATTTCCCCTTCATCTCGTAGGTCACTGTAGATTTTTCGATAACCATACACACAGCCTGACTCCAGCCAAAACTGCTTTATCAGTCCGAGAAGGTATTTTCGCCGCTTTTCTTGTCTACTATCTGGATTTTTTAGCCAAGAATAATAACCACTTGGGTGAACGCCAAAGACTTTACACATGCGTCGAACAGAGTAGATTGTCTGATTCGCTTTAATAAAGGTATACCTCAGTCGGACTGGCTTGCGAAGTACACCGCGGCTTTTTTAGTTTGGCTCGCTCTTCTGTTACTCGCTGCAATATCGGCCACGCTATGACCTTTTTCAGTCACTTGTTTGACTGCTTCAATTTTAAATTCTTCTGGATATCTCTTGCTGCTCATGAGCACCTCTCTATTAGTCATTTGTCTAACTAAAAGCTGTCTATCAAGTCTGTGGCTATTCAGTGTAAAGGTTAAGTCTCTTTGCTTTCGAGCGTAGCTCGCTCAGGCAGCGATGCTGCCGGTTCTGAATCGACTCTTCAATGTTGAGGTTGTTTTCAACTAAGACCAATTCCCTCATTACCAAAACTCACCTTAAGATATTTTTTGCAACAAGCCCCTATAGGGATGACTTTAGGCGCTTGATAGCCTCGAAGATGTGCGGTCGTCGGTCGTTGCTTTTAATCGCAGCATAGACGTCAATGTTTAGATGCTTGCTGTGACTGTCAGTCAGCTCTTTGTAGCACAAGCCTTCATTGTAAAAAGTACACATGGAGCGAGGCATCAATGCGATAGCGTTGCCTTTGGCTACTTTGGAGAGCATTACAATAGTGTCATCGGGCTCTTTGATTCTTTTGAGAGGGAAAGGGAGCTTTTCAAACAGCTTCTCGCACTTTTCGTAAAAGGCAGGGTTGGCACTCCAAGGAAACCAAAACAAAGGTAATTCAGAGACATCTTCAAATGATACTTGGTGCTGTGTTGCTGCTTTGTGTGAAGAAGGCATCGCGAGCAACAGGGGTTCGCGGTATATCCAATGAAAGGAAATATCTTCTTCTACGCGTGTGTTTTGCTCTCCAATGAGAGCTATATCCAGGGAATTCTTCTGTAAGCTTTGAATCAGCTGACTTGAATTCATATTGTGAACGTCTGCACTTTCACTTCCAACGATAGAGTTTAAAGCTCCTGCGATTGGCGAGATATTCTCGAAGTTAAGGGTATTGGTCGCTCCAACTCGAATCTTATCAACATTTCTCGCATTCAGTGCTTTTAGCCCACTAATTAGGCATAAGATTTTCTCTGCTTCAATAAGGAGATCGTTGCCCGATTTAGTTAGGCGCACACCATGAGTGTTACGAGTGAATAATTCATAACCCAGTAAATCTTCTAAGCACCTTATCTGTCTAGTCAGTGGTGGTTGAGTCATATTTATACGCTCAGCCGCCTTGCGGAAGTTAAGTTCTTGTGCCACAGCTAAAAAACACTGAAGTTGTTTTACGGTTGGCAAACTACTGTTGGTTAAAATGGATCTAATACTCATACAGAACTTATGGATAAAAATAACGGCAATAACATTAAAGTAATTTATTTATTCAGATTGTGAACAAATTGCATTATAAAGGTTGATATTTACAAATAACAAGATAAATGTAGCTTTTTTTGGGATGGCGACTAAATATTAAAAGACTTTGAATAGATTACTATTGAGGTTTGTATTTATATGTATTTTACTCATTAGCCATAATGATGAAATTTTATTTATTAGTGATTCATAAATAGTTTATAAAATTGATGTTGATTCAAAAATTAAATTACATAATTAGTAATTCCATAACTATCAATAGCTGCTAGTTTTGTTGCTCCTTAATTAAATGGAGTTAAACATGTCTACAAACTACCTTTTGATCTCTCGATACCCCGTAAAAAACATTGATGATGAAGCTATTGATGGAATTAAATCTAATGAAGATGCTAGATATTTTATTAGCGAAGATGGAAGCAATGAGATCTTGGAATTAAAGGCTATAAATAAAATTGAAGATATTTCAAGTTTAGAAAAAAATCTCATAGATGTATTTACTGTTAATAAAGATTATTTGTCTGGTGATATAAGACGTGAACTACTTCGATTCGTAGAGGCACCTATTACTAGTGAGTCAAAGTTGCCAAATACGGAGTTTGTGCAGCTGCGACATGTCGAAGTGCCTGCAGAGCGTTACGATGACTATCTTGGCTGGCGTGATAGAACAATATTCAACGTTGTTCGAGATAATGCCGACAAGATTAATAGCTTTGAAGCTTATCATTCTCTAATTAGTGGTCAGCCAGGTGTTATGTTTGTTTCTTCATTCAATGGAAATGTTGATTAATATATGCAGCCATTTAATGATGACAACTATAAAGAGATTATTAGACAGGCTGGTGATGATTATATTACTGGTGGGGATGAAGGACTGTATACGCGTCTATATAGAGCAATATAAGAGAAAGTAATATGGAAGTTAATAAAATTGTAGTCGTTGGCGATAAATATTCAGAGTATGCCAATGGAAAAAAGCTTTAACTATTTCTCAATTAGAACTATTAGCAAAGCTACCTGACAATCTATTTCCTAATGAGCATGAGCTGATAGCAGGGCAAGGTGTTTGTAAGCACAAAGCCAAGAAAGTTATTGATGATATTGCCAATAATAAAAGGTTGAAGAGCAAGATCAAAACTTGCTCAGTAGAAAAGCTAGTTTCTGAGCACAAAAATCGATATACCCATAAATGGGACGAGCGAAACATCCTAATTGGGCAGGCTGAAAAGGTTGACCATAAGTTGGATATGTACGCACTGCCTCTCGTCATTGATGATAACTGTGAGCTGATGGGAGACCATCAGACAGGGCAGCATGTGCAAGGGATGTTGCTGGTAGAGGCTTGCCGCCAAGCTTTTATTGCGGTGACTGAAGAGTTTGTTTACCAAAAGCAAAGTGACAAGTATTACGTCATCAACAGTATGTCGATTGATTTTGCAAATTTCCTATTCCCTCTGCCTGCAATCGTACATTTTGAGTTTGTTGAAAAGGATGTAAATGAGCGCCGTGGAAGATTCAAAGCTCGTATGAGTGTGATGCAGAATCAAACCGTGTGCGCCAGTATGGACGTCTCTTTTGCTGTCTACTCTGCTAAATCAATACTGGCCAAAGAGGGGGAGCTCGCTGAATCCGCTACTGAGGCGGTTGTGAGCTCTAACGACCATTTTAATATGGAGCAAGACTGTGCGTAGAAGTTACCAGCTATCGGCTACGACGCAAGGTCCGCTCTATCCTCCCGCAGAAGTGATGGATGCAGAAGGCAACTTTGTTGTTGTTGGGCAAATCCCAAGTGATAGTGGTGTTTCTTGGTCTGGCGCAATTGTCGCGCCAGAAACTCCTGTGCCTGAATTTGGCGAGATCAAACCGTATCGCATTGTGACTCAAATAGAACAACTTTCTGATCAGCAGATGAAGGACATCACCTTGTTCACACTGCCTCTGCCTTTGCCTTCGAATAACTATCCGATGATTTTTGCTCCAGAGCAGAGGCCGGACGCCAATCGCGAGGTGAGAGCCAGCATTCCTCTTCATCAAGGATACATTGAGGACTATCGCCATGAAGACGGTAAGCGGCATATACCACCGATCAACTTATTCGATTGGTTGCAAGCCAAAGGAGAGTTGGTCGTTAGCTTGAAGAATGACAAGCAGTTGGCTCGTTTTGATTTTCAATTTAGCAACCTAGTTCCGAATAGCCTCTACACCGTGATGAGTCTAAGAGAAAAGGATCTTTGCCCCGAATCTCCGACTCGACCAGGTCCTTTAGGTATTCCGAATGTTTTTGTTACTGACGCTTTAGGCAGTGCTCAGTTTTGGGCTGAGTTGCCTGATCCTTTTCCGGCCCATGAATTAGAAGGCAACCGAGTCATAAATGTTGTCGTCTTATATATGAGTTCTCGGCAAAGTTATGGCGGTGCGATTGGCCTACATGGTCTCGGTGGAGATATTCATGCCCAGCTGAAACTTAAACAGCGATCGTTTGATGAATTTGTGACTACGAATAATAGGGAAGATTAATATGCCTTTTATCCATATTACTACTTGGAAAATGAACAACGAAGAGCAAGTGAAAGGGATGCTCGAAGACATCACACATGCCGTGCATAAGAATACTGGCGCCCCTTTAGATAAGATCTCTGTTGCTGTGACAGAAGTTGCTCAGAACCGCTGGGCCGATGCTGGAGTGGTAGGTAGTGAGCCTGACTTTCCAGTGAAGAGTCGTCGCTTAAACTACGAGGAGTGATTATGACTACAGTCGCGGCATTTTTTGATGTGGATGAAACTCTAATTCACACCAAGAGCATGTTTGATTTCTATGAATTTTGGTGTGAGAAAATCGGACAAGGTGAGCAGTTTAAGAGTTACAACGCAAAGCTCAATGCAGATAGAGCTGCGGGTATTGTAAGGGAACAGTTGAACAGAGAGTACTATCAACAGTTTGAAGGACAACAGTACCAAGAACTTGAGAGTGTTGGTCAAGAGTGGTTTCAAAGTCGTTGCGATGATTCTTTCTTTCTCGAACCTTCCGTCGCTGCATTAAAAGAGCACCAACGAGCGGGCCATCAAGTGGTATTCGTCTCCGGCTCGATGGGTCCGATCTTGGCGCCCATTGCCCAATTTCTCAATGTAGAGCACATCCTATGTACCTCTCTGATCTTAGATCAAAAAGGGACGCTAACCGGTCAAATCGGTAAACCGCAGACTATAGGGATAGGTAAAAAAGTTGCTATGTCTGATTTTTGCCAAAGGCATCATATCGACCTCAATCACTGCTACGCATACGGAGACGATATCTCTGATCTTGACATGCTTGAAGCAACAGGCAATCCGATTTGCGTAGGAGAAAACCCTCACCTTCTTCGTCATGCCAAACAGCATGGATGGAAAACTCTTTAAAAACATATGGAATGAAGAATGAGTATTAGTGAAAGTTCTCAGAAGATGACGCTTCGAATCTGGTTAGCGTTGTTTGTATTAGCTTTGTCGACGTTTAACATTGTCACGACCGAATTGGCTCCGATTGGCTTACTTACACCAATGGCCAATGCCTTAGCAACCTCTGAATCATATGTTGGTATGACAGTATCTTTATATGCTTGGGTTGGTGCTTTGAGTGCACTTGTGGCTTCAGTTTTTCTTGGTGCGGTCGGCAAAAAAAATCTCTTAATTGCTTTGAGCATAGTACTGGCTGTTTCCAATGGTCTTGCTGCTAGTGCTGAAACCTTTGAAAACTTAATGTTAGCCAGAGTGATTGGGGCCGTTGCCCACGGTGCATTTTGGTCAATAATTGGTGTCAGTGCTGCGTCGATTGTTCCGTCTAACTATATCGGTCTAGCTACCTCGATCGTATTTGGTGGAGTATCCGTTGCCAGTGTGTTTGGGGTGCCTATTTCAAATTACATCGGTATGCATATAGGTTGGCGCTCCGCATTTATGGTTATGTCAGGGCTTAGCGTGCTGTCACTTGTCGGGATTGCTAGCTTGGTCCCTCAGATTAGCGAGAAGAGCAGTGTGGGTATTGGGGCGATTAAGGCTGTGTTTAAATCGAGTTCACTGATTAAAGTGTATTTTGCCACCATTTTGACCATATCAGCTCACTTTACCGCCTTTACCTATATAGAGCCTATGCTTAATTCCTTAACTCACATTAGTGAAGAGTGCGTCCCGGTTTTATTGTTGGTTTTTGGTGTCGCAGGTATTGCCGGCAATGTCATCACGGCGTTATTCATTGATAAACACCTTAAGACGATCGCGGTTCTGTCTGTACTATTTGCAGCATCAATGCTGGTTCTTATTGGTGAGTTCCACGTGCAGTGGTATCAGGCCCATATCGGCACAGCGCTCGCTATTTGGGGAGCGACGGCATCTTGTATTTTCGTGGCCCTTCAAACTTGGGTGCTTAGACTGGCTTCAGAGCAAGCGTTTCCAGCTTCTGCTCTTTATGTTGCCTTCTTCAATTTGGCAATTGGTATCGGAGCGTCTCTAGGGGCATGGTTAGTTGCTTCTTACAATGTATCTTTCCTGTACGTTTTTGCTGGTGTCGCGATGGCGCTTTCCCTGGTATTTATCACTATCGTGCCGATGAATTCCGAGAATGTTCAGCGAACGCAGGAGGCATAAATGATGAGCGATAAACAGACTACGATCAAAGGCATGCATGTTATGGATCGTTTGGAAGATGGTTTAGCGGAAAGAGTGAGTCGTCGACTTTCCGAGCTCGATAGCGACTTACCTCGATTGATTACGGATTACGCGTTTGGCTCGGTCGTCGCTCGTCCTGGTTTAGATTTAAAAACCCGCGAAATGCTGACCGTTGCTTCTCTGATCAGCTTAGGTAACGCGACCCCCCAGCTTGAACTGCATATGAAAGCGGCGATAAACGTAGGGGTGTCGCCTGAAGAGTTGCTTGAAGTGGTTATTCAGATGGCTGTTTATGCTGGCGTGCCAGCTTGTATGAATGGCCTAGCAAGTTACCGCAAGATTATGAATGAGAAAGGGCTAGTCCTTCCGGGGCTTAAAGAGGAAGTTGCGTAATGGAAGACATTGTTGTTGTTGCTGCAAAGCGAACACCTACTGGTGCATTTATGGGGGAGCTCTCTGGTTTGTCTGCACCTAAGCTTGGCAGCTTGGTGATCAAAGCCTTATTAGCTGATTCAGGCGTTAAACCAGAGCAAATCGATAGCGTCATTCTTGGGCAAGTTCTAACGGCTGGCTGTGGTCAAAATCCAGCTCGCCAAGCCGCAATTGGAGCCGGGTTAACACATAACGCGCAGTGTTTAACAGTCAACAAGGTTTGTGGTTCAGGCTTAAAGGCGGTTCATTTAGCGATGCAAGCAATCACTTGTGATAACGCTGAATTTGTTATTGCTGGTGGGCAAGAAAGTATGTCAAATGCGCCCCACATTTTACCTAACTCTAGAAAGGGCCAAAGATTGGGAGGAGCTGAGCTACACGATAGCTTGGTTCACGATGGTCTTTGGGATGCGTTTAATGATTATCACATGGGAGTGACGGCAGAAAACGTTGCCAATCAGTATGGAGTTGCTCGTTCCGATCAAGATGAGTTCGCGTTTCAATCTCACCAGAAAGCACTTGCGGCGCAAAAAGCCGGTTTGTTTGCGAATGAGATAGTGCCAATTGAAATGAGAGATCGAAAAGGCAATGTTCGTATTTTTAGTCAGGATGAAGGCCCCCGAGAAACAAGCGTGGACAAACT
The DNA here is from genome assembly GCF_030161235.1 of Vibrio zhanjiangensis. Taxonomy (GTDB): domain Bacteria; phylum Pseudomonadota; class Gammaproteobacteria; order Enterobacterales; family Vibrionaceae; genus Vibrio; species Vibrio zhanjiangensis. The sequence continues at coordinate 762 of NZ_BSPW01000066.1, read as the reverse complement.
TGCTAGTTTGCAGCCCGTGTTTTCTAAGCAAGGTACAGTTACGGCAGGTAACGCATCATCACTCAATGACGGAGCGTCTGCATTGCTACTCTGTCATCGTGATACTGCAGAAAGGTACCAATTGAAGGTGCTTGCTATCTTAGGGGAATTCAGCAATTCAGGCATTAACCCTGATGTTATGGGAGTGGCCCCTATTGAAGCTATCTCGAAATGCCTTGACCAATCTGGGTGGGAAGCAAGCGAGGTAGACCAGCTAGAGTGTAACGAAGCGTTTGCATCGCAAGCAATTGCCGTTGCTCGGGCAATAGACATTCCTGATGAGAAAATTAATCCATATGGTGGAGGTATTGCGTTGGGGCACGCGATTGGTTCTTCGGGAAGTAGAATCCTAGTTACTCTTATTCATAGCCTTATAAGAGATAACAAAAATAAAGGTCTCGCTACTCTTTGCATTGGCGGTGGAGAAGGTGTTGCGATGAGTGTTTGTCGTCAACACGAATCGTATAGCAATGAATCTTAACTGCTATTTTCGGCTTATTAAGTCAGTGAGTTTATGTAATCTAGTTACATAAATTTTGGTTTAATTAGAATGGTTAATGGATATATAAATTCTTTTATAGGTCGATCTAATCATCACTGGTTCAACCAAATTGGATAAATATAAATACTCAATGGTTAGGCAAATATAATGAATGTACTTAGAAGTGGCCCCCGATTTTCGGACATGACTTTAAGTGATTGATCTGTTTTGATAGTACCCAG
>NZ_BSPW01000065.1 GCF_030161235.1 Vibrio zhanjiangensis | reverse complement strand
AATGTAAGGATACGACAGAGTCGAATGGTATTTATCCCGTCAAGATCCCTCAGTAATGACAAAGGCTACTGTTAGCGCATTTGTGCCCAAAACGTGTTAGAGCAGTTGCTCGTAACATATATCAGAGTTCATTTTTGACTTATTTTATCTAACTATAAAATTGATAAGGCCTGACTTTTTGCTTTCATAAGCTCTCTTTATCACGATTCATAAATTCTTTGCCAACTTGTTAAATTATTATTCAAAAACATGTATAGTCACATAGTTGCACAAAAGCGGGAATGATTAAATGGAAGAAAAGCAAACCGTGCGAATTGATGATGATGCACTCGATCTCTTCAATGCACGAGTTGATGAGTTGATAGACAGGAAGAACGTTGCAGATATGGAGAAATTCATTGGAACGTTTGACGCATTTACGCCTGTTTTTGAAGATGATTTTCGAGAAGCTGAATTTCATTATATGTTAGGAAATGCTTATTCTTTGCTCTATGTTCCACAGTTAAACGAATGGTATAACCCTAATTTGAACAAAGTGATTATTCACTTCAAGAAAGCGCTTAATGCTCTGAAAAACCGTAACATTGATGATGAATGTCAAATTGCTCTAACTAGCCAAATCGAGACAAATTACGGAAACTATCTTTCTCAACAAGGGCGATTTATGTGCGCCAAAAGGCATTGGAAAAATGCTATTAATTTAAACAATCAACCGATAGCTCACACTGCTATGTATGACAATGAGCTATACCTTTCACACTGTATATCGCATGACGAACAAAAAGCCATTTATCATCAGTTTCTAGCATATAAAAGTCTTTGTGAACGATTGAAACTTCCTAATAATCAAGCGTATTTCAATGACAGCCATTACATCTTTGATGATGAAAAAACACAGAATTTCAAACAGTGGTTTGAAGAACAGTATACTCTCGATTATTTTAAGCAGTTTTATAAAAAAAATGATAGAGAACTGAGTAAAAAAGTAGTTTATTACTTACACTGGTGCGGGGAAAAAAACCTATTTATCGATGAACTGGAAATTGACGAACTTCCTGAAGCTATATTCCCTGATTCGCTTTCACTACCATCTATCAGTTCTCGATTGAATATGACTCTAGCCTATCACGAAGAATTAGTTTATCACGCCAACTTTGACGAGATAAAGAACGATTTTTGTTATGCTCGTTACCTTATTTTTAGTGCATCAAACATTCCAAATGATGAAGTAAGCTTCTTCAATAACACATTCAAAAAGACTGACGATTTAACCCACACAATCGACAATATTAAAGCTCAACAATTAAAGTCAGCTTTCAAAATTCTCTATTCCTTATTTGACAAAATTGCCTATTTTATAAGTCATTATTACGATCTTAACGATATAGAAAAAGACCAACAGATTAGCTTTGAAAATTTGTTTAAAAAGCCAAATTCAGGGAAAGGTAATAAAGAGTGGAAACCACACGATAAACTCAAGGATAGTAAAAACCAGTTTTTGCACGCGCTCTTCTACATACTTAAAGATTTACGAGACATTAAAGACCAAGAATCTATTTCAGAATGGCTCAATCCTGATCTCGTTAAAATCTGTGAAATTCGCAATTACATCGAACACAGATCTTTTAAACTTATTGACAGCCTGTATTCTGATTTGGTTTTTTCTGACGCTGTTCAACAAAATGAGATACGACACTTAATTGATAAAAGAAATAAATACAACTGTGAATTAATAGCTTTATATCCAGAGATAAAAAAACAAAAAGGCACAGATAAGCACATAGAATTGATTGGAGAAAAGGAACTGCTTGAGAAGAAAATTCAACACATTGAAAATCAACTCTATGAAAAAGAGAAACGCTCAAAGCACACGCTTATTATGATTGATGAAGACTTCAATACTCAGCTTATGACGCTTGCTGAGTTAGCCAGAAATTCAATCATTTATCTCTCATTTTCCATTGAGTTTGATGAACAAACAAAGCCCCAAAACGACGAAAAGCTTGTCTGGCATAGAGAAGTCCCAACGAAGTAAAAATACATTTGCTTGTCCGATACAAGTTTGTTCCGACTTCATTCTAGCTGATTTCTGTCCAGAACTTTCAGCGTTGGCACTTCATAACTCAGAAGTGCCCTAATATTTGTTTCGAAAGCTGTAGATGCCGGCATACGAATCAGCCGAACTAAGTGAAAGCTCTTATATCAAGTGAGAATATAGCTTTAGCTTGAAACTTAAGGAAAAAAAATGAGTTCATACACACTAAAAATAAGTAAACTTAAGAACTTTGATGACTTCGAAATCACGCTACCTCTTGAGAGGGGGCTATACGCCATTACAGGAACGAACGGTGTAGGCAAGAGTACTCTGATGTCTTTGCTTGCAAAACCATTTTTACCTAAAGTGCTGGAAACTTATTTTGGTAAATCTGCTACAGAGGATTCTGAAGTTCTATACACTGTAGATGACAGTGTAGAAAAGAATACCTTTACTACTAATGGGCAATGGAATACTCAAAAAGTAGCTGGGGAGGTCAAATTACGTGGTTTCTATGAAGGTAGTGTTATTCACGGAACAAGATTCTCTGATGCTAATGTATCAGCTATAAAGCACGCTTCAAACGTGTTAGATCAAGATCTAGCGAATGCTGATGAATTTGTAAAAGAGCAACTTAGCTTTATTTTACACGGATTTGGTGGTTGTAGTGGTCAACAAATTCCGGACACAGATTTAAGCCGATTCTCGGCATCCACTGGCGATAGC
>NZ_BSPW01000064.1 GCF_030161235.1 Vibrio zhanjiangensis | reverse complement strand
TGGGTACTATCAAAACAGATCAATCACTTAAAGTCATGTCCGAAAATCGGGGGCCACTTCTATTGTTGGTACCATGGTTCATTATATAGTTTACTATGTCATAAGTTTGTATAAGTTGGAGTATGAGTATGTACGACATACCTATTTTGAGCATTAAGGATAATGTGTCTGAGGTTGAATGGCAGACAAGAGTAGAGCTTGCAGCAGCTTATCGTCTTTTTGTTATGCATGGTTGGGACGATCTCATTCATACGCATATATCAGCACGGATTCCCAGAACAGAGCATCTGCTGATTAATGCTTTTGGGCTCTCATTTGATGAGATTACCGCGTCTAATTTGGTGAAAATTGATATTGAAGGCAACATTGTAGACTCAGAGACGCCGTTTGATATTAACCCTGCGGGCTTTACTATTCACAGTGCGGTTCATGAGGCGAGGCCGGAGGACCAATGCGCGCTTCATGTACATACAGATGCAACTGTTTCTATAGCAAGCTTAAAAGAGGGGCTGCTTCCATTAAGCCAATACTCAATGTTTGCATTAGCTTCTATGAGTTATCATGATTACGAAGGATTAGCGGTCAACCATGAAGAAAAACTCCGTTTGCAAAATGACCTAGGAAACGCGAATTTTATGCTGCTTCGCAATCACGGTGCGCTAACTATGGGTAAGACCATTGGCGATGCATTTATGCATATGTACGATCTGACAAGAGCTTGCCAAATTCAATTGCAGATTCAGTCAACAGGACAGAAGTATCACCTTGTCGACCAATCTATTGTTGACGGAATCAAAGCCCAAGCCAACGTAGTGCATTCTGGTTTAACTGGCGGTCAAAAGGCATGGCCTGCGATGATGAGAAGAGTAAAGCAGCGTTACCCTGATTTTGATATTTAGTTGTTTAATTATTTATAGTTGAGTTTGTTTCAATGAAAATCACCGAAGTAGAAATTTTTGATATTCACTGCCCGAAAAGACCACCATGGAATCCCGTATTTGTTCGTATTCATACAGATGAAGGAATTTCTGGTGTTGGAGAGGCGGGTTTAGCCTATGACTGGGGTCATAGCGCGGCGGCTGCCATGATCAAAGAAATCGCAGAAGCCGTGTTGATTGGCTTTGACCCTTTTAACACGGAAAAACTGTGGTCAAGGATGCTCAGAGAGAGCTTCTGGGGTTTAGGTGGTGGGCCTGTTTTGTATGCGGCCATGAGCGCGATTGACACGGCATTGTGGGACATCAAAGGCAAGGCACTTGGTTTACCTGTATATCAGCTTCTCGGCGGCAAAACCAATGACAAGCTACGCACTTATGCAAGCCAACTTCAATTTGATTGGGACAAAGAATGTAAGAAGCTCATTCATCCTGAAGAATATGCAGAGGCAGCTTTAAAAGCAGTGGCAGAAGGGTATGATGCGGTAAAAGTTGATCCTATTGTGTATGATCAGAATGGCGAATCATCTTTTGACCGGACCAAACTATTCACTCAACCACAAATGCGTTTATTTGGTGATCGACTAAGGGCAATACGAGATGCCGTTGGGCCGGATGTTGATATTATTTTTGAATCTCACTCCTTGATGGGAGCCGCTTCTGCCATTCAAATGGGTGAAGTTGTGCAAGAAGTGGGTTGCATGATGTATGAAGAACCGGTTAATTATTTAAACTCTGCCATCCATAAGAAGGTATCGGATAGGGTAAATGTCCCAATAGCTGGTGGAGAGCGCTTGTATCATCGTTGGGATGTGAGGCCATATTTTGAAGATCAGAGTATTGATGTATTGCAACCAGATGTTGGGCTATGTGGTGGCTTTACTGAAGCTAAGAAGGTTTGCGATTATGCGGATGTCTATGACATTAGAATACAAGCTCATGTCTGTGGTGGCCCAGTTGCAACAGCTGCATCGCTTCACTTGGAAACAGCAATTCCTAACTTTTTGATTCATGAGCATCATACTTATGCAATTAAAGATTGGAATAGAGAGTTGTGCATCCAAGATCCACAGCCGAAAAATGGCTTTTTCCAAGCTCCCGATACTCCTGGAATTGGGATTGAGCTCAATGATGAGGTAATCAAGCGATCACCTCATGTTTCGGTAAAATAACGGCTTAGAATTTATACCATTGGCAGGCATTATCATAAAGTAATGCCTGCGCATTTTCCTTGGATATATCTAGGACACTTTTCCAATAAGAGTCATAACTTTTTGAAAATAGACACAAAGGGAAATTGCTTGCCAACATTACTCTGTCATGGCCAAACGCTTCTAAGCACTCAGCAATAACTTGAGTGATCCAATCCATGCTGTAGTCTCTGCGTTTCATTTCCCAGCCTGAGCATTTCACTGCTACATTTGGATACTTCGCGATAGACTTAATGTTGTCCTGCCACACTTTCCAGCTTGGTTCATGAGGTAATGGTGGAAAACCAGCGTGGTTGATTATGACATTAAGGTGAGGCAAAGAGCTCATATGAGTTAACAAAGCATCGACCGATGCTGCATCACAGAATGGCATTTGCAAATCAAAGGACAAATCGTGCTGAGCTAATTGCTCAAGATTTTTAATGACGGCGGAGTTATTGAGCAAGTTAAGCGCTTCTTCATCAAAGATATGCCTTACTCCAACAACAGAAGAGTACTGTTTTAGCTTGTTAATATCTTCTGTAAATAGCTCGGGTGAGCGAGTCAGATCAGCTGAAGCAACGGTTCTAAAAGGCAAGCCCTTATTTGATTCCAACCATTCAATTTCTCGCCAAAAATGTTGGTTATCATACCCAGCTTCAATATGTACATAACCACTGAGTTCAAGCTCTTGGTTAACTTGTAGATCCTCTTGATTAAAGTTTTTAGCGATAAGATGTTTATCAGACCAAAATGGCGGATTTGTCGGCTTGAGCCAGTGATAATCGCCTTTAGTCAGATCAAAAAAATGTAGGTGCGGGTCAATTAGCTTAATCATTGGTTTATCCTGTTGTGTATCCACCGTCGATAACAGGGGTGCTGCCCGTTATAAAGGATGCATTATCGCTTGCTAAGAAAAGGGCATAGTGCGCAACTTCCAGAGGCTGTCCAAGGCGCCCCAAAGGTTGCAGTTGAGCTTCGCTCTCGTGAACTTGGTCTATATTACTACCTGAAGCACGACAATAGTGCTCAATAGCTTTATGGTATAAAGGTGTTTCAATCGTACCTGGGCACAAAGCATTGGCCCTTATATTGTATTTGGCGTAATCCAAAGCAGTGGTTTTAGCGAGCGAAGCCAGTGCTGCTTTACTTAAGTTATAAGCAAAGGAGTTGGGTTTTGCGACTAACGCTTGATCAGAAGCGAGTATGATGATTGCACCTGAGTTATTCTCTTTCATGCTAGGTAAAACGGCTTGCACTGCGGAGTAAACGCCTTTCACATTGATATCAAATACTCTCTGAAGGTCTTGCTCTGATGTATTTTCTATATTCGCAGAAAAGTGTACGCCTGCGCTTGTTATCAATACGTCAATTGGACCTTTTTGCGCGATGTTAGTTATATGTTGCTGTACACTTTTATGGTTGGTGATATCACAATGAAGGTAGACTCCTTCATGACTGTCATTGATATCCAAATTATAAACGCTGTAGCCATTGTCAATAAAGAGGCTCATGATCGCTTGACCAATGCCTGAGCTTCCTCCAGTAATTACGCACGTTTTTTTCATCGATTTTTCTCCGTTTTAAAGCCACAAACTGAGTTCGCTACTTGGTAGTTTCGGTTAGTTAATACACTTTGGACATTCACTAATACGAGCTTTGTCTGGCAACGGAAATAACATTATTAGGTAATCCATTACTTGCTGATAATTCTATCATATCCTTTTGATAGTCCAATACTTGTGTTGTTTTAAATTGTTAAGTTTTATGTCAATTTATAAAGAGCTGAGCGTGCATTGATTATATGCATTCCATAACTGAAGTTGTCATGGAAGACCTTAAAACATTTAAAATTGAGGGACGGTAGTCAATTTTAAGTAATTATTATTATAAAGATTCTAGCTATGAAATTATGCAAAACCAATTCACATTGCGTTTTAAGCTATCTATTGTTTGGAAATAATGCATCTGACAAATAAGTGATCTTGCACAGTATTTGTTAGGCATTTTCGTGTCATTCAAGCCATATCAAGACCATAAATAATGCTATTCGTAGGCGTTTTAACTTATTGAGATATCTGTTCCATTTACTTATGTCGTAAAAATAATATGGTTAAAAGTGGCATCTAAATTTGCTGATTACATTCAGCTTTATAATGTGCATGTTGTTTGTTATTGGGTTTGTGACATAATCCCAATCCAATTCGATGCTACGCCCTAGAGGGAGCTTGAAAATAAATCAACCTTATACATATCAATAAAGGAGTATGTTTTGTTTTGTGTTGAAGATAAGGACTTCTGTACATCAGAACAAGAGTATCCGCCCCATGATACCACGGGGTGATACTACTAATGTTTGAAGTTCCAAGGCAGGAGCGC
>NZ_BSPW01000063.1 GCF_030161235.1 Vibrio zhanjiangensis | reverse complement strand
AGTTAACGTAATGACAAAGTCGCTTGGTAATTAAGGTACGACAGAATCGCTTGGTGATCACAGTACATGGTGTCAATAGGGTTATCCACTTTTGGACATTTCTTTACCACCTGTGGATAAATTTGTGGATTGCGTTGATAAGGTATCTAATCAGTCATCGATCCACAACATATAGTAATGATCCTTACTTTTTTGTGCAGATCCTATAAAATATCCCCAGTCAAAAATCCACTATGACGCCTTTATTTACCCGCCTTTTTTACATAAAGCAAATAAATTTGTCACAGAGTTACCCACAGGCAAGTAACGCAAAATTCGATCCAAAACTTTCGCTTTAAGATGCGTTATTGATCTCAAAAAATAAAAAAGCCGAGATCGTAGGATCTCGGCTAATTTTCTAATACGACAACTGTTGACTAGAAGTCTCCAACTGCAATCTTAAGCTTTTTCATGGCATTTTTTTCTAACTGACGAATGCGTTCTGCAGACACATTGTAAGTTTCGGCTAAATCTTGTAGCGTCAACTTATTGTCTTCTAACCAACGAGAACGAACAATGTGCTGGCTACGTTCATCAAGACTCGACAATGCCAAACTAAGACGATGATTCGTATGCGCTTCCCAGTTTGCAGCTTCGATATTGTCTGCAACATCAGAGGCTTTATCTTCAAGGTAGAGCATAGGTGCAGAATACGAAACACCTGCGTCATCATCGTCATTTTGCATTTCGAAAGCGGCATCTTGGGCGGCCAAGCGAGATTCCATTTCTCTCACCTCTGAAGGCTCAACCCCAAGTTCTCTGGCAACGGTTTCTACTTCACCGTTATTGAACCACCCCAAACGCTTTTTAGATTTACGCAGATTAAAGAAAAGCTTACGTTGTGCTTTAGTGGTTGCGATTTTAACTATACGCCAATTACGCAAAACGTATTCATGAATTTCCGCCTTAATCCAATGGACCGCAAACGAGACAAGGCGCACTCCTACTTCAGGATTGAAACGCTTAACCGCCTTCATCAGGCCAATGTTTCCTTCCTGAACTAAGTCGGCCATGGGCAGGCCATAACCAGAATAACCTCGAGCTACATGCACAACGAAACGTAAATGCGAAAGAATCAGGCCTTTTGCCGCCTCTATTTCGCCGTCATAGTGCAAACGCTCTGCCAGTTCACGCTCCTCGTCAGCACTCAGCATCGGGTAGCTGTTCACTGTTCGGATATAACTATCTAAACTATCTTGCGTAACTACAGCTATTGGATATGTTTGGTTAGTCATTCATTTCCTCATTAATACGGGATCTGGGTTTGGTTTTGTTCATTTAACTCTGAACCTAGCATGAGCAAGATTCAAACAATACTAGAGATATTATGCATAAACCTTCCATTGATACAAGTAAAAGGCTTATTATGTTTTATTCAGTTTTGAGACAATCATTTTTCATACAGGTTCAATTTCTTTCAAGTGACGCTTAGCCGATACTTTTGCTGCCAAACAACCAAGAAAAGCACCGAGCATTAGAAGCAACAAACTCTCATCCCAACTCAAACCGACGAGCTGAAACTGACTATCGTATAACGATGCTAACTCTTCTACTCTTGCATTAAGAACAAACGTAATCACAACAGTTAAAATCCAAGCGCTTAAAGCACCTAGGAGTCCAAACCACATTCCAGAGTATAAGTACGGCCTCAAAATGAAACTGTTGGTGGCACCAATCAACTTCATCGTTTGAATTTCTTCTTTATTGGCAAGCACATTGAAGCGAAGAGTATTACCAACAATTAAAAACACCGAGCCCAACATCAGCAAAGACAGTGTAATGACAATACCACAAACAAGATTTTTTATTGCGTCTAAGCGAGTTAACCAGTCTTCATCTAAGCGGACATCCGTCACTTCTTCTTCCTTGGCAAGATCAGCCGCCAACTGCTTTATTACTGCATTATCTTCTGTATTCGGTGTCACAATCAGTACACCGGGTAACGCATAATCATCAAGCAACGAAATAGCCTGCTCAAATCCAGAATACTGGCTTAAATCATCAAGCCCCTGCTGCGGGGAAATATATTCTACTTCAGCCACCTGTTGCATTGTTTCCAATTTATCTTTTAGTACCATAATCCGCGCTTCAGGAGTTTGCTCACGTAGATAACCACTCACTTTGGATGGGCTAGTAACATTGACTGAGGCGGCAGATAAATTTTTACCAAACAAGTACAAAGCCGAAGGCATGGCTAAAGCCATAGAAATCACCGCTAACGTAAGAATATTCCCTAAAGGACGAGACCAGATAAGAGAAAAAGAGGCTTTAGCTTGTTTAATATGTGTTGAAATAAAGCTATCACGTTTGACATGATTTTGAGATCGAACTTTCGCTGCTTGCCGATTACGCACGTTAGGCATAGTCTTCTACCTCGCTAAGAAAGCCCTGATTCAATTCAAGATGGCGGTATTGTGGCCGAGTATTGACTAACCCAGCATCATGTGTGGCAAGCAATATCGTAACACCAGCACGGTTAAACTCTTCAAATAGCTTTACAACACGATTGGATAAATCTGGGTCCAAATTACCTGTTGGCTCATCAGCTAAAAGCAGCGTAGGACGATTAACCACAGCGCGAGCAATACCTACTCGCTGTTGTTCACCACCAGATAGCTGGCTTGGTAAACATTTGGCTTTATCAAGCAAACCTGTTTTATCGAGTGCAGCGCAAACCCGTCGCTTGATATCATTTTCAGAGATCGATTCAATACGCATGGGTAATGCCACGTTGTCAAATACGGAACGGTCCATTAGCAGTCTATGATCTTGAAAGACAATCCCTATATTACGACGTAAAAAAGGGATATCTTTACTTGGGATACGAGTGATATCGTGATCATTAAAGCTAATTTTACCATCGGTTGGACGTTCTATCGCGCAGATCAGCTTAAGTAAAGTACTTTTACCCGCACCAGAATGCCCTCCCAAAAAGGCCATTTCACCACGACGCAAATAGAAATCCACTTTCTGTAAGGCTTGTCTACCACCGCGATACGCTTTACTAACTTGATTAAACTTTATCACTCATCATCCCTCTCACTGACCCTAGTCTTCGCGGCTAAATAATGCTTCTATGAACTCCTGAGTCTCAAATGGTCGTAAGTCATCGATATTTTCTCCAACCCCAATATAGCGAATTGGAATTTGGAATTGATCAGCAAGCGCAAAGATCACGCCTCCCTTTGCAGTACCATCTAGCTTAGTTAAGGTAATCCCCGTCAAGGGTGCCACATCACTAAACAGCTTTGCTTGACTGATCGCATTCTGACCTGTACCCGCATCCAATGTCAGCATAATTTCATGGGGTGCAGAATGATCAACCTTCTTCATCACTCGCACAATTTTGCGCAGCTCTTCCATTAAATTGGCTTTATTTTGTAAACGACCTGCGGTATCAGCAATAACTACATCAAACCCTTTCGCTTTTGCAGATTCAATCGCATCATAAATGACTGAAGCACTGTCAGCACCAGTATGCTGGGCAACGACTGGAACTTGGTTACGCTCACCCCATACTTGAAGTTGCTCCACCGCTGCCGCACGAAACGTATCACCAGCCGCTAGCATGACTTTCTTACCTTGAGCCTGAAATTGCTTAGCGAGTTTACCAATAGTGGTCGTTTTCCCCACACCATTGACACCGACCATCAAAATCACATAGGGCGCTTTTTCACTATCAATCTTAAGAGGCTTTTCAACACTGGATAAAATGCCCGCCATCTCTTCTTTAAGCAGACCATATAAAGCTTCACCATCTTTAAGCTCTTGGCGAGAGGCTTTTTCAGTTAAGTTATCAATGATTTTTAACGTGGTGTCCATACCAACATCAGCGATCAATAACTGCTCTTCAAGCTCTTCAAAAAGCTCATCATCAATTTGCTTCCCTTTAAACAAACCAAAAAAACCAGCACCAATGTTCGCTTTCGTTCGAGCCAAACTACGTTTTAAGCGAACAAAAAAACTTTCTGTGGGCTTTTGTTGCTCAGCCACTTTATTTTCATGTACAACTTCAGGAACGGCTTCAGCTGGACACGGACTGTCTTGCTTAAGCGCTTCAATCTTGATCTCTTCAGTTTCAACCGATTCGGCCTCAACAGCAGGTGTTTTAGGCCCTTGGGCCGTTTGGCTAGCTTGTTCTTCCTCACCAAAACCAAGCCAAGAAAGTAATCCGCGTTTCTTTTTTTCCGTCATCTGGGGATATCCTAGATTGTCTTAATTTACTCTGACACTTTTCATCGGGTATTGTCCCGATTACGAAAAGAGAAATGACAACAAAGTGAAAAGTTTTCAGCACAAGGGTGATGGTATACACTTTGTCATCAACAAATTTGGGCTTTACTCAGGTCGAACTCACTGAGCGACTGGGTATAGTATCACTTTATTAGCGGTCAAAAAATCTATGGTACAACGTCGCCAGCAAAACACATCACAAAAAAAGTCTTCTCCGGGATTTGTTCGGATCATCAGCGGGCTATGGAGAGGGCGGAAATTACCTGTTCATGATGCCGAAGGGCTACGCCCAACCACTGACCGCGTAAAAGAAACGCTCTTCAACTGGCTGGCACAAGATATACCACAGGCAAGATGCCTTGATTTATATGCTGGCTCAGGTTCGCTCGGCTTTGAAGCGGCCTCGCGACAGGCAAAAGAAGTCACCTTGATCGAACTCAATCCAAGTACATTTGCGCAATTAAACAAAAATATCGCCTCGTTAAAGGCAACGAATCTTAAAGCCATCCAGAGTGATGCGTTAAGCTATTTGCAACAAACAGGGACGCCTCACCATATCGTGTTTATTGACCCACCATTTCATAAAAACCTTCTAAAGCAAACCGTTATTCTCCTTGAAGAAAATGGTTGGCTGGCAGATGATGCCATGATTTACATTGAAACAGAAAAAGAGCTCACTCTAGAAGGTATTCCTAGTCATTGGCATTTGCACCGAGAAAAACATGCAGGCCAAGTGAGTTATCGACTTTTTACAAGAGTAGACGAAGAAAAGAGAACACAATGAAAGCACTACTGATACTTGCCAAAGCTGCGATTGGATTTGTATGGCTGATCCTACTGCTGAATATTTTTATGCCATTTCCCGGTAAAGCGGCGATAGCTTTATATATTTTAACGGCCTTTTTGTTCATGATGCATGGCCTGCAATCTGCCATTTTTATTGGTGCCTTTGGGGACAAGATTGAAATGAGTCGCTGGGAAAAATGGTCCATTTTACTATTTGGTGTATTTGCACTACTCGATATTCGTCGCAAACACATGATGTAGGCAAGAAGCAGCACCGTCATTTCGTATAAGAGGCGGTGCTGGATGGAGATCAATTCAAGTAGCTTTTTACTCCGTTTAGGAACATCTGTGTTGAGATCATCACCAGCATAAGTCCCATCAAACGCTCAATGGCTTTAAGGCCGCGCTCTCCCAAAATTCGGTGAAAGAATCCGTAAAACATCAAAATAAAAAATGTGGCTCCCCAAGCTAACATCACCGCAGCTGACAACTCCAAGAGTTTATCAGGGTGCTGGGTTGATAATAGCAGTAAAGCTGCAATAACAGATGGCCCCGCAATCATAGGGATTGCCATCGGCACAATAAAAGGCTCTTCACCAGCAGCAAGTCCGGTAATGCTCCCTGCACTAGGGAAAATCATTTTAATGGCGATAATAAATAAGATGATTCCACCTGAGATACTCAAGGTCTCAGGCTGGACATGAAGAAAGCCCAAAATGGTCTTACCTGCAAATAGGAATAGCATCAATATAATCAGTGCAAAGATGAGCTCTCGAACCAGAACCTTACTCCGACGCTTTGGGTCTAAATGTTTCAAAATCGATAAAACGATAGGAAGATTACCAAGCGGGTCCATGATAAGAAATAACATGGTCGCAGCAGAAAGGATCTCCATGAATTAGCCTCCACAGGCAAAATGATTGCAGCGGCTATATTTAGCCTGACCAATTTAGTATTGCAAGTGGGTCACCTATGCCATTAATGGCAAATATGACCCATTTATAAGAGTTAGAGGGCTAATCGTACAACTTTCGTGAGCATTCTAGAAATAGACAACTGATTTTTTATATTATGAGAGAGGCAACAATGAAAGAATGGGCAAGTAGATAGCTGCCTGATATCAAATAACGACCACAAGCAAAAGGGTGTTTGTAATCATGGATAGCCAGCAGTGCTGCAGAGCATGTTAATGTCAACGTACCCAAAAAGCCTATCATGCTAGCCGTTGTATCAGCCATTAGCCATATTTCCCCTGCCGCCCAGTTAAATTGAAATAGCACCATTCCCATGATAACCACAGGAAAAATGACACGATCAATTTTTGGCAGCATAAGAAAGAATACCACCACGCCAATGGCAAGCAGCATCGCAGGCAACCACCATACAATACCACCGGAAAGCATCAACCAATAGGCGGCACTGTAACAGAGTTGAGCAAGGATAAACGCAGAAAAACACAGCTTTTTCTTTTGCTTGTATATATATAAAGCGTCGGCAAAAATAGAAATTACTATACCAAACGTCGCCAACCATATAGATACATTATCAACCCTAGACTGCGTCCATAGTATGAGCATTAACATAACAAGAGAGAGCGTGTTAAACACCGTTGCTTGCTGGTATTGACCACGTTCGTTAGCGCTGACGCTAATAAACTCAGATAATGCGACTGAAAGCCAGCTCCACATGCTTCCCCCTATTCTAAACTGACTCGCCAGTGTAGGCAGCCATTAGAAGAAGTCCAGAAATGAAAGGTAAAAGTTCGATCTCGATTAGGCTTAGTAACCCTTGAACCCCAGGTGGTGGTCAAGAGAAAAAGTCATTCTTTTAGGTTTTTAACCACAAGATAACCCACTACCTAAAGAAATCACAAAACAAAACCCAGAAAAACAAAATATAGAATTAAATAGCCATAAAATCAATCAGTTAAAAACACATTAGCAGGTTAAAAATCACACAAAATGGATATAAAATACGTTCCTGGCTTCCAACAATCAATCCATCTCATTAATTTTACATTTTCGTTAGGTAAAAAAATTGCTAATCATGATTTTACTTAAGCTTGACACCAGACTAGCAATCAAAACTAAAAAAACAAAAGAACAAAAAAAAACCAGAGTTGAGAATTGATAAATTTTACTTAAAAATCAATAATATAAAAAACGAATTTAAAATAAAAATAAAATTCAAACTGAGAAAGCGCAACATAAAAACCACTTAAAAGTTGCAATATTTTACCATATATATGCTTTAAAGCTTTTATTTTTAAGCTTTACAAAAATAAAACTTGATCAACATACAGAAATACTGCTATTCTTATTTTTATAGATTAAAACATCAACAAACAGGAGCAGGGTTATGATTACTTCTTCACAAAAACAAGGACTTGTAATGATCGCAGTTGTTGTTGGCCTAATGACACTGCCAATGATGTACTAAGTCAGACAAAATAAACAAAAAGGGACGCTTAAGCGTCCCTTTTTGTTTTGTGGCGAATTAACAATCAGTCATGGGCTATTTATTCAACAAAATATCAAATTATGCCATCAGTGATAAAGTTACCATTTTAAGACTTTAGATAGATATGCTTAGATAAAGTATCCCAATTTTCATAATAGAAAAATAATGCGGCCAAAGTTATCAAAGTCATAAGGGTAATCGCCGCTCTCCAGATAAAGCGGCTACTTCTTGGCGTCAATTCCTTTTCGCATTCATTGCACGTGGTAATAAAATCTCTACTGTTTTCAAGTTGGTAATCTTCTTCATGTACGATTTTATTCCGAATAGTGGCGATATAGCGCAGCTTACCAATCACATCGTGGGGTAAACGCTCCTCACAACTGGTAACCAGTTGGTGTAACCCCTTACCTTCAGCGTGATACTGTGTGCGAAGTAGCGTTTCAATTTTCCGTGTCCGTGTCACTACTGTTTCGATATCAGACATAACTTTTCTCCTTCGCTACTACAGCTAACACATAAAATTAGCTTCCAACCCACAGCATCAATAACCACCACGAATTCTTTCCTTATCAAACTGCGTTATTTCCTCTTTTCATAACTAATGTAGAGGAATCAAAGACTAGCTATATCAGAATACTGAAAAATAACTGACCAACGTGTGATATATCTCGAAGAATGCTACAAAGACGAAACTTAGGTCAGTTCTGTCTCTAGAGAGGTTCAAACTTAGTATCTAATTAGAATTAGGCTAAGCTAGTTTTATTCCATTTAGCTAAAAAGGAACAATACCACTACCATTATTTCACCCTCATCTTGGCTAACAAGGTAGAGTTTATTACTTAACCATCTTCAGCATATTGTTCTTTGCCATATTTTCTGCCACTTCAGGTGGTAGAGCATCCAAGATTTCATCCCAACCAGACAGCACTTTACCAGTATGTCTGAATCGACCCACCACGTCAGATCCCATCATAAAGCGATGCGGATATTTGACAATAAGTTCTAGCCACTCTTGTTTGGATTGAGGAGTGCTTAGGATAACGTCACGCAATGTCCAAGATGCCAGTATGTAAAGGTTATCATGATCTTCCAAAAGCTGAGCGACCTCATCAATAAGAAAAGATAATTCTTGAGACTTAAGCAATGTCGCACTTGTTCCTGCATGAGCCCATATAAAGCGCGTTTTGGGGTTCTTCTCGAGAGCTTCCACCAACTCATGTTTGTACAACGGCTTTTTTTCACGTTCAGAAGTAATGTCACTGTGCAATACTACTGGTAAATGATGTTTGGCTGCTACCTTATAAACCTTCATTAAAGCAGGATGATTAGCCCGTGCCTGTTCACCTAATGTCAGAGCTGACAAACTGTCATGCCGTGTTAAGACCTCTCCAATCCCCTTCCAAAAGCCGGGGTTGTCGTCGAATATTTGCTCTATTTGTTCAGCAGCGAACATATCCGTGGGGTTAAACCCTGTAATGAAAGGAAAGAATCGATCTTTATATGGTGATGTGTTCAATGCACGATATAAAAGCTCATCAGTACGGGAGTAATAATAAACAGGTGAATCATCGCCTTGCATATATCTAGGTGGCTCAGGATCGGGAGCACTCCATTTTTTTATAACCGGCAACCCCATTAAAAAAGCATAATCAATATGGCTTTTGTCCATATTGTGTACTAAATATTTGATGCCATCAGTTCGTTGAAAATAATCGACAAAGTGCACTTCTGCATCGTTATAACCACCTTCATACCCATAGACTAGAGGCACAGAAAACCACATCAAACATAACACCCATCGCCTTTTCATTTTCACCTCTTCATCGGTCTTTAACCATCAGAAAAATATAACAACAAAAAAGCCGACCAAAATGCAACCTCAGTCAGCTTTCTGTCATAAAAACCATGATTGTTTATGCTGCTTGATGACGCCTGCTCGGTAACTGAATAGATATTAACGTAGTTAGAAGAATAAAAGCGAAAGAGACCCACAAACAAGCAGCAAGCCCCGCTATTTGAAATACCCAGCCAGAAAGCACCGTACCCATTAAGCGCCCCATCGCATTGGCCATATAGTAAAAACCCACATCCAGAGACACGCCATCACCTCTGGCGTAATTCACAATAAGGTAAGAATGTAAAGATGAATTGACTGCAAACACTGCGCCAAACATGAGCAACCCCAAGATAATCACGAGCTCCGGCTGCCACCCAATTTGAACGCCGTATGCGATACCCGCAGTGATCACCGCGAGCAAGCCAGCCCAGAATAACGCCGAAGAACCGTCCGGAGCACCACCTTGAACTCTACCTGTCAGTTTTGGTGCAATTCCCTGAACAACGCCGTAAGCAATCACCCAAGAGGCTAAGAAGCCGCCGACCCACAAATGATCCCAGCCAAAGACGCTCCCTAGATAAACAGGTAAGGCAACCACAAACCAAACATCCCGTGCACCAAACAAAAACATCCGAGCGGCAGATAAAATATTAATCGAACGTGACTTAGAAAGCATCTCATGAAACTTTGGCTTGTTTTTCGCCTTACCTAAATCACTTTCCAAACCATACAAGCTGCCCAAAAGAACTAGAGCTAATATGCTTGCCATCAAAACAACCGCGTATTTAAATCCAACTAAAGACAGTAGTAATCCACCAATAAAAAAACCTATTCCTTTCAATGCGTTTTTAGACCCAGTAAGAATCGCGACCCATTTATACAAAACCCCTTGTTGCTGGTCAGGGACTAAAGACTTGATAGAGCTTTTGGCGCTCATTTTATTGAGATCTTTGGCAATGCCGGATAAAGCTTGTGCCAGCATGACAAAGGGGATGGTTAGCCATGCCGTAGGAACAGCCAGCATAGCTAAAGCGATAATTTGCATCAGTAGTCCAAGGTTCATGGTTTTATTTAACCCAAGCCTAGCCCCTAAAAAGCCACCGACTAGGTTGGTCACCACACCAAAAAACTCATAAAACAAAAACAGAGAGGCGATTTCTAGTGTGCTGTACCCCAAATCGTGGAAATACAAAACCACTAGCATTCTCAATGCGCCATCAGTAATGGTGAAATTCCAATAGTTGAATGTCACTAAGATATACTGGCGTACATTTGGGGCCAAGTTTGCGATCATACACGATACCTCATCTAATTTTCTCTAGTTAGGCATAACCGACTTGACGCACTAATTCGGCAGTACGAGTTGCATAACCCATTTCGTTATCATACCAGGCATAGATTTTCACCATCCGCTCACCAACCACCATAGTTGATAGAGCATCCACTATGGTTGAGCGCTGATCGCCCTTATAATCAATGGATACAAGTGGACGTTCCTCAAAGCCAAGGATACCTTGAAGTTCCCCTTCTGATGCCTCTTTAAGCAGTTGGTTCACTTCCTCTGACGTGGTATCTCGTTTGACCTCAAAAATGATGTCAGTCAACGAAGCGTTGGCTAATGGAACCCGAACTGCGTGGCCATTAATCTTGTCTTTTAAATCTGGGAATATTTCAATAATGGCTGTAGCACTACCTGTAGTCGTTGGAATCAAGCTCATGCCACAAGCTCTTGCACGACGCAAATCTTTATGCGGCGCATCAAGGATAGTCTGAGTGTTCGTCAAATCATGAATGGTCGTAAATGACGACTTCTCAATACCCAACTTCTCATGGATAATTTTCACAATTGGAGCAATACAATTGGTTGTGCATGATGCAGCAGTCACAATTCGGTGCTTTTCAGGGTCGAAAATATGATCGTTAACACCAACCACAATATTGGCAACGCCTTCTTCCTTTACAGGTGCCGATACCACAACACGTTTCACACCCTGAGTGAGATACTTCTCAAGCAAAGAGGTCTTACGATGTTTACCTGTCGATTCAATCACAACATCACAACCAGACCAGTCAATCGTATCAATATCTTTCTCTTGCTTAGTTTGGATGCTTTTCCCTTGAATGCAGAGATGGCCATCTTCAGCTTTCACCTCATGATGCCAACGCCCTTGCACTGAGTCGAACTCTAATAAGTGGGCTAACGTCTGTGCGTCACCCGCGACATCATTTATTAGAACGAACTCGATATCTTTCCAATCAAATGCCGCACGCAAAGCAAGCCGTCCAATACGACCAAAGCCATTGATTCCAACTTTTAAAGTCATCATTTTTCTCCCTAAAAATTCAAACATCCTGACAGCACACTGGCCGCTCAGAAATGGCGTGGAGTCTCTCTACATCTTGCTGATACAGCTTGGTCAAACACTCAGAATCAACAAGATTATCGATCAATTTTTTCATCCAACCTGGCAGCTCTTTACTAAGTCGATAAAAAACCCACTGCCCTTGACGAATATCGACTAACATTCCACTTGATCTAAGCTGAGCAAGGTGGCGAGAGATTTTTGGCTGACTTTCCTGCAAAGCCTCGGTTAACTCACCGACAGATAAACACTTCTCACGCTCAATCAACAACACGCAACGTACCCTCGTTTCATCTGAGAGCAATTTAAAAAACTGATGTGGCAACATGATATAACCTTATCTGGATATGCATATATCTTTATTCGCAAGAAAGGAAAAATCAATAGAATATTGACATTGTCATAAAAAATTCATGGCGTCATGTTTGAGTGTTCAAACGAACCGGTGGATATCTTGGCTCCAGCGTTGTGCTTCTGATATTCGAGGCATGACTTCATCAACAGACAAATTGAGTTGATGACACGCTTCCTGCATACCCAGCCAATCGGCTTTTTCGTAGCACTCTTCTAAATTGAGCAGGATACCATAAGGTCCTTGCCGCTCTAACAAAGCCTCCTCTATCGTTTGATTAAGCGGTAACTGCCTAACCAACTCCTCTAAAGAAAGATCAAATAGCGCGTCTAATGTCGAGAACAGACCTATCAGAAATGCTTGCTCTTGATATTGATTAAATGGATTGTCGCGAGCCATTAATTGACAGAACTGGGCACGTTGAAGAGATAAGTTATAAAGTTCTTTAGGTTTTTTAACTGAAATAAAAGAAGCCACCGCTAGAGAAACAAAAATTCTCACTTTATCTTCTCCAAGATACACCAAAGCTTGGCGAAACGAAGATATCGTCACTTCCAGCCTTTCTGACATGGTATTCACAAAGCGCAATAGTTGGTAAGACAAGGCAACATCTTTGGCCAAGATTGCTTCAACCTTTTGAAAATCGACATCCGATCGACAAACTTCACGCAACAATTCCATGGCAATAATCTGTTCAGGGCTCACATAGCGCTGTTTGATCATCTCTGGCTTACTAAAAAAGTAGCCTTGGAAGAAAGTAAACCCTGCAGAGCGAGTAGTGACAAAATCGTGCTCAGTTTCAACCCGCTCAGCGAGAAACTTACGTCGACTACCACGAGACTTGTGCTGTCTGACAAATTCACAGGCTTTTTCTAGGCCCATAGCCATAATATCGAGCTTGATGATCTGAACAAAAGGTAAGAAACGTTCCCATTCTTGACTATACACAAAGTCATCTAAAGCAATAATGTAGCCCGCACGACTGATTTCTTTAATCGCTTCATACAATTCATCATTGGGATGACAAGTTTCCAGCACCTCGATGACGACCTTGTCTCTAGGCAAAGTCAGAGGCAGACGCCTGAGTAGGCTTTTATGGGGAAAATTGATAAAGCTTCGTGACTGAACTAGAGCAGGATTGACACCAAGCGACAAAAAATTCTCAACAATTAACCGATACGTGGCTCGGTTGGACTCTATGTGAGCAGGATAAGCATTTTGCTCTCCATCACGAAACAGCAGCTCATATCCGAGGGTTTGTCGTTTGACATTAAAAATAGGCTGACGCGCCACATAAGTATCACGCATAAACTACTGCACCGAGCCTCAAGTTAGACTTTCGTCGTCGCCAGTAATGCTCCACATAATATAAATATGGAACCAAATAGCTTATTGAGCTTACCCATCATATGATCTGACCGAATAAAACGTCCCATACGTGAAGCCAGCGAGGTGTACCCCACCATAACTATAAAATCGATGGCTACCGTCGTTAGCCCTAATATCACCAGTTGAGAAAGCTCATCTCCTGCAGGATCAATAAACTGGGGAAACAAGGCAACCAAGAACACAATGGATTTGGGGTTGGTAAGATTGATTAACATAGCTTTGCGCATTAATGCAACTGAAGAGAGTACTTTATGTGGCGTTTGAGTGGTAAAAGTTGACCTATCTCGCCACTTTTGCAGGCCTAGCCAGATCAGATAACCGGCGCCCAACCACTTAATTACAATAAAGGTGGTAGCCGATTGGGCAACAAGCGCACCAATACCTGCGCCAACTAACAAAATATGTATTGCCAAACCAATTTGTAGACCAACGACAGCAGCCAAAGACTTGCGGGTTCCGTAGGCAAGCCCATTGCAGACAGAGTTCACCATGCCCGAGCCTGGTGCCAGGCTAAATACAATTGCCGTTATCACATAAGCGAACCAAACATGACTATCCATACTGCTTTTCTCCTCGACTAAACGACTTCAGCCGCACATAATTTAGACTTGTTCATGTTATTCGTATTGATAGTAGGCACACAATAATGAATAAATCAGCCTCAACCATTGAACCTCGTTATACCCAAGAGTTTGATTTTGAGCAAGTCATCAGTAATGAAATCGCTCAATTATGGTCAACCCGTGAAGAAGGATTTGTTCGATCTTTTGATAAAACACGTTTGTTTTGGATAAAAATTTCATCAGCCAATCATGACAAAGCCATTGTTGTCGTCAATGGTCGTATTGAATGTACTTGGAAATACCAAGAGCTTTTCTACGATCTATTCCAACAAGGTTACGATATTTATTCATTTGATCACAGAGGGCAAGGTTTATCCGACCGATTAATTGATGATGTCGAGATGGGCTACGTGCAGGACTTTGAGGACTATGTACATGATCTAAACCATTTGATAACGCACTTCCATTTAGAGTCATATAAAAATTGTTACTTGTTAGGGCATTCAATGGGAGGAAATATCGCAACTCGCTACCTCCAAACCTATCCACAGCACCCATTTTGCGCCATTGCACTCAGCGCTCCCATGTTGGGTGTCAACTTACCGTGGTGCCTTAAACTTATCGCTTTGCCATATAATCAAATTATGGCGTCGCTCTCATCACAACCAAAATTTGCTCCCGGGCAACAGCCTTATTATTCCAAACCCTTTGACAACAATCTTCTCACTCAAAGTGATGTGCGCTATCAGTGGTTTAGAGAGCTGTATGAAAAAAGGCCTGAACTAAAAGTCGGTGGAGCCAGTCATCGCTGGGTGTGGCAAGGACTAATGGCAGCCAAAAAATGTTATCTGATGGCAAGGCACATTCATACTCCACTTCTAATACTGCAAGCTGAGTGTGATGAAGTGGTTTCTAACCATGATCAGGTCAAGTTTTTTAACAAACTAGTCAAATATAATCAGCAATCTCAGCTTAGAACCATTGAGAACTCACGCCACGAAATTTTGTTTGAAAAAGATGAGTATCGAAATCAAGCCCTAGACGCCATATTCTCTTTTTTTAGCCACTATTGATAAACTAGGAAAAACTCAAACTTATCTTGACCCTCTTTTCAGCATTCTTACTGCTGTAACATAATGGACTGGCCCTTTAGCCGTATTTGAACGAATAGATCATGAGAATGATATGACTGATATACCTAATGAACACTCTTTCCAACTCGTCGCCTCCGATTTAGACGGCACCTTACTCGCTCCAGACCACAAACTAAGCGAGTTTTCTAAACTTACGTTAAAGGAGCTGCACCAAAAAGGCTATACCTTTATTTTTGCGACAGGCCGACATCATGTCGATGTTGCAGGCATCAGGTCCCAAGCTGGCATACCTGCTTATATGATCACTTCTAACGGCGCTAGGGTTCACGACCAAGATGACAATCTAATGTACAGCAATAACATACCGACCAACTTAGTCCAACCTGTGATTGATCTCGTACGTCAAGACCCTAATATTTTTATTCACATGTACCAAGATGAGAATTGGTTATTGGACCGAGCAGATGACACGCTTGCCAGTTTTCACAATGAATCAGGGTTCGCTTTTAAAAGGTTTGACGCACAATCAGCCCCCTCTGACGGCATTGCAAAAATCTTCTTCACTGATCCAAACAAAGATCACGACCACCTAGTCACATTTGAACAACAATTAAACGAACGCTTTGCAGGAAAACTCAATGTCGCCTTTTCAACGCCATGGTGTCTCGAAGTCATGGCAGCTGATGTTTCAAAAGGTGAGGCTCTTAACGTTATCGCCAAGTCTCTTGGTTTAACTCTTGAAAACTGCATTGCCTTTGGTGACGGCATGAATGATGTTGAGATGCTCTCAATGGCAGGAAAAGGACTTATCATGGAAACCGCCCATGATAAAGTAAAGCAAGCACTACCGAACAATGAAGTAATTGGCAGCCATGCCAATGATGCCGTGGCTCACTACTTACACACCCACTTATTCTAGACAGCATTGAGACTGCTACTACAAAAGAGCATTCTTTTCTTTTTCTAGTATCGCCTGCCACTCTTGCTCACTAACAGGCATGATTGACAGGCGGCTACCCCGTTTCACTAAAGGCATATTTACCAATTCTGGTATCGCCTTCAACACCGACAAAGGAATTAGGCGCTCCGTTTTTCTCACAAACTCAATATCAACCATAAACCAGCGGGGATTATCGATTGTGGATTTAGGATCAAAATAGTCACTGTCAGGATCAAAAGCGAAATGATCGGGATAAGATTCTTTGATGACTTTAGCAATGCCTGCAACACCAACATGTTTGCAAGATGAATGATAAATGAGCACAAAATCACCAACTTTGATCAGGTCTCTCATCATATTACGTGCCTGATAATTCCTTACTCCTTCCCAACAAGAGGTAATTTGTGTGCGAAGTGTGTCAATAGAGAAAGTGTCTGGTTCAGTTTTGAATAACCAATATGCCATAATGACGTCCGAATAATTTACTATGAGGAAGATATACCATGAAGGCGTTAAGAAACCCAGTGGCGCTGACTGCTGCTGTACTGCTGCAAGCTTGTTCTAGCTTCCAGTCCAGCCAACCTGAAACCACACTCGCATCACTCAGTAATCCTTCCTCAATAAAACCTCAGTCATTCGTTATCCGAGGTGAAGTTATTTTAGGTCACGAAGCTCGTTCTATAACACCCTGTGGTAGCCACCAGCAGTACTGGCTAGACATGCCTGAGGACAAGTTTCAGCAAGCAATGAAATTGGTTCGCTCACCTTATGCCCCAATATACGGCGAAATGATAGGCCACCTTAAAGCGCCAGACTCAAAAGGATTTGCCGCAAACTATGGTGCTCGCTTTGTTGTTGAACAAATAAACCTTCTGACGGCAGAAAACCCTAAGCGTTGTAATCAATCTACACAACCGACAAAAGCGTTCGGTAATGAACCCTTTTGGTCAGCAAAATTTATACAAAATTCAGTTCAGTTTGAACAAATGGGGTATCCAGCCGAACAGCTTGATTTACAATCAAGCAAACTCCAACACGATCGTCGCCGCTACACATTTAGCAATGGTAACTTGGAGCTAAACCAACAAAGTTGCAAAGATACTATGAGTGACAGTCTCTATGGCTGGAGAGCCACTCTCAATCTGGGAGACAGGAATTATCAAGGCTGTGCAACACTTTCCAATCAAGATACCAGCTTAAATTGGGTGGCTACTTATCAGGCCAAGTCAAGCAAAGGAACCCCCTTTAGTGTCACGTTAAAACTAAATTCAGATCATACAGCTAGCACTACGTACAGCTATCAGGATGGTAGCGAAAATACTGTCGAGAAGGGCTTTTGGCAACAGCTCAACAAAGAACAGATACAAGTAGTAAGCACTCACTTACAAGGCCAGTCTTTACGCTCAGAGCGTATATACACTAAAGAGACCCCAAACCAATTAAGAGCGAGTAAAGAAAAAGTCGGTACTTTGGTATACGATATTGCTGATGGTGGACTAAAGCTATACAAAATAGAAAAACAGCCCGCTAAACATAGCCTAGCTGAGAGCAACAAAGTCTTTTCTAATGCAGAATTTGATCCCATGGTGGATGAGGCTCTACGAACCTATTTTGCCAGTAGTAATCAAGATCCCTCGGGTACTCGCTATCGTTGGCTGACGTATGACCTCAATAACGACGGACAAAAAGAGCTACTGGTACAGTTAGACTGGTGTGGCTCTGGTGGGTGTACCCTATTGATATTTAATAATATTAATACGAAGTGGCAATTCAATAGCCGCATCACTTTGGTACAAACTCCATTGAACCTAGGAACTCAAAGCCATGGAGATTGGCGTGACTTGGTCATGTTCGTCAGTGGCGGTGGCGCCATTCCCAACCAACACACTTTGAAATTTGATGGTAACAAGTATCCACTTAACCCAAGCGATGCGCCTATCGCTAACTATGACGAAATAAGCCCAATCCAGCTTTTTGCTGATGGTCTAACACCCCATCAAGGAGGCATAACACTATAACATGGCCGCTTTCTGTCCTGAGTGTCAATTACGATATAATTGTATATGTGAGTACTTACCATCAATTGAGATAAATGCTCATATTGCGCTACTTATGCATGAAAATGAACTGACGCGAGACACCAATACTGGTCAGTGGTTGCTGAAATCCACCCAGACAACCAGCCAGCATATTTGGCAACGAAAGCGGCCCTGCTCTAGGCTAATGGCATTAATCACTCACCCCAACTACCAGCCATTGTTGCTTTTTCCAGAGAAACACAGTCAATTGA
Source organism: Vibrio zhanjiangensis (assembly GCF_030161235.1). Lineage (GTDB taxonomy): Bacteria > Pseudomonadota > Gammaproteobacteria > Enterobacterales > Vibrionaceae > Vibrio > Vibrio zhanjiangensis. The sequence goes on along the minus strand of NZ_BSPW01000063.1, from coordinate 12,414 downwards.
TAAATAACGCAATTTGGCTAAGTCAAAGCCAAGGTAAAAAACCACTCTTTATTATCATTGATGGCACATGGCAGGAAGCGAGAAAGATTGTGCGTAAAAGCCCTTGGTTAAACGACATACCAAAGGTTCATATAAAAACCAGTAGGCCATCAAGCTACCAACTTCGTCGTAATCAAGAGCTTGGCAACCTGTGTACGCTTGAAGTGGGTGCAGAAATTATTCAAGCGCTAGGTGATAAAAGCAGCGCTGAAAAATTACGCTTATTTCTCGGCCATTACTGCCAAGCTTTTCATGCTGATAAGAGTGGCCACCAATTTGATTCCAAATCAGCGAAGCGGCGGAAAGAGGCTGGTTGAGCTAGTGTGCCCCAATATTCGCCAGCACAACAAGTTCCCCTAAGTTCGATACTTCAACATCTGGCAATACCCGCGCACATGGGTGCCTATTTAACAAAACAGACTGATCGTTAAACCAACAAGCTTGCAAGCCACTATCTTTGGCCCCTTGGACATCGCTAGACAAATGATCGCCCACATGCAACACCTTATAAGATGGCAGTTGAAGGTAGTCGACGGCTTTATCAAACATTTGACGATGGGGCTTGGCGTATCCGTCTTGTCCTGATTTAAGGATCAAAGTAAAGTAACGCGCCAAGCCGATGCGTTCAACATCAACATTCCCATTCGTTATTGCAACCAAAGGCATTTGCTTAGCGAGGACTTCCAATACTTGGTGAGTTTGCTGCGGGATGTGAAAATCACTTCGCAAATGACGAACTTGCTCCATTGCATCATCTGCAGCCTGCTGAGCTTGCCATTTTTCATAACCAAGACGATAAAGGCCAAGCTCAATTTGCTTATAACGCCATAGGGTAAGATCGTTTGCCAACCATCCATCTTGTCTCAGTAGCTCTTTTTTCAGTTGTCGCCACCAGCTCATAGGCTGAGTAGCAGAAATGGGATGATACTTGTATAGCCAAGCAGTAAACTCCGTTTCCAATCGCCTAATCACAGGACGATTGTCATATAAGGTATCATCTAAATCGAACGTCATGGCCTCAATAGCATGAAATGGACGAAAAAACTTCATTCCTTTGCCTTCTTCTTCGCTCTTGGGTGTGCCTGATCGTATACATCGGCTAAATGTTGGAAATCGAGATGGGTGTATATTTGAGTCGTAGAAATATTCTCATGCCCCAATAGCTCCTGAACTGCGCGCAAGTTTTGACTTGATTCAAGCATGTGTGTCGCAAAAGAGTGGCGAAGTTTATGTGGGCTAATATGGCTAGCAACAGATTGCTTTTGTCCCCATTCTGCCAAACGTTTTTGAACGTTACGATGAGAAATTCGGCTACCCAACTTGGAAACAAATAATGCAGGTTCTTGGGCATCAGCGATGCTTCCACGTACTTTCAGCCATTTTGCAACCCACTCTCGAGCAAGCCCCGAAAAGGGAACTTTCCGCTCCTTGTCACCTTTACCGACAACACGGATCTCACCAGCTGACAGGCTCAAATGTCGAATATCAATGCTCACGGTCTCCGCTAATCGAAGACCAGAACCATACATAAGCTCCATTATTGCCCTATCTCGAATCGCTAACGGATCATCTTCATTAACATCGAGCAACTGACTCACTTCATCAATATCAAGGTTCTTTGGCAAAGGTCTTTTCTTGCGCGGAGCAGAAACACCTTTCGCTGGGTTAGCCGCCAGCTCACCGCGTAAGATTAAAAAATCGAAGAAGCTTCGTAGTGAGGATAATCGAGTGGCCAGGCTACTGGCTTTCATGCCATCACGCATACCCTTGCTGGCAAGCTGACGAACCCAAGCAGCATCCACTTGCGACCAATCATTTAGGCCCATAACGACCAGATGACCCGCCATTGCTTCAAGTTGCTGTTTGTAATTGCGTTGAGTGTGTAGACTTAACCCCTTTTCGCTTCTTAAATACTCGTAGAAGCGATTTAAAGGGCTTTGCAAACTATTCGGAAGAGGAGTGGTTAACGGATTCATAAGTCTCACTTTTCCACGGTAAGGTGCCAATCAGATGAGATAACACTAGAGCAAGGTGCCTCAAAAACAACGTGTCCATATCCGGTTGAAAATGCCCACCATTACTGCTAGAAAACACCAAAATGCCTTGAAATGCATGTCTTTTAAGGGGAAGAATGACATATGACCCCATCTCTGACCCCTGTATGCCATCCCCTAATAATGAAATTCTATCCGCTTTGCGTAGTCGCCCTAAATAGGCATTTTTTCCATTAAGATGGCGGGCAGCAAAACGTTGGTAAGCCTTACTATCCAGTGAGTAGTATGCCGATGGTACCTCTAACAAACGGAAATAAGCTATCAGTCCCATCGACTTTGCTGTGCTTTCTACCACCTCGATAACAGAGCTCACCGAATCACACTGAAGAATGCCTTCTTCAAGTGACATAAAATCATGAAAGGTTCGATCGTTACCCTTAGCCAGCGACATCAAAGCCGTGATCTCTTCTTCTAACTCTTCTATACGCTGACGCTGTCTTTGCATTTGTAGATGAACAAGCGAGATCGCCCCACTTTCATGACAAGGCAAAGCGAGCCTATCAAACAACTCACTTCGCTTAGCGAAAAAATCCGGATGATCACGCAAATAGTCAGCGACAACCTCAGCAGTCAGTGTATCCACCTCAAACTGTGACACATTGATTCCTTTATTAGTTATTCTATTAACAGCTTAGCTGACCATCAAAAACATGGCAGGCAGGACCGGTCATAAACAATGGCTTACCCGGACCTTGCCAGCTAATTTTCAGCGAACCTCCAGGCAAATTCACTTTCACATTTTCATCCAGCAGTTCTTGCACAATGCCAACCGCAACCGCACCACATGCACCGCTACCACAAGCTTGCGTTTCCCCTGCGCCACGCTCAAACACTCTAAGGTTAACCTCATTGCGACTCACTATCTGCATGAATCCCGCATTGACCCTTTCAGGAAAACGTTCATGGGATTCGAGTATTGGTCCTAGTGTATCAACGTCTGCTGTGCGTGTATCTGGAACCACAGTGACCACATGTGGGTTTCCCATACTCACGGCACCACAAAACAAGGTATGTTCCTCTGTACGTAATATATAGGTTTTTTCAACTTGCTTGGCTTTAAATGGAATCTTACTGGGTTCAAACTCCGGTACGCCCATATTGACGGTCACTTGATCGTCATCTTCGATATGCAGAATCATTTTGCCTTTTTTGGTGCTTACACTGATGCTGAACTTATTAGTTAAGCCTTTCATGCGTACAAATCGAGCAAAACAACGAGCACCGTTACCACATTGCTCAACTTCACTACCATCAGCATTAAAAATTCGATAGTGAAAATCGGTTTCGGGGTCATAAGGCGCTTCGACGACCAACAATTGATCAAACCCCACCCCTGTATGACGATCCGCCAAACGACGGATCAAATCAGGTGAAAAGAAAATGTTTTGGGTAATGCAATCAACAACCATAAAATCGTTACCCAAACCATGCATTTTAGAAAAATGGAAATGCATAAGACCCCAATTACTCCGGTAGGATATTCTCTAGTGCCCACAAGCTTGATAATTCCTCTCGCTGGCGCACCAAATGGGTTGTGCTTCCATCGACCATGACTTCCGCAACGCGAGCCCTAGTATTATAGTTGGAAGACATCACGAAACCGTAGGCACCGGCAGAGCGCACAGCCAACAAATCATTTTCTGCTATGGCTAGTGATCGGTCTTTACCAAGAAAATCCCCTGTTTCACATATTGGACCAACTAAATCATATGTAACCGTTTCTCCAGCTCTTGGCACTACCGGCACAATATCTTGCCAGGCTTGGTATAGCGCGGGACGCATAAGATCGTTCATTGCAGCATCGATGATGGCAAAATTCTTATGCTCTGTGTGTTTTAGGAATTCAACTTTGGTAAGCAGCACCCCTGCGTTCGCAGCAATGGCTCGCCCAGGCTCAAATATCAACTCTAAATCCTGATGGTTTTTTAATCTTCCCAACAGCGCTTTAGCGTAATCTGAAGGTTGAGGTGGCAGCTCATCACGATAAATGACACCCAGCCCACCACCAACATCGAGATGCTTAATATTGATACCTTGAGTTTTCAAGCCATCAATCAAGGCTAAAAGACGGTCAGTCGCATCAATGAAAGGCTCAATATCAGTGAGCTGAGAACCGATATGACAGTCGATACCTTGAATATCTAAATGCTCAAGACTTTGAGCAAATTCATAGACAGCTGGCGCTCTATCAAAAGCAATACCAAACTTATTATCGCGCAAACCCGTCGAGATATAGGGATGGGTATTTGCATCAACATCTGGGTTGATGCGCAATGAAATCGGGGCTTTTACTCCTAGCTCTCCAGCAACTTGATTCAACCTTTCTAGTTCAGGCTCAGATTCAACATTGAAACATTTGATGCCGAGCTCTAAAGCACGCTTCATCTCTTGGGCGGTTTTGCCGACACCAGAAAAAACCACTTTACTCGGTTCACCACCTGCAGCGATAACTCGTTCGAGTTCTCCGCCAGATACAATATCAAATCCCGACCCTAAGCGAGCAAGAGCGTTAAGCACACCCAAATTTGAATTTGCCTTCACCGCATAACAGACTAAATGTGGATGTTCGCCAACCGACTTATCAAATGCATTCCAATGGCGTTCAAGTGTGGCGCGAGAGTATACATACAGCGGAGTACCATAGCGCTCTGCTAATTCTGTGAGAGGTACGTCTTCAGCCCATAGCTGGCCGTCATCCTGATAGTTAAAGTAATCCAAAATGCGATCCTTTATAAAAAATAGTTATTGTTGTGAAGGTTGCTCATTCTGAGAGTCTTCTTCAGGCATATAGAGAGGTCCAGTTTGACCACAGGCGGTTAAGCCAAGAACAGTTAAAACAAATAAAGCAACGATTGATTTTTTCATGCCTTGTATCGTGATTAATCTTTCAATGCCCCCTATAATCGCACCACATTTTAGAAAAGCAATAGGGTAACAAGATGAACGATACTGAATTTCATCAGTTGGTAGATATTCAAATGCAAATTATCGAAGAAATGATCGATGATTCAGGCGCTGACATTGACTATGAAACCTCTGGTAATGTGATGACGCTAGAATTTGAAGACCGCAGCCAAATCATCATAAACCGCCAAGAACCAATGAAGGAGATATGGATCGCTTCTAAATCGGGAGGTTTTCATTTCGCTCTAGTAGACAATACGTGGATCTGTTCAAAAACAGGCGCTGAACTTATCGCTATGGTAAAACAAGAATGCCAAAAGCACTGTAGCGAAGTCATAGATTGGGTATAGATAAGCGAGTGTCTGTTTGGATATTTCAAGTTAGATTGAGGCAATGGGCAGACACTTAAGCATTAACTGCTTTACCAGACTTAGAATACGTAGTCCCATCGTTACGATAAGGTTCAATATAAGGCTCACCCTCTTCTGGGTGAACAATTTGATAGTATTGAGGCAGATTAAAATTAATCAACTGAGTGGGTAGTTGGCTATCATCTTTTATTGAAGTGTAAAAGCTGTTTACGCTAGCAATCATATCATCTTTAAGACCACTAAATTGATGGTAAACCTCGATACGGTTTACTTCATCTAACACATAAATATTAAAGCCCTGCTCGCTATCTTCAAAAAAGAACTGAATTAAACCCTCACTCGCATAGCAATCAACAATTTGTGGTAGCTGGAATTCTTGTTCTTTATCCAGCATCAATAGTGGAGAGCCCTTGAGCTTACTGATTGAAATACTCCGATAAAAATCCACCGAATTTTCAAGAGTCTGTACTGACACACCACGACGTTCGAAGAAAAGACCATAGGTTTTCTGGGCAATTTTCAATGCTTTAAAACGACGGCGCTTGTCTTGTTCAATTGGTTTTAGACGTAAGTCAATACACTCAGCAAGTAGCTGGTAAACCATATTACGCATAACACCACGTAAATTTTTGCTGTAGCAAAAAACATCGACGGATTCAGGTGGGACGGCGTCTTGGTGCATTTTTCCTAAAATCGTTTTCAACGCATCCAGCATCGCAGTCTCACCTCTAAAGTGGAGAGTACGAACTTCATGCCAAGAATTTCGATATACCAAATCCACACTACCGACAAGACAAATTTGTTCGTCTGCAAAACTGAAGATATCGGTTGATTTGAGATCGACTTTAAGTGAACGACCACTAAGGTTACTGGTTGGATCATCTTCGAAGTTGATGAACATCGCAAGCTGACTTATCTCACATGGGCTTGCCAACGCTTGCATTGTTGGCCTACGTTTTCGCAATGAAAACGTATTGCGCAGATCGCTGACCATCTGATAAAACTTATCGATATCAAGATGTGCACCTCGAACCACAGAATGTAACCGAGTCGACTCGGTTATCAAACCATTGAAAAATGACCAAGCCACCAGCTTACTAAGGTATTCATTGTGTTCAAGAAATGGCTGACCGATGATACGCTCTGGTGTGAGTGGTTGTTTATATAAATACCAACCCGGTTTATTTACTCGGCCAGACTGGACTTCGATGAAGCTTAAGTCAGGTTCGTGCAAATCCGGTGATATCTGAGGGTTGAGCAGGGTCACTTTTCCGGGCAAGACTTCAAAAGCCGCATAAAGTTTTCGAGCTAAAATACTGATATCTTGAGGACTTATCGCCGAAGTAATATCATTGCGACGAGCAAATTGGATAAGATTTCGATAACTTAGCATCAGAGCGTCAAGAAGCGCATGATGCACTACCTTAACCTGTTCTACTTTCCAATTGCGGCGGTCGTCAAGCTCGGCAAGCACTGCATCATCCCACTGCCACTTCTGAATGAGGTCATTAAGTGCTTCACGACGCCACGCTACCGAACCTGCACCAGGAGCACGCGAGAGCTTTTCGTGTGTTTTGAGATAGAAACAACGTCTGACTAAATCCAACCTAGCATGGTCATTAATACGCTCCAGATATCGGGTCACCTTTTCCAACATCAGGTAGTACGCATCCATACCATATAAATCGGGTTCGTGCGCAAAGAAGCGTCGTTTAGTATCTATGCTAAGCAATTGAGTATGTGGATATTCCCAAGAATAAGCTTCGAGCAAGATAGCTTTCAGTACCGATTTGTAAGGAGAGTCGATACTCTTGTAGAGCTGCCATAAGTTTGACCCAAAATATTCCTCGGCAGGAATACGATTTAGCTGCCCAAAGTCAATCCAATGCTCACAATCAATACAGCCTTGACGGCAAAGATCGGCGACATATTCATCATAACATTCTTCCATTTCTGGAGGCACAATTTGCCACAGCAACCTTTGTCCAGCTAGACGAACGGCTGAGCGATAAAACTCATCAAGCAGCAGCAGATGCTGAGATGACCCACAGTTATCACCCGTCATTTTTTCTGAGTAGTTATTGCGAAATCGTGTTTCATCCATAACGAAAAAGTTCGCTTCAACACCTTGGTTTTGTGCCCACTGCGTGATTAACGTGCATTTATTCGCCAGAGACTCTCGCTCTTCACTACTCATGTGTGGTGAAACACAAACCCAGATATCCAAGTCACTCGACGTGCTTTGTCCTATAGATGATGTACTACCCATAGTATACAAGGCCAAGATGGCAGACTCTGGACTGGAGGTTAACGCTTGGCCCATGGTTAATTCAACGTCTTCAACGAATTGTTGCTGAACTTTGTTGAACTCAAGGCCAAACACACCCGAAGGCACGTGCGTATCATAATAGCCAGGAATAGCGGAGTGATTAAAATGAAGCAGCACAGGAATCAGATCAAAGACGTACTGACTTTGTAAATCCATAAGCGCCAGAGCACGTTCGATACGCTGCTGGTTTAGGTTATCAAGTCTCTGGATAAGCGTCTTAATGTAAGCCTGCAAGGTAAAATCCTTGTTAAATCCCTAACGGTGCCATGACGATAAAGTGTTCCATCGCACTAACAAAACGTGATCAATTTAACACTTTTATTGCCAATGGTAAAGAAAGGTATGACCACACCAACAATGTTTTGTTAATCAATATGCTTGCGTCTTAGTGTGGTACGTATCTCTCTTTAGTAACAATAGCTCAATATATAAACGAGATCAAAATCACACTATTTTGAATATTATATGCTAGGCCGAAGCGATTCAATCAATGCCAAGATCTAGCAGTAAGACTTTTTACTATAGAGTGGTAGGATTAGAACATCGATATCTCAAATCAAAAGCTAAATATGACTCAACCAACTCCTATTCGCATTGCTACACGGAAAAGCCCACTTGCTTTATGGCAAGCACATTTTGTCAAAGATGCTCTACAAGCCGCGCATCCGGGATTGGAAGTCGAACTGGTCACCATGGTAACCAAAGGCGATGTCATTCTCGATACCCCTCTGGCAAAAGTAGGTGGAAAAGGCTTATTCGTTAAAGAACTCGAAGTTGCCATGCTAGAAAACCGTGCCGATTTGGCAGTACACTCGATGAAAGACGTTCCAGTCGATTTCCCAGAAGGGTTAGGACTCGTCACTATTTGTGAGCGTGATGACGCCAGAGATGCTTTTGTATCTAACTTATACAAGGATATAAACGAGCTTCCCGAGGGTGCTACCGTAGGCACATGCAGCCTACGTCGCCAGTGCCAAATCAAAGAATATCGCCCTGATTTAGTTATCAAGGAATTAAGAGGCAACGTTGGAACAAGGCTGAACAAACTGGACGGCGGAGAATATGATGCCATCATCCTTGCAGCTGCTGGACTAAAGCGCCTTAATTTGGAACAACGCATCCGAAGCTTTATCGAGCCTGAGCAGTCACTTCCTGCGGTGGGGCAAGGTGCGATAGGTATTGAATGTCGCCTTGGCGATAAGCGCCTTATAGAGCTTCTTGAGCCGCTAAACCACCCTGCAACCTATGACAAAGTCATGTGCGAACGCGCAATGAACTTAACATTGGAAGGTGGTTGCCAAGTCCCCATTGGCAGCTACTGCGAGTTGGAAGGGAACGAATTATGGCTAAGAGCTCTCGTGGGACAACCGGATGGTTCAAAGGTTATAAGGGGAGAAATCAGAGGATTGCGCAACCAAGCCGAAGCACTTGGGGTAACATTGGCTCACCAGTTATTAGACAGTGGCGCACGTGAAATCCTAACCAGATTGTACGCAGAACACGAGTAAGAATATGGCAGTGTTGGTCACCCGTCCAAATGAACAAGGTCAAGCACTTTGCCAACTATTAGATGCTGCCGGGATACCGGCTCTCCACCTCCCTCTGCTAACAATGTTACCGGGCAAAGATTTTGCTTCAATCAAGCAAAATCTTGCAAATATCGATATTGTCATCGCTGTAAGCCAACATGCTGTCTCGTATACTCAACAGGCGCTCAATGGTGAATGGCCCAGCAACACAATCTATATTGCGGTTGGTCAAAAAACGGCACATACATTGGGTAAATTTAGTCAACAATACGTACACTACCCTGATGTCGCAGATAGCGAGCATTTGCTTAAGATCAACCAACTCAAACATGTTGTGGGTAAGAAGATTGTTATTCTGCGGGGGAATGGTGGCCGTGAGCTAATTCACAGCACACTCCTAGAGCGAGGAGCGCAAGTTAGCTATCTTGAAGCATACAAAAGAGAAAATCTCACTTTTGATCCTGATATAGAAGTGCTTCGCTGGAAAAACAACCATGTCACAAGTGTCGTCATTACCAGCCTAGGTCAGCTAAACCACTTTGTATCACAACTTACTCAAACAAAAAAAGAATGGGTATTTAAACGACAGCTCTTCGTACCAAGCCAGCGAATCGCAAGCCATGCTCAACGGTTAGGGTTTCTCGATGTAATCAATACCGGCAGTGCGTCAAATAAGGACTTATTGGCTGCGCTAAAGCCAAGATAGAACAGGACCAAAATGCAATGACAAATAAGAATCAAGACCACTCTAGTGAACCTGAATCAGTTCAAAAACCACAAGATAAGGCACAAAAGGAAGTCAAAAAAACATCGGATATACCTGAACAAAAACCAAAAACAGCGCATATCCCGCCAAGCCAAACACCTCAACGTGGTATCAAACTTGCGGCACTCGCAATTGCACTTTCTATCGTATTGCCAAGTGGCCTTGCCTTTTACACTTATCAGCAGAATATCCAATATCAGACGCAGATTAGCACACTGCAATCTCAGTTGCAGGACACTAAAACCTTGATACAAAAAGAATTGGCTGCCAACCAAGAAGCAAGTGTACTAAAAGTAGAAGCCGTCTCACACAAAACGGAAACTCGTCTCGCTCAGCAGCAAAGAAGCATAGACAGCTTGCAACTCGCCATAGCGGATGTAAAAGGACGCCGGCCAAATGACTGGTTACTCGCTGAAGCCGATTATCTAGTCAAACTCGCTGGCCGAAAACTGTTCCTAGAACACGATGTACAAAGTGCCACGGAACTGATGGAAAGTGCTGATCAACGTATTGCGGCACTCAACGACCCAAGTCTAGTCCAGCTGCGTCAATCTCTAGCAAACGATATTATGAGCTTAAGATCCATCCCAATAATAGATAAAGATGGACTAGTACTAAGAATCACCGCATTGCAGCAACAAGTAGACAAACTGCCACTCGCCAATGCTATTCAGCCGCAGGTTTCAGAAAAAGAGCAGCCAAAGGTGTCAGAAGACATCCATGATTGGCAAGCCAACCTCATGGCATCACTTAAAGACTTCTCTCAAAACTTCATTACATTCCGCACTAGAGATGGCAGTGCTATACCACTGCTCTCACCCCAACAACACTTTTATCTAAAAGAAAACCTCAAAGCCAAACTTGAGACCGCTATCAAAGCCGTGTATTTGGAGCAACAAAACATCTACACCACAGCTCTAACAACAGCTGACTCTTGGTCAAATACCTATTTCAATCAAGAAGCGAATACGGTTGCTGAGTTTAACAAGGCCATTGTTTTATTGAGCAAACAAAATATCCAAATAAGTTATCCTGTGAAGTTAGAAACGCAGCAGTCACTATCCGATGTCATCAGAGAGCGCCTGCGCCGAGACGTGACGACTCTAATTATGGAGGATAAATAATGGTTAGGCTGGCTTTTCTTTTCGTTATTTTGGGTATAGGGCTTTTCGTCGGCACGCAATACGCAGGTCAACAAGGATATGTACTCATTTCAATTGCAGATAAAACCATAGAGATGAGCGTCACAACACTGATTGTCGTGATGCTTGCAGGCATCGTTATACTATTTGGCTTAGAGTTTTTGATTAAAAAAGCACTCTATGCCAGTTCAGTAACTTGGAATTACTTCTCGGTCCGAAAGGTCAAACAAGCCCGTCGCTATACCAATGAAAGTATCATTAAACTTCTGGAAGGCGATTTTAAATCGGCAGAAAAAAAAGCCACATACAAAGCAAATCATCATGACATGCCTTTGTTATGTTATCTGGTCGCATCAGAAGCTGCCCATAGGATGGGAGATAAAACAAAACGCGCCCAGTACTTGGAACTCGCTTCTAAACAAGAAAACTCAGAGCTAGCAGTCGCACTTACACAAGCAAAGCAACAAGTCGCCGAAAATGATTATGGTGCCGCTTTTGACACCCTTTCAGGTTTAAATGCTAATCAAGCCAGCAACCCAGTTGTCCTTTCGTTGCTGAAACGTGTTCATACTGAACTCAAGATGTGGCAACCATTGCTCGATAGCCTACCAGGTCTGGAGAAAAACAAAATAATCTCCAAAGAAGAACGAGAACAACTCAATCGACAAGCTCAGTGCGGTCTACTTGAGCAACTCGCTCAGCAGCAAGGTAGCGATGGCTTAACAAATTACTGGGATAGACTGCCACGTAAACTGAAAGAAGATACCGAGATTGTCGAATGTTTTGCTAAACAACTGATGAGCCGAAAATCAGACACACAAGCCTTTACAGTAGTAAAAGAATATCTGAAAAAACAGCCCAGATCGGAACTTTACACACTACTTCCAGAAATGAACTTAGCCGACTCACATCCGATCATGGCTTTTCTAGAGACCATATTAAAAAAAGACAATAGCAATGCTTCTGCTCATAGTGCACTCGCCCGATTTCATTTAAGAAAAGGAGATTGGCCACAAGCCCAACAACATCTCGAGAACGCGCTGTCTATTCGCTCCAGCCTTTCAGATTACACCCATCTGGCTGACGCATTAGAAAAACAGAACATGACCAGAGCAGCACGAGAAGTGTCCAAAAAAGCATTAACCATAGTGCAAGTATAGCTATATCTGATTATCTAACCGGCCTAGGCCGGTTTTTTATTGTTATCACACAATAACCCTTGGTTTGAAGATGAGGTAATTCCCTTCATCAGACAACAGGTCCATCAAACCTTGCAATTG
>NZ_BSPW01000062.1 GCF_030161235.1 Vibrio zhanjiangensis | reverse complement strand
ATGAAAATATTGATGAAATAGGATTAGGTGGAACTTATCGGTGAATTGGGCGCAATACCCCAACTAATAAACCAATATCAGTTGAGGAAACACCTTGGTCTTCAAACCACAATGCCCAAAAAGGCAAATACACACCATAGGCAAAAAAGAATCCAACAAAATACTGGGATACCCAATTAAAGGGTGAAGTGGCTGACATAACCGCCTCAAAAAGCATATGAAATCTGATGCGACATTATCCTTATTTACTGACACAATTAAAGGAAATAATTCCTCATCTATATTTTTATATACAAACACTAAGGCGCAATATTCGACCAAAGTCGTCTAGCGACAAGCCACAGATTTGTCAAACTTTGCGCATGTATCATTTTCTGCTTTGAGGTTTGAAATGCCAGATAAATTTAACTTCAGCCTGCCACCATTTGATTGCCTTGACACAGAGCAGAAAAATACCTTGCTTGGCAACATGGATATTGCCTACTTCCGTGACAACCAATATCTACTTAAAGCCGGTGATAAAAGCCAACATCTGCATATTATTATCAAGGGCATCGTTGAAGAAAGAAGCCGTTGTGGTAATGAAATTTTTGCTCACTACACCAATGACGACCTATTTGATGTTCGTGCATTGCTTGATGACGCCGTTCGCCATGACTACGTAGCATTGGAGGATACCTTAGTCCACCTTGTACCTCGTTCGGTATTTATTGACTTGTATAACCAAAATGGTCAGTTTGCAGCCTATTTCGACAAGAGTTTGGCCAGGCGCCAAGAACTATTGGACGCCGCTCAAAAACAACAAAGCTTAGCCGAGTTCATCCTTACTAAAGTGGACTCAAATCTTTGTCACCCACCTTTGATATTCGCCCCAGACGTTTCACTCCACGAGGCAACCATACGCCTGAAAGAATCAGGATGTGACGCTGCTTTAGTGCGACTCAATAATAATGACTCTCGACTTAACACAGATACTCAGCCACTGCCATTTGCGATCATCACCAGAACCAACATGCTCCATGCGGTGATCTTAGACAAACGATCCAGTGATACTCCTATTGGCACCATTGCCAGCTACCCTGTTCTTCATGTCGGCCAAGGTGAGTTTTTGTTTAATGCCCTGATAAAAATGACCCGACATCGTTATAAACGTGTCATGGTGACAGATGGAAAAGAAGCCGTGGGTATGCTCGATATGACGCAAATTCTTAGTGCCTTTTCAACCCATTCCCACGTGTTGACCTTGAGCATTGCTCGCGCATCGACCATTGATGAACTGGCAGCCACTTCAATGCGTCAGAGGCACTTGGTCGATGGGTTGTTCTCAAATGGCATCCATATTCGTTTTATTATGGAATTGATGTCTGCTGTTAACGAACAAATTATTGAGAAAGCGTTCGAATTAATTGTACCTCCTGTGATGCACAATAAATGTTGTTTGATTGTCCTAGGCTCAGAAGGGCGTGGCGAACAGATATTGAAGACAGATCAAGACAACGCACTTATTCTCCAAGACGAACTCAATTGGCCAGAATCAGGCCAAGTTATGGACTCTCTCACTCATACACTCAACCAACTTGGTTATCCGCTGTGTCCTGGCAAAGTTATGGTCAACAATCCTGCGTGGGTAAAAAACCAAACCTCATGGCGAGATACCCTCAGCAGATGGGCAAAAGCGCCGTCAGGAGAGGATATTATGAACCTGGCTATTTTCACCGATGCTCAAGCCGTTGCTGGAAACCAACAGCTTCTCACGCCTATCCGTCAACACCTCAAGCAAATCATGCAAAATAATATGCTGGCACTGATGGACTTTACTCGACCTGCGGTACAATTTTCCCTCCCTTTAACCTTGCTGGGAAACGTAAAATATGACAAGCGAGGCATTGATATCAAAGCGGGTGGCATTTTTCCTGTCGTCCATGGCATCCGAGCGCTCACACTCGAATATGGATTAGGCGCTAACAACACGTTTAAACGCATTGAACAGCTGCTCGATAAAAAGATTCTTGAACCTGATAGCGCAGAAAATCTTACCGAGGCTTTAAAATTGATGTTTAAGCTGCGTTTGCGCCAGCAACTCGACAAACAGCATACCCACAACAATATCGTGCTTGATGACTTAGATAGAGCCGAGCGAGACCTACTGCGTCATAGTCTCCACGTGGTTAAAAAGTTCAAACAGTTTCTCAGCTTTCATTATCAAATTAGAGACTGAAGATGAATTGGCTACAACGTTATTATTGGTATGTAAAGCTCAAGCATTCTCCTTATAGATCGCTATTCACCCGACATCAAGAGAAAGGGTATGTCGCTATCGACTGTGAAACGACTGGGTTAAACCCCAATACGGCCGAGCTTGTCACCATTGCTGCAACAAAAATCATTGGCAATAAAATCATCACCAGCCAACCCTTTCATGTGAAGCTCAAAGCCCCCAAATCCTTGAGCGAAAAGTCAATAAGGGTTCATCAAATACGTCACCAAGACCTCAAATACGGCCTTGATGAAAAAGAAGCTATCATACAATTAATTGAATTTATTGGTAATCAATCGCTAGTGGGCTATCACGTCCGCTATGATAAAAAGATTCTCGACATCGCCTGCAAACGCCATCTTGGTTTTCCCTTGCCCAATCCAATTATTGAAGTAAGCCAAGTTTACTATGATATGTTGGTAAAACACTTACCCAATGCGTATTTTGATCTCAGCTTAGAGGCCATTTGCCACCATCTCGGTTTACCCATCTGCAATAAACACGATGCGCTGCAAGATGCGATTTCGGCGGCATTAGTATTTGTGCGGTTAAAGAACGGTAGCCTGCCGAGTTTGGACTCACCACGTCGAAAGCCAAACTCGCCTCACACCCTATAAATCAACATCACTGACTATAATTTATACATCCATATTGGCAATGCAGATAAAACTCAAAGAACCATAAGCTCTAATGTCTAATTTCTCATCCTAAAGTCTAATTGTCGAATTGGCCCAAGTACTAGAAAGTGATAGGTATAGTGATTTTCAATGACTAGAACGTATTTTAAATGGACATTTGCTCAGTTCTAAATGAAGTGAGCACAAGGAGAACAACAATGAGTGAAGCCCACATTTATCCGGTAAAAGAGAATATCAAAAATACCACCCACGCGGATAATGAAACCTACCTCGCTATGTATCAGAAATCACTCACCAACCCCGAATCTTTCTGGGAAGAGCAAGGTAAGATCGTCGATTGGATAAAACCATTCACTAAAGTAAAAAGCACGTCATTTGATACAGGCCATGTGGATATTCGATGGTTCGAAGACGGCACGCTCAACGTTTCAGCGAACTGTATTGACCGCCATTTAGCCCAACGAGGTGACGACGTCGCCATCATCTGGGAAGGGGATAATCCTGCTGAAGATAAAACGCTGACATTCAAACAACTCCACCAGCAAGTGTGCCTTTTTTCAAATGCGCTAAAAGCGCACGGAGTAGGTAAAGGCGATGTGGTTTGCCTTTATATGCCAATGGTGCCAGAAGCGGCTGTTGCTATGCTCGCTTGTACTCGTATAGGCGCGGTTCATACCGTGGTTTTCGGTGGTTTTTCACCAGAAGCATTGTCCGGTCGAATTATTGATTCAGATGCTAAAGTGGTGGTGACAGCGGATGAGGGCATTCGTGGTGGCAGAGCGGTACCACTGAAGAAAAATGTCGATCAAGCATTAGAAAACCCCAATGTCAAAACAATACAAAAAGTATTTGTACTCAATAGAACAGGTGGTGACGTAGATTGGCATCCTGAACGTGACGTCTGGTGGCACGAGGCTACAGCGTCGGTTTCTGATCATTGTCCTGCGGAAGAAATGAGCGCGGAAGACCCGTTATTTATTCTTTATACCTCAGGCTCAACAGGCAAACCTAAAGGTGTACTTCACACGACTGGCGGCTATTTAGTGTATGCCGCCATGACGTTCAAATACGTATTTGATTACCAACCTGGGGAAACTTTCTGGTGTACCGCTGATGTGGGCTGGATAACGGGTCACAGTTATCTCATCTATGGACCGCTTGCCAATGGTGCTAAAACGATACTGTTCGAAGGTGTACCTAATTACCCAGACACCAACCGCATGAGTCAAGTTGTTGATAAGCATAAGGTAAACATTCTCTATACCGCCCCTACCGCTATTCGCGCCTTAATGGCAAAAGGTGATGAGGCGATAAAAGAAACTTCACGTAGCAGCCTACGCATTATGGGCTCGGTCGGTGAACCTATTAACCCAGAAGCATGGGAGTGGTACTACCGAACCATTGGCAATAGTCAATCCCCTATTGTAGATACTTGGTGGCAAACCGAAACTGGCGGCATTTTGATTACGCCTTTACCCGGTGCCACAGCTCTAAAACCGGGTTCAGCTACTCGACCATTTTTCGGTGTTCAGCCTGCTCTAGTCGACAATATGGGGAATATTGTAGAAGGTGCTGCGGAAGGAAACCTTGTTATTCTTGATTCATGGCCTGGCCAAATGCGTACCGTTTACGGCGATCACGAACGTTTCGAGCAAACCTACTTTTCGACTTTTAAAGGCATGTATTTTACCGGTGACGGTGCAAGACGTGACGAAGATGGTTACTACTGGATTACCGGTCGTGTCGATGATGTCCTTAACGTTTCGGGCCACCGAATGGGGACAGCGGAAATTGAGTCAGCCTTAGTTGCATTTGATAAGATTGCTGAAGCGGCTATTGTCGGTATTCCACACGACATCAAAGGTCAAGCCATCTATGCTTACATTACACTCAACGATGGCGAATTCCCAAGTGCAGAGCTGCATAAAGAAGTGAAAGATTGGGTTCGTAAAGAAATAGGGCCGATAGCCACTCCAGATGTATTGCATTGGACCGACTCTTTACCTAAAACTCGCTCTGGTAAAATTATGCGCCGCATTCTCCGTAAAATTGCCACTGGTGATACCAGCAACTTAGGTGATACCTCAACACTGGCAGATCCGAGCGTTGTTGATAGATTAATTGCCGAAAAAGCGACACTTTCATAAATTTGGTCGTTATATATCGGTAGAGTACCAGTTTGCGAGGCTTTACCGACAGAGCTGTTTTTTTTGTATCAAAATACATTTAAATAAGCTAAGGCCGTCACATATGTGACGGCTTTTTATTCATCTGAAGCTATTTATTACATCAAAATCCCAATCAAACGCCTCAAATTTGTTATCTTGGTAACAGTTTGCTATTTGACAATTAGGAGATTAGACCAGTAATTTGCTGCTAAATGTAATGAATTAGCTATAATCTGTGTCTATTTTGAAGACTCAGCATAAATTTTTACAAAATATTCATGCTGAATCGACAATATTATGGGAAAATTCCAGTTCGTCTTATGAAGTAGGAAGATAGCAGCACAATGACCGCTAAATTACGCATTCTTGTCTTAAATGGTCCAAATTTAAACCTGTTAGGCCTGCGCGAGCCAGCTCACTACGGCTCTCAAACCCTATCACAGATTGTCGACACATTAGTCAAGCAAGCTCAAGCAGCTGGTGTTGAACTAGACCACCTACAGTCAAACCGCGAATATGAGCTGATCGAAAAAATCCATGAGTCTGTGGACAAAATTGATTTTATTATAATCAATCCAGCTGCATTGACACATACCAGTGTGGCACTAAGAGACGCTCTGCTTGGAGTTTCGATCCCATATATTGAAGTACATTTGTCCAATGTGCACGCCAGAGAGCCCTTTCGCCATCATTCTTATCTGTCAGATAAGGCACAAGGGGTGATTTGTGGCTTAGGTGCACAAGGTTATGAATTTGCTTTGTCTGCCGCAATACAAGCGCTACAAGCCAATTAACTATACATGAACACTCTGCAGCTCTATGTGGGCTGTCTTATTCACAAGATAAAAGAGAAAGAAAAAGATGGATATCCGTAAAATCAAAAAGCTTATCGAGTTAGTTGAAGAGTCTGGCATTGCTGAGCTAGAAATCTCTGAGGGTGAAGAGTCGGTGCGCATCAGTCGTAACAACACGGGTATTGCCCCTGCTCCTGTACAATACGCTGCGCCTATGGCTGCACCAGCCGCACCCGTTGCTGCGCCAGCTCCGGCAGCCGCTCCAGCAGCAGAAAGCTCGGTACCTTCAGGACATCGCGTCCTTTCTCCAATGGTAGGAACCTTCTACCGTGCGCCAAGTCCTGACGCCAAGTCATTCATTGAAGTAGGTCAATCTGTCGCAGCAGGTGAAACACTATGTATTGTTGAAGCAATGAAGATGATGAACCAAATCGAAGCCGATAAGTCTGGTGTCGTGACGGCTATTTTGGTTGACGACGGCCAGCCAGTTGAGTTCGACCAACCACTTGTTGTTATCGAATAATAGAGGTCATCTCTTATGTTAGATAAATTAGTCATCGCGAACCGAGGTGAAATTGCCCTTCGTATACTTCGCGCATGTAAAGAGCTAGGCATCAAGACCGTTGCTGTGCATTCAACCGCCGATCGTGATTTGAAACATGTACTTCTTGCCGATGAGGCTGTTTGTATTGGTCCTGCCCGCGGTATCGACAGCTATCTGAATATTCCGCGTATTATTTCAGCAGCTGAAGTTACGGGTGCCGTAGCCATTCACCCTGGCTACGGCTTCCTTTCTGAAAATGCCGATTTTGCAGAGCAAGTCGAGCGCAGTGGCTTCATTTTTGTCGGTCCTAAAGCGGAAACCATTCGCATTATGGGCGACAAAGTCTCAGCTATCAATGCAATGAAAAAAGCGGGGGTACCATGCGTACCTGGCTCAGATGGGCCACTCAATAACGATGAGTCAGCCAACAGAGCGCACGCAAAGCGCATTGGTTACCCAGTGATCATCAAAGCCTCTGGTGGTGGTGGTGGTCGCGGTATGCGTGTGGTTCGCTCAGAAGGTGAACTAATTGAAGCGATTGCGATGACTCGTGCAGAAGCCAAAGCGGCCTTTAACAATGATATGGTTTACATGGAAAAGTTCCTTGAAAATCCACGTCACGTTGAAGTTCAAGTGATCGCTGACGGTCAAGGTGGTGCTATTCACCTCGGTGAGCGTGATTGTTCTATGCAGCGTCGTCACCAGAAAGTGGTCGAAGAAGCACCTGCGCCTGGTATTACGGCTGAAATGCGTAAATACATTGGTGAACGTTGTACTCGCGCTTGTCTTGAGATTGGCTATCGCGGTGCAGGTACATTTGAGTTCTTGTATGAAAATGGTGAGTTCTACTTCATTGAGATGAACACCCGTATTCAAGTAGAACATCCTGTTACTGAAATGGTCACTGGTGTTGATCTTATCAAAGAGCAACTGCGTGTAGCTGCAGGCCAGCCGTTGTCGTTTACTCAAGACGACATCAAAATTCGTGGCCATGCGATTGAGTGCCGAATTAACGCCGAAGACCCTGAACGTTTCCTTCCCTCTCCAGGCAAGATCGAACGCTTCCATTCACCGGGTGGCATGGGTGTGCGTTGGGAGTCTCACATATACGCCGGTTATACAGTACCACCTCACTATGATTCCATGATTGGTAAGCTCATCACTTTCGGTGAAAACCGTGATGTCGCTATTGCTCGGATGAAAAATGCACTCGGTGAGATGATTGTTGAAGGCATAAAGACCAATGTTTCTCTGCAAGAAAGCATTATGAATGATGAAAACTTCCAACACGGCGGTGCAAACATTCATTATCTTGAGAAAAAACTCGGCCTACAGTAAATTCAAGTTTTGATTCTCCAATAGGCAGCCGTGGCTGCCTATTTTATTTCCCTTTCCTTTGTGGAACTCCTCAGGCAGTTTTGTCACAATAACCTCTTCTTTACATGCTGCATTCTATCTCTTAGCTAACATTGTTAACCCAATCGGACTCTCTTGATGAAAACATTATCTGAGCGCTATCAACAAGCCAATAAAGAGGCGAAATGGGCTGTATGCCTTGCCCTAGCGTATTTTGTTTGGTGGTATGTCTCCGCTTATCTCATTTTCCCAGACCCGCCAAAAGAGACACTGCCTGAGCTCTATTTTGGATTCCCCTTGTGGTTTTTATTTGCCTGTGTCATTGGACCTGTCGTGTTTACTTTGCTGTGCGCACTGATGATCAAATACCTCTACCAAGATATGTCTTTCGATATAGACGAGGAAAATCATGAACAGTGAGCTGATCATTCCACTCGTTATTTATTTGGTGATTGTTTTTGCCTTCGCTTTTTATAGTCAATCTCCACGCAACAACAAACAAGACTTTCTCAGTGATTACTTTCTTGGTAACCGCAGCATGGGCGGCTTTGTGCTCGCCATGACACTTGCTGCCACATATGCGAGTGCCAGTTCATTCATTGGGGGGCCGGGAGCTGCCTATAAAATGGGGCTTGGCTGGGTGTTACTGGCAATGATCCAACTTCCTGCCGCTTGGCTGACACTGGGCGTCTTGGGCAAAAAATTTGCTATCGAAGCGCGAAAACACAATGCTCTCACCCTAAATGATATCTTGTATGCTCGATACCAAAGTCGTGCCGTGGTGGTATTAGCTTCATTGACCCTACTGCTGGCCTTTTTCGCCATCATGGTTGTGCAATTTGTTGGCGCTGCTCGCTTACTTCAAACGGTCACAGGGCTAAGTTATCTTCAAGGGTTAACTATCTTTGCCATCACTGTGGGAATATACACAACGATAGGTGGCTTTCGTGCGGTGGTCATGACCGATGCTGTGCAAGGTGTCATGATGATCATAGGCACTATCGCACTTCTGATCGGCGTCATTCATGCCGGTGGAGGGCTTAGTAACCTAGTGAGTGGCTTACACCAAATAGATCCAAGCCTTCTCAGTCCCTACGGACCCGACCATTTCCTCTCCCAGCCTTTTATGCTGAGTTTCTGGATATTGGTCTGCTTTGGTGTGATTGGCTTGCCACATGCTGCGGTTCGCTGCATGTCATACAAATCAAGTCAATCCTTACATCGTGGCATGATCATCAGCACCGCTATGGTGGCATTTTTAATGCTTGGTATGCATCTATCTGGCGCGTTAGGTCGGGCGATAGTGCCGGATATTGCGAGCCCAGATCAAATTATGCCAACCTTGATGGTCACTGTTTTGCCTCCAGCAATCGCAGGCATATTTTTAGCAGGTCCAATGGCGGCGATCATGTCAACCATTGACTCACAACTTATTCAGGCCTCTGCCACTTTACTCAAAGACCTATACCTAAACTACGTCAATCCCAAAGTGATTGATGACTCACATGCACCGAGAAAGCTATCAAGGCTATCATTTTGGATAACGGGTATTTTCTCTGCTCTGGTATTTGTGGCTGCAACCAATCCACCCGAAATGATCATTTGGCTAAACCTACTCGCATTTGGTGGCATGCAAGCAGTTTTTCTCTGGCCTTTGGTCCTTGGTCTCTACTGGAAAAAAGCGTCAGCAGCAGGCGCTCTGTGGTCCATGCTAAGTGGTTTAATTTGCTATGTTAGCCTTTCAATCATCAAACCAAATCTGCTTGGCGTTCACACTATCGTACCAACATTAATCGTAGGGTTTATCACATTTGTGCTGGCTAGCATCGCTCGTCCAAATACAGAAGCCTCCCGTTAAATGAGAGCTTTTTGTACAAAACAAGATCGTGATAGACTCCACTCCCTAAAAACACAGCGAATCGAATATTGGACTGATTATGCCTTGGATTCAAATTAAACTGAACGCGACCAACGAGAATGCAGAACAAATTGGCGACATGCTGATGGAAGAAACTGGGGCTCTCTCTGTCACTTTCTTAGACGCACAAGACACGCCTGTATTTGAGCCTCTTCCCGGTGAAACTCGCCTTTGGGGTGACACTGATATATTAGCTTTATACGACGCCAACGCAGACACCAAGTCTATTATTGAGCAGATCAAATTAAGCGGGCTTTTAGCGCAAGATTTTGCTCACAAAATCGAACAGCTTGAAGACAAAGACTGGGAACGCGAATGGATGGACAATTTCCATCCCATGAAGTTTGGTCAGCGTCTATGGATTTGTCCAAGCTGGCGAGAACTCCCCGAACCTGATGCTGTCAATGTCATGCTCGACCCTGGGCTTGCGTTTGGAACCGGTACTCACCCGACCACAGCGCTATGCCTAGAATGGCTAGAAAGCCTAGATTTATCTGGCAAAACCGTGATTGATTTCGGTTGTGGTTCAGGCATTTTAGCCATCGCAGCCATTAAGCTCGGCGCACAAAGAGTCATTGGAATTGATATCGATCCACAAGCTCTTATCGCGTCAAAAGATAATGCTGAGCGCAATGGTGTAGCCGACCAACTTGACGTTTTTCTCCCACAAGAACAACCAGAAGGCTTAGTGGCCGATGTCGTTGTCGCCAATATTTTAGCCGGACCACTGCGTGAACTTTCAAGCGTGATTTCTTCTCTCGTCAAGCCAAATGGAGAGCTTGCAATGTCTGGAGTTCTCGACACTCAAGCTCAAGATGTCGCCACCTACTATCACGATGTGTTCGATATTGACCCCATAAAAGAGCAAAATGAGTGGTGCAGAATTTCTGGCCGCAAGTTGGCTTAAAGAAGACTTTTATCGTTAATTGACTGATTTTTAGGCGTTTTGTAAAAACAATTTGTAAATGCTCAAATATTAGTCTTTTCACGGCGTGAAAAAATGCGTAAAATGCGCGCCCTTGCTGGTATAGAAGTGTGATTTAGTGTTTTGAAAATCGGAACTCATCAACTCAAGAATAATCTTATCCTTGCGCCCATGGCGGGTGTCACTGATAGACCCTTTCGCGAGTTATGTCTCCGTTATGGTGCGGGAATGGCCGTCAGTGAAATGATGTCATCAAATCCTAAGCTATGGAAAACGTCTAAATCAAAACAGCGCATGGTACATCAAGGCGAATCGGGCATTCGCTCTGTACAGATTGCAGGAGCAGATCCTCAACTGATGGCTGACGCTGCACAGTTTAGTGTTGAAAATGGTGCTCAAATCATCGATATCAACATGGGCTGCCCTGCTAAAAAGGTGAATAAAAAGCTGGCGGGTTCTGCACTGCTTCGCTACCCAGATATCATTGAAGATATTCTCAAAGCGGTCGTTGATGCAGTGGATGTCCCTGTGACACTAAAAACTCGCACTGGCTGGGACCCAGACAACAAAAACTGTGTCCAAATCGCTAAGTTAGCCGAAGACTGCGGCATACAAGCTCTTGCACTCCATGGGCGCACAAAAGCGTGTATGTACAAAGGAGAGGCCGAATATCAAAGCATTAAAGCGGTTAAACAAGCAATCTCAATTCCGGTTATCGCTAACGGTGATATCGATAGCCCAGAGAAAGCAAAGTATGTGCTTGAGTATACAGGTGCAGACGCTTTAATGATTGGCCGTCCCGCCCAAGGGCGACCATGGATTTTTCAGGAAATCCAACACTTTTTGGAAAACGGCACCTCGATGACTGAGCTTCCAATTTCGGAAGTTAAAGACATCCTGCTTGGTCATGTTAATGCTCTTCATACATTTTATGGCGAGTATTTGGGTCCACGTATCGCGCGAAAGCACGTAGGTTGGTACCTAAAAGAGCATGAACAGGTAAGTGAGTTTCGCCGTACCTTCAATGCTATTGATGCAGCAGAGCTGCAGCTTGAGGCATTAGAAGGTTATTTTGATAACGTTGCATCATAAATAGAGAAGAGCTAGACCGAATATGTTCGAACAAAATCTGACTTCAGAAGCCTTAACAGTAACTACAGTAACATCACAAGACCAGATTACTCAGAAGCCTTTACGCGACTCTGTTAAAGCATCTCTTAAAAACTACTTGGCACAACTCAACGGCCAAGAAGTCACAGAGCTATACGAATTAGTTCTAGCCGAAGTTGAACAACCACTATTAGACACCATCATGCAATACACTCGTGGTAACCAAACTCGTGCGGCAACTATGATGGGTATCAACCGCGGCACTCTTCGTAAGAAACTAAAAAAATATGGCATGAACTAATCCGTTCATCGCATTATTATAAATACATAAAGCCGCGATTTTATCGCGGCTTTTTACTCAATGGGTTCAATTCCCTTTGACTAAAAGCGTATCCGACGGCTCCTGCCATTTCATCGCAACATAGTCATCACCGTAGTATTTTTCCATCTCACTCTTAACCAACCTCGCGCAAAGTTTAAAGCGACAAAAATGCTGATCCTATCTAGACCATGAGACTGGCCATTCACTAATTGGATGTTTGCTGGATTTGCTCTGGCAGCAATAATGCCAGCAAGAGCACCATCTTGATTATAAACCCCTCCCCCTTGAGAACATTACCACTGGGGCTCATACCAAATGTCTCGACGCTTTGACTTGGATAGACCAAACCAAATTTAGGCTGACGACGGAGCGTATTTGTCGACTCAACTATCGCTAGATCACATTGAGGATGATAAGCAACGACTTTATCATAATTGAGCTTAGCCACATGGGCGACGGTGAGACTGAGTTCAGGAGTGATAGGGGTACTGGTTCCAAAACCAAACAACAATAGTGGAACCCAGTCAGCTCATAGTCAAAGGTCAGGATGCTCAACCACAACCGTCAATTGACCGTTGTTACCAGTACAACCAACAAGAATCGAAGAGACTAGCAGCACACAGGCGTATGAACTTGAATACAACCATTTCATCCTTCCCTCCTTCGTATAATGTCCTGCGACGGTTCATATTGCAGTAGCATTGAGTTCGGTGGTGCTACCTTAAGTGTAGGAACGTTTTGACAAAGAAAAGGTCAGATGAGAGTAGCGTCGTATTAATTTTTATTAGTTACATAAAAATCAATACGTTATCAAGGAAGCATTACTCGCTCGCTAAAGCACTTAGAATTGAACAATGACTTGCGTTGTCGTCGACATGACCACAGCACGCATCATTGATTTTCTTGAGCGCGGTACGAATGCGGGTCAATTCAGTAATTTTTTCATCAATCAGTATCAGTTTAGCGCTCGTGATCGCTTTCACTTCAGCACAACTGTGTTCCGTTGCTTCCAAATTAATCTCAAGCAACTCACGTATTTCTTCAAGACTCAAACCCAAATCTTTCGCTCTAAGTATAAACCCTACCTGCCTCTGATTCTCTTCATTGTATAAACGGTATCCTGACTCACTCCGCCCGATGGGCTTAATTAAATTGTTCTTTTCGTAAAAACGCAGTGTATCTGTCGTAACACTGCAGCGTTTTGCAAGTTCTCCTATTTGGAACATAACGACCCTTATTGCCTATTTGATTAATTTTCATATCAAAGTACGTTGTTTTTGTAATAATTTCACCCATGCCAAACGATTGCGCGAGCTTTTTTACAATAAATTAGTTAGAATACGCACACTTCAATTTGGAGATGGTACAAATTCCAATCAGGACAAGGTCTTTGCCAAAGCTGACCTCTATCTTAATACCCAGCGCATGCTTGGTATTGTATGAAAAGCTCAAGAGCAGGTTCATTTTTGGCAAATATCTTACCCAACGTATTAACTCTGTGATTTTGAGGAAATAGAAGCATGACTAACGCTCGTCCCATTCGCCGCGCATTAATCAGCGTATCAGACAAAACCGGTATTGTTGAGTTTGCTCAAGCTCTTGCAAACCGTGGTGTTGAACTGCTATCAACCGGTGGTACAGCTCGCCTATTGACAGAAAATAGTATCTCTGTCACTGAAGTATCGGATTACACTGGTTTTCCAGAAATGATGGACGGCCGAGTGAAAACGCTTCATCCAAAAGTTCATGGTGGCGTGCTAGGTCGCAGAGGCCAAGACGATGACGTCATGGAAACACACGACATCAAGCCTATCGACATGGTGGTGGTCAATCTATATCCATTTGCAGAGACGGTCGCGAAACCCGGTTGTACCCTAGCTGACGCAGTCGAAAACATCGATATCGGTGGACCCACCATGGTACGTTCAGCAGCAAAAAACCACAAAGATGTGACTATTGTGGTAAACGCTCAGGATTACAACCATGTTATCCAAGAGATGGATGCTAACAACAAATCACTCACACTTGATACGCGTTTTGATCTTGCGATTGCCGCATTTGAACACACAGCAGCATACGATGGTATGATTGCTAACTATTTTGGTACTATGGTTCCTTCTCATAATATTTTGTCACTGGATGAAGAAGGGAAGCAAGCAGACCAAGAATCAAAGTTCCCGCGTACTTTCAATCAACAACTCATCAAAAAACAAGATATGCGCTATGGCGAAAATAGCCACCAAGAGGCCGCTTTCTATGTTGAGGCGAATCCAGAAGAAACCTCTGTCTCCACCGCTAGGCAGATCCAGGGTAAAGCCTTGTCATACAATAATATCGCAGATACCGATGCCGCTCTTGAATGTGTAAAAGAGTTCGATGAGCCTGCCTGTGTAATAGTGAAACACGCCAATCCATGTGGTGTCGCACTAGGCAACGATATTTTGCAAGCTTATGACAGTGCTTATACAACCGATCCAACCTCAGCCTTTGGTGGCATCATCGCCTTTAACCGAGAGTTAGATGCCGAAACGGCTCGTGCTATCGTTGAGCGCCAATTTGTTGAAGTGATCATTGCTCCTTCCGTATCTGCTCAGGCGATTGAAATCGTAGCGGCAAAGAAAAACGTTCGTTTGCTCGAATGCGGTCAATGGTCAAGCAAAACAACGGGTTTCGATATTAAACGTGTCAATGGCGGCTTGCTTGTTCAAGACAGAGATCAAGGAATGGTGAGCTTAAACGACCTTAAAGTGGTCTCGAAACGTCAACCAACAGAAGCAGAGCTAAAAGATGCACTCTTTTGCTGGAAAGTGGCCAAATACGTAAAATCCAATGCCATCGTTTATTCAAAAGGCGATATGACCATAGGCGTCGGTGCAGGACAAATGAGTCGTGTTTACTCTGCGAAAATTGCGGGTATTAAAGCGGCTGATGAAGGGTTACAAGTCGAAGGCTGTGTCATGGCATCCGATGCTTTTTTCCCATTCCGTGATGGTATAGACGCTGCCGCTGAAGCCGGGATTAAATGTGTCATTCAGCCAGGAGGTTCGATGCGTGATGATGAAGTCATTGCCGCTGCAGATGAACATGGCATGGCGATGATTTTCACAGGTATGCGTCACTTCCGCCACTAGTTTCTCGTTAAGCTTGATACTATGGTAATACTCCGAATGACAGCTCCGAGGTAGCCGTAGTATCAATGGCTTTAAAAAAGACATTTTGAGATTAAGGACTTTTGAACATGCGAATTTTAATTATTGGTTCTGGTGGTCGCGAGCATGCACTCGCTTGGAAAGCAGCACAAAACCCAAAGGTAGAAATCGTGTATGTTGCACCCGGTAATGCAGGCACAGCACAAGAGCCAAAGCTGGAAAATGTAAATATTGGTGCTGAAAGCATTTCTGAATTAGTCACCTTTGCTCGAGATAAACAAATCGATCTCACCATTGTCGGCCCCGAAGGACCTTTGGTCATCGGTGTGGTTGATGCGTTCAGAGAAGCAAAGCTGCCTATCTTCGGTCCAACACAAGCCGCAGCACAGCTAGAGGGCTCAAAAGCTTTTACGAAAGATTTCCTCGCTCGTCATAACATCCCAACCGCTGCCTACGCAAACTTCACTGAGATTGAACCAGCACTTGCTTATGTTCGACAGCAAGGTGCTCCTATTGTTGTAAAAGCTGACGGTCTTGCTGCTGGCAAGGGGGTGATTGTTGCCATGACCCTAAAAGAAGCTGAAGATGCTATTGAAGACATGCTAGCAGGAAATGCCTTCGGCGAGGCAGGCAGCCGTGTCGTAATAGAAGAGTTTCTCGACGGTGAAGAAGCCAGTTTTATTGTTATGGTTGATGGGAAGAACGTTCTGCCAATGGCAACGAGCCAAGATCATAAGCGTGTCGGGGAAAAAGATACTGGGCCCAACACCGGAGGTATGGGCGCATACTCTCCAGCGCCAGTGGTCACACCAGAAATACATGAACGCATTCTTCAAGAGGTCATATATCCTACCGTTCGTGGTATGGAAGCAGAAGGCCATCCATACACTGGCTTTCTATATGCAGGCTTAATGATAGATAATGCAGGAACGCCAAAAGTGATTGAGTACAATTGTCGCTTCGGTGATCCCGAAACACAACCTATTATGATGAGAATGGAATCTGATCTGGTTGAGCTCTGTTTAATGGCCGTAGACGGCAGACTTGATCAAGCAGAATCAAAGTGGGACCCTCGCGCATCAATTGGTATCGTGCTCGCCGCTGGTGGCTACCCACTAGAATACGCAAAAGGTGATGTCATTTCTCTACCAACTAGCCAGACGACAGACCAAAAAGTCTTTCACGCAGGCACTAGCCAAAATGATGCTGGAGAGATTGTTACTAACGGGGGACGCGTTCTTTGCGCTGTCGCATTAGGACATAGCGTATCTGAGGCTCAGAAGCTCGCATATGAGCTAGTCGATGAAATTAGCTGGGAAGGTATGTTTTATCGCAGTGACATAGGTTATAGAGCGATAGAGCGTGAAAACGCATAATTCATGCTTTCAATCTTAAAGGCGCACAAAGCGCCTTTTTTATATCTGATCTTTTTCTTCTAGCAAGCTCGGCCTTTCTATACAGGCTTGCTCTTCTCCTGAAAGCAACAGCAACTCTTCAACCACAACTCGATTTTTTTTCCGCGTTCCAACAAAAGCGACGTAGTTCTCTACATCAGATAAACGATTGACAACAAATGAAGGTAATGTTTGATTAAACTCTAGATGATCGTAGCTTTTCCCTTTGCAGGTTTCAAAGTGAGCCCCATCCCAATAACCTTGGATCAGCTTAAAGCCTTTTTTATCTTGAGCTTTCGCTACACTCGCCACTCTTTGTGCATCATCAACATATCGTGTTAGCTCATCGGGCTTAATCGGAAGGATTTTTCCATCAAGTCGAAACTGCTGATAAATCGCCTCGCCTTCTTTGTTAAATCGAATATGTACGCGATAGTCTACTAGACCATCACCTTTAATTTGCTCACCCTCTCGAATCATCTCTCTGAGTTTTCCCTGAGACCAGCGATAATCACTGTGATACCAACCGTAATCGCCAGCAGTCACATAATCAGCCGCAGAATTTGGGGAAGCAGTCTTTTCTGTATACCAGTACAAACTAGTCGCATCTCCAGCACTTTGACCACCGGTGTAGTATGAGTATTGCTCCTGATTCGGCAGCGGCGAACGACTAGCGCAGCCAAGAATAAGAGAAGTGATTAGAGAAGAGAGTATAAATTTTTTCATTGCAATGATGCGCCAAGACAAAAGACAACCTTGGCGCATTATAAGTTATTTTACAGCGTCTTTCAGGGCTTTCCCTGCCACAAATGCTGGAACATTTGCTGCAGCGATTTGAATCTCAGCACCAGTCTTAGGGTTACGACCAGTACGTGCTGCACGGTGGTTTACTTTAAATGTACCAAAACCAATTAGTTGAACTTGGTCACCCTCTTTAAGTGCCTCTGTCACCCCTTCGAGAGTTGCTTCAAGAGCAGCTTTCGCTTGAGCTTTAGATAGATCTGCTTTCTCTGCAATAAAGTCGATTAATTGGGTCTTGTTCATTGGGTTTCCCTTCTTATTAGGTTATCAAATTCAGCTCACTCTAAAACATAAATGCCCTATCTGGCAAAGGTTTGTAAGCGATCTTTCGTTTTAATGACGTACTTTTAACCATAATATGAGTAATAACTCACAATTTGTTACCTTCATCTCATTTTCTGGTGCTTGTTTTCAGACCTAAACTACCTTACTTATAGGGTATTAGTTTCAATAAAGCGTGATATGGTGGGGGCTGAGCAAGAGCACAACGTTCATATAACAGTCACCCTCAAAGGCTGACAAAGAAGACATTAAGACCGGTAATTCTGCTTACCAAGTGAAGTCAAATTACCGATAGTGAAACAAGGGTTCGACATCCTTTACGCCATCTCGTAAAGCCATATTAGCATAGGAAATTTATGTTACTGCTCACCATATACATCTCAATTGCCATTGGCATATCTTTTATTTGTTCAGTGCTAGAAGCTGTCCTGCTCAGCATTACGCCTAGCTATATTGCTCAGCTTCGCCAGCAAGCACACCCTGCTGCCAATAAATGGTCGAAGCTTAAAGCAGATATAGATCGTCCGTTGGCATCCATTCTGACACTCAATACTATCGCGCATACCATAGGCGCCGCGAGTGCAGGTGCGCAAGCGACTGTCGTTTTTGGTAGTGAATGGCTAGGGGTATTCTCCGCTATTTTAACTTTAGGTATCCTTGTGCTGTCTGAAATTGTACCCAAAACCTTGGGTGCAACCTATTGGCGCCAGTTAGCCCCTCTAACGGCGATCACACTGCGTTGGATGGTCTGGGCTCTCACGCCATTTGTCTGGTTCTCTCAACAAATCACCAAGCGTTTATCAAGTGGGTCTCAAGAGCCCAAAATGCGAGATGAACTCTCTGCGATGGCAATCCTAGCCAAAGAAAGCGGCGAGTTTGCTAAAGGTGAAACAAAAATATTAAGTAACCTGCTTGGTATCCAAAATGTCCCCGTAACCCAAGTAATGACACCTAGGCCCGTTGTGTTCAGGGTCGACGCTGAGATGACCATTGACCAATTCCTTACTCAGCATCGAGATACCCCCTTTTCAAGACCACTCATATACAGTCAATCTAAAGACAATATTTTAGGTTTTGTTCATCGTTTAGAAATATATAAACTCCAGCAAATTGGGGGAGGAAATCGACAATTAGGCGCCGTAATGAGACCTATCTATGTTTTACTCAACACGTTACCTTTACCCAAAGCTTTTGAGCAGATGATGGCGAGAAGGCTTCATCTAGCCATGATCGTCGATGAATATGGCACTATCCAAGGCATCCTAACATTAGAAGATATTTTTGAGCACCTAGTTGGCGAACAAATTATAGACGAAGCAGACAAAACGCCTGATATGCAGCAACTGGCTTTTGAACGTTGGGAAAAATGGAAGGCCAAACATGGTGTTATTGAAAACAGAGATGAAGACTAAGAGGCTCCCCACTCTGTTGCCAAAGATAAGAAAATGGGGCTTGGTGCCCCTATCGAGTTATTACACAGATAGACCGATATTACTGACGCC
This sequence comes from Vibrio zhanjiangensis, assembly GCF_030161235.1. GTDB lineage: Bacteria > Pseudomonadota > Gammaproteobacteria > Enterobacterales > Vibrionaceae > Vibrio > Vibrio zhanjiangensis. Next base: position 2,124 of record NZ_BSPW01000062.1, on the reverse strand, counting down.
CTCTTCCCTAAGCTCAAGTCGTAAATCTTTAATTAAGTCGATATCTCTTTCATGGGCATCTTTCAGCGGACGAAAAATAGCCCATTGCACATCCCATTCCTCGCTGACCGATTGATTATCCTTTTGATTTTCATTCGTTACTTCAATGCCCGTTTGTGCCTGTTCAAGATCAGCAACCGTTTGTACCGACAACTGACTAATTTTTTGCATGCTGTCGAACAGATCATCTCGGTCAAGTAAACCATGCAATAAGGTTGACAGACCCACACATGCATCAATAGCTGGGTAAACACCATAAAATTCGAAATCTTCCGAACTGGGGATGATCTCTTCTAGTTTCTCCAATTGGCGTTCGAAATTGACCTTGGCATTTTTAACCGTCAGTTGCTCCCAAACACTATCAAGAATATCGCGATAAATTCGAGATTCAGAGAAGGCGGTAGTATCACAAAACTTCGCATAATTGGGATACATACGTTCACACAGACAGGCCATAAAGGTAATCTGTTTCCATGGTTCTAACTTCTCAAGACGAAGTTGGAGAGGGTTCTGTAGCATAAGGACTCATTGATTCAGAAATGGACTGCAGAAGTTTACTTGATAACCAAAGTGGAAAAAAGCCAAGCCGATGAAGAAATTTACCAACCATGTTTATTTACTTACCGAACATGATGATACTTACCAAAAATTACTGGACGAGATGAATTTACCTGACTTAGAAGTAATAGATAAGCCTTGTGATGCTAATATTCTTCTCGCCTCACCACCTCTATTGACCAAAAACATAGAAAAGTTCCCAGCACTTGAATGGGTTCAGTCTGTATATGCTGGCGTAGATGCGCTTACATCCATAACAACAGATGATTTCATACTGACAAACGTAAGAGGCATATTTGGCCAACCCATATCAGAGTATGTGATGGGTTACTTGATTGAGTACTTTCGCCACTTTGCCCACTATCGCGAGGCACAATGCCATTCACGCTGGCAGCCCAAACACTACCACTCTCTAGAAGGCCTAACCATGTTGACTCTTGGTACGGGCTCCATTGCAAGCCATCTCGCAAAAGTAGCCCAAGCGTTTGGTATTAAGGTGATCGGAATCAATCGAAGTGGTATTCCCGCAATTAACTCTCCTTTCGATGAAACCTACCATATCCAGGAGCTTAATAGTGTCTTGAGCCAAGTCAATATCATCGTCAATACGCTACCTAGCACACCACAAACCTACCGTATACTGGGTGAAAATAGCCTATCTCAATGCTCATCAGCATTATTATTTAACGTCGGACGCGGAAACGCAATCTGTGCAAAAAGCCTACTCGATGCACTCGAAAACCAATCTATTCAACACGCATTTCTTGATGTTTTCGACGAAGAACCTTTAGACGAGTCTAACCCTATGTGGCGCCACCCAGCGATAACAATTACACCACATATAGCCGCCGTTAGCTTTCCTGAAAAGGTTATCGACATTTTTGCGCAAAACTATCAAAGATGGAGAGATGGATTTACTTTACTCAATCAAATCGATTTGGCAAAAGGTTATTAATGCTTGAAGATTTACTCAATAAAGTTCGTCTATGCAAGCACTGTGAGCCAGACTTGCCGTTAGGAGCAAAACCTATTATTCAAGCGAGTAAAAATGCCAAACTATTGATCATAGGACAAGCTCCGGGGATCAAGGTCCACCAAACTGGTACACCTTGGAATGATCAGAGCGGCGATAAGCTGAGATTCTGGCTAGACATTGATAAACCGACTTTCTACAATGCAAATAACATTGCCATTATGCCAATGGGTCTCTGTTATCCAGGTAAAGGAAAAAGTGGCGACCTTCCCCCTCGAAAAGAATGTGCCCCTTTATGGCATAGCCACGTCTTAGCGCAGTTACCCAATATCAGTATGACACTCTTAATTGGCAATTATGCACAAGCTTATTATTTAAACAATAAGCCAAATACACTTACAGAGACTGTCCGAATATGGCATCGATGGGCACCTCAATATTTGCCATTACCACACCCTTCTCCGCGAAATATCGGCTGGTTGAAAAGCAATCCTTGGTTTGAAGATGAGGTAATTCCCTTCATCAGACAACAGGTCCATCAAACCTTGCAATTG
>NZ_BSPW01000061.1 GCF_030161235.1 Vibrio zhanjiangensis | reverse complement strand
TTCATTGATAAATCTTTTGGATTATCATCAACGAGTGCCCACACAGATTGATAGGTTTATATTGTTAAAGAGCAGTGCTTTGAAATCTTTAACTCTCAAAGCGGAGGTGAATTCTAGCGATATAATTTAAAGAGTCAAACACTTTTTAAAATTAATTTTTGCTGCCAATTTCACCTCGCTGATACAGACTAAAGCTCTATGCTTTATTCCCCATCAGTGGACGCGAATTATAGGTATCGAACGCAGTTATGCAAGCATTTATTATAAATAATCTACCCAATAGAGACTGTTCGATGAATTTGTAGTCAACACAATCAAAAAGAGGGCTACGCCCCCTTAATCATATATTCAGTCGTCAGTCTCAGACACTATATAAATGAATATGCATCTGCAAACATTCGCTCAGTTTTTGCACCTTTGTTTTGAGTAAACTGCTCCCGAGCAGATCCTGCCATCTCAAAACGACCTGCTATATAAATGTCATAGTTATCTAGTGATTCAAAGTCTTCATTAATGGCCGCAAGAACATTACCTACTTTTCCTTGCCAGTTTGAGTCGGCTTGCTCTATAACAGGAACAAACTTAACATTTGCATACTTGGCAGCGATATCGTTCATTTCTGTTATCGCGTATAGTTGGCATTCATCACGCCCCCCCCAATAAAGATAAATATTATTGGCCTTATTTTGCGCAATGCAGTGATCCAAAATTGAACGCACATAGCTAAAGCCAGTTCCTCCTGCAATCAAAAGCAGTGGCCGCTCGCTATCTTCTCTTATCCAAGCATCACCGTGTGGAGCTTCGATACTAATCTCCAAACCGTTTTCAAGAGCTTTTTTCAGCTCATCAACCACTTCTATAGCATAAGCATTGTGCTCAGCCGCACCTATATGAAGCTCCAATTCACCTTGATGACGACAAGGACTGCTTGCTATAGAAAAAGGACGTTTATCTTTTTCTCCCATCACTACAGTTAAATATTGTCCCGCCTTAAACTTTACAGGCGCTTCAGGATGTAAAAGGATTCGATAGGTATTACAAGCTAAAGGCTCAATAGACTTTACTTTGCATTGGATAGTCATAGTACTCCTTTAGCCCACTTGACTAAGTAGGCTCTATATTACTTTGCGCATAACTCTGGCCTTATACGCTATTTGTTATTTTTAGTTATATAATAGCTCGCGCACGCGATTTCTTAACTGATTGTCTATTGTACTCAAAGCCGACGTTGATAAATTCATCACAAACCGAGCTTACTCCACTTCGCATCAACTTGAGCAACCAAACTCGGATCCTTCTTAATCGGCACCCCCCAATCTCGTGTCACTTCACCCGCAAATTTCTTCGTTGCGTCCAAAGCTAATTTGGAACTCTGTCCATTTTTTGCTTCAACCTGAAAAGTATCACGAGATGGGTCCATCCTAGTTGTTATGGCCCATATAATGTCGTTCCAATCGTGTACATTGACATCCTCATCACAAAGGACAACAAACTTGGCATTGGTATGCTGTATTAAAAACGCCCACACACCATCTAGCACTAATCTCGACTGCATTGCCTGAGTCTTCACCATAGAAAGAATCACAAAGCGACTGACTCCCTCAGATTCATGTACTGCTATATCCACTATTTCAGGGCAGGATTGGTACAATTTCTCGAGTTTATCTTTCGAAATAGCTTCTTTATGTACAGGCAATGATTCAAGAGTGTTACTCTTTTCAGCCTCCCACTTAACCGTGGCGTCCAGACCCATTTTGGAGCCAAGACCCACAATAGGAGAAGCAAAATCAAGAGAATCTATCGGGGTATTATCTATCATCAAAGTATCAGCGACAGGATCCATATGCTTGCACATTGCTATCACTATGTCATCCCAACAGCGGGCATTGACGTTTTCATCACAGACTAATACAAACTTTGTGTACATAAATTGACGAAGAAAAGACCAAACCCCCATCATTACGCGCTTCGCATGCCCTGGGTATTGTTTTTTTATCGTCACGACAGCCATGCGATAGGAACATCCTTCTGGCGGCAAATAAAAATCAATGATTTCTGGAAATTGCTTTTGCAGTATCGGCACAAAAACCTCATTGAGTGCCACACCTAATACTGCTGGTTCATCTGGTGGTCGACCTGTGTATGTACTGTGGTATATGGGGTCATTACGCATGGTAATATGAGTAACAGTAAAAACGTGGTGCCTTTCTTTTTCATTATAGTAACCTGTATGATCACCATACGGCCCCTCATCCGCATATTCATCGGGATCAATGTAGCCTTCAAGTACAATCTCAGCACTAGCAGGCACCTCTAGATCATTACTGATAGACTTGACCACTTCTGTTTTACTTCCGCGCAGTAAACCAGCGAATGCGTACTCTGACAAAGTATCAGGGATAGGCGTAACCGCACCAAGTATGGTGGCAGGATCAGCACCAAATGCGACAGAAACCGGAAATGGCTTTCCTGGGTTTAACTCCATCCAATCTTGTAGGTCGAGCGCTCCCCCTCGATGGGCAAGCCAGCGCATAATTACTTTATTCTTACTAAGCTTTTGTTGACGGTAAATGCCTAAGTTTTGGCGTTTTTTAAAGGGCCCTTGAGTAATGGTTAGCCCCCAAGTCAACAAAGGCGCCACGTCATCAGGCCAACAACTCATTACAGGTATCTTATCAAGATCAACGTCATCACCTTGCAAGATAACTTGCTGACATGCAGCTTTTCGTAGCCTTTTTACTGGCATATTAAGCACCTGTCGAAAAACAGGAAGCTTTTGCAATGCATCTTTAAAACCTTTAGGCGGCTCAGGCTCTTTCAGGTAAGACAACAACTTGCCCACCTCACGCAAATCCATAACATCCTTGCGACCCATGCCTATTGCCACCCTTTCAGCTGTGCCAAAAAGATTTGTCAGTACAGGGATGTCGTACCCAATTGGGTTCTCAAACAATAAAGCAGGCCCTCCCGCACGTAACGTGCGATCACTGATCTCTGTCATCTCATAACGCGGGTCAACAGGCTCAGAAATGCGTTTCAGCTTTCCTTCTCGTTCAAGGTAAACAATAAAATCGCGTAAATCCCTAAAAATCATAGATCTGCTATAGATTGATTAAATTGAGGGCAGTATAACAAAAAGAGAGATTTGACGATCCCTCTTTTTAATAAGGTTAATACTATTGTGATAGGGCATTCAAAATTGCGTGACTACGCACTTGCGGATTATCGTTGGCAAGCTCTTTGAGCCAAGGTGTATAACCTTGGCTAGCAAGCTCAGTAGCAACCATAGATGCTTCATCATGCAACGTCATTCTATCAATTAGAAACGCTTTGATTTCTTCTGTCATAGGTTTGATACGAGCCAATTCTTTAATGGCTTGCTCTTTAAGGCTGGGGTTATATGAGGCATTTATTATCTGAGCAATAGCGAATTCATTACCCACTTCTGCTAATCGACGTATTTCAGATTGGCTGTGATAATCTGCTCTCATCAACCAAAGCAATTTATAGATTTCCACGTTTCTACTGGCTTGTGCTAAACCAACCATAATTTGTGAAGAAGGAAGCCAACTGGTAATGGTTTCATCCGTTAACTGAGAGACAAGACCCTCGATAGCCTTTGACGATAAGCCGTTAAGTTCACGTATAAATAAAGCTTCTTTAGCCTGAATTTGATACTCATCACCTGACAACCAATTCTTGAGGTCAAGCTCTCCACGCTCTGCCTGAAGGACAAACTCTAAAGCCAAAGTGTCTTGCTGCCAGCGCTTAATTATTCGGCTCGCAATGGCTGGGTAGTTGAATGCTGGAACGGAAAATTCGTATCCTTCCCCCCTTTCCAACACTTGGTAGACGGGAGCCATATTTTTTTGCCGCTCGATAAATCGTACCACCTGCGGTGTCAAAGGAATATTGTTGGCTTCTATCTTTTTCAGTAACAAATATCTAGCGACCTCTTGCTGAGGAAGTGCCATTCTTTCAAGTGCAAAACTAAGTGAATCAGCATTACCTTGGACCACCGAGCGCTGCAGCTCTGCAACTTTTTGATGAATCTGTGGATTATCAATTAGCCGCTCAACCTCTCTAGGTTGCATTTCCGTGGCATACGCACTAGGGACACCAATGAATAAAGATGCACACAGGAGAACCGACGACAACATTCCTTGTTGCATGTTAACCTCCTTATAACATTCGTTTCATTGTGCGACTTATCAAACGATAATGCAAACAAAAACGCCACCGACAATGTCGATGGCGTTCAGAGTCACAAATTGTTATTGACGCCGCATTGCGTCAAAAAATTCATCATTGGTTTTGGTCATCGCAAGTTTATCAATCAAGAACTCCATTGCGTCGATTTCGCCCATAGGATGAACGATCTTACGCAGAATCCACATTTTTTGAAGTTCATCTGTCTTAGTAAGAAGCTCTTCACGACGAGTACCACTGCGGTTAAAGTCAATCGCTGGGAATACTCGCTTCTCCGCAATCTTACGATTTAGGTGCAGCTCCATATTACCCGTACCTTTAAACTCTTCGTATATTACTTCATCCATCTTAGAACCAGTATCGACAAGAGCAGTGGCGATAATAGTTAAACTACCACCTTCTTCAACATTACGAGCAGCACCAAAGAAACGCTTAGGACGGTGCAGTGCATTGGCATCGACACCACCAGTTAGTACTTTACCTGATGAAGGAACAACCGTGTTGTAGGCTCGTGCCAAACGGGTAATCGAATCCAGCAAGATAACAACGTCTTTCTTATGTTCAACAAGGCGCTTCGCTTTCTCAATTACCATTTCTGCCACTTGAACATGGCGTGATGCTGGCTCATCAAAGGTAGAAGCAATTACTTCACCTTTCACTAGACGCTGCATTTCAGTCACTTCTTCCGGACGCTCATCAATCAGAAGTACCATGAGTTCACATTCAGGGTGATTGTATGCAATGCTTTGTGCAATATTTTGCAGTAACATCGTTTTACCCGCTTTTGGCGGAGCGACGATCAATCCACGTTGACCTTTACCAATCGGGGAAGCCAGATCTAAAACACGCGCTGTAATATCTTCTGTAGAGCCATTACCGCGCTCCATCACCATACGCTCGTTAGCGTGCAATGGTGTTAAGTTTTCAAACAGAATCTTGTTCCGTGCATTATCTGGTTTGTCATCATTAACCGTGTTGACTTTTAATAGAGCAAAGTATCGTTCACCATCCTTTGGTGGACGAATCTTACCAGCAATTGAGTCACCCGTTCGTAGGTTAAAGCGACGGATTTGGCTGGGGGAAACATAAATGTCATCAGGGCCCGCTAAGTAAGAGCTATCTGCGCTACGTAAAAAGCCAAAGCCGTCTTGAAGTATTTCCAGAACCCCGTCGCCAAATATGTCTTCACCGCTTTTGGCGTGTGCTTTTAGGATGGCGAAGATGATGTCTTGTTTTCTCAAACGAGCTAGGTTTTCAAGGCCCAAGCTTTCGCCCAGTTTAACAAGATCAGACACTGGCCTGTTCTTCAGTTCTGTTAGATTCATGGTGGTGGATACTTGTTTAGTCAAAATAGGATCTGTTATTTAGTTAAGATGAATTCGGTCACAGGATCGACCAAGAAGAGAAACTTGTTTATTTAACGTGCGATAATCTAGCACTAAATATTAGCCTAGTCTAGATTTTGTTGATATTCAAAACCGTGCATCGATAAAAATGCACGGTCTCATCGCAGGAACGACTTATAGATTGGCGTCCAAAAACTCTTTAAGTTGCGTTTTGGACAGAGCACCCACTTTTGTCGCTGCTACTCCGCCATCTTTAAACAGTAACAAGGTCGGAATACCGCGGATACCATATTTGGGTGGAGTCCCTGCATTTTGGTCGATATTCAGTTTACCGATAGTGAGTTTGCCTTCGTACTCATCTGCGATTTCGTCCAAAATAGGGGCGATCATTTTACAAGGACCACACCATTCTGCCCAAAAATCAACAAGAACTGGGCCTGCAGCATTGATTACATCGTTTTCAAAACCGTCATCAGTTAGCTGCAAAATCTTATCACTCATCTTACACTCCAATGTGTTTTTTCGGACTGGTTGGATGATAACCAGTATTTAGATGCCCTATTGGAATGTATTTACCTTCGTATTGCAAGCTTAAGCTGATATTCTATAGCTATGAAAAAGACACATATCACAGAGCAAAAGTTCGCCGATTTGGGCTTACACCCCAAAATCATTGAAGGTTTGGATAAAAAAGGGTTCGAATTTTGTACCCCGATTCAAGCTTTGGCGTTGCCGGTACTGCTCACCGGCCAAGACATCGCAGGTCAGGCACAAACTGGGACAGGGAAAACTCTGGCCTTTCTGACGGCTACTTTCAACCATCTCCTCAACACGCCAGAACACGAAGGGAGAAAAGCAACGCAACCTCGTGCCATCATCATGGCGCCGACCCGTGAGCTTGCTATCCAAATATATAATGATGCTGAAACTTTAATTGAAAGCACTGGTATCAAAGCCGCATTAGCCTATGGTGGTGAAAGCTACGATAAACAGCTATCAAAGCTTGAACAAGGTGTCGACGTACTTATTGGTACCACAGGGCGAATTATCGACTTTTACAAGCAGCGTGTATTTAACCTAAAAAGTATTCAGGCCGTCGTGCTAGATGAAGCCGATCGCATGTTTGACCTTGGTTTTATTAAAGACATCCGCTTCCTTTTCCGTGGTATGCCAGAACCGAAAGAACGTCTAAATATGCTGTTTTCAGCCACTTTGTCTTATCGAGTGCAAGAGCTGGCCTTCGAGCATATGCATAATCCGGAGCATCTCGCAGCAGAACCAGAACAAAAAACTGGTCATCGTATCCAAGAAGAACTTTTCTACCCATCAAATGAAGATAAAATGTCTCTTCTGCAAACCTTGATCGAAGAAGAATGGCCTGAACGCGCCATCGTGTTTGCCAACACCAAACACAAATGCGAGTCCATCTGGGGACATCTTGCAGCAGACCAACACAGAGTTGGACTTTTAACTGGGGACGTACCTCAGAAAAAACGTGAAAGAATTCTTGAGCAATTCACTCGTGGTGAGGTTGACTTACTTGTCGCAACCGACGTAGCCGCTAGAGGACTACACATTCCACAAGTAACACACGTATTCAATTATGATTTGCCAGACGACTGTGAAGATTACGTTCACCGAATTGGCCGTACTGGCCGAGCGGGAGCAAGCGGTCATTCAATTAGCTTTGCTTGTGAAGAGTACGCCATCAATCTTCCTGCTATTGAAGAGTATATAGAGCATACCATTCCTGTATCTGAATATGACTCATCCGCCTTGATCCAAGATCTGCCTGAACCATTGCGCATGCGTTCTAGTCGACCACAACAACGTCGCACTAACACTGGAGGTTCACGCTCGAATAACCGTCGTTCAAACAACCGCTCTCGTCAGCGTCAAAATAGAGATTCATAGGACTGTCTATGACACAAGAAGCTTCATCCCCACTTTATGCTGCCATTGACCTTGGATCCAACAGTTTTCATATGCTAATTGTGCGCCATATAAGTGGTAGCGTACAAACCATGGCGAAAATTAAACGGAAAGTTCGTTTAGCCGCGGGATTAGACGAAAACAACTGCTTGAGCCATGAGGCAATGCAACGGGGATGGGACTGCTTGAGCCTGTTTGCAGAGCGTCTTCAGGATATTCAAAAACAGAATATTCGCATTGTGGGAACCGCGACACTCAGAACGGCAACCAATGCTGATACCTTTCTCAGTCAAGCTAAGAAAATACTAGGTTATGAGATAGAGGTCATTGATGGCGAGGAAGAAGCCGCCACTATATACAAGGGCGTTGCGCACACTTCAGGTGGTTGCGGACGTCGCCTAGTCGTCGATATCGGCGGCGCGAGCACAGAGCTGATTATTGGCCAAGGATTTGATGCCAAGGTACTCAACAGTTTAAAAATGGGCTGTGTTACTTGGCTTGAGAATCACTTTAAAGACCGCCAGCTCTCTGCTGATAACTTTGCAAATGCGATAGCCGCAGCTAAAGAAAGATTAAGGCCGATTCTAACCCAGTACACAAGTATTGGCTGGGATGTCTGCGTCGGAGCATCGGGAACCGTGCAGGCGTTACAAGAAATTATGCTGGCACAAGGCATGGATGAAGTCATCACTCACGCCAAACTGAAACGCCTACAAAAACAGGCTATGCTCACTGACCATCTGGAAGAACTTGAAATTGAAGGACTGACGTTAGAACGCGCTCTAGTATTTCCAAGCGGCCTATCTATCCTGATTGCCATCTTTGAGCTTCTCAATATTGACTCAATGACGTTATCTGGCGGGGCTCTGCGCGAGGGTCTTGTGTACGAAATGGTGGACGAGCTAAAACAAGACAATATTCAAGCTCGCACCATAGCCAGCTTGCAGAGTCGCTATCAATTAGACAAGGCTTACGGCGAACAGGTAGCCAATTTGGCGGTCAAGTTGTTAGGTCAATGTGAAGAAAATTGGATATCCGAAACGCAAGGCATCGCGATATTAGAGGCCGCGGCAAAATTACATGAAATTGGTCTCACGATTGACTTCAAAACAGGAGGGGAGCACAGCGCTTACCTATTACAAAACTTGGACTTGCCTGGCTATACTCGCGCACAAAAGCAGCTTCTTAGTGAAGTGCTACGCCGCTACCGCGAGCATCTCACTTCTCTGCCTGTGCAGCACGCTGTCTCTGATGTTAGCGCACAGCGTATCCTACGTTTACTCAGAATCTCTGTGATACTCTCACATAGACGCAGCCCTGATTTAGAGCCAAACATCCTCTTAAAATCAAACGCAGACAAGCTCATTATAAACTTGTCATCTCAATGGCTTAAGGCCAATCCTCTTACCGCTGCGGAACTGGAAATGGAAGTCAATCGGCAAAGCGACCTTAATTGGCCATTAGTCATCACAACACATTAAACTAAAAGGGCCCTGTCAATATTGACTGGGCCCTTTTTAATTATGGATGTCTTAGTTAACACCTAACACGCGAAAATCCGGGTTAACTGCGGTGATTTTTTTGACGAGATAGTTGAGTAACACACCATACATGGGGACAAATAGGCCTAAACTAATGATCAGCTTAAAGCCATAATCAACCAACGCAATTTCTCCCCAGTGCTCTGCCATAAACGGATCGGGACTTTGGTAAAAGGCAATCGAGAAAAAGGCCAGCGTATCCAGTGCATTGCCCACTAAAGTGGAACAAGTTGGCGCTATCCACCAGTGCTTCATCTGGCGTAGACGATTGAATACATGTACATCCAATATTTGACCAAGTAAATAAGCCATAAAACTGGCAATCGCGATGCGCGCGACAAACAGGTTAAATTCACCTAAATGAGCAAAACCTTGAAACTGCCCTTCAAAAAAGACAACCGATAGCCCGTAAGAAACCGCAAGGGCAGGCAACATTACCCAAAAGATGATTCTTCGCGCTAGCTGAGGACCAAAAATACGTACCGTAAGATCGGTGGCCAGAAAGATAAATGGGAAAGTAAATGCTCCCCACGTCGTGTGAAGACCAAAGAGAGTAAATGGCAGCTGTACCAGATAATTGCTCGAAGCAATAATCACCAAATGGAACAAAACCAATAGAAGAAGCGCTTTGCGCTGTTGAGCGGGAGAAAAACGACTCATAAGATACCTTTTTAATTTGGTTTGGGGGTGAGGGAACCCAAATTGAGTCCAATATTGTTGGACTTCTACCAATAATGTTAATCATCAAAACGACAAATATCTCATCGAATACTTTAGTTACTGATATAGCCTTAGCCATGGTTATATCTATAGATATTCAACTTGATAATTATCGCGGCGGGTGATTATACATTAACCACCTCTCTCTGCAATAGACACTCCAAGGTTTATCAGTTCTGATTAAAAGCCACAGCGAAATAAGTTGGCAAGATAGTCAAGCTCCTCTCTGCTGCTTTTTACATTCAACGCTTCCAACCATACGCTCTCACTATAATGTTCAGACTTCAGCAACATCTGGCACCCTTCAAAATCAATTAACCAAGAGTGGATGTCCGCATCCCATTGCTTTTCAACTACAGTTGCAGAAAGTTGCTGTAACAAATGCTCTGCCATTTGAGGAAAACTATCAAAATCAAAATATGGTGTTTGAACAACGAGGATGCCCAGCTGAGGCTGATATTCCCGCAACCCAAATACCTTCTTTACTTTATCCATGGAAAGACACATGCTCCTGAATCAAATCCAAAAATGGATCGGCGTATTTTTCTAGCTTACGCTGGCCAACCCCATTAACTGCTAACATCTCGCCATAAGACGTCGGCAACATTTCTGCCATATCAATTAATGTGGCATCACTAAACACGACATAAGGAGGCAATCCATCTTCATCAGCAATTGACTTACGCAATTTGCGCAACTTGGCAAATAATTTTTTATCGTAATTCTTACTGGTTAGCTTTTCTGATTTCGCCGTTCTTGCCGCTGTATCAAGCCTTGGAACCGCCAAATCCAATGTCATCTCACCCCGCAGCAGCGGACGAGCCTCCTCTGTTAATTGCAAGGTTGAATTACGGGTGATGTTTTGAGACAACAAGCCCTTGTGGATTAGCTGACGAAATATACTAACCCAATAGTCATGGCTGTTTTCACGACCGATACCATAGGTTGAAAGCTTGTCATGCCCATTTTCGCGAATACGACTATTTTGCATACCACGTAATACTTCAACAACATAGCCAATACCAAAACTCTGGTTGACACGATAAACACAAGAAATGGCTTTGCGTGCTTGTTCCGTCGCATCAAAATGCTTAGGTGGGTCAAGGCAAATATCGCAGTTACCGCAGCGCTTATCACTATACTCACCGAAATAGTTGAGCAGTACTTGACGCCGACATGTCTGCGCCTCGGCAAACGCACTCATCGCATTTAATTTATGATTTTCTACTTGTTTTTGCGGCCCATCATCTTTTTCATCCAGCATTCTTCGCAACCAACTCATGTCCGCAGGGTCGTAAAGCATCATGGCTTCAGCTGGTAAGCCATCTCGCCCAGCACGGCCAGTTTCTTGGTAATAAGATTCAATATTGCGCGGAATATCAAAGTGAACAACAAAACGCACATTGGGCTTATTGATACCCATACCAAACGCTACAGTAGCGACCACTATCTGGATATCATCACGCTGAAAAGCTTCTTGGACATAAGCGCGCTCATCGGTATCCAAGCCAGCATGATAGCTGGCCGCACGAATATGGTTATTGCACAATTTCTCCGTCACCATTTCGACTTTCTTGCGACTACCACAATAAATAATGCCACAGTGGTTTTTTTGCTCGGCGACAAAACGAATGATCTGTGAAATTGGCTTGTGTTTCTCCACCAAGGTATAGCGAATGTTAGGCCTATCAAAACTACCTAAATAGACATGAGGTTCTTGAAGCTGCAATCTATGAGTAATGTCATTTCTCGTCGCTTCATCAGCGGTAGCAGTAAGTGCCATAAAAGGCACTGCGGGAAATTGTTTTTTTAGCTGCCCTAGACAAGCGTACTCTGGTCTAAAGTCATGACCCCATTGAGAAATGCAGTGAGCCTCATCAACCGCGATCATGGCTAATGAAAGTGATTCAAGTCGCTCAACAAAATCGCGCATTAGTACTCGTTCTGGCGAGACATAAACTAACGTTAACTGGCCAGATTGCATGCGACTATAAACACGACTCAGATCTTCTCGAGTCATTGCAGAGTGAATGCATTCCGCAGCTACCCCATTGGCTTTCAATTGATCAACCTGATCTTTCATCAGAGAAATCAACGGTGAAATAACGAGCGTTACCCCCCCTCTTACCAACGCTGGTATCTGATAGCAAAGTGACTTACCACCACCTGTGGGCATAATGACAATGCAATCATGACCCGCACCAACAGCATCAATGACTTCCCTTTGGCCGTGACGAAATGATTTATAACCAAACACATTTTCTAGCACAGTTTCAGGTGTGATGGTCAAATCAGGTTGTTGATCGAACAATGTCGCAGTCATGGAGGTCTCAGCCGAAAAACGTGGGGAAATGCAAAGCGCACATTGTAGTAGTGTTCGAATATGAATAAAACTTCAATTTGCAGCGAAATCAACTTATATGCAAAACGGAGCTAGGTGATAAGTGATGCTATTGCGTATACTGCAACCTTACTTCAATTAAATTGTGCAGTTAGACTATCAATGACAACGGAACACCAATCAAAGCAAGGCATGCTGCTCGCGATCAGCGCCTACACAATGTGGGGTATAGCACCCATCTATTTTAAAGCCATTAATCAAGTTTCACCGCTAGAAATAGTTGGTCATCGCATCATTTGGTCGTTCCTGCTTCTTAGTATACTGCTACATATAGGTCGTCGCTGGCGCAATGTAAGAGACGTCACTCGCTCAAAAAATAAGATGTTATGTTTGTTTTCTACCTCTTTTTTAGTGGGAATAAATTGGCTAATTTTCATCTGGGCGATTAACAACAATCATATGCTAGATGCAAGCCTAGGCTATTACATCAATCCATTGTTCAACGTCGTGCTTGGGATGTTATTTTTGGGCGAACGACTGCGTAAACTGCAATGGTTCGCTGTGATATTAGCGTCGATTGGAGTTGTAATACAGCTGCTTGCTTTTGGCTCAATCCCAATAGTGGCAATCGCACTCGCGGCTACATTTGGAGTATACGGGTTACTACGTAAAAAAGTCAGTCTTGATGCTCAAACCGGCTTATTTATTGAAACATTGATCATGCTCCCAGCTGCAGCCATCTATCTTCTATGGATCGCAGACTCACCAACTGCTAATTTATCGCACAACACCCTAAATTTAAATCTGTTACTTATTTCGGCAGGGATAGTCACCACTCTCCCCCTACTGTGTTTTACGGGAGCCGCGACGCGCCTGAAACTCTCCACATTAGGTTTTATCCAATACATTGGTCCAAGTCTGATGTTTTTACTGGCTGTCTTGGTTTATGGTGAAGATTTTAGTCAAGATAAGGCCATTACTTTTGCCTTTATATGGAGTGCTTTGGTCATTTTTAGTTATGACGGGCTTAAAACCCAAAAACGCTCTGGAAAAACAAAATGTTAGTATGGTATGTACTCCATGCATAATATAAATGCTGGAGTACAATCATCTCTCAACCCTGCTGGCATACGCTTACAAATCTCTAATGACTGATCTTTATTTACAAGACAAATGATTAAACTATGTATATTATCGATTAAATTTTAGACAAAGCATTGCTATGGACAAGGTCAATTACCTCACCACACAAGATAAACAAATCGGCCTGATCCATGCGAACTACCAAAAGTTCGCTTTCCGCAGGCACTATCACCTCGACTTTCATATTGGCTTGGTAACTAACGGCCAACAAAAGTTCTTTTACCAAGGTGTAAATCATACCATTGGGCAAGGACAAATCGTGATAATGCCTCCAGATGAGCTACACGATGGAAGTTCCATCCATAGTGAGGGCTATCAAGTACGAGTTTTCTCCATCGATCCCAAATGGTTTAGTGAGCTTGCTGATCTAAAGTGTGAAAGCGATCAGGTTCAATTCAGCCGATTGATTATTTCAAACCCGGCTCTCTTCCAACATATGGTTAGAGTCCATCAAGCCTTGGGAACAAACAACCTTAGTCAGCTAGCAAAAGATTGTCTGCCCTATGAGGGGTTTGAACTCTTGTTTCGTCACTATGGCGCCATACAGCAAAAAAATACCGTACCACTAGGAAATCAATCCATCTCAACACTAAAAGACTATTTAATGGCCAATTTAGACCAACCCGTGAAACTTGAAGAGTTATCCCAACTCTGCCATCTTAGTCCGACTCAATTTCAGCGCCATTTTAAGGCAAAAATAGGCTTAACTCCCTACGCTTGGTTAAGTCGCTTAAGACTAGAGCATGGCTTGAGACTACTCAAAAGCGGAATATGTGGCACTGAAGTCGCCCACCAAATTGGCTTTTATGATCAAGCACATTTTAGTAAAGCCTTTAAAGCGACATACGGTATTTCCCCCTCTAAGCTGCAGTGTTAATAATTTACAATCTTGGTGATGTTCAGTAGGGCAAAATAGGCTCAAACATGATTTATCGATGAGTATCTCAATGAACGAACTACCGATTCTAATCACGCTTGCTAGCGTACACTTTGTTGCCTTAATGAGTCCGGGGCCCGATGTTGCTCTGGTGGTCCAAAATGCAGCACGCTATGGACGACAAACTGGGCTCTATATTGCCTTAGGCCTTTCTGCCGGTATTTTATTGCACTCGATTTTAAGCTTGACTGGTATGAGCTATCTCGTGCATCAGCATCCCAACTTATTCTCGACGTTGCAGTTAGTCGGTGGTAGCTACCTAACATATCTAGGCTACTGCGCGCTCAAAGGATGCTGGCAAGCAAAAAATGGGACTGGATCTGAGCCTAATCAGGAAAACAATGTCTTGCTGAACAACAAGCGCCAAGCTTTCTCTCGAGGATTATCAACCAATATCCTTAATCCTAAAGCTCTGGTTTTCTTTATAAGTCTTATGTCAAGCTTAGTGCCAGCAGATATGTCTCTGATTGGTAAAGGTATCGCTTTGATCATGCTGTGGGGATTGTCTTTGGTATGGTTTTCGCTGCTTGCTTGGGTGCTCTCAACTCAGCGCATGCAAAGCAAGGTGCAAGCAATGGCATTTTATATTGATGGCTTGTGTGGCGTAATATTTTCCATAGTAGGCACTAGTATTCTTTGGCAATCCATAGGTGGTTTATTGTTAAATGTATAAAAAAATTGATTCGACATTACATTTTTATAACAAAGTCTTAGACTATCCGCTCTTCCACTGCCACTCTGTCCTCGCATGTTTAACAAGGAGTACAAGATGCAGTGGAAACACCCTTCTCTAGCAACATTCCTACTATTTACCTCTATTGCAGCGCACGCTAATCAGGCAGCAGACTCTGTTGCTCCAGAGCAAAGTAGCGGTTTGGAAAAAAAACAGTTGGTCAAAGCCAAAGACTGGATGGTAACTGCTGCAAACCCTCTTGCTACGCAAGCGGGTGCTGACATTCTCAAACAAGGTGGTAACGCCATCGATGCAATGATCACCACTCAGCTGATGTTGGGGCTGGTCGAACCGCAATCTTCCGGAATAGGTGGTGGTGCATTTCTCGTTTACTGGGATGCGAAGAATAACAAACTGACCACTTACGATGGCAGAGAAACGGCGCCTCTGGCAGCCACACCACAGCTCTTTCAGGATGAAAATGGCCAGCCTATGCAATTCTACGATGCCGTCGTAGGTGGTCGCTCGGTAGGCACACCTGGTGTTGTCAAGTTAATGTGGGAAACCCACCAAAAATACGGAAAGCTGGAATGGAAGCAATTGTTTAAGCCCGTTATAACGCTCGCCTTGGAGGGATTTGTAATTAGCCCTAGGCTTGCCACTTTAATTGCCAAAGATGGTGAACGATTGTCTCGTTTTCCTGAGACAAGAGCGTATTTTTTTAATCCTGACGGCTCGCCTAAAAAACAAGGAACCGTGCTAAAAAACCCAGCTTATGCAGCAACACTTACCGCCATTGCCGAACACGGAGCAGATGCCTTCTATAAAGGAAAAATCGCTGCCGATATTGTAAATACCGTCAGATCAGCACAAGGTAACCCTGGCGTCCTCGCTCAAGAGGACTTTGATATATACAAGGTAAAACAGCGCCAACCAATTTGTTCTGCGTACCAAAACTATGATATTTGCGGAATGGGTCCTCCAGCCTCTGGAGCACTCACGGTCAACCAAATACTCACCATCACAGAGTCGTTCAATCTGAAGGCTTGGGGTCCAAATAGTGCCAAATCATGGCAAGTTATTGCTGACGCCTCACTGTTAGCTTTTGCCGACCGAGGCATGTATATGGCCGATGAGGACTTTGTTCCCATGCCAACTCAAGGCTTAATCAATGCAGATTATCTAAAGCAGCGAGCCAAGCTCATTACACCGGGAAAAGCATTAGCAAACGCGTCTGCGGGTTCGCCACCATGGGACTATGCTCGCCAGCAAAATCCCGATGAATCAATCGAGTTACCCTCAACAAGCCATTTTAATATTGTTGATAAACAAGGGAATGTTGTCTCTATGACCGCATCTGTTGAGAACGCATTTGGCTCACGTCTTATGACCAACGGCTTTATTCTCAACAACGAACTCACGGATTTTTCGTTCAATACTCACAGCAGTGGCAATCCCATTGCGAATCGACTTGAGCCGGGTAAGCGGCCTCGTTCTTCAATGGCACCGACGATAATCCTGAAGGATGATAAACCCTATATGGCTATCGGCTCTCCCGGCGGAAGTCGCATTATAGGTTATGTAGCACAAGCGATCATTGCCCACACTCAGTGGGGGATGGACATTCAGCAAGCCATTGACCTGCCTCATATAATGAATCGTTTTGGTCCCCTTGATATTGAGCAAGGCACCTCAGCCGAACAGTTCAAACCAGAGCTAGAAAAAATGGGCTTTGAGGTAAATGTTGGAGATTTAAATTCAGGCCTTCATGCCATTTTAATTAATGATCAACAACTAGAAGGAGCGGCAGATCCTAGACGTGAAGGGGTAGCCATCGGCCAGTAGTAACTATTTGCCCGCCATTTTGTGCGATATTTCTTACAAAATGGTGCGCCAATACCTCTTTCTTAATGAGATCATTAAAATTAGAGTAATATAACTAGATGATTTAAATCAATTTGTATTATTCTTGAGCACTTAGTTTTAAATGCGAATAAACCAGAGAACCTTGAGGAATATTCTTGGCATCGTAATATGAACCTTGTCGGAAGGATGCTGACACGGAACAGGAAACACCAAGGAATTGGTAATCTTCAGGATGAAGATTCGGCGGCTTAGATAAGTCGTCGGCAAGGAAAGCAAATAGGACATTGAACGGACTCATAATAGTAACTAGGATGGTTACTACTAGGGAAAGGAAATGGATACCGCTTAAGGACTAGGCGACGTGAGCTAACTAGGATAGTTAGCGGACTAGGATAGGGTCGAGGACACCGCTAGGATGGCGATGAATGGACTGAGCTGAAGGACATCAGCATACTATCAAGGACTTGATGCATGGAGCACCTTTAGTAGCCGGATTGCTGCGAGTAAGACTATAACCCCGACGGGCGCAAGCCCTCGGGGTTTTTCTTTCTATAATTGCTCTAACTTAGCGTACGCTGTTACCAACCACTTGATACCTTCACCATTGAAGGCCACCTGCACCCTTCCTTGATGACCACTCCCTTCAAAATTAATAATGGTTCCTTCGCCAAACTTGGGGTGTTTAACGCGCGAGCCTAAATTAAAGCCCGTTTCGTTGAAGGTGTCTTTGACAACCTTAGGGCTAAATCGACCGGAGCTTGCAGGACGGCTCACTTGTGCCTTCATTCGCACTTCATCTAAACAGCTCTCTGGCAACTCACGGATAAAACGCGATGGTTTATGGTATTTATCTTGACCATACAAACGACGCATTTCAGCATAAGTGATATAGAGTTTTTCCTTAGCACGCGTCATACCCACATAGCAAAGCCGCCTTTCTTCTTCGAGACGACCCGCTTCTTCCGCTGACATCAGGCTTGGAAACATGCCTTCTTCGACGCCAACCATAAACACCAGTGGAAACTCTAGCCCTTTGGCACTGTGTAAAGTCATCAGTTGCACCGCATCTTCAAACTCATCCGCTTGCCCTTCCCCCGCTTCCAAAGCTGCATGGGTCAAAAATGCCATAAGTAGCGTCATTTCATCCGCTTCCTCAGGTTTTTCGAATTGGCGGGTCGCTGTCACTAGTTCTTCTAAGTTTTCAATACGAGCTTTAGACTTCTCCCCTTTCTCCTGCTCATACATAGCATACAAGCCAGAGTATTTAATGACATGATCGGTTTGAGCATGCAAAGGCAATTCATGGGTGTCATCTTCCAATGCATTTATCAGTTCAACAAAGCGCCCTAGTGCAGAGGCCGCCCTTCCAGCCAGCACTTTCTCTTCTAGCAAAGCAACACTCGCATCCCACATGGTGCAACCACGATCTCTTGCCGCTAAACGTAAAGTCTCTAGTGTTTTATCACCTAAGCCTCGTGTTGGCGTGTTAACCACTCTTTCAAATGCAGCATCATCATTTCGATTGGAAATCAGTCGCAAATAACTCAATGCATCTTTGATTTCCTGACGCTCGAAAAATCGCATTCCACCATAAATACGATAAGGTAAACCCGCTTGAATCAATGCCTCTTCCAATACTCGTGATTGGGCATTATTGCGATACAGTAAAGCGGCATCGTCAAGCGCCCCGCCTTTCTCTTGCCAATCTTTGATTTTATTGACCACAAAACGGGCTTCATCCAACTCGTTGTAGGCCGAGTACACCGAAATAGGCTCCCCAGCCAAACCTTCCGTCCACAATTCCTTGCCCATTCGCTCGGTATTATTGGCAATCAAGGCATTTGATGCCTCAAGAATTGTCTTGGTCGAGCGATAGTTTTGCTCTAAGCGTATCGTATTAACGTTTGGAAATTCATGAGTGAATTTTTCAATATTTTCGATTTTTGCACCGCGCCACCCATAGATAGATTGGTCATCGTCACCAACAATCATCACATTAGATTCAGGCCCAGCCATCATTCTTAGCCAAGCATATTGGATATTATTGGTGTCTTGAAATTCATCGACCAAAATATGCTTAAAACGGGCTTGGTAATGTTCTCGGATATGTTTTTTGTTACGCAGCAGCTCATGCGCTCTGAGCAAAATTTCAGCAAAATCGACGAGTCCGGCCCGATCACAGGCTTCTTGATAGGTACTATAAAGCTGAAGATACGTTTGCGTCACAGGATCGCGGTACGCATCGATATGTTTAGGGCGTAGTCCCTCATCTTTTTTACCGTTTATCCACCATGCAACTTGCCTTGCTGGCCACTGTTTCTCATCAAGGTTCTGCGCTTTAATCAGACGGCGCAATAAGCGCTGTTGATCGTCACTGTCCATGATTTGAAAATCTTCTGGTAACTCAGCATCAAGATAATGGGCCCGTAAGATTCGATGACAAATACCATGAAAAGTGCCATTCCACATTCCCGAAGCATTACCCATCGTCAGGTCTTCAATCCGACCACGCATTTCAGCGGCTGCTTTGTTGGTAAAAGTGACCGACATAATTGAAAAAGGCGAAGCTTGTTCAACCGACATTAACCAAGCAATACGATGTACCAAAACACGAGTTTTACCACTTCCTGCTCCGGCAAGAACCAGTAAGTTTTCAAGTGGGGCAGCAACAGCTTCACGCTGCTTATCGTTAAGGCCGTCGAGGAGTAAAGAAGGATCCATTGGAATTTAGTCACTGGTTATCTATACATGAAAAACGATTATAACCTAAACGCTATCCAGAGTTGAAAATATTAACCACAAAAACGCTCCAAACTCCTTTACAGCAGCAATAACCCAATAGCAAAAGACAGCTTCAAGTTAGGAGACACGCTTTGCCAAAGCTCAGCGATAAGTATGAGAAACGATATACAGTGAAGATGGCTTAAAATAATCGCGCCCTCATATGAGGGCGCGATTACTCGGTACCATTAACTTATGCTTGAATACCTGAATGGCGTAGCAAGGCATCAATTTGTGGCTCTCTGCCTCTAAAGCGCTTAAAGAGCTCCATAGGTTCTTCACTCCCTCCCATTTCAAGAATATTATTGAGGAAGCTCTTACCCGTTTCGATATTAAATATCCCTTCTTCCTCAAAGCGAGAAAAAGCATCTGATGAAAGCACTTCTGCCCACAAATAACTGTAATAGCCCGCACTGTAGCCACCAGCAAATACATGACTAAAGCTGTGTGAGAAGCGATTCCACTCCAAACTCGGTAAAACAGCGACCTTGGCTTTTACCTCGGCCAATGTTTCTAGTACTTTGGGGCCTATCTCAGGATCAAATTGGGTATGAAGCGTAAAATCAAACAGGCCAAACTCTAGCTGGCGCAAAATAAACATCGCGGACTGGAAGTTCTTTGCCGCGAGCATCTTATCGAGCATCTCTTTAGGTAGAGGCTCGCCAGTTTTGTAGTGGCCTGAGATAAACGCCAACGCTTCTTGCTCCCAACACCAGTTTTCTAAAAACTGACTAGGGAGCTCTACCGCATCCCAAGGCACACCATTTATCCCAGACACAGCGCCAGTTTCTACTTGGGTGAGCATATGATGGATACCATGACCAAATTCATGGAACAGTGTCACTACTTCATTATGGGTAAAAAGCGCAGGGTTATCACCAATCGGGCGACTGAAATTACACGTCAAATAGGCCACTGGAGATTGTCGCTCTCCCTTAGCATTGATGCGGCACACACGACATTCGTCCATCCATGCGCCACCACGTTTATGCTCACGAGCATACAGATCAAGATAAAAACTGCCGCGCAGATTGTCGCTGGCATCGAAGATATCGAAAAAGCGCACCGACTCATGCCATGTGTCTACCCCTTCGCGCTCTACAACCTTCATCCCAAACACACGATTTAAGACCTCAAACAAGCCGCTAACTGCCCTGTGTTCGGGAAAATATGGCCGAAGTTCTTCATCAGAAATTTGGAATAAGTGCTGCTTTTGCTTTTCGCTATAATACGCAATATCCCACAGTTCAAGCTCTTCTACACCATATTCGCTTTTAGCAAACTGACGTAACGCCTCTACTTCTCGCTCACCCTGAGGCTTTGCCTTGTTGGCAAGATCGTTCAGAAAGCCCAACACTTGAGCTGGATTTTCCGCCATTTTTGTTGCCAACGATTTTTCACTAAAGGTGTTAAAGCCCAGCATACGTGCAATTTCATAGCGAAGTTTTAGCTGCTCATTGATTATCTCAGTGTTATCCCACTCACCTGCATTTGGGCCTCTATCCGAAGCACGCGTCACATACGCTTCGTATATCTCCTTGCGCAGCGCCTGATTGTCACAATAGGTCATCACTGGCAAGTAAGAAGGCATATCGAGAGTTAATAGGTAACCATCCAAATCCTTAGCTTGTGCCGCCGCTTTCGCCGCCGCAAGCGCCGACTCTGGCATACCAACAAGAGCTTGCTCATCCACTATGTGTTTCGTCCAACCCATGGTGGCATCAAGCACATTATTCGAAAACTTAGACCCTAACTCAGACATGCGTTTACTGATCTCACCATAGCGATGTTGCTCATCGGCAGGCAAACCAATACCTGACAACTCAAAGTCACGTAAAGCGTTCGTCACCGTTTTCTTCTGCGCTTGAGTGAGGGCAGAAAATTCATCACTTGCTTTAATCGCTTTGTACGCCTCAAACAAACCTTTATGTTGACCAACCCAAGTCCCGTATTCCGACAAAAGAGGTAAGCAGCTTTCGTAAGCTTCACGCAGCTCATCACTGTTCACCACCGAATTCATATGACTCACTGGTGACCAAATACGACTCAAGCGATCATCAACTTCTTCAATTGGGGCAACAATATTTTCCCAAGTAGGGTGGCTGTTGCCTGCCAGTACTTGCTCGATTTTTGCCCGGCAATCTGCGATTGCCTGTTCGACTGCGGGTTTAACATGCTCTGGCTTGATCTGAGAGAAAGGTGGCAAATCCGTAAAACTGAGAAGAGGATTAGACATAAGTATTCCTTTTATTGGCAAAAGCGAACTGACGGTTCTGTCTTGCTAAGTTCTGATTGAGTCTAAAATAGTAAATATAGGTAGGTTCAGCAATTTTCAATAGTGACGTATACTAGCAAGACTAAAATATCCCAAGCCTTTACCCACTAGAGAGTGTTATTTTGCTAAGTTACCGCCACAGTTTTCACGCGGGCAATCATGCCGATGTCCTAAAACATATCGTTCAAAGCTTGATTCTCAATGCCCTCAAACAAAAAGATAAACCTTTTGTTTATCACGATACTCATTCTGGTGTGGGGCGCTATGACCTAAACCACGAATGGGCGGAAAAAACGGGTGAATACAAACATGGTATCGCTCGAATTTGGCAACAAACAGATATGCCACAAGAGCTACAAAGCTACCTAGATGCCATCAAGGTTCTCAACAAAAACGGAAATTTACGTTATTACCCCGGCTCTCCGCGGGTGGCTCGTGCGCATCTTAGAGCACAAGATCGTATGGTGTTAACCGAACTGCACCCAAGTGATTACCCACTTCTTGAACAAGAATTTCATCGTGACCGTCAGGTAAGCCTGTACAAAGAAGATGGTTTTAAACGACTAAAGGCAAGCCTGCCACCTCAAGAGCGCCGAGGCCTAGTCCTTATCGACCCGCCGTATGAGTTGGCGAAAGAATATCGCGACGTTGTTCAAGCGATTCATCAAAGCTATAAACGCTGGGCAACAGGCATCTATGCCATCTGGTATCCAGTCGTCAATCGCTGCGATATTGACGACATGATAGATGCGCTGCAAGGCCTAGAGATTCGTAAGATATTACAAATTGAACTGGGCGTGGCCGCTGACAATAATCAGCATGGCATGACAGCATCTGGAATGATAGTGATCAACCCACCTTGGAAATTAGAGAGCCAAATGCAGGCCATCCTACCGTTTCTTCAGCAGTCGATTGCTCCTGCCACTGGTCATCACACAATAAATTGGATTGTTCCTGAGTAACATTGGACAAGACATCTGGCTGCCACTAGCATGGCAGAAGAAAATTTAAGCTGGATAGATTGAGTTCGTCCAATCTATCCTCCATATCACAAATAATAAAGAAATGCGGGGCTAAGTGGAATCAAAGGCTTCACTGAGCATATCAACTCGCAATAATTGGAGAAATAAATGGCGACTCATTTTGATTATATCTGTATCGGCGGTGGGAGTGGTGGCATTGCATCAGCAAACCGTGCTGCTATGTATGGCGCTAACGTTGCGTTGATTGAAGCTCAAGATCTCGGCGGTACATGTGTAAATGTTGGTTGTGTACCCAAAAAAGTGATGTGGCATGGTGCTCAAGTCGCGGAAGCCATGAACCTCTATGCTGAAGATTATGGCTTTGACGTCGATGTCAAAGGCTTTAACTGGAGTAAACTCGTTGAAAGCCGCCAAGCCTACATTGGCCGAATTCACGAGTCTTACGATCGCGTGCTAGGTAACAACAAAGTCAATGTTATTAAAGGTTTTGCCAAGTTTGTTGATGCAAAAACCGTAGAAGTCAATGGTGAACACTACACAGCGGATCATATCCTTATTGCTGTCGGCGGCCGCCCAACTATTCCAAACATCCCAGGAGCAGAGCACGGTATCGACTCTAACGGCTTCTTCGAGCTAAACCAACAACCTAAGCGCGTTGCGGTTATTGGCGCTGGCTATATCGCGGTTGAAATCGCGGGCGTATTACATGCTCTTGGCACTGAAACTCACCTTTTCTGCCGCAAAGAGTCACCGCTGCGCAGCTTTGATCCCATGATCGTAGAAACTCTAGTCGAGGTCATGCAAGCTGAAGGACCGACGCTACATACTCATTCTGTGCCTAAAGAAGTGGTTAAGGAAGCGGATGGTAGCCTAACCTTGCACCTAGAAAATGGCAATACACACAATGTTGATACTCTGATTTGGGCAATTGGCCGTCATCCCGCCACCGATGCGATTAACCTTGCAGCCACCGGAGTTGAAACCAATCAAGCAGGTTACATTAAGGTCGATGAATATCAGCAAACCAATGTAGCAGGTATCTATTGTGTCGGCGATATTATGGAAGGCGGCATAGAGCTTACCCCTGTTGCGGTTAAGGCCGGCAGACAGCTTTCTGAGCGCCTATTTAACAACAAGCCTAATGCCAAAATGGATTACGACTTAGTCCCTACCGTGGTATTTAGCCACCCACCGATTGGTACCATAGGCCTTACCACTCAAGAAGCGCAGCAGAAATACGGCAAAGACAATATTAAGGTGTACACATCAGGCTTTACCGCCATGTACACCGCCGTCACTAAACATCGTCAACCATGCAAAATGAAGCTCATTTGTGCTGGCGATGATGAAAAAGTGGTGGGCTTACATGGCATCGGTTATACGGTTGATGAAATGATTCAAGGCTTTGGCGTCGCGATGAAAATGGGTGCGACCAAAGCAGACTTTGATTCCGTTGTCGCCATCCACCCAACCGGCTCAGAAGAATTTGTTACCATGAGGTAGTCAAAGAGAGTAATGGCGTCTCATTGATACAAAACAAGGCCAGATCAATCTGGCCTTTCTATTGCTTTAACCCTAGGCGTGTTTTCCAAGCTTCTCGGCTTAACCCATACACAGCATGGTCAAGGATACGACCATTGACATTTTCTGCTCTGGTTAAGACACCTTCTAGTGTAAACCCGAGTCGTGAGCACACATTCCGACTTGGCTGGTTGTCGGTCGCCGCTGAGATTTGGATTTTTTGCACGTCATAATCGTGAAACGCAAGCTCAATCATTCTAGACACTGACTTGGTGACTAAGCCCCTTCCTTGATAGTCTTGGCTTAACCAATAACCTATCTCTACCTTAGCAAGATCTTTATCTATGGAATTAAAGCTGATATTACCGACCAGCTTGCCTTGATAAAACATGGCACATACTAGAGACTTTCCATCAGCATAATCATGTAAGGAACGCTTGATAAAGTTTAGGAAAAACGCTTCGTTTTCAGCATGGATAGGCCAAGATAACCATTGGCTTAAATACTCTCTCTGCTTCGAAACAATATCTAGGTAGCAAGCAGCAAAATTCGCTTCAACTAATGCCAGCTCTAGACCCTGTTCAACTTGTAATGTAAACATATTTTTCCCTCGTATGTATCGAGACATTATAAACCACGATAATCTGAGCTCTTGATAACAACAAAAAACGGAAGGCATAAACACCTTCCGCTCTAAATAGGATATCGAGTGTCGTTTTACTGACAGCTTGAAGGTCCTACCTTAGCCCAAACACCCGCTTGGCCTGGCAAATCACCTTTTGTCCACCATTTGGCTTCCCAGCGAGAATCACCATGGTTAACTTGGTCACCACCATCATACGCTATATTGGCATCCCAAGGTAATTCTACCTCACTCAGCAGGGCCCATGCTTCATTCGATGGTGAAGGCTCACTACCTTGCACCCACCACTTAGCTTTGTATACCAATCCAAGATGAGAAACAGGATTGCTAGCGTCAGTATATACAGTACCTGAGTTATAGGCAGGGTACTGCGAAGCATTAGGATCGGTCGCTGAGCAGCTACCTTCACCACCACCACTGTTTACATCAACAACAAGCATGGTAGTTGAAGCCGAAACCTCATTTTGTCCACCGTCAATAACCTTCAGCGTTGCGGTTAGACTTTTGTTATGTTCAACCTCAGGGGCAGTAAACTCAATTGAACGTCCGTCTAACGCTGTCGTAAATTCTACATCATTCGACAAGCTCCACTCTAGGTTGAACTCTTGATCATCGCTATCAGTAATGGTTGCATTAACTCTAACATTAGCCTGCCCCTCATTAACCTCTTGCGGAGCGTTTAATGTCACTACTGGCGGCTGGTTACCTGACTGAACTTTAGCAATGATGTTTACGCTATCTTTGGCCGTTGCACCTTCTGCATCAGCCACTGTCAATTCAAGTGTAAAGACAGTGTCTTTTGATATTGCAGGTACCGTTACCAATGTATTGACTGCATTCGGTGAAGCAATATATAGACCAGTACCAGTACTGTCGCTTTGACGCCATTGGTAACTAACAATTTCGTGGTCATCGCTTGAAGCATTGGCAGACAACTGTACTTGTGCAGGTTCTGTCGCATCAACCGTTTGATCAGCGCCAGCATTAGCTGTTGGTGGCAAATTACCTCCTAAGTCATCGTATACCTCAACACCAAACTTATCTTCCACACATTTGGTGTAATCTCCTGCAATAAATGAAGAATATGGACCTTGGTAAGCCACCAGCTGACATTTATATACACGACCATCTGACGTGTTTGCATCCCAGCCCCAATCTTGTTCCCAGTAGATATTAAGCGCACCAGCACCAGAAGCATCAAACTGCTTCATACCTTTACAACCAAGCACTTCATCAGGTGCAATTTCAACATCAAGATAATTTGCAAACTCGTGATAGTAGTTGATACGATTTTGCGACTGAGCATGCTCTGCGGAACCACCGCACTCCACACCACCATTAATAATTTGCGTAGTTACGCCAAAACCAGGTACCAAACCATTCGCTCGGTCTTTGTCATTTGGTTGCCAAGTACCATCGATAACGTGCAACATACTTGGTTTCGGTGGTTGAGGATATAAGTAGAAAAATACTGCGCTAGCAAGGTTTAACCAAGTATCAGCCACTAGCTCAGGTTCATTTAGCAGTTTTTCAACGTTACCATAAATTGATTGAGAGAATGGACCATAGTTGTAGTTGTAACTTAGCTGCTTAGAACCTCGCCCAAAGTAGCTCTTAAAAGTACCGTCAGGATTAGTTCCACAGGGATAAGCTTGCCCTTGCCAGATAGTCGTATCACACACGCCATAAGCACCTGAAGTTTGCTCTGACATCCCCATCTCTCTCACATAAACTAAGCCTTGTCTCCACTCAGGGATCTCGCTGTGGGAGTTATGCCCACCCGTTTCTTGGGTAAAGTGAGCGAACATAGTGGCCAGTGTCTTACGACAAATCGCATCTGAATTACGGCCGTCAGTATATGTGCCACACAATGCTGGATACTTTCCTGCTGCTTTTAGAAAATTCAGATAAGTGTAGGCTGAATCGCGTTCAGCAAATAAATAATTCCAATCTTGTTCCGATAGTATTGCTTCAATACGCTTAACATTTTCAGGGTTACTGGTACGGTTTGGTAAAATGGCTTCCACAACTTCATTATCACGAGTTTGGATCGAATCCATGACCAATTGGTACGACTCTGGTTGTTGAGCAATAATTTCTTGTTCATCTGCAAGCACTTGACTCAAAGGCAATTGCGTCAGAGCTTCTCCATCTGCCGCATGGAGGGGGGAAGACATTAGGTATAATACTGGAACGACGCCAGTCTTTAGAATTGCGCTGAAATTCAACGCTATGTTTGATTTTCTAATCACTTGAGACAAAACGTAATCCTCATATAACTCTTTGTTTTTATACAAATTAAATAAAAATCATTTTTTATATATATCATTCAAAAAGTTAACGCCTACATGAATGCACGATGTTAATTTATGAAGATAAATAAGTTTGGAAAAAATATTTATCTTCCCCCATCAATAAAAAGAGGTGAACGAGATACTATTTATTTAATGTCACATTCAATGAGATGAGAAGTGATAAAATTCTATTTAATAAATTTTTGAAAAAAATAGGTAACTTCAAAAATTCGGTAAGGATAATTCAGATTTTCACAAATTTTCATGTTATATAAAATGAAATATCTCATTAACTTAAATTAGATATTCACAGTGAAAATGATTTGAATAGATAACATTCTCATAAATATAAAAATCCAAGCTCTCATAATACCAACGCCTTTTATGACTTATCTTACGACTCAGTAACGCTTTTAGCAGGTCTATGCGGTGAACTTATCCAACCTTCTTTGCAATAGGCAACTATTACTGTGGACAACTTAATTTGCAGCTATTGACTAAAATTAAGTCTAAACAAAAAAGTTAATTTATCTGTCTAAACTCCTGATAACGCGATACAAAAACCTTTACTTTTCTTCAATGGTCAGCTCTAGAAGAAGTCTGGATTATTTCACCTAAGTTATTACTCCGAAAAAAATTTCTTAAACCATTCAATATCATTAACTTAAATATTAATATTGCCAAGATGGATACATAATTCATATATTTTATTGAGTTCGGCACAGAACCCCAGTCCACACCTTGCACTAAAGCGCTACACATAGTTACAAATTTGTCATATTGATAACTTCAACTACGATCTTGTATGAAACAAGACACAACTATAACTAGACAATGTCAGGAGCCTACATGAATAGCCACATTCACTTTTATGAGCCTAGTGATGCCTACGGGTTTCTCTCCAATTTTTTTTATGCGCCGATTCGCATCCACGGCGAGTTATGGAAAACTAGCGAACATTATTATCAAGCTCAAAAGTTTACTGATAGTGAGATCATCAAAAAAATACAGCATTGCGACTCACCGGACGTTGCTTTCTCTTTGAGTCGCCAATACAGCCAAAACGTTAGAGAAGATTGGCAAAAGGTTCGTCTCGATATTATGCGCTTTGTTGTTGAAGAAAAGTTTAAGCAAAACCCTTCTTTAGCCTTCCAGCTCATTGAAACGGGCGACGTGGAGATTACCGAACACTCACATAAAGATAACTTTTGGGGAGATGGCGGTAACGGCCAAGGAGAAAATCAACTTGGCAAAATTCTCATGGCCATTAGAGAAAAGTTAACACGCTCAGAGCCATACAATCTTATTCAGTTTGTCGATAAAGCGAAGCTACCAACAAGGTGGGGAACCTTTGAAATGTATGGTTTTATCGAACATGAAACAGGAAAAGAGCACCTTGCTCTGGTCTATGGTGATATCAGTTCTGTCGGTGCACCATTAGTTCGTCTTCATTCTGAGTGCTTAACTGGTGACGCACTTTTTAGCACTCGCTGTGATTGTGGTTTCCAACTCAGCAGAGCGTTACAAAATATTGTCCACGAGGGCGCTGGGGTGCTGCTCTATTTACGCCAAGAAGGTCGCGGAATCGGCTTATTGAACAAAATCAGAGCGTACCATCTACAAGACGAAGGGGCTGATACCGTTGAGGCAAATGAACGTCTCGGCTTTGCGGCAGATATGCGGGATTATCGCTTTTGCCGCGGTATACTTGCTTATCTTGGCATCGATAAAGTGCGACTAATGACGAATAACCCTCAAAAAGTCAAAGCACTAGAGCAAGCTCACATCCAGATTCAACAGCGCGTTGCGCTTCAAGAAGGATGCAATACCGACAATCAGTTTTACTTGCAGACTAAGGCTGACAAACTTGGTCACCTATTCGACCAACAGTTTATAAAACAATAATCATCAAAAACGGGAATAACTGGCGTTATTCCCGTTAAATTAATTCTCTACATCCTTAGAACGCCAATGGCATCGACATAGTAACTATATGTATTTTTTGATGATTTCTTCTATCTTGCCTTGCTTTTTCAGTACTTTTAAGCGCTGATTAATATAGTCTTGAATCTCTTTATCCATATTGGGCGACATAGCAAGGTATACCGAATAATCAGGTATCACATCACTAAATGTATGTTGACCATAAAGCTGTTTGTCGAGATTAAGTTGATTTTGGTTGTAAGTGATCCTCGACCCCATCTCAACAAACACCATTTCACCTGGATGACGATCAACCACCCTAAAGGCTGACTGATAATTCTTAACTCTCATCTCTTGCACTTTACCACTGGCAAAATAAGGTTGGAGTTCAGGGTAATCAAAACTCATAAGTAACACGACTACTTTGCCATTCAAATCTGACGCATTGGTATAATCGATGGGCTTTTTACTGCTAAACAATAGATTGTGCCTGACCGTATAAATAGGCTCATCGGATAAGTTTTCCGACTGAACTTTCCCCCAATTCGGGCTACCATATGTGATCCAATTACCCTTATCTTGAGAAGACAGAATGGATATCATCCGGTTGAAAGGATAGGTATGATAATTGAGTTTGTGCTCACTATCTTTGAACACTTCTTTAACGATGTCCGTCACTATGCCAGAATGGTCAGTCCCTTTGGTTTCAATCTGAAATGGTCTGGCTTGGTCTGCAATCACATAATAATCAACCTTGTTTGCGTTAGCCAAAGATGTGTTCAGCATCAAGAATGCAGCTGATAATAGGTGGCGTTTCCAGTTCATTTTCGATCCCCATTTTATTATTGAATAATTGAAACTATATTTACATTAGCGAACATTATATAAGAGTGTAGTTGCACATTTTGAATAAAGAACGTCGATACCTAAGTATTAGTAAACAACTCGTGTACGCCGTCGCTTTTTTTAGCGTATTACTTGCTTTGGCAGGCACGGGTTATAACCTATATCAACAGCTGCAGAGGGATATTGATAACCTGCACCAGACACTCGACAACCTCAAAACCAGCCAACTCGCCAGTATTCGAACTAGCCTATGGGTAGAAGATCGATCTCTACTTAACGCTCAGCTAGAAGGGTTAATCAACTTACCTAAAGTAGATTACGTCCATCTTTATAGTGGTAGTGAGTCGATCATAGAGAAAGGTCAAAAATCGCATGACGCTATCACGGTCACATGGCTCTTAGACTACGAGATCGGCGATAAGAGCTACTCGCTGGGCCGACTCGTTATCCAATCCGACTTAACCCCCATTTATAGTGATCTATGGGTGCAATTTTTCCATATTTTTGCTGCTGAGGTGGTTCGTATTGTCTTGCTCTTGGTCGCACTGCTCAGTTTTATATGGGTGGTTATCGTCAAACCTATCAGTATGATAACAGAAGCGATAGCAAGTGTAAAAAAAGATCATGCGCTTCAGAGTGTTAGGCTTTATCCACGCATGTTCAAAGATGAAATTTCCCGTTTAGCTGACAACTTTAATGAGTCGAGTGCTCGACTGGATGCTTATCATGAAGAACTAAAAAGTGCCAAAGAAGACGCCGAAACCGCGAATCGTCGTAAAAGTGAATTCTTGGCTAATATGAGTCATGAAATACGCACACCAATGAACGGCATTATTGGCATCGCCACGCTAATGGAAGATCTTGACCTGAATGACTCTCAGTTGAAATACCTAAGAATGATTCAGCAATCGTCTGAGGATATGCTAACCATTATTAATGACATTCTCGATATTTCAAAAATCGAAGCAGGAAGACTGGAACTTGAGAGCATACCTTTTGATATCCATCAATTGATCAGTGACCTTCATCGAATCAATGAAGTGAAAGCCAGCAGTAAGAATCTGCAATTGATGATGGAGATAGAGCCCAATGTACCCAATACCCTTATTGGAGATCCCGTCCACGTAAAACAAGTTATTAGTAATCTAGTGACTAACGCGATTAAATTCACTCAGGTGGGATTTGTCAGAATACACGTCAGCTATCAATCCTCCTGTTTAAAAATTGCGGTCAGCGACACTGGTATTGGTATCGATTCTGAGAAGCTGGACATTATTTTTGATAAATTCCATCAAGCCGATGGCAGCACGACCCGCGAATATGGTGGTACCGGTCTTGGACTCGCCATTTCTAAAGAGCTAACCGAACTTATGGGTGGTAAGATTCAAGTTTCTAGTGAGGTTGGATTGGGGAGTCGTTTCTCGGTAGAGCTGCCTCTCGCTTGTCAAACCAATAGTCTTAAAGTTGTCGCCTCACAAAGCGAGTCAGATAAACAATCCAAATTGCGTGTATTAGCAAAATCCAACGATAACGAAAAGCCAAAAACCAACACCTCAAACGCCCAAGCTCTCGTCGTTGAAGACAACTCGGTCAACCAAGTTGTTATGACACAAATTCTTAAACGCCTAAACCTCACCTGTGATGTGGCTGAAAATGGCCAAATCGCACTAGAGCTGTTTAAGAAGCATGATTACCAAATCGTATTTATGGACTGCCATATGCCAGTAATGGACGGACTCACCGCCACCAAACATATTCGGCAACTCTCCAATTGGGGGAGAGAGGTACCAATCATTGCGGTCACGGCCAACGTGCTTGAAGAAGACAAACAACTGTGTTTTGATGCGGGAATGAACGACTTTATCTCAAAGCCTGTCCATATCGAGATTGTAGAAAAGATATTGCGTGAACATATGCCAGCCACTCAAGATAATCAGCTAGATATCACCAGCTAAATACAAAAGTCTGCGAATTCATCCGCAGACTTTGATAGGGTTTGTAAAGTTAGGTTAATCTAGACTTACTGAACCTTAACCAAGCCATATTCATTGGTATCTGTGTCATCGTCCGAACCATAAAACATCCCGCCCGTTGTTCCATAAGCCGTGATCCCCTCAATTTTGTGGTTAGGGAAAGAGTGGACTGCTTCAACATCAATATTACCCGTCAGGTATTGCATAAATGCATCGCTTTCTAAATAGAATGTGTCAGTACTTTTGTACATTGTCGCCCGCGGACTATCTGGGCTCTCATCTGGGTCAAAGGAAGCAACGCCATATAAATAGTGTTCTGTAGTACTATAAAATAGTTCGGATATATTACGGTTTGTGCCCCACTCTACTGGTGCCTGTATATTGCCCACAGGTTTTAAATCTAATACCTGAGTGGTACCTGAAGTAATATCAGCCATTGGCTGTATTTTGTCCCAATATAAGTCACCCGACTCTCTATCCCCTAACAAAATATTATAGCTGCCATCATTACTATCAGATGGTGCACACGCTAAACCCTCAAAATTTATACCATTGTATATTGAAGGGTCATTGCTCAACTGATAGGTTGCAGCCCATAATAACCCTGCATACAGACTACCTTGAGTTGGGTCGCGTGCGATAAGAAATAAGCGACCATATTGGTAGGTATCCGCGTCTTCATCGTGGTAATAACTACTTTCAGCGGCTAGATAATAAGTATCGTCTATCTGACAGATAGCCTCTAAATCGTTACCTCTCGGCTCCGAATCTGGCCAGTCAATGATACTTTGATCAAGCGGTACAACAGTGGCAGAATCACCATGACGCTCAACAACACCAAATCTTGGTTTTGGAGTCTGATCGCCATAGTTTTTCCAGTCAAACACCGCCAAAGTGCTGTAGTCATACTGCTCGCCACTTTCTGCTGCATCTCCCGCAGCAAGACCACTTATTGGCATCTCAACTTGGGACGAAAACTCAAGTGAAGATTTGTCATCATCACTGCACCCAGAGATTCCCGAGACTAAAGCTCCCATCACAGCGAGCAATAATAGATTCTTTTTATACTTATCGTTTCTCATTGGTTATCCGTTCCTTATTACTTAAATGAAATGACTTAATGACATGCCATTTCTCAGGCAGGTAAAATCAAACGAGAAATTAATAAGTTAATGGAAAAAAAAGAAACGAATCACAAAGAAATACGCGGAAAAAATCTAAACTCATAAACACAATAAATTGATATCTACAAATAAAATGCCACACATATCCAACAAGATTAAACATCACATCCTCAGCGGCCAAGGACAAGAGAAATGCGACAACAATGTTTGATGACGTTAACAGAAAAATAAGGAAAAGACAGCGCAGCTAAAAGCCAATTAAGGTAATTTTTCCCTGAGCCATATCTTCAAACTGACAGGAAAAATCCACCCTTTTATCTTGCTCTTTACTGTACAAAGCTTGGAGCTTTTCAAAAGCAGAAGGAATAAAACTGACACTTTTAAGACGTAAGCTTTTACGCGAAGAACTATCGAGAAAAGCAAGTGAAGACTTATCGAGGACTTTATGGCAGGTGTCCAAAATACCTTTGCTAACCAACTTGCTATGAATTGCTTGTTGCAAATCACTTTTGCTGATTTTTGAGTTGGCACGGGACAAAATACAAATCGCGTAGATATCTAAAATGGCGACAGCTCTGGTTCTTTGTGTATCACCATCTTCATACATAGCAAGCAAACATGGGATTTTACTTTCATCAAAGGATTGCATACGAATATTGCTGAGCTTGAGGCGATCGCCTATTTCGCGCTTCATAAGCTTCTCAAGCTGAGCTAACTTAGGTAATGCCAACTCCTTTTGCACATCAATTATACCATCAAGTGTGCGCTCACTTTCCTCTGCCCCTTGGACTAGAGGCAAAAGCTTGCGGTGCAAATCTTTGTCGACAAAGGGCTTTGATAACACAAAACTTGCACCTGCCGACTTGGCTTGATTTATCTGCAGTTGATCATCAACTGTAGTGATCATGCCCATTTTTGTGCCCAGATCGAGTTTTTTAATTTCTTGAATGAGAGTAAGGCCTGTCATATCAGGCATATACCAGTCTGTCAGGACAATCTCTGGCTGCCATTCTTTAACTCTATTGAGCGCTCCGACTGCACTGTCTTCTTTTTTAATGGATAAGCGACGATAGCCAAACTTTTCCAATGCGCGCCGGACTATCTCTAACGTTGCTTTACTGTCATCGACAATCAGAATTTTCACAAACCGTCATCTACTCTCTCTGGGTGATTGTATTAAATTATAGGCACAATTTCTGATGACAACTAAACTTACACCCTATAGAGATTGCAAAACATAGAATGAGTTCATGGATTTAGCCGCACTTCTAACGACACCTTTACTAACAACTGAAAGTTTATTCGCTCTTGCAATCGATGTTGGGTTACTCGTACTACTGGTATGGTTCGTCATTTTATTGCTCATGATTAGAGAGTTTCGGCATTTCGCTCGTGAGGTTGTCCATGGCCCACAATCGGATTCTAATCCTACCATCGACACTCAAACTTACCAGCTATGCCAAGAGTCCGTTGAAAATGCCCTCAGTTATACCACTGAAAACAATGACACGCTCAATGATCTCATCATTATCCAGAAAGCGCTAGAGGCTCAAGTATCACAAATAAGGGCGGCAGGTGGCCATACCCTCACTTCTGATGAACAAGCGTCCATTGATGATTTGAATCAGCAGCTATCAAAGTCCCACCAGCTTATTCGAAAACTCAAAGGGGATCTTGATAGGAGCATGGAAGGACTAAGAAAAGCTAAGAATAAACTAGCCAAACAATCAGATACTGTTGATAGCCTACGACAAGAAAAAGAGCAGCTCGAAAAGCAATTTGAACAACTCGAGAAGGAATATATGCAAATCAGTGAATCTGGCGGCTTTAATAAAATGGAAAAAGAGTATCACCAAGAGCGTCAACAACTGCTCAATATCATTGAGAACTACAAGAAGAAAATCAGTGAACAATCTGACAGTGGTGCTGGCGCATCCAGCGAAGAACTAGAAGCTATCCAGCAGCAATTACACCACGTCACAAAAGAAAAAGAGTTTGTTGAAAATAAATATCTCGACTTACTCAAAGAATCAGAAAAAAAAGCCAAGGCAGAAGGGAAAGAAGGCCAGTAGCTTGTCCCTGAGTTTTCCTACTTTACACACATCACATTGAGTAGTGAGGAGCCCTTAAGCGATTTCACTTTTCCTGTGTAGAAAAGTCCTGTTTTTTCTTCACCCCAATAGGGTAAATGCACCGGCCATTTATCTTTCATCATTACGTTAGCGTTGAGCAAAGACTGCCATTCATTATTACTCGCAAGCCGCATACCCATTTGCTCACAAGTTTGATAAGCCATATCATAACTCATCCGATTCCAAGGCAGCTCGTGCTCCATATAAAACTGATCGTTACTATATAGTGAATAAGGCACTGTATATTCAACACCGTTAATCACTATTTTGTGACGAATCGATACACCAGCTGTCAATTCCTCCGTTGCGGCTAATTTAGTCGTAGATTTAGAACCCGCTTTCGACTCTGATGTTTGCCGTTGATCAGATGGTGCCGCAGCAGCTTGCATAGCGCCTTTTCCTTTTGAGCCATCATTTATAATCTGACGCACAAAAGCTTCTTCATATTTTGGCAGTTGCTTTACGTTCGCAAGATCTTGTTTAACCTTAGAAAAATCTTTGTATGGTCCAATGAGGCATCGATACACATTACCTTCTGGCTTAGCCCAAACATCAGAATCAATCTTTGGATAAATTTCCTTAGCTTCATTTAAGGTCAGTGGTGCACTAAAGACACCGCACTGAATCCAAAATTGCGATACGTTTGAATCAGGTCGCTTTTTACCCCACATTCCCACACCAATCGGACAATCACTTTCCAGCAAAGGGAGAACGTCTTTTGATGCTTGAGTCGCGTCACATAGAAACGTCTCTGCAGACGCCCTTTCTACAGACAAAAACTGACCCAAAATCACTAGGCTCATAAGTGTCACCAAAGAAGGTTTGGATTTTACAGCTATTCTCATATCCACATTCCAACCTCAAATTTGTTATCCCATTACTTGGTTTATTATGGATGACTTATCATTATCTAAACTGTAATGCAAAAAAAGAGCCGTAACTTGCTACGACTCCTAGTTTAGTGAGATTTATATAATCAAATCTTAGGCTTAGATCACCCTTTGTAGATTTTAGGATTGAATACATCTCGAAGCCAGTCACCAAGCAAATTGATAACCAGAACAAGAGTAACCAGTACCACGCCAGGAAACGCAGTAATCCACCAGGCACCTGAAAAGATATAGTGAAAGCCAATGCTGATTAGGGCACCTAACGATGGTTGATCGACAGGCAGACCTAGTCCAAGGAAAGACAAAGCCGCTTCTGACATAATCGCGTTTGCCACCTGTACTGTCGAGATAACCAGAATCGGTGATAAACAGTTAGGCAGAATGT
Organism: Vibrio zhanjiangensis; assembly: GCF_030161235.1. GTDB lineage: Bacteria > Pseudomonadota > Gammaproteobacteria > Enterobacterales > Vibrionaceae > Vibrio > Vibrio zhanjiangensis. The sequence goes on along the minus strand of NZ_BSPW01000061.1, from coordinate 45,814 downwards.
GACGAAACATAATACGTGGCGCCTTAAAACCCATCACTTTCGCCGCTTCGACGTATTCTTTTTTCTTCTCAGCCAATACAGATGCTCGAATAGTCCGAGCATATTGAGGCCATTCCGCTACACCAATAATGACCACCAACATAATCACCGCATATTGACTAAAAAAGTCACTACCAAAACTCGCTTTAAAGATAGCGGATACGATGATGGCAACCATCATAGTCGAAAATGACAATTGAATATCGGCAAAACGCATTAATACGCTATCAACACGACCACCAAAATATCCCGCAGAAAGGCCAATTATAATTCCCAGAATCAGCTGTAAACCCACCGCCAAAAAACCAATGGTTAACGATAGACGTGAACCGTACAAAATTGTCGATAGAATATCACGTCCTTGCTCGTCGGTTCCCAGAACAAAGCGTTCATCACCCTCCTCCATCCAAGAAGGAGGTAACTCTGAATCCATGATGTCAATCGATGCTAAATCATACGGATTGGTCGGTGATAATATCGGTGCAGCTAGCGCCATAACCAACATTAACATAAACACGGTAAAGCTTGTCATTGCCACTTTATCGCGCTTGAAATGATACAAGAAATCCGATTGTTTAAAGCGCTCCCATCGAGAAGGAGCAGTTGTAGTTTGGCTCATGATTATGCCCCCTTTCCAGTTAAGTCCACGGTTGGATTGATAATGCCATACAGCAAATCGACGATGGTATTGGTCACGACAAATATGAGCCCAACAAAAATTACATAAGCCGTAATAAGTGGCGTATCAACACGGTTGATGGCTTCGAGGAAAAGGAAACCCGTACCAGGCCACTGAAAGACGGTTTCAGTCAAAATCGTGTAGGCAACCATGGTACCTATCTGTACACCACCGACAGTCAAAACCGGCAATAGGGTATTTTTTAAGGCGTGCTGGTAATATATCTTGTTAAGCGCTAACCCTTTTGCCTTAGCAAATTTAATGTACTCAGAGCTCAGTACTTCAAGCATTTCAGAGCGCACTAAACGGATAAAAAGTGGCAGCATAATCGAGGCAAGCGATATACATGGCAACACAAGGTGCGCCAGTCCATCAAGGGTAAAATAACCGGATTCCCAGCCAAGAAGATTGACGGTTTCCCCTCGGCCAAAGGAAGGCAACCAACCAAGCTCAATCGAGAAAACATACATCAGCATAATTGCGGTTAAAAACACGGGGATTGAGATACCCACACTACTAAAAGCCATGACTATCTTAGTGAGTAGACTTTTGGGATGAATCGCTGAATAAACCCCCAGAGGGATTGAACACGCAATAATAATCAGCGTGGCACCAAACACCAACTCAAGCGTTGCGACTAACTTATCCAAAATGACTTCAACGGCAGGACGCTTAAAGAAGTAGGATGTGCCTAAATCACCATGAAGCGCAGCGCCAACAAAGCGAGTGTATTTTGTTATGAAAGGATCGTTGAGGCCTAGCTCATCGCGCAGAGCCTGACGCTCTGCTTCAGAAACAGACTGTCCAACAAGCTCACGCAATGGATCGCCAAGATTATCCTGAATGGCAAATGCCACCAAACTGATCACAAACATCACTATCAGTGCCTGAAACAGGCGCTTGACCAGAAACGAAAACATTCCCTGCCCCTTTTACTTTCCGTATATTTCAGTCTGCAATCCAATTGAGTACTGCACATTGAATATTGAAAAAGGTGCTAACCTGACTGAAATAAAGGCAGCACCTTAAACAACCAAGTACTTAATCAGATAAGCACTTGGTAAACCCTTATTTGACGACTAGGTCGCCAAAGTAAGGCTGATCCATACCATTGACAATTGGACCAATTTTAACATTGCTTTTCGCCGCCCAAGATGGGTCTTCCCAATGCAGGGGAACAAAAGCAGCCTCATCATAAAGTGTGGCTTCGACTTGCTTAAGCATTTCACCACGTTTGTTTAGATCAGTTTCAACATTTGATTGGTTGATTAGCTTATCCACTTCGGTATTGCTATAGTGGCCGCAGTTGTATTGTCCTTTACCCGTTTCACTATAGCGGGTCATTGCTAAGAACTCTGTAAAGTTACCTGAATCTTCAGTATCAGGATGCCAACCAATCATCATCATATCCGCAGCGCATTTATCGAATTCAGGCCAATACTGCGCTTTTGGCATGGTTTTTAGATCAACCTTAATGCCAATTTTTGACAACATTGCCGCTGCAGCTTGTGCAATTTTCGCATCGTTTACATAACGGTTATTCGGCGCCATCATCGTCAGAGAGAAGCCTTTTTCATAACCAGCTTCTTTCATCAGGGCTTTCGCCTTCTTCAAATCATAACGAGGCTTTAGGCTGTCATTATAGCCAGCATAACCAACTGGACTTTGCTGAGCAGCTGGAGTCCCCGCCCCTTTCATGATTTTTTTCACTATGCCTTCGTTATTAATGGCGTAAACAATTGCTTGGCGAACTCGCACATCTTTAAGTGCTGGATTGCTGTTTTGGTTCATCTGAAAGGTGATAACACGTGTACCAGGCATGGTGTATAGATCGACACCATCAGCATCTTCAATACGCTTATAGTCATTCGGAGCAACAGGGGCAATCATATCAACGTCACCAGACAGGAGAGCTGCAACTCGCGTCGCATCTTCCTTTATCGGCACTAGGGTGAGCTTATCAACATTACCTTTTGAGTCTTTATCCCAATAATCATCAAAACGCTCAAATTGCACTTTCACACCTTGCTCACGCGAGGTAATGATAAATGGACCAGTACCCGATGCATGAGTGGAAGCATAGGAATTACCATGCTTGACCATCTCAGCTTTGTCCTTGCCATCTTCTGTTTTACCCGTATAAAACTTACTGTCCATTGGGAAAATATAGGTCGCGACATTTTCAATCAGAGGATAAGTACCGTCGGTTTTAATCTCAACGGTATAATCATCAATCTTATTTAAGGCCACGAGAGGGGCGAAAATACCTTTAAAGTCAGCGGACTCTTTCAAACGCTCAAACGTCCAAACCACGTCGTCGGCCGTAAATGCATTGCCAGAATGGAACTTAACTCCTTCTCGTAGATGAAAACGCATGGTTTCATTATCCACTCGCTCCCACGAGGTCGCCAAACGAGGTTCGAACTTCATATCTTGTGTAAAGCGCACCAATGGGTCAAAGACCATATGAGACATTTGCAAGGTACCACCTGATAGCTGTTCATGGGGATCAAGTGAGACAGGATCAGAGGCATAACCAACCGTAATATCGGCTGCTGCTGCACCAAAGCTCAAGCCAGCTGCCATAATAGCCATGGCTAATTTGCTTTTAATGGTTTTCATTGCACAACTCCTTATGCGGGAATCATCCCTATTAATGTATATTGTCTGTTTAACTAAGTTCTGTCTTTATCTGAGGCGTATGCCTTCTATATCGCTTCTCTTAATCCGGTAAATTCCGGCATTAAGGAAATAAGTTGCTTACTGTATTCATGCTGCGGCGAGTTAAATAACTGCTCTGTCGGCGCCACCTCAAGTAAGGTGCCCATTTGCATCACCCCAACCCGATCGCACATCTGACGAATAACTGGCAAATCATGACTAATAAACAACATGGTCAAGTCGAGTTCATCTTGAAGATCTTTAAGTAGATTCAGTATCTGCGCCTGCACAGACACATCGAGCGCTGAGGTTGGCTCATCACAAATCAGCAACCGAGGACGAGTCGCTAAAGCTCGGGCAATGGATATGCGCTGACGTTGTCCACCGGAGAATTCATGGGGATATTTAACCCCTGCCATCTTGCCTAGTCCAACGTGGTCAAGCAAGTCATAGACAATCTGTCTAGTCTGATTTTCATTGTCTGTTAACTGATGAAAACGAATAGGTTCTGCGATAATGTCGAAAATCTTCATTCGCGGGTTCATCGACGTATAAGGATTTTGGAACACCATCTGCATTTGCCGGCGTATAGGACGGCGTTCTTTCTCTGATTTCAGCGCAGTTAAATCAATACCTTCAAAGGTGACCTTGCCAGAATTGGGTTGATACAAACCCGCAATCACTCGGGCAATGGTCGATTTTCCAGAACCAGACTCACCAACTAGGCCAAACGTCTCGCCTTCAAAAACATCAAAACTGACATTATTTGATGCTTGTACGTATTCGCGGCGACTTTCAAAGAGAGAATCTTTGGTCACGAAACGCAAATTAACGCTTTCTACTTTCAGTAATGAGCCAGTATAGGCTCGATGATCTTGGCTCTGACCAAGCCAATGATTCTTAATATCGAGCGGTTCCATTTCTTGTGCTTGTTCAATGTAGCTAACCAGAGGAAAACGCTCGAGTTTGACATCCGAACGAGGAACAGCCGAAATCAGACTGCGGGTATACGAGTGATCAGGGTCGCCTAAAACCTTTTTGGTTTCACCAAATTCAACGAGGTCGCCACGGTACATTACTGCAACCCTATCCGTCACATTTGATACTACGCCCATATCATGGGTGACCAACATGCAACCAACGTTGTTCTTAATGCACAACTCTCGGATAAGGTTGAGGATCTGATCTTGTATCGATACATCCAAGGCTGTTGTCGGCTCGTCAGCAATAATTAAATCCGGCTCACCAGCCAGAGCGATTGCAATCACAACACGCTGACGCATCCCTCCAGAAAATTGGTGTGGGTACTGCTTGAGGCGATTTTCTGGCTGTGGTATCCCCACTTGCTGCATCAAGGACAAAGCTCTTTGATATGCTTCATCCTCGGAAACATTCATATTGGCATGAATGGTCTCTGTTAGCTGCTGCTCAACAGTAAAAAGTGGGTTTAAAGAAGTCATAGGATCTTGAAAAATAAATCCTATTTTAGATCCCCTAACTTGTCGCATCTCTTCTGCTGACAAACCAGATATCAAAGTCCCATCTAAATACACGTCACCACTGGCAATACGCCCTGGAGGGCTCAGCAGATCGATAACAGCATTACCAACCGTTGATTTTCCTGCACCAGATTCACCAACAACACCAACAATCTCCCCTCGTTCAATATTGAACGACAAAGACTTAACAGCTGCGTGTACACCATGGCGCGATGGGTACTCAATACGAAGGTTCTTAACTTCTAAAAGTGACATTACCAGACCTCTAATGCTCCGGCAGCTTCCTGCCCTGTCTGTAAGTGAATCCATTCTCGTCAGTCAGATAATATCGCCCCAGAAACAGGCTGGTATACTGTACTGACAATTTACAAGCTCATCAATTTGGCAAAAAATTCACAGAAAAGCAACAAACAAACCATCAAAACTTCTAATTAACGCCAATATTACTTAAATCATAGAAACATATATGCAACATAGTGATATGTTTGATGTATCAAAAGTGGAAAAAACATTGAATATAAAACCACCAATGATGCACATTAATGGAGTCAAAAAGCATAAGTTAGTTGCGGAGAAATACACGCATCATTGCACTGAATACCCGAGAGTAAAGGATGAAAGCGACTACGGCTAATCGGATAGGACATTGAAATAAATAAGATGAAGCAATATAAACGGCGACAAAATTGCTGAGTAGATAGAAAAGAAAAAGCCTGCTTAAAAGCAGGCTTTCTTATGTGGTCGGTGAAGAGGGATTCGAACCCCCGACCCTCTGGTCCCAAACCAGATGCGCTACCAAGCTGCGCTATTCACCGAAAATCGTTAGTGAGAAAATGTTTTGTTTTTCTCTTATCTCAGCTTGTGATTAATTTGCTGAGAAATTAATGGGGTGGCTAACGAGACTTGAACTCGCGACAACCGGAATCACAATCCGGGGCTCTACCAACTGAGCTATAGCCACCACAGTATTTTTTACATTTACCGCTCATATCGAGCCATAAACAAGATAGTGGTCGGTGAAGAGGGATTCGAACCCCCGACCCTCTGGTCCCAAACCAGATGCGCTACCAAGCTGCGCTATTCACCGAGAATGGGGTGGCTAACGAGACTTGAACTCGCGACAACCGGAATCACAATCCGGGGCTCTACCAACTGAGCTATAGCCACCACAATATATTTTACCGATAATGCCCCTCCGGGAAATGGCGCGCCCGAAAGGATTCGAACCTTCGACCTTTGGCTCCGGAGGCCAACGCTCTATCCAGCTGAGCTACGGGCGCATGCCCTATCGGCGGAGTGGAATAATACGTATATCACACAATGCCGTCTAGTACTTTTTAAAGTTTTTTTATCGTTTGATGTCTTTTTGGGCAATTAAAGTGTGATAAACCCCTATTTCCGATTATATAACCATATAGATGCATGTCTCTTGCTGTTTATTGCAACGGGTTATCAGGATATAATCACCTAATATTTGCATTGATTTCTCAGCAAAATGCTGCAAATCAAACCACACTCTAATAATCTAATAAATAGGTAAGCACGAACTTACCATTAGGAATGTAAAGTGAGTTAAATGGATATGTCTCGAAAAATCTTAACCGCTATGGTTGCTGCTATTACTTTCTCAAGCGCCTCTTTTGCAGCAAAGATCAGCCAAGAAGACTACGACGCGATAGCTGAGCGCATAAAGCCGGTTGGTGATGTCTACCTTGCTGGTGCAGAACCAGTGAAAGCCGAACCAACTGGACCACGCGATGGTGCAAGTGTCTATGGTACCTTTTGTATTGCTTGTCATTCATCTGGTGTCAGTGGTGCGCCAAAAACTGGCAATGCGAGTGACTGGGCGCCTCGTATCGCTCAAGGTAAGGATGTACTTAAAAATCATGCCATCAATGGTTTCAATGCCATGCCCGCGAGAGGCACCTGTATGGATTGCTCGGATGATGAAATTGTTGCTGCTATAGAGCACATGATCAAAGGTCTGTAATAATAAACAAAGCAGGTTAAGAGCTTGGTGTTAGACTAAGCTCTTAAGTCATTGTTAACCAGACGATTTGTTGTTAAACATAGCTCGGATATTGGCAATATGTGCCTGCCCTTTGGCCATCCTCTCTTCCTGGGTTTGGGGCTTTTTATTGACTTCCCATTCCACATCATCAAAAGGAAGTTCATCAAGAAATCGACTCTGGGTAGGCTTAATTATCTCTCCGAACTGCCTGCGTTCTTTGCACATGGTAAATGTCAATTCTCTCTGAGCACGAGTAATTCCAACGTACATCAAGCGACGCTCTTCCTCTATGTTATCTTCATCGATACTGGTTTGGTGAGGCAAGATTCCTTCTTCAGCGCCAACGAGATACACATAGGGAAACTCAAGGCCTTTTGAGGCATGCAATGTCATCAACTGTACTGCATTAGTATCTTCATTCTCTTCACCACGCTCCATCATGTCACGTAATGTCAAACGTTGAACGACTTCTTTGAGATTTTTCTCTTCCTGATCGTAGTTGTCACCTTCAAGATCAGAGACTATCCATGAATACAAATCCGATACATTTTTCATTCTCATCTCCGCCGCTTTTGCACTTGCAGAGGTTTCATATAGCCAGTCTTCATAATTGATATCACGCACCAACGAACGAACAGCGTCGACCTTATCCCCTCGCTCAGCTTGGTCAGCAATTTTAACTAGCCAGTGAGTAAATCTACGCAAATGTTCCAGCCCGCGCCCCGACAAATGCTGTTCAAGCCCGATTTCAAAACTTGCCTCGAATAAACTTTTTCCTCGCATATTGGCATAGCTACCCAGCTTTTCTAATGTCACTGGACCTATCTCTCGTCTCGGCGTGTTCACTATGCGTAAAAAGGCGTTATCATCATCTGGATTTACCAATACCCGCAGATACGCCATGATATCTTTTATTTCAGCGCGAGCAAAAAAGGAAGTCCCTCCAGAGAGGGTATAAGGGACTCGATTTTGCATTAGGGACTTTTCAATCAATCTTGATTGGTGATTACCTCGATACAGAATCGCATAATCTCGATATTCTGTTCGGTTCAAAAACTTATGTGCAATAAGTTCTCCGGTAACTCGCTCAGCTTCATGATCTTCGTCTTTGGCCAGCAGCACTTTAAGCTTTTCACCATCTGGGATTTCTGAGAACAAGGATTTCTCATACACGTGTGGATTATTGGCAATCAATATATTCGCTGCGCGTAAAATACGGCTGGTAGAGCGATAGTTTTGTTCGAGTTTTATCAATCGAAGCTTAGGGTAATCTTGGCCAAGCAAAACCAGATTTTGTGGTTTTGCGCCACGCCATGAATAAATTGACTGGTCGTCATCACCAACGACAGTCAATCGACCTCGCTCACCAACGATCAACTTAACCAACTCATACTGACTGGTATTGGTGTCCTGATATTCATCAACGAGCAGGTAACGAATGCGGTTTTGCCATCGCTGGCGAACTTCTGGGTAACGTCTAAACAGTAAAACAGGCAGTAAAATAAGATCATCAAAGTCTAGAGCGTTATAAGCCTTCATCTGCTTTTGATACAGAGAAAAGCAGTGGGCAAACACTTGTAGTTGCTCACCTTGAGCACTTGCTATTGCTTGCTCAGGAGTCAATATGTCATTTTTCCAATTTGAAATCGTACTGAGCAGCTGACGTAGCAGGTCTTTATCACCATCTAACTGTTTTTCTGTCAATTCTTTTAGCAGCGCCAGCTGATCTTGGTCATCAAACAAGGAAAAACCCGATTTAAGCCCCAGCGCTTTATATTCACGCTTGATGATATTTAGGCCCAAAGTGTGAAACGTTGAAACCATTAACCCTTTAGATTCATTCTTACCAAGTGTTTGTCCAACTCGCTCTTTCATTTCTCGAGCAGCCTTGTTGGTAAAGGTGACCGCCGCAATATTACGTGCTTTGTACCCGCACTGTTTGACGAGATAAGCAATCTTATTGGTAATGACTCGCGTTTTACCCGAGCCTGCCCCAGCAAGGACTAAGCATGGGCCGGAAACATATTTCACAGCTTCATCTTGATTGGTGTTTAGTTTCATGACCTTCTCAGGGATACAAATCAAAGGCCATATCATAATAGTGCAATAACAAGATTGCCATGGTTAGACCATACTAGTGAGTAGCTAAATCTTTATCAAAAATGTTCACTGGATGTTTTTTCATAATTTATAACAAAGTTTGTTGCATATCTGGTGGTATCTTAAGCTATAATGAATGAACGTTCATTCACCAACGATATGTAAATGTCTGGATCTAGTTCTATGGTAGATAAAAGACAACAAATCATAGACGCCGCCGAGGACCTGATCGCAGAGTCTGGTTTTCAAGGCTTCTCGATGCATAAATTGGCCAAGGAAGCTGGCGTTGCAGCAGGAACGATTTACCGCTATTTCTCAGACAAGGAAGATCTACTACTGCAAGTGAGATTAGCGGTTATACAACGTAATGCCGAAGCTGTTCAGCGTAATGTAGATGATTCTATGCCGCTTAAAGAACGGTTTCGAACTATGTGGTTAAACATTTTTGATCTCTCACGGTCAAACATTGACAACTTAAAAAATCGAGCACAATACGACTCCTTACCTTGCATGCGCAACCATGAAACTAAGGATGAAGAACGTAAAATGTTTAACAAAGTAGATCAGCTTTTTACGCAAGGCCGAGAGCAAGGGATATTCAAGTCCTTAGACAATCCCGTTCTGGCAGCACTGAGTTTAGAAGTCAGTGTCACTTTGGCACGTAAGCAAGCTCTTGGATATTACCAATTGGATCAAGCAGCCATTGACGCGGCGATTGAGGCTAGTTGGGATGCGATTATCAAACACTAATTCGGAGTTCTAGTCAGAATGAAAAAGTGGACTTTTTACATGCTGCTTATCGCAATACTACTCTTTGGTAGCGTGATAGGCGTTAATCTATTCAAACAATACAAAATAGAAGAATATCTCGCCAACCGCCCTGAGCAAGAATTTCCGGTAACCGCCATTGAAGTTCAATCGGTTGATTGGGTGCCAGTGATTGAGGCTATTGGCTTTATCGAACCCAATCAAGGTGTTACTGTAGCCAATGAGTCCGCTGGTGTCATTGATAAGATTGCATTCAATTCTGGTACCAATGTCGAAGCAGGCCAGCCCCTAGTCATGCTCGATTCATCGGTTGAAAAAGCCGACCTTAAAAGTGCTGAAGCAAAACTGCCTGCTGCACAGGCAAAATACAAGCGCTACCAAGGTCTTTATAAAAAAGGTTCTGTCTCAAAAGAGACACTGGATGATGCTGAAGCCAACTATTTCTCGCTCAAGTCGGATATTGATAGCCTCAAAGCCACCATTGATAGACGCGAAATCAAAGCGCCTTTTGCTGGTGTGGTCGGCATACGTAATGTTTACTTAGGGCAATATCTGCAAACTGGCACTGACATCGTGCGCCTTGAAGATACTAGCGTCATGCGCCTGCGCTTTACTGTTCCGCAGACTGATATTTCACGAATTAGCCTAGATCAGCAAGTCGATATTTTTGTCGATGCTTATCCAGACACTCCGTTTCAGGGTTCGATCACCGCGATTGAGCCAGCCGTCAGTGTGCAAAGCGGTTTGATTCAAGTGCAAGCTGATATTCCAAACAGCGATGGTAAGCTGCGCAGTGGTATGTTTGCTCGTGCCAATATCATTTTGCCGACTCTGGAAAACCAAGTCACCCTTCCGCAAACGGCCATCACCTTTACTCTTTACGGTGACAATGTATACATCATCTCAGAACAAGATGGTGACAAACGCGTCAAGCAGCAAGTGGTTAAAGTGGGTGAGCGAGTAAAAGATATCGCTCATATCTTAGAAGGCGTTAAACCCGGTGACATGGTGGTCACATCCGGTCAAGTTCGTCTTAGTAACGACGCGAAAGTTCGTGTAGTAGAAAGCGATGCCACTACTCCACCAGCCGAAACACCTATGCTTTAATCTGGAGGCTTCATGCGCTTTACTGATGTTTTTATAAAACGTCCGGTTTTAGCGGTATCGATCAGCTTTTTGATCGCCCTGCTTGGTTTGCAGGCCGTATTCAAAATGCAAGTGCGCGAATACCCTGAAATGACAAATACCGTAGTGACGGTTACCACGAGCTACTACGGAGCAAGTGCGGATTTGATTCAAGGCTTTATTACTCAGCCTTTGGAGCAAGCCGTAGCACAAGCAGATAATATCGATTACATGACTTCATCATCTGAGCTTGGTACCTCAACCATTACCGTCAATATGAAGTTGAATACCGATCCGAATTCAGCCTTATCTGACATTCTGGCTAAGACCAATTCGGTGCGTTCTCAACTGCCTAAAGAGGCAGAAGATCCAACCGTGACCATGTCGACAGGTTCAACCACAGCGGTACTGTATATTGGCTTTACCAGTGACGATTTATCGTCCAGTCAAATTACCGACTATCTTGAGCGAGTCGTCAACCCGCAGTTATTTACCGTTAATGGTGTTTCAAAAATCGACCTATACGGTGGCCTAAAATACGCGCTTCGTGTCTGGCTTGATCCGGCTAAAATGGCCGCATTTGGTTTAACTGCCAGTGATGTCATGAATGTCCTCGACACCAATAACTACCAATCTGCAGCGGGTCAGGCTATTGGTGAATTTGTGCTCTACAACGGTAGCGCCGATACCCAAGTTTCGAACGTAGAGGAGCTTAAAAACTTAGTCGTCAGTTCTGATATGGGCAAAGTGACACGCCTTAGCGATATTGCCAAAGTCACGTTAGAAAAAAGTCATGATACCTATCGAGCTAGCGCAAATGGCCAAGAAGCCGTTGTCGCAGCGATCAACGCCGCACCAACAGCGAACCCAATTAACATCGCCGCCGATGTTCATAAGATGCTGCCTCAGTTAGAGAAAGATCTGCCGAGCAACATTAAAATGAACGTGATGTATGACTCAACCATCGCCATCAATGAGTCAATAAATGAGGTTATTCATACCATTGCCGAAGCGGCATTAATTGTACTTGTGGTGATTACTCTGTTCTTAGGTTCATTTAGAGCGGTTATAATCCCTATTGTAACCATTCCATTGTCATTGATTGGTGTGGCCATGGTCATGCAGGCCATGGGCTTTTCTTGGAATCTAATGACACTGCTCGCCATGGTGCTAGCAATAGGTTTGGTGGTCGATGATGCTATAGTAGTTCTAGAAAATGTCGACCGTCATATCAAACTCGGCGAATCGCCATTTAGAGCAGCCATCATAGGCACAAGGGAAATCGCTATCCCAGTAATTGCTATGACCTTAACTCTAGGCGCCGTTTACGCTCCGATCGCCTTAATGGGAGGTATTACAGGCTCTTTATTTAAAGAATTTGCCTTAACACTAGCAGGCTCTGTGTTTGTATCAGGGATTATAGCTCTGACACTATCGCCCATGATGTGTTCTAAAATGCTGAAAGCAAATGCAATACCAAGCAAGTTTGAGCAAAAAGTTCACCATGTGCTCGACAATATGACGCTACGCTATGAGAAAATGCTTAGCGCTGTAATGCTCCATCGTCCTGTGGTGATTGGCTTTGGCGTGATAGTATTTGCCAGCTTACCTTTGCTGTTTAAGTTTATTCCAAGTGAGCTCGCCCCTTCAGAGGATAAAGGAGTGCTGATGCTAATGGGCACAGCACCATCGAATGCCAACTTAGATTTCATGCAAAATACCATGAATGAGGTAAATACTATCCTCTCGGATCAAAAGGAAGTGGCTTACGCGCAAGTCTTTACTGGTGTGCCAAACTCCAATCAAGCACTGGGCATTGCGTCTTTAGTTCCTTGGAGTCAACGTGAAGCTGGACAGGCAGAAGTCGTAAAGCGAGTCAGCGGACTGGTTAAAGATGTACCCGGTATGTCTGTTGTCGCCTTCCCAATACCAGAGCTTCCTGGGGCAGGCTCCGGCTTACCTGTGCAGTTTGTTATCACGACACCTAATGCATTTGAAAGCTTATTTACCGTAGCCACCGATGTACTTACGGAAGTCAATTCAACACCTATATTTGTCTATTCCGATCTTGATCTTAACTACGATTCAGCCACAGTGAAAATCAAGATTGATAAAGATAAAGCAGGGGCCTATGGGGTGACCATGCAAGATATTGGTGCGACTCTTAGCACCATGATGTCTGATGGCTATGTCAATCGTATCGATCTGAATGGCCGTTCTTATGAAGTCATTCCTCAGGTCGAGCGTAAATGGCGCTTAAATCCTGAGTCAATGAACAATTACTATGTTAGGGGCGCAGATGGCAAAGCGTTACCATTAGGCAGCTTAATCACTATTGATGTCGTCGCCGAGCCTCGCTCTTTGCCTCACTTTAACCAGCTTAACTCAGCAACCATTAGTGCCGCTATTGCACCGGGTACCACCATGGGAGATGCTGTCAATTGGTTTGAGCAAACCGCAAGCAGTAAATTGCCCAGCGGTTATAACTACGATTATATGGGTGAGTCTCGCCAGTTTGTCACCGAAGGTAGCGCCCTTTATGCCACCTTTGGTCTAGCACTGGCGATCATCTTCTTAGTCTTAGCCATTCAATTTGAATCGTTAAAGGACCCTATCGTCATCATGGTGTCCGTCCCTCTTGCTATCTGTGGCGCACTTGTTGCTCTGGCTTGGGGAGCACCTTTTGACTTAACTTCGATGAATATTTACTCTCAGGTCGGGCTTATAACCCTAGTCGGCTTGATTACCAAGCATGGTATCTTGATCTGTGAGGTGGCTAAAGAAGAGCAATTGCATAACAAGCTCGATAAAATGGAGGCTGTGATGGCGGCGGCTAAAGTACGCCTGCGCCCTATTCTCATGACCACAGCGGCGATGATTGCGGGCTTGATACCTTTAATGTACGCATCAGGAGCAGGTGCCGCCCAGCGCTTTAGTATCGGTATTGTTATCGTTGCGGGTCTTGCCATAGGAACATTGTTTACTCTGTTTGTTCTGCCGGTGATATACAGCTATCTTGCCGAGAAACATAAGCCACTTCCGGTATTTGTTGAAGACAAAGACTTGGAAAAGTTAGCTCGTATTGACGAAGCAAAAGCAGCTCATCGTCAAATTGCTGATAAAAACTAGAGCGTTACTCTCATAGCAAAGGCCACTGCTCGCAGTGGCCTTTTTTAATTCCACCCACTAATAAATGCACCTCTAATAGCGACTTTCTCTCACCAATTACATAGAATAAGAGCAAACTTAAAGGAGCTTTTCACATGTTTGACCCCAAGAAATTAGAGCAGATAGCGAAACAAATTCATGACTCAATGCCCACTCCTGTTAAAGAGTTAGGTGCCGATGTCGAGCAGAAAGTTCGTCAAGTCATTCAAGGCCAGCTAAACAAGTTAGATGTCGTGAGTCGTGAAGAGTTTGATGTTCAGACTCAGGTTCTAATGCGCACCCGCGAAAAACTCACTGCAATGGAACAAAAGCTGGCCGATCTTGAACAAAAACTGGCGCAAAAATAGACACGGTTTAATATCAAAAAATAAAAAGGCTTGGTCAATCCAGACCAAGCCTTTTAGATTAAATGTTGTGTGTTCTTCTTGTATTTATTGCTCCAGTCTGTCTGGAGTCTATTGTGCTTTAAGATTCTAGCAATTAGCACCTTAAAGCAAATAAATTAACCACCTACCGCGATACGTTTCATGTCGGTCATATAACCACGCAGCTCTTCACCAATGTACTCCACTGGATGATTACGGATAGTTTCATTGACTGCAATCAGTGTAGCATTGTCTACCTGATTTGATGTCTCTTCTAGACCTTTACCTATCACATCGGTACCGATCGAAGGCATGAACTTCTCACGAAGTAGCGGTGTTGCAACATTGGCAAACAAGTAGTTACCGTATTCTGCTGTATCCGAGATAACCACATTCATTTCATACAGACGCTTACGCGCAACGGTATTGGCAATCAGCGGAAGCTCATGGAGCGATTCATAGTATGCAGATTCATCGATAATACCTGAAGCTGTCATGGCTTCGAATGCTAGCTCAACACCGGCACGCACCATAGCAACCAGCAAGATACCTTTATCAAAATACTCTTGTTCGGTGATCTCTACATCACCTTCAGGGTAGTTTTCAAATGCAGTTTCGCCAGTTTCAGCACGCCAGCCAAGCAAGTTAACATCATCGTTTGCCCAGTCGGCCATCATGGTGCTAGAGAAATGACCAGAAATCACGTCGTCCATGTGTTTATTGTAAAGAGGACGCATGAGCTCTTTCAACTGTTCTGAAAGCTCAAATGCTTTGACTTTGGCAGGGTTTGATAGGCGATCCATCATGTGTGTAACACCACCAAACTTAAGTGCCTCCGTGATCGTCTCCCAACCGTATTGAATCAATTTACCGGCGTAGCTTGGATCAATACCTTCAGCAACCATTTTTTCATAGCTGACGATAGAACCTGCTTGCAACATACCACACAAGATGGTCTGCTCACCGACAAGATCAGATTTAACTTCAGCAACAAATGACGATTCTAAACAACCAGCGCGATGACCGCCTGTGCCCGCAGCCCATGCCTTGGCGATATCCCAGCCTTCACCTTTAGGATCATTTTCAGGGTGCACAGCAATCAAGGTTGGAACACCGAAACCACGCTTGTATTCTTCACGTACTTCAGTACCTGGACACTTAGGTGCCACCATGACAACCGTTAGGTCTTTACGGATCTGCATCCCTTCCTCAACAATGTTGAAGCCATGCGAATAACCCAGCGCGGCACCTTCTTTCATCAATGGCATAACCGTTTCAACAACGTTGGTATGCTGTTTATCTGGCGTCAAGTTAATCACCAAGTCGGCTTGCGGAATGAGTGCTTCATAGCTTCCTACTTCAAAACCATTTTCTTGCGCATTCTTAAAGGATTGACGCTGTTCATCAATCGCGGCTTGACGAAGTGCGTAAGCGACATCCAAACCAGAATCACGCATATTTAGACCTTGATTTAGGCCCTGAGCGCCACAACCAACAATAACCACCTTCTTACCTTTCAGATAATCAGCTTCTGTAGCAAACTCGCTGCGGTCCATAAAACGGCAACGACCCAGTTGGTCTAGCTGTTCACGCAAGTTTAATGTGTTGAAATAGTTGGCCATGTAGGGCTCTCCTTAAAAATATCTATCTGCTTGAGTCGGTACTTGGTCACCGAATATCTCGATACTAAAGCAGACATCAGCTTGCTTAAAGTGATATATTCACAATTAGTTATTGCAAAAAATGCAACATGGGACGACCTATTTATGAACATCAAGCGCTTACAACTCTTTATTCATTTGTGTGATAGTAAAAGCTTTGCCAAAACCGCTTCCGCCATGCATGTCAGCCCTTCTGCCCTAAGCAGACAAATACAAAAATTGGAGTCAGAAACAGGGCAAGAATTGTTTGTGCGTGACAACCGAAGTGTTGAACTCACTCCAGCAGCAAAAAAACTTATGCCCGTTGCACTGAGGATAATTACCGAGTGGCAAAGCTTTTACTCTCAATTGCAAGACGGTCAGCAAGAACTCAAAGGTGAGATTCGCTTATTTTGTTCCGTAACCGCCAGCTACAGCCACCTCCCTGAGCTACTGTCTGAATTTCGCCTGAGACACCCCTTTATTGAGTTTAAATTGTCGACCGGAGACCCTGCTCAAGCGATCGATAAAGTACTGAGTGATGACGTAGACGTCGCTATTTCAGCTCAACCTGACGCAATACCTGCCAAATTGAAGTTTGAAACCATCAGTGAAATACCACTGTCTGTCATTGCACCTGCAGGTGTCAGCAGTTTCACTCAAGCTTTACAAGAAGCTAAGCCAGATTGGGCCCAAATACCCTTTATTGTTCCAGAGTCAGGCACAGCAAGAGAGCGAGCCAATACTTGGTTTAAGTCAATGAAAATTAAACCCAATATATACGCTCATGTTTCAGGGCATGAAGCCATTGTCAGTATGGTTGCACTAGGTTGTGGCGTCGGAATTGCTCCTGATGTGGTCATCAACAACAGCCCGGTCAAAGAAAAAATTCACCGGCTAAAAGTCGCGTCTATCAAGCCGTTCAAGTTAGGAGTATGCTGCAAGCGTTCGCAGTGGGATAACCCGCTAGTAAAAGCGTTGTGGGAGGTGGCACAAAATACCTACATTGCCTCCTAGCGTTAAGCCACGAGGCGCAGATACTGCGAAAATCATATTACTCTGGAGAATTGCTGCTGACGGGCCTTGACGCGCAAGTACTTATCGAAACACATACAAATATTGCGAATAAGAAGCCGGCCACGGAGCGTCACTCGCAATTCCTTTTCTGTTGTTTCAATTAACCCATCGTCAATGAATGTCTGTAGCAAAGCAATATCATCTTTAAAATAGTCATCAAACTGAATATCAAACTCTGATTCAATTTGGCTGATATCAAGTCTGAAGTTACATATTAGCTGCTTTATCACCTCACGACGCAGTAAGTCATCACTATCAAGTGACAATCCTTTCCATAGTGCATGCCTTTGTGAACTCACCTGCTCATAATACTGCTTCAAATCTTTATGATTCTGGGCGTACGCGTTACCAATCATAGAAATCGCTGAGACCCCAAAACCCACTAAATCACATTCTCCCTGAGTCGTATAGCCCTGGAAGTTGCGATGTAAAACGCCTTCACGCTGAGCAACGGCCAGTTCATCATCAGGCTTGGCAAAATGGTCCATACCGATATATTGATAGCCTGCGTTGGTCAATGTCGAAATAGTATCTTGAAGAATCAGCATTTTTTCTTGAGCTTGAGGTAAATCGTGCTCCTTAATCTTGCGCTGAGCTGCGAACAGTTGCGGCATATGAGCATAATTAAATACCGATAGACGCCCTGGTTTCATTTCCAGCACTTTAGCCAGCGTATTGGCAAACCTTTCCCGAGTCTGTTTGGGCAGGCCGTATATAAGATCCAGATTTGTCGAGCGAAAACCTAGTTTTTTAGCCCGTTCAACCAAAGCAAAAATAAAGTCTTCGTCTTGCTCTCGGTTAACCAGCTTTTGGACCTCTTTATTAAAATCTTGCACACCAATGCTTAAGCGATTGAATCCTTCATGAAAAAGGTGATCAAGCACGTCCAGTTCTATTTCTCTGGGATCGACTTCAATACTGATTTCAGCATCCGCTTCAAAGCAAAATTCCGCTCGCAAAGTCGCCATCAACCGACTAATTTGTTGCTTGCTTAGAAATGTTGGTGTGCCGCCACCCAAGTGCAGTTGGCTAACACTACGGCCTTGCAACAGCGATGCTCTGGTCAAAATCTCTTGCTCAAGCACATCCAAATATTGATCCGCCTTGTGAGCATGACGGGTAATCACTTTATTGCAGCCACAGTAGTAGCAAAGCTTATGGCAAAAAGGAATATGGATGTAAAGCGACAGAGGACGTTCTGGATACTCTGTACACGCCATATCGTAATCTGCAATAGTGAAGGCTTCGTGAAGCTCTAGTGCGGTTGGATAAGACGTATAGCGAGGACCAGCATAATTGTACTTATCAAGTACAGTTTGATCCCAAACGATTTGCTGAGTTGCGAAAACTGACTGCGACATAGTGTCCTTCCGTTAGTGATATCAAGGTCTGCTGCTCGGTTAACCGTGCTCATGTCCCTGCTATTTTGCCACATGCTGAAGCAGAACAAAGACAGGCATCATATTTAAAATGCAATAATGATAAGAATTGATAACTCGATCACTTACAAAACACTGACTCACTATACCATCTGGATATTGATTTGATTGTTGAGTGGTTGGACTTTCTCTTGTAGCTGCTTAAGCTCTTCAATCACAGCTTGCGCCAAACGCGACTCAGCTTTATGACGCTCAAGGTTTTGCTTCATACGCTCTTTCTTTGCCAATTGCTGTCTTTCATCGCCACGGGCCATCTCTTTGACTAGGTGATAGAGCTCTGATGTTGCTGGGAATTCTTTATCGAAGTCAACGCGGTCTTCACCTTGGACATAGTCCATTATATTATATACACGTATACTGATCTCAGATAAGTCACACTGCCCCTGAATACCAGCCAAACAGAGAATACGTACGTTTTCAAAGATATTGGCATTGCGTTTATCAATCGCAAGTTTCGTATGTTGCTGCTGCAATTCCTTTTGCTTCTTCAACTGGAGCAGAAGGTAACCTGCATAAGATGCTAAGGCGATAATAATAATTCCACCAGCAAAGGCTAATAAGGTTACATTCATCAAGCGTTCTACCCTTTAAACTGATTCAAGTCGATATCTTCAAATTGCGAAAGCAGTTCATCGTCAGACGACTTTTTCTTAGACTTATTTTTGTTAGATGGTACATCGTCTGCGATGGCTGGCTCGTCTTCAACCATCTCATCTTCAACATAGATGCCTAGCTGTTTCATCAGTATTTCGATGCGTGCAAGCTTTTCGTCCACATACTTCTGTAGTCCCGCACCTAAGTTTTCACCGCTATCAAGGCGGTCAAGCAGCACATTGAGCTGGGCATCATTTTCCAACATTTCTAACTCTTGCTCAGCATTTAGGCGACGCTGAGCCTTGGTCGTTTTCTTTGTCGTTTCCACAACCAATGGGATCTTCTTCTTGCTGCCTAAGCGAGGATCGCGTACCTGACCAGACGCTTGGTGCTTTTGATCTTTCGCTTCAGAGTTACGGTTACCCGTTTTCAACCCTTTACGTTTTTTATCTCTCTTGCGCAAACGTCCTTCGACATCAGCTTGGGTACGGTTGCGAACAACAATCAGGTCTCCGTTACCACCTGATCGGACTTTTTTACTACGGCTCATTACTGGGGCTTCCTCAGTAGAATTACATCATTACCAATAAATTCAAGTTCGAGCTTATCCCGCTCTGCCAAATACTTAAACGTGTTGCGGCTAAAAAAGACCACATGAGTTGGATCATTTTTATAATGCCATTTCGCAAACGCTTCCACGTCTATCACTAGTTTGGTCATCAAACCAATCCAGCCTCTTGGCTTAACCAAATTTAACCATTGCTGCCATACTTTATCTGGATTATAGAGATGTTCTATTACCTCAGTGGCAGTCATAAAATCATAGCTACGCTCTAATACCTCTGCATCAGGGTAATAATAGAGGTCATATAAAGACATTTTGTGCCCCTGCTCTTCCAATATCAAAGACAGTGTTGGACCAGGACCACAACCAAAATCCAATCCCTCGGAGCTAGGCGAAATACGTTTTAACATCGGATCCGCAACTCGAGATAAGAAGCGACGATAGCCATTATCATTGGGATCGTTCTCATGCAGATCGTAGTGGGCTTTCTCAGCCTTTGCATCTAATCGTTGAGAAGAATTTACAAACACCAATTCACATTCTTGGCACTGAAGGTAGGCTCGGTGCCGATCTTCATAATAGTGTTGCAGTTTAGAACTGCTGCAAAGTGGGCAGTAATTCATGATGACATCCTCAAACAGGGATGCGAAACATACCAGAAAGTAACGTCGGAGTGGAGTGCTATTGGGCAAAAAATCATCAAATAGAGAAAATATTCGCTCACCGCTTGGAATTAACCAATTCACTGAACCACACATTATATTTAGAGCTTTATGTAAACCTCAAAATAAAAAAAGCGATAGGGAGTGCCTATCGCCTTCTAACTTGCCTCGTAGCAAGAACATTTGCAACGAAAAACGTGCAGTAAATATCCATTTGTTGTTCATGCTTTCCATGCTAGAAATATTGTTTTTCACCGTCCTAGCGAATTTTAATCATCCTTTGCACTTCCTGTCTCTGGGCTCGTCCTTAGCCTGATCCTTTTCATTGTCTATACCCTCAGACAAAGTGACCATCCTTATCGTGTAAGCTTCCTACTTACTTTATTTCCTAAAAATACAGTGAGCACTTACTAATGAACCTGGCCATTTATCTTTCATACTCTGTAGATGCTTTCACTTTAACAACTCAAAACTTTTACGCAATCCAGATAAAGAAAAAAAGCCCACCTCGATCATGAGATAAAATAATTGTCTTATTTTTCAGTGTAATACGGGAATGCACAGGAAAATCTCAGTCAAACAATGCGTCAATATCGCACAAAACGGAGAGAAAGATGCGTAAATGGCAAACAATGGATTATGAGATAAAACCCAAAGAAAAAGCCCAGACACAAGTCTGGGCTTTCTCAACTCTAAATTGCTCGAGCAAATAATACGTTTTAGTGTAGGCCACCAACATATTTTGACAAAGTATCAATATCTTCATCGGTAAGTTTCTTTGCGATATCACGCATCATACCGTTCATATCGTTGCCACGAGTACCATCTCGGAATTTTTCTAACTGAGCTTTGATGTAGTCAGCATGCTGACCAGAAATTTTGGGGAAACCTGAAAGCTCAGTACCATTACCGCGAGGACCATGACAAGCGACACATGCAGTGAGACCACGCTCAGCATCACCTGCCGTATAAAGGGCTTTACCCTTTTTAACCACATTTTCAGGAGTGGTGTTATTTGAAATGGGGAGTGAAGAGTAGTAGGCAGCAAGATCTTGCATATCTTGCTCTGACAGAGGCATGGCCATCGCACTCATTACAGGATCATAACGACCCTGTTTTCCGTTGCTGGTCATACCTAATTTCAAGTCTTTAAGCTGCTTCTCGATATACTTAGCATGTTGACCTGCGATCTTAGGGTACATTGCGAGTTGACTGTTGCCGTCAGCACCATGACAAGCAACACACGTTTGAGATTTTCCTTTTCCAGCTTCGATACTGCCTTGGGCCCATACAGAGCAGCTGGCTAAAAGACTCAAGATTAGCGCTAATTTATTCATGACATTCCATTATAATTATCAAGCTTCCAGTACCACTCTGCGTTGCCACTCATGGTACAATAGGCGACCTTATGCCGAGCACGGTTATTTTACACACTTTCATATAAAAGTAATCAATCGACGACACAAAGTCGAGATGGAGTTAACAGTGAACGTAAAAATTCATTATCAAAACACCCATTTCATCACCAGCGCACCTGATATTCGTCATTTGCCTGAAGATGAAGGTATCGAAGTTGCGTTCGCAGGACGCTCCAATGCGGGCAAATCGAGCTCACTAAATCGATTAACCAACCAGAAAAGTTTAGCAAAAACGAGTAAAACACCAGGTCGAACGCAGCTTATCAATCTTTTTAAAGTCGCAGACGGTTGTCATATTGTCGATCTGCCCGGATACGGTTTCGCGCAAGTTCCGTTGGAAATGAAGAAAAAATGGCAAAAATCGTTAGGTGAGTATCTCCAAAAACGCCAATGCCTGAAGGGGCTCGTCGTGCTCATGGATATACGTCATCCAATGAAAGACTTAGACCAGCAATTAATCTATTGGGCTGTAGACAGTGGTATTCCAGTTCAAGTCCTGTTAACCAAAGCAGACAAACTCAAAAGTGGTGCACGCAAGGCTCAAGTGTTGAAAATCAAAAATGACGCGGTAGGTTTTGGAGGAGACGTAAGTGTCGCTGCTTTCTCTTCACTCAAAGGAATTGGCGTCGATACACTGCGCAACCAATTGGATCAATGGTTTGCTCCAGCTTTGGCTGAACAACTAGAGACGGACGAAGACGAACAAGAAGACGTTGAACCCCATCAAGATAACTAACCAGGAAGATAGATCTGAATTTTTAGGTCTCTAACCTCAGCGACCTCACTCTACTTTATGGTGGGGTCGCGAAATAAATCCTCCATGCTTCCCTACCTTTTAGTGGTCTTAGCAAAACCTAAACATTCGTCACTAGTAGTTAGCTGGGCACTGACGGCAAACAGTGTCTATGAACAGGAATTTATGCCTCTTATGAGGATATAAACTGAAGCTTTATTACAAATTTAGTTTGAGTTACTAAGTCTATTACGCTTAGAGGGTGTAAAGTTCACTGTCAATTTAGAGCGCAGAGAGTTTAGTATGACACAAGAAAAAACGCCCCAGCCAAATACTGGCTGGGGCGGCTGAATTAGCCTAATCCAATAACGTGAAACAAAAGGTCTAAAAGATAGAACATCTTACCTCTGTACCCTACAAGCAGTAATGTACAACAATTGGTCATAAATTAAAACCATTTTTGTAATTTATTTTCAGTCTTATTTTATTTAGATACAGAATTACGGAAGATAGGAATAGTCGTCCAAAATCCAAAAAAATCCAGCAATTGTGTGCTGGATTTTTCTATTTAAATGAAATCAAATGATTTTTTAATTAATGTGCTTGATCCCAGTTGTCTCCATGACCAGCTTCTGCAACCAAAGGAACATCCAAGTTTGCGGCAGATTCCATCAGCTCTTGTACTTTATTTTCAATTTGTGCTAAAGCGGATTCTTTGACTTCAAACACCAGTTCATCGTGAACTTGCATCAATAGCTTCACCCGCCCATGACCTTCTTCCTCAATCCACTTATCGACAAGTAACATGGCCTTTTTGATAATGTCGGCTGCTGTCCCTTGCATAGGTGCATTAATCGCTGCCCGCTCAGCAGCTTTGCGGCGCATTCCATTACGAGATTTT
Source organism: Vibrio zhanjiangensis (assembly GCF_030161235.1). GTDB lineage: Bacteria > Pseudomonadota > Gammaproteobacteria > Enterobacterales > Vibrionaceae > Vibrio > Vibrio zhanjiangensis. Next base: position 22,370 of record NZ_BSPW01000061.1, on the reverse strand, counting down.
ATCTCTGGCAAATGTAACCGACGACCAAAAAGCGTCTCCACATAACCTTGCTCAGAAGCCATGCTGCGCGTATCTTCCATGTACTGCATAACACCAGGGTATCGCTCAAAATAGGTATCCATATATTGTTGAGCCTCATGACGCCCAATTCCAAGCTGCTTCGCTAGACCAAAAGCACTCATACCATAGATAAGGCCAAAGTTTACGGCTTTAGCTCGTCGGCGTTGCTCAGCGGAAACCTTGTCAATCCCAACACCAATAATTTCCGCAGCTGTTGCCGAGTGAATATCTTTACCCTGCTGAAAAGCCTCTAATAGTGCCTTGTCCCCAGATAAGTGTGCCATTATGCGTAACTCGATTTGAGAATAATCCACTGCCATAATTTTATAGCCTTGCGGAGCAATAAATGCCTGACGAATCCGTCGTCCTTGTTCATTACGAATTGGAATATTCTGCAAATTTGGGTCTGTAGAGGATAGCCGGCCTGTCGCTGTCACCGCCTGATGATAGGATGTATGAACACGACCAGTTTGTGGATTGATCATCTTAGGCAATTTGTCTGTGTATGTCGATTTAAGCTTAGCTAAGCCACGGTACTCTAGGATGAGCTTGGGTAGTGGGTAGTCGAGCGCCAGTTCCTGCAAAACTTCTTCATTGGTCGAAGGCGTTCCTGAAGGTGTTTTCTTGATAACGGGCAAGCCCATTTTATCAAATAGAATAGCTTGCAACTGCTTTGGAGAGTTCATGTTAAACTCTTGCTCGGCGACTTCAAACGCCTTACGCTCGAGCTCATCTAGACGCAGAGCAATTTCTTTAGATTGCGTGGCAAGTTTCATGGCGTCGATTAAAACACCCGTTCTTTCTATTCGCGATAATACAGGCACAAGAGGTACTTCAACCTGCTCATAAATGACTTTTAACTTGTCATCTTGATTAATATTTTTACTAAGACGATTGTGCAAACGCAGAGTGACATCCGCATCCTCAGCTGCGTACGGCGATGCTTGGTCCAATTCAATCTGGTTGAAAGTAAGTTGCTTCTTTCCTTTCCCTGCTATTTGTTCAAATGAAATGCAGCTATGTTGAAGAAAGCGCAGCGCCAAGCTATCCATATCATGTTTACCACCGACGCTGTTGTATACGTATGAAGCCAGCATAGTGTCGTGCTTAATCCCCTTCATTTCAATACCATAGCGTGCTAACACACTCGCATCGTATTTAAGGTTTTGCCCCACTTTTGACTGACTATCATCTTCCAAAATCGGCTTAAGCTTCTCTAAAACCCAGCTACGATCCAATTGCTCCGGAGCATCTAGGTAATCGTGCGCAACTGGCACATAGGCTGCCACTCCCTCCTCGACGGCAAAGGATACACCCACCAAATTAGCGACCATGTAGTCAAGGCTATCCGTCTCAGTGTCAAAGGCAAAGACATCAGAAGATGTTAACTTCTCCAACCACGTATTGAATGTCTCTTGATCAAGAATGGTCTCATAACGGCTGCGATCAATGGTAACAGCGGAAGTCTCTATTTCACTTGCAGCAGAAGATTGCTCAGTTCGAGAGTTAGCACCGGATGTCTCACTAGCAACAATAGCCCCACTACCTCCTTCCAAAATCTCGTTTAACCAAGACTTAAACACCAATTTACCGTAGAGCTCTATTAACTCATCCGTATTGGGATCAGATTTCAATAGCGAATCGTAGCCGCTTTCTAACTCGACATCCAATTTGATCGTCGCCAACTCGTAAGATAGAAAAGCGTTTTCTTTATTCTCAACAAGCTTGTTGGCCATGGTTTTAGAGCCACGAAAACCAAGATCCGCAATTTGGTCTAGATTATCATATAGCTTTTTTAGGCCACCGATGCCTTGCAACAAGGCAGTCGCGGTCTTGTCACCAACCCCCGGAACCCCCGGAATGTTGTCCACTTTGTCACCCATTAGCGCCAAATAATCGATGATCAATTCAGGAGGTATGCCAAACTTTTCGATGACGCCTTCACGATCCATCACGACATTCGTCATGGTGTTGATCAAGGTAACATTGTCATCGACCAACTGAGCCATATCCTTATCACCAGTACTTATCAAAACCGCCTGCCCAGCTTTGGATGCCTTTGACGCAAGGGTGCCAATAACATCATCCGCTTCGACACCGGGTACACATATCAACGGCAGGCCCATCGCACGAATAATGTTATACAAAGGCTCGATTTGACACCTCAAGTCATCTGGCATAGGTGGACGGTTAGCTTTGTATTGAGGATACATCTCGTCACGAAAGGTTTTTCCTTTGGCATCAAAAACCACGGCAATACGCTCAGAAGAAAACTGACGCATCATACTACGCAACATATTCACCACGCCATAAACAGCATTCGTGGGTATATCACCATTAGTCATAGTTTCTGGATAGGCATGAAATGCGCGGTAAAGATATGAAGAACCGTCAATAAGAATGAGTGGGTTTTCAGGAATACGAGCCATAGTTTAAAGCATCCAACAAGAAAAGATCTGCTAAGAATGCCATGTCTCCATCCGGTGATCCATGTTAACCGATCACATATCCTCTGGATCAGCTAACAAACCCGACTGTTCTGATCTCAGTCATGTGGATAAGTCTGTTTATAGTATTTACTAGAGACAAACTAAAATAGTAATAAAACTGACATTTAACAACTTAACTTATTGAAATGAATGAATAAAATGCAAGATCCGTAAAAAAGGTAGCGATCAATAAAAGATCCATGCTTGTGGAAAAGACTATTGGTATCCTTTTACTCACCCTTTGGGTAAATATCTCTGATTTCATTATTTAACAAAGTCGGAGAAAGAATAGGAAGTAAAGGGCATAAAAAAAGCGACATCGATTTGATGTCGCCTAGCAAAAATTAGTTAAAGCATACTCAATTAAACAATATGCTTTAGCATAAAGCTATAAATTACACTGGAAGCAATGTGAGCAATGTCGTGTCAAATTGAATGAGTGCCAGTTCAACAGCTTGTGCCAAATTACCCTATTGATTCGAATGGAGTAGTTGAGCACCTTAGTGAACGTCTCTTATTCCCTAAGACAATGAAATAATAATTATTCTCATTTGCGTCGTCAAGTGCTAAATAAGAAAAAATCTCATTTATTTTTGTTTGACTAAGATAGTTGCTTAACAAAATGAATTCTAGACTCAAGAACATTTGGCATTTTTTCATAATTTTCAATTATATAGCCATTCTTTATTAGGAGGCAGAGCATATTGGGAAATTGATTGCGAGATTTAACTTTCAATTGCAAATAGTGATTTTTTTTCACCCAAGCCTCTTGGTGCTCTAAAAGCTTTTGTGCAATACCTTTGTTGCGAGCCATTGCTAACACACCACCCAACCAACTGTAGAATGTCCCTTTGTCCAATTCATAGCCAATTTTAAAACCAAGCAACTGCCCATTTTCTACTGCAATTTGAATCAGATGTTGCTTGTTCTTTAAACGATAGCTCAGGCTCTCAATAGATTCCTTTTGCTCGAACTCATCGATACACTGCACAATTTGGGCACATTCCTCAAGCGTTCCCAAACGATATTCAATAGCCATACTTCCACCTCCCAAAAAATCAAGGCTGGCAAATGCCAGCCTTGGTTAAAAATAAGTAAGTTTACTCCGTCAACGGTAAAAATTTAGCGGATTCAGCATTTTCTTGCGCCAGCCACTCAGCAACGTCTTTGGCAAAATAAGTCAAAATACCATCAGCACCTGCCCGCTTAAAGCAAAGTAATGATTCCATCACTGTCTCACGTTCTTTCAACCAGCCATTGAGGAAGGCCGCCTTGTGCATCGCATATTCACCTGAGACCTGATAAGCAAAAGTTGGAACCCCAAGTTCAGATTTAACGCGACGGACAACATCAAGATAAGGCATACCAGGCTTAACCATCACCATATCGGCACCTTCATTGATATCCATAGCGACTTCATGAACCGCTTCATCGCTGTTAGCAGGATCCATTTGATAGTTACTTTTATTGCCACCCTTAAGATTGTTGGCAGAACCAACGGCATCGCGAAATGGTCCGTAATAATCGGAGGCATACTTAGCTGAGTAAGCCATGATTTGAGTATGGATATATCCGGCGTCTTCTAATGCTTGGCGAATCACTCCTATCCGTCCATCCATCATATCTGATGGTGCGACAACATCCGCCCCAGCTTGAGCATGAGACAAGGCTTGTTTAACCAAAACCTCTATTGTCTCATCGTTTTGAACATAGCCATCCTCATCAATAATGCCATCTTGGCCATGCGTTGTGAAAGGGTCCAAAGCAACGTCTGTAATAACACCGATTTCTGGCACATGCTCTTTTAAAGAACGAACCGCCCTTTGTATTAGCCCTTCAGGGTTATATGCCTCAGCAGCGCATAGACTCTTAGCATCTTGATTCACCACTGGAAATAGAGCAATCGCAGGAACACCTAACCTAGCAAGATATTGCGCCTCTTCTAACATCAAGTCGATGGATAAACGCTCAACCCCAGGCATTGACTCCACCGCCTCACGACGATCTTTTCCCATCAGAATGAACATGGGATAAATCAGATCACTAACCGTAACTTGGCTCTCAGCCATCAGGCGGCGACTAAAGTCATGTTTGCGCATACGACGCATACGTCGGCCAGGAAACTGACCTTGAATAGAAACGGACACTCTATTCTCCTTTTGTGGTGAAAGTGACTGATTTGCATCATATCACTCCTGAGAAGCTGCGCTAGCAGCAAGTGATAAAAATGCAAAAAATGACCCAAAGCTCACACTGCCGTATACTCATGCCAATAACGCTTTATTGAGATGCACCATGATAGATACTCACGCACATATTTATGCTAGCGAATTTGACAACGACCGGGATAAGGTTGTTGAAAGAGCGCTTGCCCAAGGAATAGAGAAAATCTTACTGCCAAACATAGATCTTGAATCGATTGAACCGATGCTAAAAACAGAGTCCGCTTATCCAGAAGTATGCCACTCCATAATGGGACTTCATCCCTGTTATGTGGACGAAAATGTCGACCAGACACTAGAAATTATCTATGGCTGGTTTGCAAAGCACTCATTTATCGCAGTTGGAGAAATAGGCATTGATCTCTATTGGGATAAGACCTACCAAACTGAGCAAGAAAAAGCCTTTGTTACCCAGTTAAATTGGGCCAAAGAGCTGAAGCTGCCAGTTGTTATCCACACTCGAGACTCCATTGAAGAAACACTTAACTTATTAACTCAAACCCAAGATGGTTCGCTGCGCGGTGTATTCCACTGTTTTGGCGGTGATACAGAACAAGCAAAAGCCATTAATGATTTAGGCTTTCATCTTGGCCTTGGCGGAGTAACCACATTCAAAAATGGTGGCATGGATCACGTTGTTCCTTCCCTGAATATGGATTATGTGCTACTTGAAACAGACTGCCCATATTTAGCTCCGGTTCCTCATAGAGGTAAACGTAATGAACCTGCGTATACTTCGTTGGTAGCCGAGAGAATAGCAAACTTAAAGGGATGCTCATATCAAGAAGTGATCAGCATTACAACTGAAAACGCCAAACGCCTATTTTCAATATGAGGAAAAAATTGTCTTTTATTTAAGAAATAGGACTTTTTCAGCCTTAAAACACTGATTAGCCTTTAAAACAGAACGCTCGCCAATTAATATAACAACCTTATCAATACAAGGTGGCTCATATGTGCAATCATGACAATAAATTACATAGAAAGCACCGTACATTTTGGCACAAATTTCTGGGTATCAAGGAAGTTTACATATGCTCCAAATGTGGGTATTGCATGAAAGTAAGGTAGACCAGCAAACCATAACTCGCGTGCCTCTCAGTAAAAGCTTGCCATGGCGAGCTTTTTACTTAATCCATTTCAAGATTCATTCGTCTGCTTAGCCACGTAAAATCTGGCAAAAAATAAACCAACCTCAAAAAGCAGACACATTGGTACCGCCAGTAGTGTTTGTGAAATGATATCAGGGGGAGTCAACATCATGCCAACCACAAAAGCGCCCACTATAATGTACGGTCGTTTTTCACTTAAGCTTTTAGGATCTGTCGCACCAGTCCAGCACAGTAATATGATCGCAACAGGCACCTCAAAAGCGATACCAAATGCAAGAAAGAGCGCGAGAACAAAATCCAAATAACTCGAAATATCGGTCGCAAACTCAACGCCCCCCAATGAAATCGCAGTAAAAAAGCTAAAGACTAGAGGAAAAACCACAAAGTAAGCAAAAGCAACACCGCAGTAAAACAGCAGAGAACTAGAGAGCAAAAGAGGCATGATCAGTCGGCGTTCATGCTTGTACAAGCCAGGAGCAACAAAGGCCCAAACTTGATACAAGATAAAAGGTACCGCAATAAAAATTGATGCAATTAGAGTGAGCTTTAATGGTGTAAAAAAAGGCGATGCTACATCTGTCGCTATCATAGTCGCCCCCTCAGGTAAACGATCTACAAGTGGCGCAGATACAAACTCATAGATATCATTGGCAAAATAAATCAGACCAAGAAATACCACGAATACAGCAATAAGTGCACGAAGCAAACGGCTACGCAGTTCCAAAAGATGACTAATCAAAGGCTGCGTTTGCTCAACAGATGGCATGAAAACCCCTACTGGAAAATGTCACAAGGCGTCGCGTTCAGCTTACCCCAATATCTAACTAGAATGAGTCAGTCTTCTTATCTGCCAATGATGAAGATTCATTCGCTGCGGAATCGTTGGCAGATGAGCTATTAACATCAGGAGTTTCGATGGTTTCAACTTGCGTTTCACCATTATTGACAACCGCTTGCTTTTCCTTGGTATAAGGTCGCTGAACATCGCGAGCAGCCTGTTTAAGCTTCTCAACTGAAGACTTAAGCTCGGGAGATAAATCCTCCATTCCCATCTGCTCAGCCTTACGTAGGTTGTCTTGTAACTCTTGAACTTTGAGTTCATGGGAAATCTCATCTTTCACATTGTTGGCCATCGTCTTGGCAGCGCCGACAAAACGAGACACACTGCGAATCGCATGTGGCAAACGTTCTGGGCCAAGGACGACAAGTCCAACAACGGAAATTAATACCAGTTCCCAAAAACCAATATCAAACACGGATTATACCTGCTCTTTGTCTTTCTTGTTTTCAGCAGCAGCGTCTACTTTCTGCTGATCAAGATGCTTGGGCTCAAAGTCTGCGTCTTTTTTTGCCGCGTCGTCTTCACTCATCGCCTTCTTAAAACCTTTTACTGCACCACCTATATCACTTCCCATACCTCGAAGCTTCTTGGTGCCAAACAATAAAACGACAATGACCGCAATAATCAGGAGTTGCCAAATACTAATACCACCCATTTTTTATACCTCGGGCTAAATCAAACCAATTAAAGTTTACCACCTATTGGCGATAAGCTTTCCAACTAAATAACCAAAACAGCGCACCACCACTGGCAGTCAGTAATGATAGCTGGCTATAAGGACTGCTCACCAATATTGCTGAACAGACAACCAATGTTGCTCCAATCCCAAACAAAAACTTAGCTGTCAATTGCTGACGTTTACTCACACGATAGCCATGAAACAATTGATCCATGCGCTGACTCATCATTTTACCTTGACGCAAGCTGTCGTACAGCAATTCAGGTAACTCAGGTAATTTTTCAGCCCAAAATGGCGCTCGATCTCTCACCGCATTTAATAGCGCCTTAGGCCCAACCTGGTTCATCATCCAGTCTTCTAAAAAAGGCTTTGCCGTTTGCCACAAGTCCAGTTGGGGATACAATTGACGCCCCAATCCTTCAACATACAGCAAGGTCTTTTGTAGCAGCACCAACTGTGGCTGCACTTCCATATTGAAGCGCCGAGCAGTATTGAACAAATTCAATAATACATGACCAAAAGATATGTCACATAAGGGCTTAGCAAAAATTGGCTCACAAACTACGCGTATTGCGCACTCAAATTCATCAAGATTGGTATCTTGTGGAACCCAACCTGATTCAACGTGCAGCTCTGCAACGCGGCGATAATCACGGTTAAAAAACGCCAGAAAATTTTCGGCCAAATATCGTTTGTCTTCACTATTTAACGTACCCACTATGCCACAGTCCAAACCAATCCACTGCGGATTTTCTGGATGCTTGGGGCTAACAAATACATTCCCTGGATGCATGTCCGCATGAAAAAAGCTGTCTCGGAACACTTGAGTAAAAAACACACTCACACCGCGTTCGGCTAGCAGCTTCATGTTGGTACCATTCGCTTTTAAACCATCGATGTCCGACACTTGGATGCCATATATTCGCTCAGAAACCATGACATTTTTATTACTAACGTCAGTAAAAATTTCAGGAATATACAATTCTTCACTGTGTTCGAAGTTTCGTCTAAGCTGAATGGCATTGGCCGCTTCGCGTTGTAGGTCTAATTCATCAAGCAAGGTTTTTTCATATTCACGCACGACTTCTACAGGCTTCAGGCGTCTTGCTTCGGGTAGAGCCCTTGCCACTATGCGCGCCATTCGATACATAAGCTTTAAATCAGCGTCAATAACAGGGCGAATATCTGGACGGATGACTTTCAATACCACCTGCTGCTGATTCGATTTAAGTGTCGCGGTATGCACTTGAGCAATGGACGCCGACGCTAGCGGCTCAATATCAAACTCGTCAAACCAATTTTCGATCGCTCCACCCAAGGCCGATTCAATCTGCGCTTTGGCAAGATTGCCATCAAATGGAGACACCTGATCTTGAAGAAGCGCCAAAGGGTCTGCGATATGGGCAGCAAACAAATCACGTCGAGTCGACATCATCTGACCAAATTTGATCCACACAGGTCCAAGCTCTTGAAGAGCAAGTCGCAATCGCTCCCCCAACTCTTTATCGGCATGTCGATTTTTAATCCAAAATAGGGCTTTACGAGCAAACTGTGGGGCTTTCGCTAATTGATGATCAGGTAGAAGCTCATCTAGACCATATTCAAGCTGGACCTTGATAATGCGGTAAAGACGTCTTAATTCAGAAGGTGTCATACACTGTCCATCAATTTATTCAATTTTACTTCGACACGAGCAGCCCTACTTGCTACATCATCCACTTGATCGCAAAAATGTACTATTTCTAATGGAGCAGGTGCTAACTTCCACTCTTCTGTTATCACCTGTGCAAGATGATCATTGTGTTTTTGAGTCTGAGCTTTGGCAAGACGGCCCAACCCAACAGCACTTTGAACCAGCTGATGAGCCAAAATATCGCCCATCACTCTTGATAACCACTCTTCAATATCTGGCTTACAGTCCGCCATTAATTGAGAAAATTTTTGCGCTAGCTGAATATCACCTTCGAGTGTCAATTTGTCTTCTTTAATCAACTTAGTAATATTCGACTGTTCACCAAGCTGTGGCAAAATTGCAAGATTGAGAGAAAGAAAGCAGTCAGGCTCACCCTCGTAACCGGCCAACACATCAATGCTCTGGCTAAACATAAAGGTCAGGGTTTTATTCAGCTCTCTAAGATGCACTTGGATCGTCCGTCCCTTGAGCCGAGCCAAACGACGTACAAGCTCAGGGTCATCATTTACAAGCAGGTTAAGAGTAGATTCAATAGTGGCCGTCACAAGTGATTCAAATGGCATGGCTGTTTTTCACCTCAGAACTTATAACCACGATGAAGAGCCACAATACCACCGGTCAGATTATGGTAACTGGTGTTCTCAAACCCTACCGTTTCCATCATCTGTTTTAATGTCTCTTGGTCAGGGTGCATGCGAATAGATTCAGCAAGATACCGATAGCTTTCTGCATCATTAGCCACCAGCTCACCCATTTTCGGCAGTAAATGAAATGAGTAAGCGTCATATAACTTAGACAATGGCTCGAATATAGGTTTAGAAAATTCAAGTACGAGTAAACGACCACCCGGCTTTAATACACGAAACATTGATGCGAGCGCTTTGTCTTTATCTGTCACGTTCCGTAGACAAAAGCTAATGGTAATAGCATCAAAGTAATCATCTGGGAAAGGTAGCTCTTCAGCATTGGCCTGCACATAGTGAACATTACCCACAATACCACTATCTCGCAGCTTATCTCTGCCCACATTCAGCATTGAATTATTGATATCCGCTAAGATGACATGTCCTTTATCACCGACAATACGTGAAAACTTCGCCGTCAAGTCTCCCGTCCCCCCACCGAGGTCTAGCACACGATGTCCTGGACGAACCCCACTGCAGTCGATGGTAAATCGTTTCCATAGGCGATGAATACCTACTGACATCAAATCATTCATGATGTCATACTTTGCAGCAACAGAATGGAATACTTGCGCAACCTTGGCGACTTTTTCCTCTTTGGCTACTGTGGTGAAACCAAAATGCGTGGTTTCAGTTGATTCTAAAGCTGTGTCAGACTTCACGCTCGTATCTGTCATGATGATTCCTCTCCAAGCAGCGCTATAAATGAATACGACCTCAGCGCTGTGAGCGATTAGTTTACTTTATCCTCAGCCTGTTGTCTTTGGGCGAGAGAATCATTTTCGTTCATCAAACTGTTTTCCATCAAGCTATCGTAGTGAGCCAGACTTGTTACGTCGGAGGATATTGGCTTTTTCACCTCAACTCCGAGTTGCTTAAAACTCTCAGCTTGCCGAATCACATTGCCTCGCCCTGTTACCAGTTTGTTCATCGCACCTTGATAGTTCTGATTCGCTTTGTCCAATGCTGCCCCTAAATTTTGCATATCATCAACAAACAAACGTAACTTATCGTAGAGCTTACTCGCTTTGTCTGCGATAACCTGAGCATTTTGATTCTGGCGCTCGTTTCGCCATAAGTTATCTATGGTACGCAGCGCCACCAACAAGGTAGTTGGACTTACCACGATAATGTTTTGCTCTAGCGCATCTTTAATCAAGCTAGGATCAGCCTGAATTGCTATCTGAAAAGCCGGCTCTACTGGAACAAACATCAACACATAATCCAAGCTTTGTATGCCTTTCAATTTATGATAGTCTTTTTGCGATAAAGATTTAATATGGTTTCTTAGTGCTAGCAAGTGCTCACTTAATGCCTTATCTCTTAGCGGGTCTGAATCTGCGTTAAAGTATCTCTCATAAGCCACCAATGCCATTTTTGAGTCTATAACCACTTGCTTATTATTCGGTAAATGAACAATTACATCTGGTTGAAAACGTTTCCCTGCCTCATTTTGCAAACTCACTTGCGTCTGATATTCATGCCCTTCTCTTAGACCGGACTCAGCCAACACCCGCGCGAGTACGACTTCGCCCCAATTGCCTTGTTGCTTATTATCCCCTTTTAGCGCGTGAGTTAAATTAACCGCTTCCTGAGTCATCTTCTCATTGAGTCGCTGTAGATTTTTTAGCTCATGCACTAAAGTATGACGCTCTTTGGCTTCCAGATTGAAACTGTCATTCACCTGTTTCTTAAAGCTTTCAAGCTGCTCTTTGAGCGGTGACAATATCCCCTCGAGGCTCTGCCGATTTTGTTGGTCTACCTTGGCCGTTTTGGCATCAAACAACTGATGAGCCAAATGCTCAAATTGCTGCTTTAAGCGAGACTCCGCCTGCTCAAGTAATTGCAGCTTTTCTTGGTTGGCTTTATTTTCTTCTTGATGCCGAGCATCTTGCTCTCGTAGCTGCGCATCGAGTTGAGCTTTTTGCTCTCGAATCGTCTCAAGCTCATCTGCATACTGCTGACGTTCTTGCTTAATTGTTTCCATATAGCGAAGTTTTTCTAGCGAAGCCATATACTGACCATGCAATTGTTTGAGTTCATAGGCTGCCTTGTCTCGTGCGCCATCAAGCTCATCCAACTCTTGTTGTGCCTGAGCCAGCTCTTTTTGCAACTGACTAATTTGCTCATTCGATCGCTGCTGACTAGATTCAAGTTGTTGTTTTAAAAGCCTATGCTCAAAGTTCATCTGTTGTTTGACCAACCAACCAACCACAATACAGCTCAACACACAGCAAGCTAACATAGCCACAACTAAAACCGCATTATCTAGAATCCATTGCATAATAGGGAGTTAACTCATATTTTCGATATTAGTTAAATGGTATTTTACCACTGGATAAATGTCCAGTTTGTCGATTTAATATCAAACCGATAGACTAACGTAACTGGTTGTATTTTTAACAAGGGAATGTCATGAGCGAACGTCGCGCGATAGGGTTAGGACTGTCTGCTGTACTTTTATGGTCCACTGTAGCGACGGCCTTTAAGCTCACACTGGCAGAATTCACCCCGATTCAGATGCTAACGGCTGCCAGTATAGTATCGACTATCGCCTTAACGCTTATCTGTGCTTGGCAAGGAAAACTTTCCTCCATTAGTACAACCTTTTGCGCAAATCCTTTTTACTATGTCTTGCTTGGGGTGATCAATCCTCTCTCATACTATCTGATTTTATTCAAAGCCTATGACTTACTTCCCGCCTCTCAGGCTCAAGCGATAAATTACAGTTGGGCTATCACACTGACTTTGATGGCCGCTGTTTTTCTCAACCAAAAAATACGTAAACAAGACTGGATTGCGTGTGTTTTAAGCTACTTTGGTGTGATAGTGATTGCTACCAAGGGGGATATTGTCAGCATGGACTTTGATAGCCCATTGGGCGTGAGTTTAGCCTTATTATCTACTCTGCTATGGGCTGGTTATTGGATACTGAATACCAAAAATAAAGCCGACCCTGTGGTCGGTATTTTACTTGGCTTTCTCGTCGCAACACCGTGTACACTTGTTTTAAGTTGGTTGGAAGACAGTCACTGGAGCCAAATATCATATCAAGGTTGGATAGCAGCGACCTACGTTGGTCTTTTTGAAATGGGGATAACTTTTGTACTCTGGCTAAGCGCACTGAAAATGACCCAAAATACCGCTCGAATCAGTAACCTTATTTTTGCATCACCGTTTATTTCACTCATGCTACTCGCAACGATCATAGAGGAGCAAATACACCCAACAACATTAGTTGGCTTAGTATTAATTGTTGCGGGTTTGGCCATTCAACAAATCAAGTTCAGGAAAAAGGCACTTTGTCAGTCATCACTTTAAAGTCTAAAACAACTGATACGCCATCTCACTACCCTGACCGCGAACCGCATTAATCTTTTCCGTTAAATCTGAGGTGATTCTTAGCGCCACGGCCGCTTTATGTTTATTTAAGTAACTGTGCTTTTCTTTGTCACTGGCTATTGTGTCCCACTGATGATGAATATCTCGCGCCAGATAAACCAAGCATGCAAGCCTTTTTGACTCAACCGCTTTACCAGGATGATTCACATTTGCAATGGCATCAATCAACTCTTCGGGGAACTTCCAATTCTCAGCCAAAGCGGCTCCAAGCTGCTGAGCATCTGTGCCGAGAACCTCTCTTTGTACCTCAATAGGGTTACCACCCTGCTCTACACGGCGATTGATTTCCACCGCTTTTTCTGGCTCAAGAGAGTGAATCATTAACTCACCTATATTGTGTAAGATACCCGCGATAAAGGCTTCGTTAGGATCAACCTTGACTTCTTTTGCTATGGTGCTGGCGATAGTGGCCACCTCAAAGGTGCTAGCCCAATAATCTTTGATATTGAGCGTTTCTAGCTTAGGGAAAGTCGAGGCAAGAATAGAAGAAGAAATCAAATTGCGAATGGCACCAATACCAATCCTAACGATAGCATCATTGATGTTAGAGACTCCTTTCACGCCACCAAACTGGGCTGAATTTGCCATTCTCAATACTCGAGCTAACAGCACCTGATCCATTGCCATTTTCTTCGCCAGCTCACTAAAATCAATCTGATCACTATTTACCATCTCCAGAAGCTCCTGAAGTACACTTTCGATTCTTGGCAGTTCATTGATTCTAGAGATCAGCGCTTGATAGCTCATATATTACCCCGCAAATAACATCTTACTCATTTAATATAGGACAGAAATAATCCGACAGATCCATAATCTGAGTGAGAGATACTGAAATATCACCGCAAAAAATACACACTCACGTACGTATTATTAGCTAAGGTCACACAAATGGGTTTTGCCGCCTCAAAGACTGGTATTCTCAAATTGATCTTAGTGCATTCATGTACTTACCTTGTCTTAGCCATTCATTGGTGATGACCAATGAAAGTTAGAATCACTGTGTAAACCTAATGATATGATTTTATTTAACTCAGTTAGCAACAAGCTCTCAAACCATCATTTAACCACTAAGATTGGCTACCGAGAGGCTCAAGTCCTAGAAGTTTTACTCAACCATTCTCCTGATGTCGTACAGAAAAGTGACATCATTCAACACGCTTGGGGTAATCAATATATTGGTGACACGTCTCTGGCTAAAAGCATCAGTGCGTTGAGACTAGCACTCATTAAACTCGGTACAAAAGATTCACCAATAGTCACAGTACCAAAAGTAGGCTATCGATTGGTCACCAACGCCATTCGCTATGACACACCCCCATCACAAGATCATCATGCAGATTTACCTCCTAGAGCTAAATCCGTAAGAACAAACAAATCTAGGATAAATGTTTGTCGCTACCGGGCTAACAAGTGTTATATCACGACCTTGTGCTTCTTATTTGCCGCAGGCCTATTGGCGTTAAGTAAGTACTATGGCTGGAATTGGAACGAATTAAATAGTAACCACTTACTTACATCACAAAAAGTCGGTAACATTGAGATAATTTACGCTCAACATACCCAGCTAGACCCACAGCTTCTTCAGCTATTGTCCCAGTACCAATGCCACTGCGTGGCATACCTCGAACAAGGCGACCAATATACAGAGCTCTCATTGATGGATAAGGATAAGCGCCGCTCAATCAATATTTCTTATTCTCACGGTCAGCTAAATCTACTGTCAAAGCATGTCGCTGCTTTTATAAAGGAAAATCAGTCATGACCCCCTATATTTCAGTTACTTGCTCCATCGCTCTATTTATTTTTGTACTCGCTCTACCATGGTCAAATCAGATTGAGGGCAATCATTACCAATATAGTGAGTTACGTATCCAAGATGACCAGCACATCTTTCGTTCAGATGGTCTAACCCGAATTGACAATAATCACGTCATCCATCTCGCTTCAATACAAGACAGTTCTATGAAAGAACCGGTGGTAATCCGCTTCGCAGGTAAAGCTCTATCGTTTAACCAATATGGTTTCTCTGTCTCAGGAAGTCTAAGCTTAGTATCAGTACAGAATCTCACTCCAGTTATGGATGATGCCGTAATTTCGCCTTACCTTCTGCTCAATAACGACCCCTACTCTATAGATATTGATATTCTTTATACTGGACAAGATTACATTATTATCCGAGAAAGACCGGATGGGCGAGCCAAGCTATTAGCCAAACGCTGAATTCTGTACGATATCCAGTATTCACGACGAAAAATTCAACACCCTCACCATGAGAATAAAAAAGTCAGCATAACTAGATGATTAATATAAGGAATAAAATTCAATTCTTTTCAATACCCCATTATTGCTAACTGTGGAAAGGTAGCCGGCCTGAGTTAACAAAAAATTAACACAGCACACAGCCTCACATACCACCAGACATGAAGGGGAACATCTATGTCTATCGTGAAAACGCCTGTGTTATCTCTTGCTATCTTCACTATCTCAGTAGCAAGCGTACAGGCAAAAATATATCCAGATCAGCTAGTCATCGATACTCTCGGTGAAGACACTTGCCGATCAGGGTATCGTCCCATAAATCGCTTCGAAGCAGCACAACACAAGGACTATCTTGTTGCTCGAATGGGTCAGTGGCAAATCACTGGGCTAGAGAATAATTGGGTCATTATGGGACCAGGCTACTATGGCCAAATAAAGCAGGACCTGCAAAATAGTCAAACTTGGTGCTATCCCAAACAGGCCATATCAGGCATCCCACATTACGATTCCAAATCCATCAACGAAGGTAGCGAACTCGAGATTCAGTATCAACTCGTCACTAATCAAGAACACTTTGTCAGACCACTGAGTTATCTGGCACATTATCTCGGTTATGCATGGGTCGGGGGCAACCACAGTCAGTATGTTGGTGAAGACATGGACATAAGGCGTGAAGGTGAAGGTTGGGTAATTCAAGGAAATAACAAGGGTACCTGCAATGGCTATCGCTGCAATGAAAAAACTAAAATCACCGTAGACAACTTCGCTTATACTCTCAATAAAGACGACTTTTGGCACGGAACTGTCACTGAATCAGAACGAGAACTATTGAAAACTATCACTGCAGTTGCCAGAAACCACACTGATATTCCCCAGCAAGTGGTGGTCGATCTAAAAGTCGATGAGTCAACCAACTGGTCAAAATCGCACAGCTTCGGTTTTGCTCAAAGAGTCACCACGGAAAACACCTTTAAGTGGCCTCTGGTCGGCGACACTAAACTCACCATTAGCCTTGAAGCTCATCAAAGCTTTGCCAGTACCAATGGGGGAGCAAATAGTGAACATGTCATGCTTCAAGCCAGACCCACAGTGCCAGCAAATTCTGAAATTCCAATTCGAGTCGAACTGTATCGCTCAAGCATTTCTTACCCCTATCGTTTTGGGGCAAACATTAGCTACGACGTCGAATTGAATGGCTTTTTACGCTGGAGTGGAAATGCATGGTCTAGTCACCCAGAAAACCGACCCAATCACCCTCATACCTTTACTATGGGCCGAGCCAGTGAGCATGGTGAAGATCTTCATTATCAATGGGATCACCGCTACATTCCTGGCGAAGTAAAATGGTGGGACTGGAGCTGGGCAATCGACGAATATGGTCTTGACAATATACAGTATGCTGCTGGAGCCAGTTTAAGACCCTTCTATTCGTATGTGTCTGGAGACTTTTATGCGGAATCTCAGTTCGCTGGGAGTATAGAAATAGGCCAAGCGAGATCGATCACAAGAGCGAGTTTGATCAATCCTAGCATACCGACACAGAGAGTGGGTAATCTTGAAGTATCAAGTAACTTCAACAAGCAAGAGCTTGAATTACTTGGCTTTACTAATGCCGAGATGACTATAACCCCAATCAACTAAATCAAACTAGGACACACGGAAAATATTGATTTCCGTGTGTTCTAACTGAGCGTTAATATTGTACTATATTGTCAGTTAGCCGTTTTTTAAAAATTAACAACCAACAAAACCAATATGAATTTAAATATAAAACACACACCAATATAAATATGTAAATTTGATATTTTAAATATTATATAAGATTAACTTTAGTTTATTTCATTAATAGAAACGAGTTCTGGTATGCCATTTATCGGATGGTACACCTCAACTACAGCAGCATAAATTGGCGCATTTGGGTATGTTGCCTGTGCATTACAAATAAATTTATAGCTCATTCCTGCAGTAACACTTGATGAGACCGCAAACGGTGAGTATGAAACGCCGACCAAGCCCCCCAATGCTTGATAAAAGATACTGTAGTCATCACGAGTTAATGTTGTGCGAAACTCACTCCACCCACCAGGAATTAAAGTCTCAGAAGAGCTCACACTGTCCGTATTTGAGCTTTCCAAAGCCCCCTCGTTTGCAAAAGCCAAACATGGAAGTAAAAAAGATATGAATAATAATTTTTTGAGCATAATATAACCTCCAGAAAATTGCATTAATATAACCAACCGATGGCAATCCTAACCAAGTAAATAAGGTGAGTAAATAATAATTAGTTTGACGATTTATTTACGACTAAAAATTATAAAATAATGCTAAACCGACTTCCCTGATCCAGTTGTGAAAATAGCTCTATTTTTCCTCCTAGGTTTTCTACCATAGCAGCAGCTAGTGATAACCCTAACCCATACCCTTGCGTGTTGCTACGGCTAGCATCAACTCGATATAGCCTTTCAAAAACTAATGTTTGGTATTTTGGCTCTATACCAATTCCAGAATCAATCACATGAATAGTCACACCTTTATCACACGATTTTTCAATACCAACAGAGACTTGGCCACCTTGAGGTGTATATTTGATCGCATTGTCCATTAAATTAACTAAAACTTGAGTCAGCTTATCTGGATCTGATTCAATCACGACCTCTTCAACTGAGTTTGTCACTAAGGTAATCTTTTTTTGTTCCGCGACGTCTTCAAACCAGCTTGATACCTTTTCTACCACCTGATTGACATTGGTCGAAACCTTTTTTATCTCACGCTTTCCCACTCTCTCATCATTTAATTTCATCAATGCGGTCAGCATATTGCTGGCCTGCATCGCATGTTCAGCGCAATCAGCTAAGGCCTCTTTTATCTGGCTCTCATCCCTATCTTCTTCACTCATGAGAGCCGTTTGAGAGGACAATATAATTCGAGATAATGGAGTGCGAATATCATGGGCAATAGCATCAACTGTGGTGTTAAGCACTGTCGTAGTATGGTGCAAACTGGTCACGGCTTCTTGAACGCTTGCACTCACAAGACTTAGCCCTTGCGGTGCCTTGATAGGGTCTATATTGTCTAACTTACCCTGACGAAGCTTTTCCAATAAGGTACCTAATGTCACCAATGGGGTCATGGCATTGCGAATAATCCGCTGGGTAAAAATTGAAGTAATCACTAACATAACAAGCATTGCATACACAGTCGTCATCCAGTTTTCAAACGCAATCACGTAACGCTTTTGGTTATCAAGCACTAACCAAAAATCTTGTGTCTCGCCTTTTACTGGCACAACAAGATAAGGGTTGAAAATGAAATGTTCGATCCAATTTCTATTCTCCTGTTGCTGCTTCCTTGAACCAAGGCCTGGTGAAAGCATTTCATCTCCGACGATAAGCTTTACTTGATCTGGTTTGTTAGCTTCAGTCACAAACACGCTAATGTTGTTATCAATCAAACGTTCTGGGTTTGCTTCCAGCACATGAGTTAAACGCTGCGCAGAATCATATTTCAATATTCGCTGATATTCTGAGGCCATAGACGCAAGTATCTTGGTTTCAGCGCGATAAAGATCATAGAAAAAAAGCATGCCGACAGCGAGCTCTACCAGTAGCAGACAAAATAAAAGCAAACCAATAAAGCGCAGTAATAACTTTTTTTCAGCGCTAATCAGTGCCTGCTTAATGTTGCGACTTGAGGACATAGCCAACTCCCCTCAGTGTGTGAATCAGCGGTTTGTCAAAACCCTTATCAACTTTACTTCTTAAGCGACACACCAACACATCAACCACATTGGTTTGAGGATCAAACTGATGACCCCAAACTTGCTCTAAAATCGCGGTTTTTGACAACACGACCTCTGGGTTCTCCAGTAAAAGCTTCATCAATACAAACTCTCGCTGGTTTAGCACGATAGCCTTGCCCGCCCTCACCAATGAATGTTTCATCAAATCCAAAACCAGATCATAATATTTCAGCTCATAAGATTGGGGTGAGCTTTGCTTCCCTCGGCGAAAGAGCGATTGACACCGTGCTAAAAGCTCAGGGAAAGCGAAAGGCTTGACTAAATAATCATCCGCACCAGCTCTTAGCCCAACAACCCTTTCCTCCACCGAATGTTTTGCGCTAAGAATAATAATTGGTGTGGTATACCCTTGGCCTCGGTACTGCTCGAGTACTTCAAAACCTGTTTTCAGCGGTAACATCAGATCTAGGATAATCACGTCGTAAGATTCCGTGCTAGCTTCGTGCAGTCCGTCCACACCATTTATCGTATGGGTTACTGTACACCCCTCTTGCTGGAACCCGCTAAGCAGAAAACGGGCGATGTGAGCATCATCTTCTATCAATAATATTTTCATTAGCCTTTCACTTTGATGGCGCTTGCATCAATCTACTTTATCAACAATAGTTGGTGATTTTCATCTAGATTACATTTTTGTAATCTTTGGGCAAGCTTCTGGTAATAGTGCTCTTGGTAGTCTGACTGTGTTGATAACAACAATGTGTTAGATGGAGTCATTATGAAAAACTTAAAACAAAACGCGCTAGTTACTGCTCTTGGTCTGTTCTCTGCTGCCCTATCTTTTAGCTCAGCAGCAGCAGACAAAAACCAAACGGTTTCCATTAATCAAATTTCGTCCACAGCGGCACTCTCGCTGGTTAAGGAAGCCGTGCATAAGTGTGAGCTTGATGGCTATAAAGTCACAGCAACTGTGGTTGACCTGTCAGGTAACATCCTAGCTCAACTACGAGCTGATGGTGCAGGTGTTCACACTCTGGAAAGCTCACGTAAAAAAGCCTTTACCGTGGCCAGTATGAAGCAATCTTCTGCAAATCTAATGAATCTGATTGCCGACAAACCTATTCTTCAGCCATTGCAAAACATGGATGACAACTTACTATTTTTGGCAGGCGGTGTACCGGTTCAAATGAACAACGTCATCATAGGAGCGATTGGCGTGGGCGGCGCACCGGGTGGACACTTAGATACAGCCTGTGCAGAAAGCGCAATTAAAAATATATTTAATATCTAGGAAGGACGATGCCATATTGAGTGTTCTTCTATGGTATCAAATAACTCATAAGCACTCCTTGCATAATATTACGGTTATGAAAGGAGTGCCACTACTACTAATACTTAGTGTTTATCGGATAAATACATCACAGTTGATGCTACCTTGAGCAGGTAAATGTGGATAGACAATATTGACAAAGTCTCTAGAGAAAACCTCCAAGCTTTCTTTATCTTTAAAGGTGACTTCCCCATAATTTGGGTCAAAGAAAGCATACTTTTCCTTTCCTTGCTCGGAACAAGAGTAAGTTGCTACAGCATGTCCACTCGCTGAACCACTCTCTGCAAAGTTTTTCCTTAAAGCATGTATTTTTAGTTCACCTTGATCGAAGTTTAATCCTCTGCTTTCGATGTTATCGGTATTAATTCCAATAAGACCTAGGCGAACGATCACTTCCTCTTTACCAAAACGTTGACCTTCATACACACAGACCGCTTCGTCCAAACCATTTCTGTGACCATTCTTCAACTCCATACTTTGAAAGAAAGAATCATTAATAGCAGTATCCTTGCCCCACTTAGCAGCCAAGCCAAAGCAAACACCACCTTTATTGGTGAACATCTTCTCTAAAATACCATTTTGAGTCCAAGGTGTTAGCCCTGTTGCACCATAACTCTTCTTAAGCATTGATTCACCGGAAGAAGAATGTAACCCACTAGTAAACAGCTTTCTCATTTCATCTAAATGGGCGGGCTGGTCACCTCGCTGCTCCTCAGCTGCTGCATTTGCTAATTTTTCTAGTGCCCTACTAAAGTTGGTTCTTTTCGGTATAGTAGGATCGTCAGTATGGGTTTTCTGTACTTCTTTTTTAGCGGGCTTTTGAGGGTTATTTGCGTTGCGCTCCGCATTCCTTGCCTTTCTTTTTTGATTGGCTTCATGCAAAGAGTTTAATGTAATCTCTTCACCCACTTTAGCCAGCCCAACCCTAACAAAGAAGTTAGTCAGCGTGTTTTTTTGTCTTAAACTTGCTTGGTCTAGTGATGACTTTCGTGCAAAAGCTAACCCATCAATTTCTGCCTTAATCGTCTCTTTTCTGGCGCTGTAGAGCTTATCCATATTTACAAAGCGACTAATTGCTTGCTCAATTCGACCTTTGTCTTCAGTTCCCCATAGTGCTTTCTCCCCGATAGATTCTTTAACTAAAGTATCAAAATCAGTTTGTGTTAGTGGATACTTAGCTAACATAGATTTTGTAAAAGTACCTTTATCTAACTCGTTTTTTGCAGCCGTGACTGTACCCTGAGATACCAAATCATTTTTCTCTTTCTGTATTTGCTCTTTTTGCTGTTCGAACAAGCCAGATAGACTAGAGGTCATAACGTATTCGTTTAGCGCCTTGACATCGCCCACTCGAACTGTTTTTTGATCAGCTAAAACACCATTCAATACTATTTCGGCATCCTGCTCTGTCATCTTATGGTGTTTAGCTAGTGTACTGATAAGCAATTTTTTACAATCGTTTCTATGCCGATTTCTTGCTCGTGAAACGACGAAAGGAAAGGACGCTTTTTTATCTTTAAGGTATGCTTTTCCATTCTTAACTCTAACCTCTTGACTCATATCTTTGGCATGTCCAAGAGAATTGTGAATATCGCCAATGGAGTTGTAATTTATTGTCATCTTTACCTCATTACAAAGTCAGCATGTGAGAATCATCGGTCCCTTAGCGGTTGCTCTCGACCGAAACATTTCTGTGTCTAGTAACAGGAAATTCCTTGAAACAGGTTCTCTCTTTCTGGCTAGACGACAACGCCAAATCATAAATGTCAGTTATATAAATTACCTTGATAAAAAAGGAATGTCATTACTGAGGGATCTTGACGGGATAAATACCATTCGACTCTGTCGTATCCTTACATTC
>NZ_BSPW01000060.1 GCF_030161235.1 Vibrio zhanjiangensis | reverse complement strand
TTGCGCTCTGTCAGTGCATCACGGATCACTTCACTGTTTGGAATGAGCTCCGCCTGCGTATGCTCGGCTTCACGCAGTACCTCATTGGCACACATACCCCAGTCTTTGGCCACTCTCGAGCGCACCGAAAATGGCCCTAGAGCCTGACCAGTGTGCTTGAGCGCCAAGGAGTCAATCTCATCATACGCATCTCGTGCCACTAACCCAGCAAAGCGGGCTTTGTATATGATGCTATCTAGACTGCTGTCTTGATAGTCTGATGCTTTTGTCGCGCGGGAACGCAGTTTAAGCGCCATTGCCCTCACTTTTTTATACGCTTCCCCTTTACGCAGCGCATCTTCAATTTTCACCACAGTCTTGCCAAGGCTTTCCTGTCCTTGCTCGGATAACACTTCTTGACCAATACCAAGGAAATAAGCCACGGTGTCTTTAAATCGTTGCTCAGACAAACCCATGTCTTTGATGGTGGCTAAGATGTTCACCAGACGCTGACGCTCTGAGTCTGACACTTGGTTCAACTCGGCGTCACGATTCGAAGGCTCTTTCGCCAGCAGGCTCTTCAGTGTTTGTACGTCTTTGCCAAGTGAAGGGCGGATCTTTGTATCCGGTGTTGCTTCACTGAGTGATAGGCTTTGGAGCTGCTCAGAGAGATTGGCTAAGTCGCTAAGCGGATAGTGATTAAGCACCTCTCTTAGCGCCCCGTTACCGCCGAGTGACACTTGAGCCAGCAAAGTGTCTGACGTCTGCTGCGCTTTCTTCAGGCTTGGCTCAAGCGCTTCTTGGCGAGATTTTTCTGCCTCATCAGCGCCCTGATCAGATTGAGCGCTTGCCGCTTTATTGATGCCCGAGGTCGCCGCACTGCCTTCGGTCACGGTTTCCAATACATCAGCACTGTCGGCATTACTGTGTTTGCTCTTGGCCAGTGATTGTGCCGCGCCGAGCAAAGGTGCATAGTCATACTGCATGCGAAACGCCGGTTGGATAAGGGTCCAACATAAGCTGCGCACAATCGAGCGAATGATTTGTTCTTCATCTGAAAGATTGTGGTTGAGGGCTTTGTTCATGCCCTTAGCCATGGGTGAGCGCGCCTTGTGCAATAAATGCAGCGCGGTTGGTGCCACATAGGTTGGAGTTCGGGCCACTTGCATCGCCACTTTGGCCATTTTGTTTTTGGCCCCT